>CAJTLW010000004.1 GCA_910577515.1 uncultured Vampirovibrio sp.
CTCTGGCCGCCGGAGACGCCGCCAGCAGTAAACTAATCAGCTTCTTCATGGGCTCCTCCTTGTGGGTATCCATACTTTTTCTTGAAAGAAAAAGTATCAAAAAGGACTTTTTGCGCAAAACTCCGTTTTGCTTGTATGGCGGCTTTTTTCTGGAAAGCTTCAGGGCCGCGCGGCCGAATAGCCGCGCGGCCCGATAAAAGGGTGAATGATTCGTTCTGATCGCTCAATCAGGGAGTAGCGGTGGATGTAGCGGTCGGGGTGAAGGTGAAGGCGATGGCAACATCGGCCTTATCAGCGGCCACCCAGGCAGTGGTGGGGGTGGAGGCGGCGGGGGTGGAGAGGGTGGAGGCGGTGGTGGTAGGGGCGGAAGAGCGCATGTTGATCAGGCTAGTGCAGGTGAAAATGGGGCAAACTACAGTGCTTCAACAATATTTGGTGCAAATAATTGCAATGGCGGTGCAGGCATTTGGGCAAAAAACTACACATGCCCGACACAGGGCGGGGACGGCAAACCCGGTGCTATAAGAATCACATATCTTGATTACGGCCCGGGCGGAAGCGGAGGCGGCTCAGGGCAAATGGTGCCTATACAGCCTATTCATGTGACACAGAATGAAGAACTTAATATTAAATTGGGAATAGGTGCTTCTGGAGGTAAAGCAGGACAAATAAATTTATCAGGCACTATTGTTGCCGCAGAGCGTGGTAATGGCAGAGAGGGGAGCGAAAACTGGGATATAGAATCTGCCATATATAGAGACACAACCCGCATTTTAACTACAATCCCCGGTGGAAAAGTATATGGAGTTGGAACTTGCGGCGGTTCTCCAACAGGCCAAAGTTATGGCCTAAGCGGGGAGCCATTTTATGGATGCCAAGGTTGGATTACAGATGGTGTTACATATAACTACCTTAATAATAGTTACAGAACACTAGGATTTGTAACAAATTACGGCCATACAGCAGGCAACGGTACAACTTTAGGCAATATAATATATGCAAACAAAACAACAGGCGGCGATGGTGGCGCAACAACTGTTTTTGGAAAAACTATATGCTCAGGCGGCACCGGTGGAACAGCAGATAAGCCAAAAGGCGGGGATGCTTCAGGATACGGCGGCTGCGGGGGCGGAGGGGGCTACGGCCTTCACGACGGCGGTAGAGGCTCGGGCGGTTATGCAAGGTTATCCTGGAATATGTATTGGGATACCGCATTAAACAGCGGTAAAGGGGATTATAAATACGCTGAAACCGGCGCAGGAGGCGGCGGAGCAAGTGGAAATACAATAACAGAAACCGTGCGTGTTAAAACAGGGCAAATAATAAAAATAAGAATAGGTGCAGGAGGAATTGGCGCTAAAGTTTCAAATAATACGATAATTCCTGCAACCGAGGGCGGTATAACAATATTCGGGGATACTAATTTTATTGAAATTAAAGCAGGCGGAGGGGGAGGCGGAAAAAGCCCCGATGTTATCCAAAACGGCAATACCACAACGCTAATAAACGGAAAAGGCGGAGAACCTTCTAAAATATGCGATGTTGGTTCAAGCCATTATATCAACAATAAAAACAGATGCACTAAAGGTAAGCCTGGAAATACTCCGGGTGATAACAATACAAGCCCTGCTATCGGAGGGTTTGGGGCAGATTATTCACTAAGCCTTAATAATAAAACATACAGAGGCACAGGAGGAGCAGGCGGCACACAATCAACAGAAATGAACAACAGCAAAGGTAAAACCCCTGAAAATGCGCATATTGCAGCAGGGGGAGGGGGCAGTGCGCTTCTTATATATAACAAAATAGCAAACTTAAGCGAACTTAACCACCCGCAGGGGGGAAACGGCGCCCCCGGCAAAATAATATTGCAGCTGTGGGAATAAATTCATATTAAATTTGATAAACAACTTATTTTCGGGATATTCGTTTATTTTTAAACTTTGAGTATCCCTTTTTTTAATATTAGAATACCATCTCTAAGAGTTGTTTTTCAACTTCTTTTATTTCATCAAAATTTTTAAATTTCAGCGCGCCTGTTATTCTTTTTTTCTTAATTAGCGTTTTAATACAATTATGGTCAGCACAAATATACATACTTCTGCCTAAAATTTTGGAATTCGGGTTTATATACAATTTTCCGTGATTCAAGGTGATTTTTATAAAATTTTTTCTATCCAAAATTTTGCCGCAGCCCTGACATTTTCTTTCTATTATTTTTTGCCCATTATCAGCCATAAAATATGAAAATCCTATACAAATTGTATTTACTAGCGATTTATCTTATAATATTATAAAAATAAAAAATACCAATGAAAGAAATGACGGAAAATAATTACAGCCATTTAGAGAGCGCGGTGCATACGCTCAATAAAATGTTTGAAATAAACGCTATCGCAAGTCAGGCAGTTGATATTGAAGATTTAATTATCAAAATGTCTGATGCTATAAGTATTGCTTTAAACAACAAAAATATTTCTTTCTATTTATTTGAAAATACGGTATTTAAAAGCGTTATCACCAATCAAAATACCAGAATGGATGAGTATTTTGAATATGAAAACGAGGCTTTCTGGTCTGTGATGAGCAGGGGCGAAATCATTAAGACTACGAATGAAGCTCATCAGCAAATTTTTAATTCTTTCTGGCAAAATAACGGCCTTTCTGATTTAGAAGTTCAATATATCAGGGTATTTTTTGATAAAGAAAAGAACATGCCTGTGTGCATTTGCTTCATAGGCAAGGATAACGATGACAAAACTGAAATAGATGCGGAAAATTTAAACTTTTTAAAAAAGATTTTTGAATTTATGGAACCTGTAATTGTAAAATTGCTCCATAGAAAAGGGCAGGACGATAAAATTATAGAACTTCAAAAATCGCTTTATAATATTTCAATTCTTTATAATATTTCTCAGGCCGTAAACTTTATTGATGACCTTAAGAGGCTTTTACAGGTTATTTTAAGCAAGGCTCTTGTGACCTTAGATGCTGAAAAAGGGTCTTTGATGCTTTATGATTACACATCAAACTCTTTGCAAGTTAAGGTTGTATACGGTTTAGCAGACAAAAGAGTGGAAGAAAACATAAACAACGGGCTTATTCAATGTTCCCAAATTAAAGCAGGGGAAGGCGTTGCGGGTACTGTTTTCCTTGAAAAGAAAGCCATTATAACGAACTTAGGCTCTAATGACCCAAGGTTTGTAAACAAAGATTCGCTTCCAAATGTTCAATCTCTCCTTTGTGTTCCTTTGATTGCAAAGGGTGAAACTATTGGCGTTATCAATATTTCAAACAAGAAAAACAATAAACTTTTCAACCAAAAAGATTTAGAATTTATGACCTCATTATCAAATCAGGCGGCTATTGCCATTGATAATGCGAAATTATATGAACTTGCAACCAAAGACGGGCTTACAAAGCTTTATATTTCAAGACATTTTTATACATTGCTTGAAAATGAAATCAGAAGATGTTCAAGATATAAACACAAAATGTCTTTATTAATGCTTGATATTGATAATTTTAAACAAGTAAACGATACATACGGACACCTTATCGGCGACCAGATTTTAAGAGAATTATCAAATGAAATCTCGCAAACTGTTAGAAAAATTGATATTCCCGCAAGATACGGCGGAGAAGAATTTATTGTTATACTTCCTGAAACTACAAAAGAAGATGCCGTAATTATTGCAGAAAGGCTCAGGATAAATATTTCAAAGATAAAAGTCAAAGCCAAAGAAGATACGTATATTTCACCTACAACAAGCATCGGGGTTTGCCAGTATCCGATGGATGGTGAAGAAGCTAAAACTCTTATCAATAGTGCAGATACGGCTTTATACCACTCTAAACATAACGGCAAAAATATTGTTTCTATATTTGATGAAACAGGCTGCAAGCTTATTCCAAGAGAAGAAGATAAAAAAGAATAAATAGAAAAGGGCGGGGATATAATCAAACCGCCCTTTTTGGTTCTGAAAATAGTCTAATTAATGTGAACCAACCAAAACTTTTAAAGCATCACGCAATCATTTAAATAATTAATCACCTGCATCTTTTCTTCGTATAAATATCTTACAAAGTTTAGAAATTCAGGGGTTTTGCAAGACAAGGTTACAGTGATTTCAAAACCTTCAGAGCAAAACGGTTCATAATCATATACAACGTAATTATTGTATTTACTTCTCCATTCCTTTTTTTCAACTTTACAATGATATTCGCCCGCAAGGCATTCAAGCCAGGGAATGGTTTCTTTATTCACATTGTGGAACTCTAACAGGGCGAAATTTTCATTCTCTTGAAATCTTTTTTCAATTAGCATAAAGACACTCCCTTTTAAAATGTTTGTCTTAATAAAAGTTTATAAACTTTCAATGAATAAAAAAATATCTAAAAGGGTAATTTAGTTTGCTAAACTAAAAGGCTATTTTAATTTGAAAATAAGTTTTTTAAGAAGTCCGAAAGGAATGAGTTTTTTAAAATTTTTAGCTTTTCCAAGGTTTTTAAAATCCATAGACTTTACAAGAAGGATAAAATTTACAACATCTAAAACCAAAAGAATGGCTTGTTTTATTTTTTTAATATCCAACTTTTTTATATTACAAACGTGTTTATTAAAATTTTTTAAATTCAAGCGGACATTTTTAATTGTACAAAGTGTTTCTTTTGCTTGTTTATTTACATTTGAAAGACAGTTTCTAACCTTTTTTTCAAGGGTTCTAAGAGCAAAAATAATCACAAGGGCGATAATTAATTCAAATATAATTATTAAAATATAGCCAAATTCTATCATTTTGATATTATAATTTATATTGGATGAGTATTCTATACATAAGGTGGATTATTTTACTATCGTGTCAAATTTCAACAAAGCATTGAAAAATACTTATAATATATATTCTTTTCTCAAAAAATTTAATTTTGAGGGAACAAGTTTTCCTGGAAAAATTTTGAGGCAGAATTATAAAGATTTTTTGTCTGATGCAAGAGGATATGCTGTTTCAGATTGTTTTGCAGTAACCGGAACAAACGGAAAAACCACCACTGCAGGAATTTTAGCCCAAATTTTAAGAGAAGCAGAACATTCTGTTATACATAACGAACTCGGTGCAAACATGCCAAACGGTATTGCAACAGCAGTTGCCCTAGGACTTTACAAGATTTTAAAAGATAATCCGCTTCAAAGGGTTGATAATTATGTTATAGAATGCGATGAAGCATATCTTTCCACCCTATTTTCCGATATGAAATTTGAATATCTTCTGGTTACAAATTTATTCAGAGACCAATTAGACAGATACGGTGAATTAAATACTACAAAGAAAAAGATTCAGGCTGGTATTGAATTAAATGAAGACTTAACTTTAATTTTAAATGCAGATGACCCGACATTATCGGATATTGATGCAAAAATTTCAGGCGGGCCAAGAAAGAAAATATATTACGGCATAGAAAATATAAGCTTTGCAGGGTATGATAAACATTCAAAAAGCCCATCCGAAATTATTCACTGTTCAAGATGCACCCTTCCTTTAAAATATGATAAGGTTTTTTATTCACAACTTGGAAAATGGTATTGCCCTTGCGGTAACAGAAGGGTTCAGCCGGATATTAAAGCAGATGTCAAAATGTTTCCAGACCATTTCTTTTTATACATTACATATAAAGAAAAATCTTACAACTTTAAGGTTAATCTTACAGGGCTTTACAATGCCTATAATGCGCTTGGTGCTATTGCCTGCGCTCTTATAAACGGTATAGAAAGACGTTTTATTGATAAAGCATTAGAAAACTATAAGCCGGTATTTGGGCGTAATCAAAATATTTTCTTAAAAGATAAGCCTGCAACAGTATACCTCATTAAAAACCCTGTCGGCGCAAGTGAAGTTTTAAGAGGGTTGAAAAATATTGAACACACCCATATTTTAATTGCGATAAATGACAACTATGCAGATGGAAGAGATGTTTCATGGCTTTGGGATTCTGATTTTGAAAGCCTGAAAAACTTCAGGGGAAATTTCTATATAACAGGCACCCGCGCGGACGATATGGCGCTAAGGCTAAAATATGCAGGGTGCGACACAAGCCTTATGCTGATTGATTCCAACATAAGAAGATCGCTGGATGAAGCAACAGATAAAGTGCGCCCCGGTGAAAAACTTGTTATTTTATCAACATATACAGCACTTTTAAAATTAACAAAATTATTTAAAAAAATGAAAAATAAACCTTAAGAAGCAGGGGTGGCTTGAGGAGTATTATTTGTTTCTGATGCTGGGGTATCCAAGGTTTCTGTATTTTGATTATTTTCAGTGTTTTCTGTATTTTCTAAGCTTTCTTGGGTTTCCACAGTTTCAGAGTTTTGTAAATCTACATTATTTCCTACATTATAGGTTTGGTTATCTTTAAAAATTCTTTCAATTTCTTCTTCGATATCCATTGTAGACATTGCAAGCATTAAGGTTTTATATGTAAATAATTCTGCTTCTTCAAATGCTTTTTTAAAATTTGCATATACCATAGGGAAGCTTGTACCATATTTTGTAGAGTCATCTTTATCGGGGTAAAATGCTTCCACAAGTGTATTTAATCTGTCGTCATGGGATAGAATATAATCATCAAGTGCTTTTTTATTAAAGCCTTCAAATTCTGTTGTTCTTATTCTTGAAACAACAATTTCATAATATTTATGATATTCTTCAGCTGTTTTATGTGCTGCAATATTCATATCGCTTTGGGTTTCAATCTGTTCATTTTGTTTTTCGGCTTCATTTGCAATTTGTTTTTCAACAAACATGCCGCCGTAAAAAAGTAGCCCTGAATATGCAAAAAATAACAATGTTAAGCATAAAGCTTTTATAAAATCTTTCACTTTTATTCTTCCTCTTTTAAGGTTAATTCCACCAATAATACTTAAATATTTTACAAAAATATTCATAAACCATCAAGAAAATTCCTCTAAAAACAGGATATAAAAGAAAAAGGCTTGAATAATATCAAGCCTAAACTTTCATTTCACTTTATAGAGGAGGAATTTTATGATTGAATGTCTATATTTCTAATTTCATTATTGCCATTTACAATTGTACCTAATTGCATTGTCTGCATATTAATCCTGTTTATTTCAGCGTTAACATCTCCTGAAAATACATTTTCATTTGTTTTAAGATAATCTAAAACAGGCTCCCATAAAGCACCCATGGCATGCTCTATTGTTTTTGCCGCGTTTTCCTTGGTCATTTTCTTATCGGGAATAACATTATACCCAAATGCTTTTATGTTAAATTCGCTTACCATAAACTTGATAGTCTCCTGTAAATCATCCTTGTAGTTTATATATCGTACCTAACCATCCTAAACTTTAATGATAGTCTTTTATTTGTAAAGAAAAATTTACAAAATTTAAAAAAAACGATATAATTATCTAAGAAGAGCTGCCAGAATCTTTGAGAAAGTGAACGTAAAGTTTTGTTAATATTCAACAAGTTTATGACACTTTTTATATTCAGGCATTTTATAAAATACGTGAAGGTTTAAAACCCAAAAAAATGAGGTTAGAATGGATTTTAAAAATCTAAAGTTTGTAAAAACTATTAAAAATTTAAGCCCCAAATTAAGATGGTTTATGTTTAAGAGCATCCAGGATTATAAAATCGGCTCTAAATACATAGATTATCTAATTCCTGACGATAATAAGGGAATTGAAAAAGATAGCGAGCGGCTTGAAAATATGGTCAAAGAAACCCTTATTAAGGAATTCGGGCCAAATGTTAAAGATATGAAATCTTATAACCTTCTTGTGGATGCCGTTGTGCATAATTTAAAGAAAAAACAATTAAAAGGGCTTGATAGCGAATTAGAAGAAGATATCTAATAAGTCCGGTTTATATTATAATTTAGAGAATGGATGAGAAGAAAAAATTTTTAATTGTGAGGCTGAGTGCGATTGGCGATATCGTACACAGCCTTACTGTTGCGGATTGTTTGAGAACATTTTACCCGGATGCTCAAATTGATTGGGTTGTATCCGATAAATGCAAAGGCATTGTACAAAATAACCCGCTTTTAGATAATGTTTATGTAGCAGAAATTTCAAAATGGCGCAAAAACTGGCTTTTAAGCTTGCCTGATATTGTTAAGTTTACAAATATTTTAAAAAAGAATAAATATGATTACACCATTGATGTTCAAGGGTTATTCAAAAGTGCAATAATTACAGCACTTTCAGGTGGTAAAGAAAAAATCGGAATGGCGGATGGGCGTGAATTTTCAACACTTGTTCTTGATAAAAAAGTTGCCCCTAAAGAAAAGCGTCCTTTTAAAAACCGCCATATAATACGAAGAAACCTTGATATACTTGAAGGCTCAGGGCTTGTTTCGAAAGAAAATATGGCAAAGTATACACCTAAAGCACAATTGCCACCATCTGATGAAATGACAAAAAATAAAATAGATAATTTATTAAAAGATATTGATACAACAAAGCCAAATTTTGTTTTTGCACCTGCAACAATGTGGAAAAACAAGCACTGGGATGTATCAGAGTGGCAAAAACTTTTTAATTTGGTGAAAAATGGCGCCAACATTATCTTTACAGGCGTTGAAAAAGATTTAAAATTGATAAATGAAATTACAAACGGGGAAAATGCTTTTATTCTTGCCGGAAAAACCAATATGAGTGAATATATTGAAGTATTGCGGAGGGCAGATTTAATAGTAAGCCCGGATTCTGGTGCTTCGCATCTTGGCTTTGGGGTTATAAAAGAAGGCAGGCCAAAAATTTTCACCCTGTTTTTTGCAACTTCAAAAAATGTTTATACACCTTTAGGAGAAGGAAACCTTGGATTTCCTTTAGGGAAACCTATTTGCATTCCATGTCATAAAAGAAAATGTAAAAAGGGAACAATGGAGTGTACAAAATACATAAAAGCAGAAGAAGTTTTTGAAGAAATTAAAAAAATCTTTAAAAATTTGTAACCTCTTTGAAAAGAAATGAAAAAGTTGTATAATAGAAGCCATGGGACTTTTTGATTGGATTAAAAATTCAGGCGAAAAATTAAGACGGGTTGAAGATAAAATTTATCAACAAAGGACTGATTTTGTTGAAATTTATCAAAAAAATCTTGCCCTTGAAAAAGAAATTTCCCAAAGAACAGAAGAATTGCACAAAGCTAATCAGACCTTGCTCACGCTTGAACATGTGTGGGATATGATGAATTCATCTAGGCCCTTATCAAGTGTTTTAGAAACAATTGTATCAAGCCTTCATGGAGAATTCAGGTATTTTTACAGCTGTATTATTCAAAAACAGCTTGATTCAAAAGGCGAATTTTTTGCTTTTAAAACTTATTTTCAAAACGAGTTTTCGGCAAAACTTGATGAATGTATCAAAACACCACTTTTTGAAACACGTATTACAATCGGAAAAAATACTTCTTTATATGAAGCTATAGAAAATAAGAAATTTAGATTTTATTCAATTAATGAAGATATTTTTAATCTTCTTTTTCCGGATAATTTTATCCCTGAAAAAATTGCAGATTTAAGAAACACAACTCTTGTTAAATCTTTGATGATATTACCTATTGTATCAAAAGAGTTTACAGGCTTTTTAGCCGTATTTTCACCAAGAGAAGAGCCTAAAGAATCTGAGGTTAACTTCTTAAATCTTTTTGCACGGCAAATTGAGCTTGCTATTACAATTGCAAACCTTTTTGAAACTGTAAAAAAACAAGCTGTAACAGACCCTTTGACAGAATTATTCAACAGAAGGTTTTATGAAGATGCTCTTGCCCGTGAAGCGAAACGTGCGCTGCGTTTAAACCAGCCTTTTACCCTGATTTCACTTGATTTAGATAAATTAAAACATATAAATGACATGTTTGGCCATTCTGCAGGCGACATTGCGATTAAAACCGTAGCATCTGTTATTACCAAAAATTCAAGGTCTGTGGACGTTCCTTCCCGCATAGGGGGTGAAGAATTTGCAATAATTCTTCCCGGTGTTGATTCAAACGGCGGGCTTATTGCAGCAGAAAGAATCCGTGCATCACTTGAAGGTGAACATGTTGAAACAGTAGGAAAAATTACTGCAAGCATCGGGGTTGCAACGTTTATTGAGCAAACAACTAATTTGGACGAGCTTGTTGAGATGGCAGATAAAGCTATGTATTTTGCTAAACAAAACGGCAGAAACCAAGTGAGACTGGCTGAAGCTGCAGATGAAGTATCATGGCAGGAAGTAGCTGTGGATGCGTTTGTTCAGATTTTGGATAACCATAAAATACCATTTAACACTTCAATGGCTGAAAATTTATCTAAAAAGCTTCAGACAAAACAAGAAAATACAAGCGGAAGCTCTACAAAAGATTTACTGTATACAGTTGTAGATACAATATCTAAAAGCTATGCTCCACAACATCAAGAGGGCATTACAAAATCGAAAGTGCAATTGGCTTCAGCTATTGCAAAAAGGTTTGATTTATCAAAAACCGATGTTGATAAATTGAAAATCGCGATGCTATTATATGATATCGGGAATATTATGGTGCCAAATGATTTACTTAAAAAGACTTCTCCTTTAACAGAAGAAGAAAAGGCAACCATTACAAAACACCCTATTTATGCTGCTCAGGAAATTTTAAAACCTATAAACCATGTTTCAAATATTATTCCTATAATTGAACACCACCATGAAAATTGGGACGGAACAGGATATCCAAGCAAGAAAAAAGGGGACGACATTCCCTTAATTTCGCAAATTATCTTAATTGTAGATTCATATTATGCAATGATATCAGAGCGCCCTTATCGTAAGGCATACACTGAAGAACAGGCGCTTGAAGAAATTAAGAAATTAAGAGGCAAAAAATATTCTGAAGAATTAACGGATGAATTCATCCATGCAATTGAAGATTTAAAAAGAATGTAGTTTTGTTATCATAAAAACCTTTTACAAAACGGACACGGGGATTCGCCCGGTCATAAACCAACTTAATATCCTTAAATTAAGTTTGCGACACGAATTTTTAACGGTCCTTTTTTGCAAAAGGTTTTTCTTCAACAAAATTATAATATTAAAACTTCAAAATTACTTTAAGTGTGTCTTTTTGTCTGTTGAGTTCAAATGCTTCAACCCCTTGATTAAACGGCATTATTTTTGTTATTAAGGGCGAAACATCAAGCATGCCACGCTCTAAAAGCCTCATAACAGGTGAAAACTGTCCGCATCTTGAACCCACAACAGTAATTTCATTAATTACAACAGGGGCAAGGTTTAAGCCTTCTTTTGCTGCAATTGTACTTTTTAAAACAAGTATACCTCTTGGTTTTACAAGGTTTAAGGATGTTTCAAACCCTCCTTTAGAGCCTGTAGCTTCGATTACAACATCAAAAGATTGCTCTAAGCCATTAATATTATCTAAAAGCAGAATTTTATTTCCGGCATTTGCTGATATATCAAGCTTATTTTGGTGTTTTCCGATGTGGGTTATATCAATATTTAAAGCACCCAAAACAAGCGCAATAGAAAGCCCGAGTTTTCCATCCCCTAAAAGCGCCACTTTATCTGTCGGCTTTATATGCACCTGTTCAATTATTTCATAAGCAGCAGCAAGAGGCTCAATAAATACAGCGGTTTCATCCGGCACATTATCGGGAATTTCAAGCAAATTAGACACAGGAAGAGTAAAATATTCGCTAAAACACCCTTCTTTTTGCCAGATACCAAGCGTTCCCCTATTCGGACAATGGCGCTCTAAGCCTTTTGCGCACCATTCGCAATTTTTACATCCTGCATTAATTTCACCCACAACTCTTTTTCCAAGCCATTTTTTATCTGCCTCATCATATACTTTTTCAACCACCCCTGTAAACTCATGTCCTAAAACACCTTTATAGCCCATATAGCCTTTTGTTATTTCTTCATCGGTATTGCAAACTCCGCCAAGAGTTGCCTTTATAAGTGCTTCACCTTGTTTTAAAACCGGTTCTTTATAGTTTTCAACAAATTTTAAACCTTCGTCAAATATTAATGCCTTCATAGATTGCTACTCTCCTTTAAAATATTTAAGCCCCTTTGTTTAAGGGGCTTTAAACTGCTATTTTGCCTGCACTGCTGCAAGTTTTAATTCTTCAATGTATTTAACGGCCGAAATGCCTGCAACGGCACCATCTGAAACCGCTGTAATCACCTGTCTTAAAGGCGTAATACGAACATCACCTGCCGCAAAAACACCCATGGTACTTGTTCTCATCTGTTCATCAACTTTGATAAACCCTCTTTCATCCTGCATAACCTGCCCTGAAAAGTCTTTAACATTCGGGGTAAAGCCTATGTACGGAAAAACACCATCTACAGCCAAATCTTCAATTGCTTTTGTTTTAACATTTTGAACTTTTAAATTGCCTACACATCCTTCATCGTTGGCATTAATTTCCAAAGGAACGGTATCGTAGATAAATTCAAGCTTATCGTTTTTAAAGGCACGTTCCTGAACGATTTTATCCGCGCGAAGCTCATCTCTGCGGTGAATGATATAAACTTTTTTTGCAAATTTTGTAAGATAAGCGCCTTCTTCAACTGCAGCATTTCCACCGCCAACAACCGCAACTGTTTTATCTTTGTAAAATGCCCCATCGCACACGGCACAATAGCTTACACCTTTTCCTATAAGTTCGCTTTCGCCTTTAATACCTAGCTTTGCAGCACTTGCACCGGTTGCAATAATTACCGTGCGTGCTTTATATTCACCCTTCAGGGTTTTAATTGTTTTAATGTCTGAAACAAGGTCTATGCTTTGAATTTCTTCCATCATAAATTTAGGAACATTGAATTTATCAAGATGGTGTTCAAATTTTTCAGCTAATTCCCATCCTTCAATCGTATCAAATCCTAAATAATTCTCAATTTCAAGGTAATTTACGGGTTGGCCGCCAAGAGTTGATGTATCTATGATTGCAACATCCACATTTCCTCTTTTTGCATATAGTGCGGCTGAAATTCCCGCTGGTCCTCCTCCTAAAACGATTAAATCGTATATTTTTTCACTCAATTTTAATTCTCTCCTGATATTTTTTGCCCTATTACAATATATTTTACTATATCTTTTGAAATTAGTTTGTTATCTTCATATTTTTCAATAATAAAAGTGTCAAATCCTCTGAAAATGTTCCCGTCAAGCACAAATTCGGGGCTTTCCCTTTGAATATATTTATATTTACCACTCCTCTCTTCTTTAATCCGCATAAATTTCAGCGTTTTACCATCAAGTTTTTTATTATCCGCCTCAATTTGAATTGATGATTTTGCGCCTGTCATTGCATTTTCAAGAATTAAGACGTTTCCTGCCCCTGAAAGGTTCCAGATATCAACACTTAATTTATTAAACATTTTGGGGTTATTTGAGCTTTGCATTTTAGATGTTACATGCCAGACACCAAAAAAACCTTTCGGAATAACTTCATAAACTGCTCCACCCTTCAGTGTTTCAGCCATCGCTATTTGCGCTGCTGTTTGTGTTGTCATTTGCATTTGAGGTGCAATTATAAGTATTAAAGCAACAACCAATAAAAAAATTCTTTTCATAAGGGTATTTTAATTAAAAGTTTGGAAAAGAAAATTAACATGATAAGCAATATTTAATATATCTTTTTCTGTGGGGCAGGGGTATAATCATTTTATAGGGAAGGCTGAAAGATTTTTATGAAAAATGTTTTAATAATATCATTATTGCTGGTTGTGGGTGTTTGTCCCGTTTTTGCAGAATGGGTGAATGTGCAGGATATAAAAGACCCTATAAGGCTTTTGGATACGAAAAGCATTAAAGATGTAAGCTATAAAAACAACGAAGGGGTTATTTTTGCACTCCGATATATCGGAAAAAACAATAAAGAAAACGTAGCTACATTTTTTGCGGATTTTAAGAATGAAAAAGCAGGGGTAATTTCAATCAAGCCTTATTTTAAAGATATGAAATATGATTTTATAATTCCGGATAATTTTGAAATGAAAAATATATCGGATTTTAAGACAAATTTTTTAGAGATTGAAAAATATGTAAAGGGAAGAAATGTTGAACCGTCTTCCACCGTTGAATATTTAAAGGAAGAAACTGCTGAAAAAACTGGCGAACAGAGTAAAATCAATTGGAATCCTTATATAACAAACATTGAAAAAAGCATAAAGAAAAACTGGCATCCGCCAAAGGCTGATAAATCAACAAGAGCCGTGGTATTTTTTAATGTTGCAAAAGACGGCGGGCTTTTAGAGTGTAAAATACAGCAATCATCCAAAAATTATGCTTTTGATGATGCGATATTGCGTGCAATAAAAGAAACAGCACCGTTTAGACCGCTCCCTAAAGAATTTGAAAAGGATTTTATAAGTATAGAATTCACATTTGACTATAATGTTCTTGGCGGCACATTTAACCCGAAGGTTAGCCCGAATAATACTTGGCATGGAAGGTTTTTAAAGGGCAACCCTATATAAAAAGGTGAGTTTAATGAAAAATGTTTTAACAGTTTTATTTATGATGATTTTAGGGGTTTGTCCAGTTTTTGCACAGTGGGTGAATGTGCAGGATATAAAGGACCCAATAAGGCTTTTGGATACCGATAATATTTATAAAATACGTTATAACAACATTGAAGGTGCAGGGTTTCGAATAAGATACACGGGAAAAGACAAAAAAGACAATGTAGCTACATTTTTTGCGGATTTTGAAAACAACAAGGCGGGGGTTATTTCAATAAGTCAATATGGTGCAGGACTGCCCAATTTTTACATTCCTAAAGACTTTAACATGAAGGATATATCTGAATTTAAGACAAATTTTAGCAAAATTAAAGAATATGCAAATAAAAAATATCTGAATGAATGTCCGGAAGAATTTTTGATAAAACCTTTAAGCATGGAAGAAAAAGGCCTTGTAAAAAGCTATTTGGGTAATATCGAAAAAGATATAAGCAAAAATTGGAATATGCCAAAAAATGATGAAGAAAACCATACATTAATCAGGCTTAAAATTAATAAGGACGGAAATATTGAAACCCATAAAATGATACTTACATCCCAAAACGAAATGTTTAACCAAACGGCTTTAAGGGCGCTAAAACTTACGGAACCCTTTAAGGCTTTTCCTAAAAAATATACAAGAGATTATATGTGGCTTGATTTTGCATTCGGATATAACAACATGAATGAAGAAAGCCAAAGAGATATTTTATCACAAAGGGCAGATTCTTTTGCAAACGTGCTTACGGGGATTTTATTAATACCGTTGATAATATTGGGACTATAACAACAAACCTGAATTTCTATATCCAATCATTTGAGAAGGCCTTGGCACCGTGCTGAACACATGTAAAACATCTTTCTGTATCTAAATAGACTTTTTTTGAATACTCTTCAAGAGAAGCACCTGTGCGCGCTCTAAAGTCGTTACACAAAACAGGACAGCAAAATACCCCTTTAGAGCTTACTATTCTTGAATTAGAGCAATCAAGTGTGCTTTTATCAAAATTATTTGTTTCAACCTGATTAAATGTGTTTGCTGCAGGGTTAAAATAAGGAATAATTTTTAAGTTTATATCTTCAAATTCAAAATCGATTTTAGAGAGCATGTCTCTAAAGCCCTCAAAAAGTTCTTCTTTTGTTTCATGATAATAATTTACAGTAGATATAATCGGGTTAAATTCATATTTGTAAAGGCTTTGAATTGCAAGGAGTGCTTTTCTGAAGCTGCCTCTTCCTCTAATTTCATCATTTTTTTGTTCGTTATAATGGTCAAGGCTTATTCTGTATATTGTTTCAAAATTGGATTCATCATCAATTTTTCTTAAAAAACGGGCTTTTTTATCATTTATAAGGGTGCCATTTGTCATAACGGTTGTATTTGAAAATTTTAAACAAAGTCTTAAAATTGTATTAAAATCCGGGTGGAGCATAGGTTCTCCGCCTGTTAAATAAATACATTTAATTTTTTCTTTTTTAGATAAAATTAAAGACTGTTTTATTTTATCAAGATGGATGAAATCTTTTTCCTGTTTATAAGGGTTTCTTTTAATATAGCAGTGAGAACACTTTAGGTTGCAGTTTTTCGTTGTGAGTTCAAAAAATAAGTTGTTTAATTCTTCCATTTTAACTTCGGGTGCTTGCATAAACGTAAGCCCCGTATTTTGAGTACTTTGCATTAATTTCATTCCTTAAAAAATAGTCTAACTTTTAAAATTATTGTATATTTTTATAGGAAAAATAATATTACTCTTTCGGATAATAAAAAAGACCGGCTGATTACTTAAGCCGGTCAATTTTAATTTATTAAAATCTTTTAAGGAAGTGCAGGTGCCGCAGGAGCAGGTGCCTGAGAAGCTGCACCAGGAGTTTTTGTATAAAGTCTTACCTTTACATTAGCAATCAAAATTGTTCTATCTTTATCCCAAGGCTGCATTTCAACTTCTGCTAAATAATTCAGGTTTGTATCTTTCATTAAGCCTTTAAAGAAGTTTTGTAATTGAGAATATGTACCAACAGATACAATGCTCAATTCACAAACGTTATATTCAGGAAGTCTTGCTGCAAAAATCGGATCAGATTCTGGAGAATAATTGTAATTGATTGATCTAATTCTTACACCTGAGCTTTGTGCAATAGTTAAAACTGTTTCAAATAACGGAGCAAATGAGGCTTCAGGACTAAATTGTGTACCTTCAAGCTCATATATTTTTTTACCGTCAACAACCGGTGTTTTTGCTCTGTTTGATAATTCTGCTTGTATTCTAAGATTATTTTCTGTTGCTTGTTTGTCTTTCAAGTCTTTTTTAGCAGAATCTGCCATTTTAATAATATCTACTGTTTTTGTAACTTGCGGAGGAATAACTTTTGCTCCAAAAACAAGAACTACAACTACTATTAAAAAATAAAGCCAATTATCTTTTACTATCTGTAACATTTTTTGTTTGTTTCCTTAACTTAGTTCATATCAACGGGTTCTAACCTTGGAAGAACAGGCGGTGCAACGCTTGTACCGGAATTTCCCTGAGGAGCTGAACCTGTTTGCTGATTGTTTTGTCCGTTATTATCTGCTGAATTTCCTCTTAATGATTTCGGGGAAGCAATGTTTGCAATTTCAAAATCAAATATTTTTTGATTGTCGTTTGTTGCAATTTCCATATCATCAAGCGGCCCTGTTACTACCTGCAATCTATTTAGTTTAATGCTTGATTGAGGTGAAATAACCTTAAGGCTTTTATAATAACCGTAAATATCATTTATTGTTGTTGATATACCTTCAACGGCAACTTTTTCACCATCTTTATTGTAGTAATAAGTAAGCCATACGTTGTTTGGAATATCAGAAGCTAAAGAATCATAGAAACTGATGGCTTTCTTGTTATCATTCATGATTCTGCTTACGATTGAATTAATATCTACAACACCGCCCTGGTTTTGAAGAGCGCTGATATCGCTATCTGCCTTAGTAATGGCGTTTTTAGTTTTCTGCAATTCTGCTTCTTTGGCTGAATACAAGAAACATAAAAGCCCGTATATCATAGCACCTATAAGAAATATGATGATTGCAAGCGCAACTGATACACCTCTTATGAAATCAGGTGTAACAAGAATTTCCTTATCAAGGAACGTAAATGTTGCATAAAGTGTTTGCTGGCTTGCAGCACCTTTTCCAAAAATATTCAATACTAAAAAGTCTGACATTTGGCTGTTTGCAGCACCCAAAGCAGAAAGCGTGATTGAAGATGCTTCTTTGCTTGTAATTTCGGGTGCAACATCAACAAACGGACGTTTTGAATATTTGTTGCAATCTATTGTTTCTATTTGTTCATCAAATATAATTTGTGTTTTTAATACCTCAGCACAAATATCATCTGCCTGAGATACAATTAATAATTTCTTAGCAGGATAATCCGGCAGAATTTGTGAAACGGAAGTTGTAATAGCCTGATAAGCTTCTTCATAAGAGAAAGACTTAATTGCAAGAGGAACTTCCTGATAGTCTACCAGTCTTGTACCAACTAAAGAGAATATTGCATAACTGTTTGTATTAATTAATAACACGTTCCAGCTATAATTTTCTGCAATTTCTTTAGAACAGATGTTAGAAAAATAAACACCTCTTAAAATTGCGCTGTAGGCTGATTCAATACCAACAAGGTTTGAACCAATATCTGCAAACACGTCTTTAATTTCATCAACAACCGTCTTTTGGAAGGATGTATAAACGATGTGTCTTGTGTCTGTATTAGCATTTGTATTTATATCAAGCCAAGCTGAAACAGGCTCTACTCTTTTAAAGATGTAGGATTCTTCTGCTTTAGCTAAAATGGCATTTCCAATAGCATCTTCACCAATAATTAAGGGAAGGTTCATAAAGTCAAAATGCACGTTTGGCAGTGTCAAAAATACGTTTGACTTCGGATTGATATCCAATTCATTGAATAAGTCAATTACAGCGCTTTTAAAAGCACCATAATCCTGAATTTCCCTTGTTGAGAAATTGTATTCAATAAATCTTCGTCCATACTTAATTACCTGATTAGATTTTCTATCAGTGATAAGGACTTCTACACCAATGTTTGGTGTAACTGAAACTCCAACTATTTGTTTGTGTGTTGTACCGGCAAAATTGAACATTGCTCTATTTTTCTTTTACTCTAATAATACTCATAATATAGAATTTATAATACAATAATTAAATCAAATTAAAAACCGTTTTTGTAAAAAATACAGTATGTGGAGTATAAAAGTCATGAAAAATTATATATGGGGAAAAAACGCCGTACTTGAAACATTATTAAAAAACCCCAAAAGAATCAATAAAATTTACATTTCAAAAAATATTGGTTTGGATAACCGGCTTAAAAAAATTAAAGAAGAAGCTCTTAATAATTCTGTAATAATTCAATTTACAAATCTTAACAAATATTTAGAAATTATAAAAGCGGAAAACGGCGAAGATGTTAATTTACAGGGCGTTGTTGCATCAGTTGCCCCTGTTGAATATATGTCTTTGGAAGATTTTGTTGAGGCATGCCCCAAGGATAAATTTAAGAAACTAATTATATTAGATGGTGTTTCAGACCCGCATAATTTTGGTGCAATTATAAGAACTGCAACTGCTGCTGGATATGATGGAATTTTAATTGGAAACCATAGAAGCTGCCCAATTACACCTGTTGTTGAAAAAACATCCGCAGGAGCTGTAAACCATATTCCGATAATAAAAGCAAATAGCCTTTCAGGCGCTGTTGATTTTTTAAAGAATAACGACTGGTGGATAATTGCTTTGGATATGAACAATAGTGATAATTATTTTGATGTTAATTATAAAGATATGAACTTTGCCCTAATCCTTGGTGCAGAAGGAGATGGTATATCAAAAACATTGTTAAATAAGGCAGATTTTAAAATTAAGGTGCCTTCAAAATTTGAATCATTAAATGTATCTTCCTGTGCTGCTGTAGTAATTTATGAAACCATCCGTCAAATTGAATTTACGTAAACAAAATGGGCAAAATTTAAAAAATAGGCTATAATAGCTTTGTCATTTAGGAGAAACTAATGAAAACAAAAACAAACAAAAAAGATGACGATAAAGATTTTGAAGAAATAGAAGAACAAAATGATGGATTATCTTCTGAAGAAGATGAAGACACTGTTTTAGATGTTAATAAAGCCGAAAAAGTTGATTATAAAAGCGTTATAGCAGATGATTCTGTTAAAATGTATTTGCAACAGATAGGAAAAATTCCTCTACTTTCTTATGATGAAGAAATGGCTGTTGCAAAGGAAATTAAAGAAAACAATTCTCAAAAAGCTAAAGAAACTCTTATTAGTTCAAACTTAAGGCTTGTTGTGAGTATCGCTAAAAAATATATTGGGCGCGGTCTTTCCTTTTTAGATTTAATTCAGGAAGGAAATATGGGCTTGATGAAAGCGGCTGAAAAATTTGACTATACAAAGGGCTACAAGTTTTCAACATACGCAACCTGGTGGATACAACAGTCTATTACACGTGGAATTGCCGATAAATCAAGAATGATAAGGCTTCCTGTACACATGATTGAAACTTTGGGAAAGATTAAGCGTGCTTCAATTGAATTATCGGTTGAACTAAACAGAATGCCCACCAAAGAAGAGATTGCGGCAAAAATTAATATGCCGTTATCCAAATTATCTGCATTAATGAAATCAGCACAAAGCACTATCAGCATCGAAACGCCGGCCAATCAAAAAGATGAATCTTCAAAAATTGCAGATTTTATTGTGGATGAAAGTCATTTAACCCCTGATACCAAGGTTACACAGGAAAGTTTACTTGATGATGTCCACAAAATGCTAAATCAGCTAAACCAAAAAGAAAAAGATGTTTTAATTATGCGCTACGGCCTTGATGATAACGGGCAGAAGAAAACTCTGGATGAAATCGGCACCAGATACGGGGTTTCAAGGGAGCGCATCCGTCAGATTGAAACAAGAGCTATTTCAAAGCTTAAAAAACTCTGCAAAAACCAAAATTTAAGCGGAAATTTAAAAAATTATATAGGAATGTAGAACCATTGAGTAAAACCCATGAATTTCAAGGGTTTTACTTATCTATAAACATGCAATCGCCGTAGGAGAAAAATCTGTATTTTTCATCTACGGCTTTTTTATAGGATTCAAGTATAAAATCTCTCCCTGCAAGGGCTGAAACCAGCATAATAAGTGTGGATTTAGGCAAATGAAAATTAGTTAAAAGTTTATCAACCACTTTAAATTCAAAGGGCGGGTATATAAAAATATCTGTTTCATCTTTTACGGGTAAAATTTTTCCATATTTTTGATGTGTAGCTTCTAGCGCCCTTGTAACAGTGGTTCCAACCGCCACAATATTCTTGCTCTCGGCTTTTGCTTTATTTATTGCATCTGCTGCATCTTGCGGAATTTCAAAACTTTCAGTGTGCATTTTGTGGTCTAAAATATTTTTTTCTTTTACGGGTAAGAATGTTCCAAGCCCCACATTGAGCGTAATATAAACAACATTCACACCTTTTTTTCTTATTGTATCAAGGGTTTCAGGCGTAAAATGCAACCCTGCTGTTGGTGCTGCAACACTTCCCGGTATTTTTGCAAAAACTGTCTGGTATGTATTTTTATCTTCCTGAACATTTTTCCGCTGTATGTAAGGCGGCAAGGGTATTTCACCGTATTTTTCAAGTAAATTTGATAGTTCATCCCCTTTAAATATTACTTCTACAAGGTTTTCACCGGGTCCTGATGATGTTAGTTCCCCTTTTTGAAGCAGTTTTACAGATAATTCATCTGAAACACATATAGTATCACCTGATTTCAGGCGTTTTAGATTTTTAATGAGCGCATACCAGAGGGAATTATCGGTTTTTCCCACGTTTTGGTTTTTATCTGATGCAGGGTGAAGCAGGAATATTTCTATATTTGCACCCGTTGATTTAGTCCCAATGAGCCTTGCAGGAATAACTTTGGTATTATTCAAGACCAAAACATCCCCTTTTTCAAGGTAATTTATAAAATCAAAAAAGTGTTTATTTTCAACGTGTTTATTTTCCCTTGAAAGTACCATCATTCTTGAATTGTCACGTTTTTTTAAAGGAAATTGCGCAATTAGTTCATCCGGAAGAAAATAATCAAAATCTTCCAGATTTTTATATTGAGGTATTTGTTGGGCATTTATTTGTTCACTATCAAAATTTTTCATACTGTTTTTATTTTTTTGTCTTAAAATTATTATATAATAAATTTTTTGATTTTTAGGGGGTTTTATGACAATAAAAATTGCAGACCGCGAATTTAATTCAAGATTAATGGTCGGAACCGGAAAATTTGGCGATTTTGAAACAATGAAAAAAGCCCATAATGCAAGCGGGGCAGAGATTGTAACTGTTGCAATAAGAAGGGTAGATGAAAAATGTGCAGGCCATGTTGGTTTAATGGATAATATTGATTTAAATAAATATTGGATTTTACCAAACACCGCAGGGTGTGCAACAGCAGAAGAGGCTATTCGTGTTGCACATTTATCAAAGGCAATGGGTATAAATAACTGGATAAAACTTGAAGTAATTCCTGACCCTAAATTTTTATTACCAGACCCGATTGAAACCCTAAAGGCTGCTAAAACCCTTGTAGAAGAAGGCTTCGTTGTACTTCCTTATATAAATGCTGACCCAATCCTCGCAAAGCGCTTAGAAGATATTGGCTGTGCGACCGTTATGCCTCTTGCCTCTCCAATCGGCTCAGGACAGGGGGTTGTCACTATGGAGAACATTAAAATTATTATTGAGCAATCAAATATTCCTGTGGTTGTAGATGCGGGTATTGGCGTCCCATCAGATGCTTCAAGCGTTATGGAAAAGGGTGCCGATTTTTGCCTTATAAATACTGCAATTGCAAAGGCTACAGACCCTGTTAAAATGGCAGAAGCCTTTAAATATGGTGTTATGGCAGGAAGGGCTGCTTATGAAGCAGGAAGAATTCCTGTAAAACAATATGCAAGCGCTTCTTCACCTTTGACAGGAATTGTAGGCAAATAAAAACCAATAACAACAAGGCTTTTGGCCTAAAAATAGAAATTGTTTAGCTTAAAAAAATAATGAAAAAACTTAATATTTTTCTAAATAGGATAAAACCCTTTTTAAGCACTGTCTTTGAAGGGTTTTTATCTTTAATATATAAGGAAAACTGCTGCATTTGCGGCTGTTCAAAAGATAATAAAATCCTGTGCAAAACCTGTTCAAAAAGTGTTGAAATTTTATCAGGTTTTGCACAAGGGGTTTTAGATGGTGTTGAAATTTATTCTGCCTGTTTTTACAAAGATACTATCCGCACATTGATTCATAAATTAAAATTTAACCATAAAAGAACTGTAGCAAGGGTCTTAGCCGGTATTTTATACAATTATTTTAAGAAAATTATTGAATTTGAACAAATAAAAGCCGGTAATATTGACAGGTTTCAAAATGCAATTTTAGTGCCAGTTCCAACCCAAAAGAAAAATATAAAAGAAAGAGGATATAATAACGTTTATGAAATAACGAAAGAATTTTCTAATCTCTCTGGATTACCTTTTTTAGATGGTTTTTTAGTTAAGATAAAAAATTCAAAACCCCAGTATAAAATGAACAAAAATCAAAGAAAAAGCAATGTTGAAGGCACTTTTAATATAAATTTAAAACGGCTGTCAAATAAAGAAGATTTAGACAATAAAACGTTTGTAATAATAGATGATATTATTACAACAGGCGCTACTTTGGGTGAAATAATAAAGGTTTTAAAAGAAAATGGGGTAAAAAATATTATTTGCATTACACTGTCAAAAGCTGTTTAAAAATTTGAACATATTTTACACATGTTAAAATACAGAATAGGCAAGGGTTTATACCGGTTTTGAACAATTTTAATAAGCTTATTATATATTATTAAATTTTTATAATATAATTAATTTATATAATATAAGAATGAGGAAAATTCTAAAAGATGGAAATTGTTTTAAACAAGGAAGATTTTCTAAACGGTATCAAGGTTGTAAAAAATATAACATCCTCTAAAGGAGTGCAGCCTGTTTTATCAAACATTTTAATTGAAACCGTATCAAATGACAGAGTTGTATTTACAGCAACTGATTTAAACCTTGGAATAAGCTTTAAACTTAATGCTGAAGTTATTTCAGAAGGTAAAATTACACTTTCTGCAAAAACTCTGGAAGAGATAGTAAACAAACTTCCAAATAAACCAATTGTTTTAAAATTGGATGAAGAAACAAATGTGGTGACAATTTCCTGCGGCAAATCAAAATTTGAACTTATAGGGATAAATGCTAATGAATATCCAAAAGTGTTTGATGAAGCCCAAGAAGGCGAAGAATGTAAGGAATTTGAAATTAAAACAGGGCTTTTAAATAAAGGTATTAAACAAACAGCTTTTTCAACCGCTCAAAATGAAACAGGCAGCGTGCTTTCTGGTGTTTGTTTTAATATAAATTCAAATGTTTTAGAGATGGTTGCAACAGACGGTAACAGACTTACGCGTGCAAGAAAAGAAATAAATTCAAAAGAAGAAAGCGTTATGTTTATTTCTCCATCCAGAACATTGCTTGAGGTTTCAAGAATAATTTCTATGCTGAAGGATGAAAGTGTTAAGTTTATCTTAAAGAAAAATAAAATTATTTTTGAATTTGAAAATGTTACCTTTCAATCAAGATTGATTGAAGGAACTTATCCGAAATACCAGCAATTAATTCCAACAACAAATGAAAAAAATGTAACTATTAACAGGGAAGAACTTATTCAAGCGATTGAGCTTGTTTCTGTTATGGTAAATGAAAGAACAAACATTGTTAAATTTAATTTTGAAAATAATGGATTAGAAATAAGTACTGACACCCCGGAATCCGGTTCAGGTAAAGATTTTCTTGATATAGAATATAATTATGAAAATCTTTTAATTGCATTTAACTATAAATACGTTTTAGACAGTTTAAAGAATATGGATTCAAAAAACGTAAAGATAGAAATGTGTACAAATCTTTCTGCTTCAATATTTAAGCCTGAGGCTGAAGATAATGAAGAAGATAATAATTATATTTGTTTAATTATGCCAGTACAGGTAAGGTAGGAGATTTTATGAAAGTTTCTGCTCAGGTGCCTGCAACTATTGCGAATTTAGGGTGTGGATTTGACTGCCTCGGCCTTGCATTACCTGTTTATAATACTGTAACTATTGAAGAAACAGTATTGCCGGGTTCGGGGATTGAGATAAATATATTAAATGAAGATAATGAAGATGATAACTTAAGCAATATTCCAAGAGATAAGAACAATATTGTTTATAAAGCAATCGAACTTTTATACAACTATATAGGACAGGTTCCAAACGAGCTTAAAATCTCAATTAAAACAGAAATTCCTATTGCAAGGGGTATGGGGTCTTCGGCATCTGTTATTGTGGGTGGTTTAATTGCTGCAAACGAGCTTTTAGGGCGACCTGCAGATACGGCAGTATTGTTATCTATTGCAACAGAAATTGAAGGGCATCCTGATAATATTGCACCTGCTATATTGGGAGGGGTTGTTTTATCAAATTGGGAAGACGATGGTTCTGTTGTAACGAGAAAATTACCATGGGATGAAAATTGGATGGTAACTATTTGTATTCCTGATTATGAACTTTCAACCGGCATTTCAAGAAGCGTACTTCCAGATGAGGTGCCTATGAAAGATGCAGTTTACAATCTGCGTCATGCGGCTATGTTTGTTGAAGCTTGTCATACACATGATGAAGAACTTTTAAAATTATCCCTGAAAGACAGGTTGCACCAGCCATATAGAACAAAACTTGTGCCGGGGCTTGTTCAAATTATGGATGACTTAAAGCATATCGATGGTGTTTTAGGGTGTGTTTTAGCAGGTGCAGGGCCTTCTGTTGCAGTTATACAAAACGGTACAAAAAATGATGTTATAAAAGAAGTTGTGACATCAGCATGGAGCAATATAAATGTAAATGCCCAAATTTATACACTTCCTGTATTACAGGAGGGAGCCAAAATAATTTTATAGATTAAAATAATAGTTTAAAAAGGAGAAAAACTATGAAAAAAACAGTTATAACAGCACTTTTAGCTTTAGTTTGTGCATGCGGTATTAATGCTTCATTTGCTGCAATCGGATATGTTGATTATGGTAAAGTTTCAACAGATTACCCGCTTGCAAAAAGATATACTGCAGAATTAGATAAGAAAGTTGCTGCAATCAGAACATATACACAAGCACAGGATAAAAAAATTGCTGCAGCAAAAACAGATGCTGAAAAGAAAGCAATCGGAACAGAATCTCTTAAACAATTGCAATTAAAACAAAAAGATTATGTTGCAACAAGAACAAGATATGAAAATGAATTAACAGCTAAAGTTGTTGCAGCTGCTGAAAAAGTAAGAGTTGCAAAAAAACTTGATATAATTATTAAAAAAGATTCAAGAGTGACAGGCGGAGTTGACTGTACTCTTGATGTATTAAATGCTTTAAAATAAAACTACTATTAAGGAATTAAATGTTTAATTTTGATTGTATAGTAGTTGGTGCAGGACATGCAGGTTGTGAGGCGGCAATTGCCGCCTCAAGGCTTGGTGCAAAAGTTTTATTGACTTCTTTAAATATTGATAACATTGCGCTTATGCCGTGTAACCCTGCTGTCGGAGGGCCTGCAAAATCAAACCTTGTGAGAGAAATTGATGCTCTTGGCGGGGTAATGGCAGATGTGACAGATAACACCTATATGCAATTTAAAATGTTAAATTCTTCTAAAGGCCCTGCAGTAAGGGCTTTAAGGGCGCAATCTGATAAAAAAGAATATAAAGCCTTTATGAGGGGTTTAATTGAAAGCGAAGAAAACATTACACTAAAACAAACCCAGGTAACAGGGCTTTTGGCTGAAAATAATGAAATAAAAGGTGTGGTTGATGAGCTTGGCCTTGAATATTGTGCAAAAAGCGTTATTTTAACCACAGGCACAAGTTTGGAAGGTAAAATTTATGTTGGGTTAAAATCATTCAGGGCAGGGCGTCTTGGAGAACAAGCGGCAATTGGGCTATCTGAAAGCCTTTTAAAACTTGGCTTACCTTTGAAAAAACTTAAAACAGGTACTCCTGCAAGGGTTGATAGTAGAAGTATCGATTATTCTAAATTAATTGTGCAGCCGCCGGATGAACCGGATGATAACCCTTACTATAAAGGGTGTCTTAATTTCTTTTCTTTTAAGAAAAATCACCCTATTCGGCCAATGGTTCCTTGTTATTTAACAAAAACAAGCGAAGTTACACATAAAATAATAAGGGAAAATCTTGATAAATCGCCAATGTATCAGGGAATGATAACAGGGATAGGCCCAAGATACTGCCCTTCAATTGAAGATAAAGTTGTAAGGTTTGCACATAACCCATCCCACCATATTTTTATAGAACCTGAAGGTGCTGATACTTATGAAACTTATGTTCAAGGATTTTCAACCAGCTTGCCTATTGAAGTGCAAATTCAAATGTTAAAATCGCTTCCCGGGTTAGAAAATGTTTCAATTATAAAACCTGCCTATGCTGTTGAATATGATTCAGTTCCTGCAGTTGAATTAACACATTCTTTAATGACAAAAAAGATTAAAGGATTGTTTTTAGCAGGGCAGATAAACGGTACATCAGGATATGAAGAAGCAGCAGCACAGGGGCTTATAGCTGGAATTAATGCTGTAAAATACTGTAATAATGAAGAATTTTTGGAACTTGATAGAGCAAGTTCTTACATTGGAACTTTAATAGACGATTTGGTGACAAAAGATTTAGCTGAACCATATAGAATGTTAACTTCCCGCAGTGAATACAGGCTTATTTTAAGGCAGGATAATGCTGATTTCAGGCTTATGGAGACTGGTAAAAAAATCGGCCTTGTAAAGGAAGAAAATTATCAAAGATTTTTGGCTAAAAAACAGGCAATAGAAGAAGAAATTGAAAATCTAAAAAATATAAAAATTTCTCCGACTTTAGAAAATAAAGAAATATTAAATAAATTCAGTGAAAATTTAGAAATTGGCCAAAGCGCCTACCAGCTTTTAAAAAGACCAAATGTTGGCTATAAAGTGCTATATGAACTAGGATATGTTTCAAATACAATTAAACTGGAGGATAAATATTTTACCAAGGAAGTACTTGAACAGGTTGAAATTTTAATAAAATATGACGGTTATATCAAAAGACAAAAAGAACAGGTAAACTCTGCAGATAAACTTGAAAAAATAAAAATACCTGATGATTTTGATTATACAGACCTAAAACAAATTTCAAATGAAACAAGAGATATTTTAAAGAAAATACGCCCTAAAACGCTAGGGCAGGCGCTCAGAATCGGCGGGGTAAAACCTGCTGATATATCAGTATTGATGGTAATTATTGAAACAAAAAAATATAAAACATGTTTAAAAAAATCTTGATATCATTTATATTTTCAACACTGGTTTACCCTGTTTTTGCGCTGGAAAAAAATAAAGAAACTGTTTTAGAGGAAACAAAACAAGAAATAATAGAGAATGTTGATATCAACAACAAACTTAAAAAAGAACTAAAAGAAACAATCACTCTTATATATGGCAAACAAAACGCAGACGAAATTTATACAAATGTTTTAAAAATAGCCCAGAATGCAATACATAAAAGACCCAAAGAATTTAAAGATGAGGATAAGACAAGAAAAGCAGACTGGTATAAAAACGAAATAATCTATATGTTCTATGTGGATCATTTTGGGGTTATAAAAGATGATAAAAACAATACCTTTAAAGATACAGCTTTAATGTTTGATTATCTTGAAGATTTAGGTGTTACAACGCTTTACATGCTTCCTTTTGCAGATAGTCCTATGGCTGATGCGGGGTTTGATGTTAAAAATCCAAGAAAAGTAAGAGAAAATTTAGGCGGGATGAGCGAATTTAAGGAGTTTGTAGCTCTTGCCAAAAAAAGAGGATTTAAAATCAAAGCAGATTTAGTTTTAAACCATCTTTCAGATGAACATGAGTGGTTTAAAAAACTTGAAAATGGCGATGAGAAATATCTCAATTATTTTGTATACAGGGAAACAATGCCAGAATATACAAAATATAAAGATGAAAAGCTTGGTACAGTTATAGAATATAAAGAAGATGACGGGAAAACATCAAAACGAAGATTAATTTTTCCTGAAAATACAGAAAATAATTACAGAAAAGTAACAGTAAACGGGAAAGATTATTTTCTTTATCATACCTTTTACCCTTTCCAGCTGGATATAAATTGGGAAAACCCGGATGTTTTGTATTATATGCTTGAAACCATTACAGAATGGGCAAATTTAGGAATAGATATTTTTAGAATGGATGCCATTCCCTATCTTTCGAAAGAAAAAGGAACAAATGCTGAAAACCAGCCTAAAACCCATGCAATCATTAATCTTTTAAGCGATTATATACAGCTTACCGCCCCTGCTTCTGTTATTCAGGTGGAAGCTTGTCAGGCGCCAAAAGACATTCTTCCTTATTTTGGAAAAGAAAGAGAAGTGCAGGTTAATATTGATAATGAAAATATTAAACTTAAAAGAACTACAGAAGCGCAAATTGCATACCATTTCCCCAACATGAATGCTATTTGGGCAAGTTTGGTATCGGGGGATAAAAAATATTTTATTGAAACAAATAAAAAAACTCCTGATATTCCAAAAACAGCAGTATGGGGAAATTTTTTAAGAGTACATGATGAGTTAACGCTCGAGATGGTAAGCCCCGAGGTGCGTAATATTATTTTTGAAGACCTGATAACAAAAGGGGCAGATTTTAGGAACGGTTTTGGTGTGAGCGGACGCTTGGCGAATTTTCTTGATAAAAATCCCAACAGAATTGAAGAAGCATTTGCAATTCTTCTTTCTGTTTCAGGAGTGCCAATAATTTATTACGGAGATGAAGTAGGGGCGGCAAATAACTATGAAAATGCTAAAAAATCAGCGCAAAACAGGATAAAGAAAGAAAAATCATCTGTAAATCTTTTATCGGTGTTTGATTCAAGAGATATAAACAGAGGTCAAATTCCACAAAAGCTTTTTTATGGTTCAACAAAAGGATATTATGAATTTAATTCAAAAGTTTATAAAAAAGTTAAAAATTTAATTGAAATCAGGAAAAAATATCCTGTTATGGTAAATGGTGAGTTTGAAATTTTAAAGACAAAATCAAAGCACAACTTTTCTTATATAAGGAAAAACAAAGAGCAGCAAATACTTGTTATTAATAATTTGTCGAAAGATAAACTTATAGCTGAAATTACCATTCCACCCACTATTGTATTAAAAAATAATGGAAGAATAACAAGTTTAAAAAACTTGATAAACAATGATGATGTAAAAGTAAATATATCTTTGCAAAATAGAACAATGCACTTAAGAATAGCACCATATCAGGTTTTATGGCTTGAATTATAAAGGAATAATATGCAAAATACGAGTGAAACAGGCAAGAAAAAGAGTTTTTTAAACTATATAAATGTTTTTAGAGGCTTAGCAATTTTGCTTATTGTAGCCGGCCACTCTATGCAGATAGGCGCACAGAACAGTTTAGCGCATATTATATGGTGTGAAATTGTTTGTGGAGGAACAGCGCTTTTCATTTTTATTTCAGGATTTTTATTTGAGCATTTGAGCGGAAAATTTGAATATAAAAATTATTTATCAAAAAAATGGATAAATGTTATTATTCCTTATTTAATAACGGCAATTCCGGGGCTTTTATTTTGTTTTTATCTTCCCTCTTTATACAAAAATTCTTTTGACGGAATGAATGTTTTGATGCAAATTCCGCTTTTGCTTTCGATAGGAAGAGTGCATAATACACCGACCTGGTTTATCCCGATGATAATCCTTTTCTTTATATGTTCTTTTATGCTTTTAAGGCTTGAAAAGAAAAAAGTTTTGTATAAATTGCTGCCAGTAATGTTTGCGGTTACGATTTTTTTACAAAGAGGTGAGATTGAATATGAGCAAATGCTTAATTTGAGCTATATGGAGCGCTATTTTACATATTTAAAATATATATTTACAGGGTTTATACACTTTTTCTCATTATATGTTTTTGGTATGTATTGCTCAAAATATAAAGAAATAATTGATAAATTTTACAATAAACGCTTAATTTTATGGGTTTTAACTTTATTTACTGCGGGAGTTAATATTTATTTAAGCAAAGAAGGAATTTATTCAAATTATACAGTTTCTAAAGTATTTTTCACAATGCTTTTATTGGGATATTTAAAACATTATGACGGGTATATTTTATCTCATAATAAAACAAATAAAACACTTGATTTTATTGCAAAATACAGCTTCGGTATATTTTTCATTCATTGGTATTGGATATTTGTTTATAATCAGATTTTTAATTTAAAAGGAGTTATCCCAATTGATGGAAATATTTCATTAGTTTTAGCCTTTGTTATAATTTTTGTAAGATTTTTAGCTGTTACAACGCTTTCTATATTTACTTTATGGGGATTAAAAACCTTGCTTTTGAAAATAAATGAAAAGATAAATACAAGAATGTTTTTAGGTGTGTAATTTCATTAATTCTATTGGTTCCTGACTGTTATATTTTTGCTTATCAATATGATAAGACTTGAAGTTTAAGTTTAAATATCCACGGTTTGGTTTAGTTTATTTTCCAAAAAATATAGTATAATCTTTTACATGTAAAGGAAGGTTATTTTGTTAAACAACATTAAAAGTTTGGAAAATAGAGATTATGCAGGATTAAAAGAGGAATTAACCACCCTTTTTAATACGGTTTTAGAAGATAATAAAAAAATTAATATAATTGAAATTGATAATTTAAGAAAGATGGCGATTGCAATTAAAGCATTTGATTTGGTTTCTTTTTCAATGTCTTTGTTTGCCTATGTAAACTATAAAACTAACAAATTAAGCTATTATAAAACACTTGCTGTTTTAAATGATGCAAAATATCTTGCAATGTCTTCATCTTCTTACCCGGCTCAGAAAATCAATAATTTTTTTACAGGGTTGATTGAATTTGAAGAAGGAAATTTTGATGTTTCTTTAGAATTAATTAACAGAGCTTTAAATATCATTGTTTCAGATGAATATGATTTTAATGAAAAAATTTCAGAATATGAAGATAAAATTAAAAAATTACAGCAAAAAAAGATAATCTCAGCTGAAAAGCCAAGCTTTATTCCAAAAAACCACGGAGAAGACCCGCTCATAGCGCTTTTAAAGGTTGGAAGAACTATTGCGCTTGAAACAAATTTGGATAATCTTTTAACAATTATTGCCCAGGAAATAAAACTTGCGCTTGATGCAGACAGATGCACGGTTTTTCTTTTGGATGAAGAAAAGAAAGAATTATGGTCTAAAGTTGCACTTGGTATGAATACAAAAGAAATTCGGTTTGATTCAAGCCTCGGCCTCGCAGGTCATGTTGCAACAACAGGCGAAACCGTAAATATTAAAGAAGCCTACAAAGATAAAAGGTTTAACAAAGACATTGATAAACAATCAGGATATACCACAAAATCAATTCTTTGTATGCCGATAAGGAATATGAGTCACCAGATTGTGGGCGTGTTTCAGGTTTTAAACAAAAAAGACGGCTATTTCACAGAAAAAGATGAAGATTTATTGATTGCAATAGGTTCTTCAGCAGGAATTGCCTTAGAAAATGCGACACTTTTCAACAAGCAAAAACAATTTATTGAAGAACAAAAATTGCTTCTTACAAGTTTTGTTGATACGCTTTCAGCCTCTATTGATGCCAGAGATAAGATAACTTCAGGGCATTCAAAAAGGGTTACAATGTATACTATGCTTATATGTGATAAATTAAACTTTGATGAAAAGCAAAAAGAGGTGATAAGACAGGCTTCTTTATTGCATGATATAGGAAAAATCGGCATTAGAGATTCTGTACTGCAAAAAGAAGGCAAACTGACGGATGAAGAATATAAACATATCCAGCAGCATGTAAAAATTACGTATGATATATTATCAAGAATTTATTTTTCTAAAGGAAATGAAGATATTGCACGTATTGCAGCCTCCCATCATGAAAAATATGATGGCACAGGGTATTTTATGAAGCTTTCAGGGCAAAAAATTCCCTTAGGGGGAAGAATACTTGCAGTTTCAGATGTTTTTGATGCTATAACCTCGAAGAGGCATTACAGGTCTAAAATGCCGATTGAAAAAGCAATTGATATTTTAATAAAAGATTCAGGCACCCATTTTGATAATCAAATGGTAGATACATTTTTATCTATTGAAACAGATAAAATAATAGATATTATAATTACAGACAACAAAAAACTTGAAGATAATGATAGAATAGTATTAAGTAACTATACTCTTTTAAATCTTTATAATTTAATTGTTAACCATAATGAAAGAGAACATACATCCGAAGAAGACAGGTTTATATCAACATTCTTAAAATATTATAACGATACAGAAGATGACAATAAGTAAAAACAAAAAACTTAATAAAAAAGATTCAAGAACACTTTTAAATAAAAAAATAATGTGTTCCACAATGCTTTGCATGTTTTTATCTGTACAAGGCGCCGCATTTTCCTTAACTGATACAAAAATCGGGGACGGGTTAATTGAAGAAAGAGTGCTTGGAATAGAACCGGTGCATCCTGCTATAAATATACAAAATGAAGCAAAAAAAGCACCCGAAGCCACAATTTCCTTTAATTTAAGTACGGTTGTGGATAGTTTTTTAAACCTTGATACAAGCTTATCAAATAATTATGAAAATTTGGATGAAAAAGCACGCCAAAGACAGGATTTTATTGATACTACAAAAAGATTTAATCAGGGAAATGTTTCTGTAGCTTATACTGATTATTCAAAGATAATATCTGAAATTGATAGCGATATTGCGCTTTTGGTGTTTTCAAAATCAATGTATGAAATAGGGTTTTTCACCCTTGGAGATGTTGGTGTTGCAAAGATTAAAAATCAGGCATATTTCCAAAATCAAATTAATGACTTGAAAAAAAGTTATAAAGACAGCTATCCTTTAGATAAACATGAGGAAATATACCTTGCAAAAGCATATTCTTCAATTTATTTTGATAATACTCCTGAAGAAACAGCCTTTGATTTAAGTAAAAAAACAAGCCTGATGGAAAAATCAGACTATGCCAATTTTATAATGGCTCAAGCTCTTTTAGAAAGCAGGCAGTATCAGCAGGCTTTGATGTTTATAGATGAAGCCATTAAAAGAAACCCCAACAATCCTGCGTATATTTGCTATAAAATCAAGGTTTTAAACAATTCAGGCAAAACAAAAGAAGCATATAAATTTTTAGAAAAATATGAAAATTCAGACATTATTACATCAGAATTTAGTGATAAGTTTTTAATTGAGAAAGAAAACGTCTTAGCAAGCCTTACAAATAATGAAAATGATAAAAAGTTTCATTTGATTAATATAAATTATATCAAAGGAGATTATTACAAAGTAATAAATGAGTGTCAGAATATTTTGAATTTTAACAAAAATAATTATAAAATACTAACTCTTCAAGCGCAAAGCCAGCTAAATGCGGGTAAAGATGATTTAGCAAAGAAAAATTTACTTGCAAGTTTTGCCTTGAATAAAAATTATGCACCCACAATATCTTCTTTAGGAGATATAGCTTATCTTGAAGGGGACAATGCAAAAGCTATTGAATATTATAAAAAAGCAGCAAAACTTAATAGAAATGATGCTTTAACACAATTTAAGCTTTTAATTTGTTATAAAAAAACAACAGGAAATGAAAAAACCATTGCAAAGATAGAAAAACAGCTTGAAATTTTAAAAGGCAAAAAAAGCATGTTTTATGAATATTATCTTGCTTCAACCACAATTTTAAAGAATGATAAAAAACTAAAAAGAGAATATCTTTTAAAAGCATTAGGTGAAAATTTGTTGTTTGAAAATGCGCAAAATGCTTACCTTGCTTATTTGAATGAAAATAAAAAACAAAAACACATGGAAAATTTTCTACACATGATATCTTTTGTGAATAATTACAGTTATGGATATTATTATTTTAAGGGTTTATCCGATATTGCAAACGGCAACAGAGATTTAGCTAAAACAAATATGAAATACTGCATTTCTCTAAATCCTGATTTTGAACCGGCAAATGAATTCCTTGCAGATTTAAACAAAAATGTTATTTAGCATAACCAAAGCCTAAGCCTAAATATTAATCTAAATCTTCCCTGAATGTGATTTTTTTGTTTGTTTGAGAGCCTTGCAGAGCATAGACTTCAAGCCCCAAATATTCAAGCATACCGGAATCGTCCGTAAAATCTTTATCTTTCAATTTTTTATGGGCATCTAAAATTGTTTTAAAATCAAACCCTTGAGGAGTTTGGGCGCAAAATACAGTGTTTCTGTCTATGGTTTTAATGATTTTACCTGTATTGTCTGTGATTTTTATTGTGTCTGTAGCATATATGCCGACACATACACCTTTATATTCCTTTAATTTTTCAATCGTTTTATTGATGGTTTCGGCCTTTATGAAGGGTCTTGCACCATCATGGATTAAAACAGTATCGGCACCGCCCTGTTTTTCCAGTTCTAAAAGCCCGTTAAATACTGATTTCTGGCGGGTTTCACCAAAAGGAACAAAATAAATTTTATCTGAAAAATCAGATAGGTTTTTTTCAACATGCTCCCGAACATCTTCATGACAGGGGATTACAATGTTATTTGAAAAAGGCAAAAATTTTTCAATCGTGGTAATAATTACAGATTTACCGTTCGGCAGCTTTTCAAGCAATTTATTTGAGCCAAACCTGTTTGAAACACCGCCTGCTGTTATTATTACGCCTGCCCCCGATTTATCAACTTTACTAAAAGTGTTCATAGCTTAAATCTTCCGTTATTTCTTTGCCATCAATCAGAATTTTATCTTTTGTTACTATTCCGATTTTTGTAATATTTTTAGTGTCCAGAAGTGGTAAAATCCTTTGATAATCTTCATCACCAATACAAATAAAAAGCCCGTAATCTTCTCCGCCAAATAAAACATTGTTAAAATCATCCGTTTTTTTTAAGATTTTATTAAATTCTATGTTAAATCCTACGCTAGATGCTTCAGATATTTTTTTTAGTGCATCAAAAAGGCCATCAGATGTATCCATCATTGCGTAATTTTTGCAATTTTGTGAAATTATTTCACTTATTTTTGGATATAAAGTGGGTTCAAGATGGCTTTTTATAAAATATTCTTTGTTGGCGGAGCAATCTTCGATACCGTTTAAAATTTTAAAACCCTTCGCGCTGGAGCCGTGGTATCCTGCTAAAAGCACTGCAAAACCAGGTTTTGCATTTTTTCTTGATGAAATATTGCGCCCTTTTGTGTTACCGAATATCGTAATCGAGATGTTAATTTTATCCCCGCCTGTTAAATCTCCGCCGATTATCTTTAAGTCATATAATGCACAGATTTCATCTGCTCCTTTATAAAAATCTTTAATAAAATTTTCATCCAATGAGCCTGAAAGTGTTATGGTTAAATATTCAGGCTTGGCTCCGGAGGCTAAAATGTCGCTGATATTAACCAGAAGCGCTTTTTTGCCCAATTGATAAGGTGATATTGTTTTTAAATTAAAATGTACATCTTCAACAAGGGCATCAGAAGATACAACAAGGTTAAATTCAGGAAGATATGCGCAATCATCCCCTAAAAATTCGGAATTTTTAAGAGTGTTAGAAATTATATTTAAAAATAGTTCTTCTTTTTTCATTTTTCTAAATATTTTATAAGGCAGTACAACCCTGCAAGATAACTGTTTTTTCCAAACCCTGAAATTTGCCCTATACAGGATGACGCTGTGATTGATTTTTTTCTGAAATCTTCCCTTGAATTAATATTTGAAAGGTGAATTTCAACCGCAGGAAGGTTTACAGCCTTTATTGCATCTGCTATTGCAACGGATGTATGAGTATAGGCTGCAGGGTTTATTACAATGCCGTCATAAACTCCTTTTGCAGCCTGAATTTTATCAACAATTTCGCCTTCGTGGTTTGATTGGAAAAAATCAATTTCCACCCCTTCAAAGGCCTTAGAGTATTCCAAAATTTCATTTTCAATATCTTTTAGGGTGGTGTATCCGTATATTTCGGGTTCTCTTTCACCTAAAAGGTTTAAATTCGGGCCGTTTAAAACAAGAATTTTCATCTTCGCTTTCCTCTTTTTATACAAGGTTTTCTTTATCATACAGGAATTTTCCTGTAATTAAAACATCATTTCTCAATTTTTTTATATTAAAATCTTTTAATTTTATACAATTATCAGGTGAATTAATTGAAAAACCGTCTACAAAAGGAATTCCCCCACCAAAAATTTTTGGTGCCATAAATATTGAAATTTCATCTGCTTCATTTGCAGCAATTATGCTCGAATTTAACCCGCACCCGCTTTCAACCAACACATTATATATACCCATAGAATAAAGTGTCTTAAAAAGGGTGTCATAGTTTTCAAAATTGATTTTTTCAATGTGCTTCGGGTAGGGTTTTTTTGAATTTGTGATTAAGATTATTTTTTCAGTGTTTTCTTTAAAAACATTATATTCTACAGGAATTATCCCCTCTTTATCCATAATAATCCTTATAGGGTTTTTACCATTTTTAATTCTTGAAGTTAAATTTGGATTATCGGCTAAAACTGTGCCGGAGCCTGTCATTATAGCTTGATATTTACTTCGCATTTTATGAACAAGGTTTCTTGAAAAATCATCGGTTATCCATTTTGATTTTCCGTTTGAAAGTGCAATTTTCCCGTCAGTTGTTATTGCAGTTTTTATCATAATATAGGGTTTTTTCTTTGTAATATTTTTAATAAAAACCTTGTTTAATTCTTTTGCCTGCTCTTCCAAAACCCCTTGCACTACTTCAATTCCTGCTTTTTGAAGTTTTTTAATTCCACGCCCTGAAACAACAGGGTTAGGGTCTTGCATTGCACAGATTACTTTTTTTATTCCTTTTTCTATAATTAAATCCGCACAGGGCGGGGTTTTTCCAAAATGTGAACAGGGTTCAAGGTTAACATAGAGGGTAGCGCCCTCAAGGCTTTTTTCACAGTTTAAAATTGCATTTCTCTCTGCGTGGTTTTCACCACATTTTTGATGATATCCAAAGGATAAAATATTGTTTTTATCATCCGTTATAACACATCCTACCATCGGGTTTGGTGCAGTTTTTCCTTCCCCTTTTTTTGCAAGGGTAAAACACTTTTTCATAAATTTTTCATAAACATTTTTCATTTTAAAAGCCCTTTTACATTGTTTTTAAGGCTTCTAAAAGCTTTACAATGGAAGGATATAAAATCACGATAAACATTGCAGGAAGCAAGAATAACACCATAGGAATGGTCATTTTGGCAGATGAAGTTTGTACCAGTTCTTCCACCCTTTGTTTTTTTCTGCTTCTTAAGGTATCACAATAAACAGATAATGGCTGCACAACTCCTGTTCCCATAGTTTCAGATTGGATTAAAAGAGCCACAAACGATTGTAAATCCTTACATTTTATCCTTTTTGTAAGGTTTTTTAGTGCATCATGACGCGGAATGCCTGATGCAACATCTTGAGAAAGCCTTATAAATTCATATCCTATCGTTGGAGAAAATGATTTAAATTCCCGCCCTACACGCTCTATCGCGCTATCTAAGCCCAGCCCTGCTTCCACACAGACAGAGAGCATATCAATTGCATCTGGAAAGTTTTTATCAAAGTCTTTTTCTCTTAATTTTATATGTTTTTTTACTCTCATTTCAGGATATTTATATGCGAAATATATGGCAATACAGCTTAAACACAATACAATCTGATTTAATTTATAGGCAACAAGAAGGAATATGCAAAGTATAAATACAAATAAAACAACCATAAGCCTTTTGTTTTCAAAATCTAAAATATCATCTTCAGATGAAGGGGCGCCAACCCTTACTAAAAGTTCTTTTATTTTATTTTTAACATTTGCATCTTTGATGTTTCCTGCGGTTAAAGGTTTTAACATTTCAAGAATACTGTCAAAAAATTGTCTTGAAGTTGTTTTGTATTTTTTACCTGCACTCTTAAGCCTGATTTTTAAAAAGCTTTCTTCTTTTTCAATAAAAACAAACGTCACATAAGCCGCCCAAAGTGCAAATATTACAGGTATTATAAGATAATGCATTAATTTGTTCCCTATATTTCAATTGAGAGGATTCTAACAATACAATAAATCCCCAAAATCATTAAGCCTATAGCCCCCCAAAGTGCAATATTTCCCTGAGTGGTGTGTAAAAGCGGATCCATATACCCTGGAGAGATAAAGAATAAAATAACCGCAATCAAAGGAGGCACAAGGGTTAAAATTATTCCTGAAAATTTTGACTGGGCGGTTTGAGCCTTCAATTGTCCAAGCATTTTGAAACGTTCTCTTATTGTAATAGAAAGGCCATCCAAAATTCTTGCTAAATTTCCACCTACTTCTCTTTGCAACAATACTGCGGTTGTGAAAAATTTTAAATCCATGCTGAAAGGCATTGTTTTTGTTAAAGACATTATGGCATCTTTTGTATCAATACCAAAAGCTATTTCATCTACAGTGTTTTTAAAAACCTGATTAATTGGAGGAGGCATTTCTTTTACAATAACATCAAACGCTGTATACAGAGAATGCCCTGCCCTTAATGAGCTTGATAATAAATCAAGGGCTTCAGGAAACTGTTTGTTAAAAAGGTTTGTTCTCTTCATTATTAAAAATTTTACAATGGTAAAAGGAACTGCTGCAGCAAATATGCCAAGCAAGGCACAATAAGGTGTGGTAAATGCTGCTATTAAAAAGAACGGAAGTGCGCAAACAGCAGATATTAAAATAAAAACATCTACCTGAATATCAAGCCCTGCGTAGTAAAGCTGGTCTTTTAAAAATTCTGCGGGTTTAAAATTTTTAAGGTACTTTCCTAAAAAACCAAATTTAAACTCGTTTCCTATTGTTATAAAATCTGATACTACGGCATTTTCCTGTTCTCCGCCGGTTTTTTTAATGTTTTCAAGCCGCTTTTCAATTTCAGGCGCCCTTGGAATGCGCACCTGATACAAATTTGCAATAAATACAAAGCATAAAAAGCCAAGTATAATCGAAACCAGCAAGGGCATTATCATCTTTTAAGCCTTTTTAATATATCCAAATCAGCATGAGTCATTTTCTTTTGCGGAGCTTCGGGCGTACGAAATCTGGGGTTTGTCTCTTCATTTTGAAGAGCATTTGCCTGAACGTTCCTTGTATAGTAGGTATGACGGTGACTTTTATCAAAATATTGATTGTTAACTTCTATCCCCCGTGTCTTGATTTTTTCAATAAATTTAGGGCGAACGCCTGTTGAAACATGCATTCCCATAACAACCTTGTTTCCCATTCCGGTTTGTTCCCAGCTGAAAATATCCTGCATTGTTATGGTATTTCCTTCCATACCTACAATTTCAGATACTTTTGTAACCTTTCTTGAACCATCTTGAAGCCTTGAAACCTGAATAATGATGTTTATAGCAGATGCTATCTGGTTTTTGATGTTTCTTTCAGGTAAATCAATTCCTGAATACATAACCATTGTTTCAAGCCTTGAGAGGGCATCGCGTGGAGAGTTGGCATGAAGCGTGGTTAAAGAACCATCATGGCCTGTGTTCATAGCTTGAAGCATATCAAGAGTTTCGGCACCGCGGCATTCCCCGATTATAATTCTATCCGGGCGCATACGGAGGGTGTTTATAACCAAATCTCTTGCTGTGATGGCACCTTCGCCCTCAATGTTGGCAGGGCGGGTTTCAAGGCGTACAATGTGTTCCTGCTGTAAGGAAAGTTCGGCCGAATCTTCAATTGTAATAATACGTTCTCCCGGAGGAATTTTAGCCGATAAACTGTTTAAAAGAGTGGTTTTTCCGGCACCCGTTCCGCCTGAAATTACAATGTTGCAGCGTGCAGCAACGGCAGCTTCTAATACTTCCGCCATTTCTTTACTTATTGAACCCCATTTTAGAAGGCTATCCATAGTTCCTGCATCTGCTTTAAATCTTCTTATTGATAAAGAAGGGCCATCCAGTGCCAAGGGCGGAATGATGGCATTTACGCGGGAACCGTCTGCAAGACGGGCATCTACCATAGGGGATTTTTCATCAATCCTTCTTCCGATTTTTGATACGATTCTTTCGATAATATTTTTCAGGTGGTTGTTATCTTTAAAAACGATAGATGTTTTATATAGCTTACCGTTTTTTTCGACGTATATATTTTTTGCGCCATTTACAAGAATATCGCTTATTGTAGGGTCTTCCAGTAACGGGTCTAAAGGCCCAAACCCTTTTGCTTCCTGAATAATTTCTTTAATTAATTTATCGCGCTCGGTTTTATTTAAAGGTACAGAACGGAAATTTGTGTTTAATTGCCCTTCGATAAATTGGCGAATAAGCCCCTTTTGTTCTACATCGCTGTAGTTAGACCAGCTTGGGGTAGAATTTACTTTTTCAATCAAAAGAGAATGCAGTTTTTCTTTAAGAGCCGAAAATTCTTCACTTAAAGGTGCAATATTAGATATAACATTATTTTCGTTTTTCTTTACCGGCTGATTGTTGTTTGGTGTGGCATTTAATCTATCTTTTAGTGACAACTAACTATTCTCCTTTTTTCTTAAAAATATCCAGAAGGCTAAAGCTTTTTTCACGTTTTTGCGGTTTTTGGGTATTTGTATATGTAAAATTATCTGATAATAAGGCCGCAAGTTCTTTAAAACTTTTTGCAATGTTTGAGTGCGGGTTAATTTCACAAACAGGAAGCCCCTTGTTTATAGAATTTATTATGGTGAAATAATTATTCGGTATTTTAAAATACACAGGATGCCCGAGTACTTCTTCAACATCTTCCACCTTAATTTCATCATTTTCCATATAACGGTTAATGATGATTTTAATTTTATCTTTTGTATATCCAAGGCGCTTAAATAAATCAAAACATCTTTGACAATTGCGGACAGATGGCAGATTTATTATTGAAATTAATAAAACTAAATCAGAATTATCAAGAGCAGTAATGGTTTTGCCATCAAAACTTGCTGTTGTATCAATTATTATGTATGAAAATACGTTTCTTAAAACGTTTATCAAAGTTGTGATGTTATCTGATGTGATAACTTCTGCCTGTTCTAAATCCGGGGGGTCTGCAAGGACATAAAGGCTTGAATTACCATATTTTTCAAGGGTAGATAACAAAAATCCTTCATCAATTCTTTCTAAATTATTAATTACATAAGATGTATCAAAAGAAGGGTTTAAATCCAAAAATGTTGTAACATCGCCCATTTGCATGTTTAAATCAATAAGGGCAACACGTTCTTTTGTCATATTTGCAAGCTCAACCGCTAAATTGGTTGCAATAGCAGTTTTTCCAATACCGCCTTTATTTGAAAATGTGGTTATAACCTTGCATTTTGTAGTATCGTTTATATTTCCCAAAATTAAATCTTTAAGCTTTTCCGTTGCTTGAATAAATTCAGATTCAATTAAAGGTTTCACTAAAAATTCTCTAGCTCCTGCGCGAAGAGCCTTGATAACAGTTTCAGGACTCATATCATAGGAAAGCACGATAATTTTAGAATTTTTCAAGGTATTTGATATTTTAACAATAATATCAAGCGCCATTTGGGTTTTTTGGGAAATATCCACAATGATTAAATTTGGTCTGCTTTCTGTTATAAAATTCATTGCAGTTAAGACATCGTTAAATTCCTGAGTTACGTTTATATCTTCAATTTTTGCAAGATAATTTAAAATAATTTCTCTTGAATTATTTTCAGGATCTATTATAACGGTATCTATTTTTATTCCCATAGTTTGTTTTTGCCTTATACATCGTCCATTTGAGTCATATTATCCACGATTTTTGGTGTGATGAATATAACAAGCTCTGAATCATTTGTAACATCATTTGAATTTCTAAACAATACACCCAACACAGGAATATTCCCCAAAAGCGGTACCTGTGTTTTGTTTTTTGTTGATGTATTGGTCAAAAGTCCTGCAATAATAAGGGTTTCGCCGTCCATCAATTCAACTGTTGTATCTACTTTTCTTGTTTTAAACCCGGGAACTTGTGTTCTATCTCCTGTTACAATTCCTGCAGAACGGTCAATTTCAGAAACTTCAGGGCTTAATTTTAACCTTACTCTTCCGGTTTTTTCCATAATCGTAGGTTTAAATTTTAAAATTACCCCTGTTTCTTTAAAATCATAAGAAATATTGCCATAGTTACCGACTTCTGATGGAATTGGAACTTCATTACCTACATTAAAGCTTGCTTCTTCGTTATTTACTGCAAGAAGCTTTGGTTCAGCAAGGATTTTAATGTCACCTTTGGTTTCTGCAGCATTTACTGCCATTGAAATTTTGCTTGATTGGTTATAAAGGTAATAATTAAAACCGTTGCTTGAAAATACCTGATTTAATTTGGTTAAAGGGTTTCCTGCAATAAGGCTTGATAAATATTCGCTAAGGCTTTTTGCATCTTTTCCAACTCCGAATTCAACCCCTAAATCTCTTGTGAAATTTTTTGAAACTTCTGTTACCCGAACTTCCAATAAAACTTGTTTTGTGGGGCTTTCTGTCATATCTGTCAGTTTTACATCATAAGCTTTTGCAAGATTTTGAATCTGTTCTTTTATTGATGATGAACTTATAAAACCGCTCATTACAGCGCCATTGTTGTTAAAAATTATTGTAATGTCTTCATTCGGGGCTACCATATTAACAGCTTCAAGAAAACCATCTGCATCTTGCTGAACAACCAAATTGTAAAATACAGGAGTGCTTGAATTTTTGCCCCAGAAAATAACACTTGTAGAACCTGCTTTTTTGCCGTTTATAATCAGTTGTTTTGGTGAAACTACTACAACATCTGCAATTTCAGGATTTGCAATTGATACCCTTTTAATCCCCAAGTCAAAATTCAAGATTTGAGATTTCCCGACCATTCCGTAAAGTTTTTTGTTACTGTCGGATATTGTATTTTTAGAAAAAGAACTTTGCGTCTTAGCATTTACGACAGGAATATCGCCTACTATAGCGCTTGTTTCAACATCGCGAAATTCAGCAAAAGCATTTTGCATCTGTGTGATAAATAATATAAAAATTATAGTTTTAAAAATATTTTTCATTCTTTAAAAATCCACTGTTTTTACTACATTGCCCTGAATTACTTCAACCGTTTCCACCTTTCTTTGAACAGGAACGGTATTTACGGCAGGAGTTGAATATTCAGGTTCGCTTACAGAAGCTTCTGCCTGTTCTATATCTTCATTTGTCATAGTGTATGAAGAATATTGAAAAGGGTCATAAGAAAAAGAATACTCTGTTTCATCATTTGAATTTTTTTGAACAGGAACAAGCTTATCTGTTGTCATGCCATTGATAAAAGGCCCGACATCCGATTCTTTTATTTCAAAAATAACAAGTTTATTTGATTTATTTGATGTATCTTCAACCCTTAAAACGCGCACATTTGTAGCCTGAAAAGTATTTTTTGCCGTGTAGACATCAAGATATGTATTGTTTTTTACAAACGGCGGAATTTTGTTTGCAGCAATTGTTGCAGCTACTGCTCTATATCCCGGCCTTGGCTCATCTTCGCTTGAAAGATTTTCTTTTTTAACAATGTCTTTTAAAATAACAGGTCTGCCCTTTTTTGTTTCAGAAGATGTTTTAGCCCCAATTGCAAGTTTGCTGTTTGTGCATGCGCCGCTTATTTTCATTTCCAGATATTTCATTTCAATATCATCTGCTGTTATAACATGGTCTTTTGGCAAATCCTTCTTTGCTACAACATAAAAAGTTGTGCTTTCAGGATTCATTGCATAAGCTTCAGCACTTTGGGTTAATTTTTTAATTGTTTCTTCTTGCTTAACAGTTTTTTCATACTGTTCCACCACAAACAAATAGGTTATGATAAAAATTGCAAGACCCACCAAAATTGATATTATTAACTGGTTTTTATTCTTCTTAATACTCATAAAACTTCAATCACACTTCCTGCAAGAATATTCTACTATATTTTATTAAGTAAGGAAAATGATTAAGTAATTTGAAGAAAACCAAACCTTATTTTGAAAGATTTTTTTCTAAAAATATTAATAGTTCTTTAATTGCAGTTTCTGCAAAATCCTTTTTAATTTCTTTTCTTGTTTTAAATTTTGAAACAAATCTGATAGTTTTAATTTCGTTTTTGTTTTTTAAACCTAAACCTATATAAACTGTTCCCATAGGGTTTCTATCATCATCGGATTCACCTGCAAAACCTGTGGTTGAAACGGTGCAATCAGCGTATTGAAAAAGACCTTCCGCCATCTCTTTTGCAACTTCTTTGCTTACAACTCCGTATTTTTTAATGGTATTAGGGCTAACTTTTAAAAACTTTTCTTTAGCAGAGGGTGCATAAGTTACAAAATTTTGTTCGATAAATTTTGAAGCCCCATCAATATCTGTTAAATATGAACTTATTAGCCCGCCCGTACAGGATTCTGCGGTTGATAATTTAAGATTATTTTCTAATAAAATGGCTTTTAAATCTTTAAAAATTTTATCCATAAAATTTATAAACCTTAGTATACCGGAACATCCAAAGGCTCAATTAACATAATTTCAAATTTTTGGTTTTTTGTAATAACTGTAGTTTTACCTTTTCTAAAAAGGTCTGCAATACTATCATAGGCTAGATAACCTGCGCCTGCAACAGTTCCCCCGATTGCAGCAAAAGGAGTTACCAGATATTTTCCGCCCTTGAATAATTCTTCGCCTGAATTCACACCCCAATTCACACTTTTTTTGATAATGTTACCTGATTGACGTGAATTTTCAAAGAATGCATCTTTATATGTTCCGCCGCCGATACCGCCATCATCTGTTAGTTTAAGACCGGAAATCACTCCTGCTTTTATTGGCAATTGTTTTCCATTCGGTGCAACAACATGATCAAAGTTTAAATACAGAATGGCTGATTTTGAAGGTCTTTTTGCTCTGAATACCTGTGCTGTATTTCCCCTTACAATTGTACCTTTTGGAAGAACAACAGAGCCATCTACATATATGTCTTCAATCAAATATGCGCTGAACATCTCACCTTTATGCAAGGTTTCTGTCGTAACCGTATTTGCTGCATCAAGCTTTAATTTTGTTCCCATAGGAACTCTTTTTGTTGCAGCATCAGCCTTTATTTGGTAGGCTTCTGTTGTTTGAATTCCAAACAAAATAAGCAATAAAAACGCAAACAATACGATTATTTTTTTCATTTTAAAAAAATCCTTCTATTTATTTTAGGTCGCTAATAAAGATTTTGCCGAACTTTGCAGATAAATCATCTATGTGGTGAACTATGTAATAATAATTCTCTAAATCTTTTTCTCCAAGATCAACCATAGCGCCCCAATCGGCTCTTCCGTGATGAGAAGCTATCATTTTTGCAATTTGGGGTTGATTATTGGTCATACAAAGGGTAAAACCATATTGGGAATGGCTTATCCAATCTTTTTTAAACTCTTCATTGTATTCAACAAAACCTGTTTCAAAATCAATTTTATATTCAAAAATCTTTCCTATATCATGCAAAATGCAGGCAGCAAAGAGAATATCTTTATTTATTTTTTTATACATAACAGGATAAATAGCACGGGCATATTCAATACATTCTGAAATATGCTGGATAAGACCGCCTAAATAGTTGTGGTGCATAGCTTTTGCTGCAGGGGAGATTTTAATTAATTCTTCATTTTTAATTAAAACATCTTTAACGAATTTTTTTAGTTCTTCGTTTTTAAATTCTTCAATAGTGTTTAAAAGATTTTTAAAATGCTCTTCTCTTACAGCTTCATCAAGACCCAAAGACGCTTCTTTAATAAGCTCCATATTGCTCACAAGACAATTATTAAATTTCTCGTTAAAGCTTGCCCCTGTGATTTTTACAACATTTCCCGTTCTGAAAAGTTTAGAATCCAGCCTGTTAAGGGTTTCTTCCCAAAGAATACAGTTTAATACTGAATTTTCACCAACATTTCTTAATTGAAGTTTGCCCATTTTTGTGCCGGCTTTTGTATCGCCAACGCAATATGCCATTACTTCATAATCTGCATTTAAATCAACCATTCAACAATTCTATGATAATTTTTACATTTTGTAAAGATACAAAATCAGGGGTTTTTGGTACTATCCCACGGGGTAGAAAGTTTAAAGTTTGGATAATCTTTATCTTTATTGTTTGTAAGCTTATCAAGAGTTTGGTTATTAATTTCGCCCCCGATAAGAAGAATAATTGATGTGTAATATAGCCATACCATTAAAATTGCAAATGTTCCGATTGTTCCGTATACCTTATTATATGTGCCAAGTTCGTTTACATATAATGAGAAAAGCCAGCTTCCCAAAAGCCAGAATATACAGAAAAACAAAGCCCCAGGAACTATGCTTTTTCTTTTAATTGAAAAATCTCTTGCAGGAAGCACATAATAATTTATCATCGCAAGAATAAATAATAAAATAAAAGCAATCGGCCATCTTAAAATTAAAACTGTATTTACAACTTCATCAGGGATATGAAGATAAGGTGAAATTACATACAAAATAACTTTTCCGAAGATAATCAGGTTCATTGAAATAAATAAGAAAAATGTATCTACAAAAACCATTAAAATTGATAAAAGCCGAACCTGAATAAACGAACGGTTTTCCTGAATTTTATTTGCACGGTTTAATCCTTTTATAATAACGGCAATAGCATTTGATGCTAAAAATAATGTTACAAAAAAGCCTGCTATACCAACCAGGCCGCCATTTTGAAACAGAGTTACTTCTTTTAAAACGGATGTTATTAATTTTATAACATCGGCAGGCGCAATGGTTGAAAGTGCTGCAAGCAGTTTTGTCATAAAAAATTGTTTACCAAGCCATCCAAACACAGCAGTTAAAAAAAGCATAAAAGGAAAAATACCGATTACAAGCATATATGCCATTTCAGCTGCGGCATTCGGGAAATCTTCATGGATTATGCTATCCACAAGGTTTAAAAAATATTCTTTTACAACTTTAAACATCTTTCAATTTCACACACCAAAAGTTCATACGCTATGCTTAAAGGCTTTTTTATGGTACAGCCTGCAGCGTGAATGTGTCCTCCTCCGTTGAATTTTTTTACAATTTCACATACATCAACATTGTCACTTCTTAAGCTTACTTTTGTTGTTTGGTTATCGCTTTCTTTAAGAACGGCTGAAATTTCAACGGTTTTTATGGTTCTTAAAGTTTCTGCAATGCCTTCAGTATATTCATTATTTGCATTAAATTTTTTAAAATCATTTTCTGTGATAGATGCTATTGCAACAGTATTATTTAAAAGAAATTTTGTTTTTGAAATTATATGTGCCTGAAACAGCACCATATTTTTTGCTTTTTTGTTGTAGCATTTTTTTGTAATATCAGCGTTATCTACACCAAGTTTTATTAAATTTGCTGCAATTTCCAAGGTTTCAGGTTTTGTGTTTTCGTATCTAAAACCGCCTGTGTCTGTTAATATTGAAACATAAAGGCAATCTGCCATTTCTTTTGTTATTTCAACATTTTGAGCTTTAAAAATATTGTATAATACTTCTCCTGCACTTGATGCTTCACCTATAACGTAATTCAATTTTGCATAGCCGTTATTTGTTTTATGGTGGTCAATATTAATTGTCATTTTGGCATTATCAAAAATTTGTCTTGCTTTTTGGACTATTCTATCTATTGAAGCTACATCAACTGCTATAACTAAATCGTAAATATCCTGAACAGTATCAAGATTTTTGCTTAAAGTTATTTCAGGCAAAAATTTATAAGTTTCAGGAACTCCTGCGCCAGCACTTGTTTGAATTAAAGCATCTGCTTTATCTTTTAAAAACAATTTTAAAGCACACATTGACCCTAAAGTATCGCCATCAGGGTTAACGTGTGATAGAATAAGGATTTTTTCAGCATGCCTTATTTCATCAAATATTCTATTTAAGATATTTTTATCCATTAATTTTTAATAAATACCATAAATATTTTTTGATGAAAAGAGGTGTTTAAATTTAAAATTTTACAGGATATTCTGAAATGCCATCACCACAATTACTGTAGCATACATCCCAGCCGTTTCTTGTAATTTTTGCTGCACAAGTTTTTCCAGATGAACCAGCTGTACAGTTTTCTTCAATAAATTCATCACCTTCGTTTGCGCCATAAGGAAGAACTGCGCCAGAAAGATATAGACCGTAATAGAATACATCTTTTCCGACAACGTTAGGTTTCTTATTGCCGTTTACATCCACCATAAATACGCCGCAAAGGGTTTTTGAATTTCCGCCCCAGTTGCAGTTGCTGCCTGTAGGTTTATCAATGTCTCCTGCATCTGGGTCTGAATCATCTCTATCAGCATTTAGAAAACTATTTGCATCAGTAAAAGCAACAAGTGAGCCGTCGTTTAAAAGAACTCTTGTTTTTGCCTGAAACATGGTGTTAATATCCTGAACATCGCCATCTACTCCTCTTACAGCATAAGAGCAATGACTATTTGTTGAGGTGCTTCCACTGCACATATATCCAACGTTTAACCTTGGAGTTATAGTGTTTTGCATTATTCTTGCAATGCCTTCATCCGTACTCCAAGACCAGCCTTCTACCTGCCCGCTTGTTATTGTTGCGTTATAAATAGCCTGGTTTAATGTGGCTGCGCTTTTTTTCAATTGTTCTATAGTTGCTTTTTTGTTTGTTTCATGAATCATTGTAGGGATTGTTATTGCAGCAATAACTCCTATAATACTAAGTGTTAAGACTACTTCAATAAGTGTAAAACCTTTTTTCATATTTTAAAATCCCGCTTATTTTTAATAATTATTACATTTTCTATTTAACCATACTTTTTTATATTTTAAAAGCAATCAAAAGGTTGAAAAATTTTTAAAAATTAACATGCAAAATTCTATTTTGGGTATTTTGCTCAAAATATTTCTTATTTTCAATGGTTTTGTAAAAGTTTTCTTCTAAATCAAATATATCATCTGATGATAGTTTATTGTTCAGCGTTTTTAATATTTTTTCAGCTTTTTTATATTGGTTAAGGTTCATTAAAATGTCTATTTTTAATTTGTAGCATTCTGATAAAAATTCAGCATTTAATTCCTGTCTTATCAGAACTTTATCTAAAATTTCAAGCCCTTTTTTATATTCATCCAACAAATTATAAATTTTTGCCGTAAAAAAAATGCATAATGGATTATCAGGACTTAGTTTTTCAGCTTTTGCAAAGATTTTTAAGGCGTAATTCATCTCTCTTTTTTTAAGCAGAATTTCACCTTTTAATAAAAGGCTTTTAAGATGATGTCTATTATTTTTAAGTGCAAGATTTATATATTTGTATGCAAGATGCAGATTATTTTCATAATGAAAGTAATCAAAGGCCAACCTGTAATATTTTTCTGCCTCAAAATAGACGACGTTCATGGTTTATTTTAATATCCTGAAATAATACGGTTTTTATTCTACATGTGTTTTTAATTTTTGGCTTAAATATTTTTGCGGTTAAATCAAAAACCATGACAGCTAAACCGTTTCGGGGGATTTTTTTCAATATTAATATTCTTTAACAAAATTAATTAACAAAACGGTTTTTAAAAAACGTTTTTGGTATAATGTCATAAATTACTTATTTTTTAAATTATTTGGGGAGGCAAAACGAGTGAATACTCTAAAAGAAAACGAAAACTGTGAAATCACCGGAAAAATTAATCTATCTGAAAATGCAAAAAAAGTATTGGAAAAAAGATATTTAAAAAGAGATATCAAAGGAAATGTAACCGAAACTCCAAAAGAATTATTTGAACGTGTAGCTTTTACTATAGCTGATGCGGATAAAACTTTCGGGGTTGATGAAACTGAAATTCAAAAAACAAGAGCAAAATTCTTTAATATGATAGCTGATGCTTATTTTATGCCAAATTCTCCTACTTTAATGAATGCAGGCAGAGAACTCGGGCAATTGAGCGCTTGCTTTGTTCTTCCTGTTGAAGATAGTTTGGAAGGCATTTTTGAAACCATCAAAAATACTGCTTTAATTCATAAATCAGGCGGAGGCACAGGGTTTTCTTTTTCAAGATTAAGACCCAAAAATGATGTTGTACATTCTACAATGGGCGTATCTTCAGGACCTGTAAGCTTTATGGAAGTATTTAATGCTGCAACCGAAGCTGTAAAACAAGGCGGTACAAGACGCGGCGCTAATATGGGAATTTTAAGAATTGACCACCCCGATATTTTAGAATTTATTAATTGCAAAAGCGATTTAACAAGGTTAAATAATTTCAATATTTCAGTTGCTATTACTGATAAATTTATGGAAGCGCTTGAGCGTGATGAAGATTATGAACTAATTCATCCAAACACAAAACAAGCCGTTCAAAAATTAAAAGCAAGAGAAATTTTTGATTTAATTGTAAAAGGTGCATGGGGTTCAGGTGAGCCAGGTGTTATTTTTATTGATAAAATGAATAAAGATAATCCGACGCCTTTAATAGGTGATATTGAATCTACAAACCCTTGCGGAGAAGTTCCCTTGCTTCCTTATGAAGCTTGTAACTTAGGTTCAATAAACCTTGGCAAAATGGTTGAAGTTGATGAAAACGGCAATCCTTCAATTAATTGGGATAAACTAGCTGAAATTTCAAGACTTGCAATTCATTTTCTTGATAACGTTATTGTTGCAAATAACTATCCTCTTCCGAAGATTGCACAAATGGTTCAGGATAACAGAAAAATTGGTCTTGGTGTAATGGGCTGGGCTGATATGCTTATGAAAATGGGGATTTCCTATAATTCAGAAGCAGGCTGTGCCTTGGGTAAAAAAGTTATGGAATTTATTGATTACCATTCAAAAGTTGAGAGTATTGAATTATCTAAAAAACGCGGTAAATTCAACAACTTTGCAGGCTCTGTTTATGATAGGGGAAATTACCTTTATGAAAAATATAAAGGATTATCTGCAGGGCTTATTACAGATGAAATGTGGGCTGAACTTGATAAAGAAATTGCAAATTACGGTATCAGAAATGCAACCACAACTTGTATCGCCCCGACCGGCACAATTTCAATGATTGCAGGCGCTTCAGGCGGTGTTGAACCGTTATTCGGGCTTGTATTCAAAAGAAACATTATGGATAACACCGAAATGTATGAAGTAAACCCGAATTTTAAAGATTATGCAATTGAAAAAGGCATATACAGTGAAGATTTAATGGGAAAAATTGCTGAAACCGGTTCTATTGCACACATTGATGGTGTTGATGAAAGAACAAAAGACATTTTTGTTACAGCGCATGATATTTCACCAAAATCTCACGTTATGATGCAGGCAGCATTCCAATTGCACACAGATAACGCTGTTTCAAAAACGGTAAACTTTGAAGAAGATGCAACGCTTGAAGATGTAGCACAAGCGTATATCCTTGCATATAAAAACAATTTAAAAGGAATTACCGTTTACAGAAATAATTCAAGATACGCGCAGCCAATGGTTTTAGAAGGCAAAAAAGAAGATAAAAAAGCGGAAGAAACAAAAGCTGAAACCAAGATAGAACATAAAGAATTAAAGGTTGAAAAAACTGAAATTGATGAACACGGGGTTGAAATTAAAACCGTAGTATGCCCCGAGTGCGGAAATTCAATTAAAATGGCGGAAGGCTGCTTTATCTGCTTAAATTGTGGATACTCCGGCTGTTCATAAATTGTAAAATTTATTAAACAAGGTGTTTTCGGACACCTTGTTTTTGTTAACAGCATATGGCTTCAAAGGATATTTTAATGCAAGCAAAGAACAGAGCCTCTTTATCTGAAGAAAAAACAAATAAAAAAATTTATTTAATATCAAGACACTGCGGCCATGCAGGTCTTATGTGGGTTTATGACTGTATTCTTGCAGCTATTGTTTTTGCTTACGATAAAGGCTATATTCCTGTTGTTGACCTTAAAACCCAATTTAATCAATATTTTAAAGACGGAAGAGAATTTAAGGATAATGTTTGGGAATATTATTTTAAACAACCTTCAGGTCTTTCTTTAGAAAATATTGATAAATCTGATTTCAGTATAATTGAACATAACGAAGACAATATAAAGCCATATATTAATATTTTAATGGGAAATACAAAAAAATGTCTGCAAAACAAAAAAACCGTATCCGAAGAAAAGTTTTTTGAAAAAATTGAACTTGCAGACGAAATTAAAGAATATTTTGAAAAAGAATTTGACAGATTGGTAAAAGGCGAAGACTTTTTAGGTATAATTTGCCGCGGTACGGATTATGTTAATCTTCGCCCCGAGGGGCATCAAATACAGCCTGAAATTTCTGATGTGATAAAAAAGGCAAAAGAAATTTGCAATAAATACGATTGTAAAAAAATTTGGCTTGCAACCGAAGATATGGAAATTTATAAACGTTTTAAAGCGGAATTTAAAGATATGCTTATTGAAAACACACAATATAAATTTTCAAATATAGAAAACAAATATTTAGATGAAGTCAATGTAAATATTCAAAGAGAAAACCATTCTTATAATTTAGGCAAAGAATATTTATTTTCAATGTATATGCTTTCAAAATCAAAATATTTAATTGGCGGCATAACAGGAGCCTTACCCGCTCTTTGGGTTTTATCAAACGGTTTTAAAAACCAGACATTAACATGTTTTTGGGATATCGGTTATTATAAAACCTCAAAAAAGGTTACTTATAAAAATATTTTTGAAAGAATTTTTTCTGTAAAAAATGAAATTAATGAGAGCATTAAGCATAAAGTTTTCACGCTTTTTGGTATTAGAATTAAATTTAATTCTATAACCTGTGATACAATCGGTTTTTGTAGATTGTGATATTCGGGTCTGCTCTATAGACGGATGAGAAAAACGATATTTTAAGAGAATTTTTTTATTGTAAAATATTAGGAGATAAAAAAATGGAAAAATACGTTTGCTTATTGTGCGGATATGTTTATGACCCTGAAGTTGGTGAGCCGGATGAAGGAATTGAAGCAGGGACTGCATTTGAAAACCTGCCGGATGATTATAAATGCCCGTTATGCGGTGCATCAAAAAGCCAATTTGCAAAGAAAGATTAATACTGCCCTTTAAAGCGGGCAAAAAGGAAGAATAATGGAAGATATGGAAAAGATAAAAGAAGAAAACGCCCGTAAAATTGTGAACGAGGCGGAAATTGCAATACAAAATCTGTTTAAAAATACAGATAAAATTGCAGAATATAACCAACTAAAAGTTTTAAAAGCTTTTCAAAAAAATAAAATAGGCGAAGAACATTTTTATACGGTAACAGGCTACGGTCATGACGATTTAGGCCGTGAAGCACTTGATAATGTGTTTAAAGATGTTTTTAACACAGAAGCTGCAATTGTACGCCCGCATTTTGTTTCAGGAACACATACCATTGCCTGCGCGCTTTTTGGGGTTTTAAGACCCGGAGACGGGCTTGTATCAATTGCAGGCGCGCCTTATGATACGCTGGATGAAATTATCGGGAAAAATGAAACCTGTGAATTTTATAATTGTTCGCTCAAGGCTATGGGCGTAGAATATGATGAGATTCCGCTTTTGAACGATTTAGATGTTGATTTTGATGCAATTCCAAAATACATTAAACCAAATACTAAAATGGTTACAATCCAGCGCTCAAGAGGATACAGCCTCAGAAATTCTTTAACAATAGAAGATATTGAGCGAATTATAAAAATTGTGAAAAGTGTTAACCCGAAAACAGTTTGTTTTGTGGATAACTGTTACGGAGAATTCACCGAAAAGCTTGAGCCTACTGATGTTGGAGCTGATTTAATTGCAGGAAGCCTTATTAAAAACCCAGGCGGCGGGATTGTTGAAGCAGGAGGATATTTAGCGGGCAGAAAAGATTTAATTGAAATGTGTGCAAGAAGGCTTACAGCCCCCGGTATCGGCACAGAAGGCGGAGCTATGTTTAACCAGACCCGCGTTATGCTTCAAGGCTTCTTTATGGCGCCAAGCGTAGTTTCTTATGCGGTTAAAGGGGCAATTTTAGCAGCTAAAGTGTTTGAAACGGTTGGATTTAAAACTCACCCAAAATCTGATTGCACACGGTGTGATTTAATTCAGACAATAAAATTTGAAAAACAGGAAGCACAGGAAGCATTTTGCCGGGTATTGCAAAAATACTCTCCTGTTGAAAGCTATTTAACACCTATTCCTGACGGGGTTCCAGGGTATGAAGATAAGCTTATTATGGCAGGTGGAAGCTTTATAGAAGGCTCTACGATTGAGCTTTCGGCTGATGGCCCTTGCCGTCCTCCTTATGCCGTTTATATGCAGGGGGGGTTAAGCTATTTTCATGTTAAACTCGCCCTAATCGGGATTTTGAAAGAATTACTTTAAAATTAAATCTTTTATTTCATATTCTTCTATAGTTTTAAACAAAATTTCCGCCTGATGGGCGTTTGTTGAAATATCTACACATATTTCATATATTTGTTTGTATTTTTCTTCCACAAATTTCTCCTTGATTTGTTTATATGGTTATTTTAACACGGCACGTAAAATTTTTACGTAAACTTAATAAAATTTTACGTATACACTTTACGTATGAATAAAGATGATGTTTATAAAAAGCTTGGTTTAAATATCAAAAAATATAGAACTCTAAGAAAATTAACCCAAGAAAACCTTGCTGATAAAGTTAATAGAAGTGTTAATCTTATAGGAAAAGTCGAAGTTGCTTTTAACAAACCTTCTTTCGGCACAATAATAGATATTGCAAATGCTCTTGATATCACCCTAAAAGAGCTTTTTGATTTTGAAGAACTATAACCTTGAAAATTTGTTAAAACCGTTTACAATAAAAATATAAAGGGCAGGGATGCTGTAACATTCCCTTTAAAAACCCTAGCTTATTTGAGTTTGAGCGCTAGTATTATCAGTAAGATGATTATTAGCGCTTTTTCAGTAATAATCACTGTTCTCAGACTGGCTTGCTTGAAAATTGGAACCAAAGGTTCTCAATTTTGCTACGCAATCTGCGCATACTTCACTCGTACGGCTCGTTTCTCTTGCCTACGATTGAAGCAACCTCCTTCCCAACTTTCATTCTGCAGTAATGTTGTTTAGAGAGGTCGGGCGAGTTTTTAGGGTTTACCCATTTTTATTATAACTTTTCATTATATTATAAAATCATTTGATGCAGTAATTTTAACCTTTTTGCCTTTTTCCTTTAATTTTTTTATAATGAAAAAAGAGGAATTGAGGGAATTTATGGCTGAAGATTTAAAATTGTTTGAAGGAAACAGAATAAGACATATTTATGATGAAGAAAAGGAAATTTATTATTTTTCCGTTATAGATATTGTTGCAATTTTGATTGAGAAAGATTACCAAAGCGCAAGAAAATATTGGAACAAATTGGCGCAACGCTTGCGTGATGAGGGTTCAGAGCAAACGGTGACAAATTGTCACCAGTTGAAAATGAAAGCTGATGACGGTAAAATGCGTGCCACAGATGCTGCCGATGTTGAAACCATTTTTCGTATAATTCAATCAATCCCCTCCAAAAAAGCTGAGCCGATTAAACAATGGCTTGCAAAAACAGGCTATGAGAGGGTTCAGGAAATGGCAGACCCGACAACAGCTATTGACAGAGCAAGAGAAACATATAAAAAGCTCGGCCGTTCCGATAAATGGATTCAGCAAAGAATGACGGGGCAAGAGACCAGAAATAAACTGACCGATTATTGGAAAGACCATGATATTAAAGAGGGTGAAGAATACGCAATCCTTACAAATATTATTCATCAGGAATGGAGCGGATTAAGCGTTAAGGAACATAAAAATTTGAAAGGTTTAAAATCTCAAAATCTTCGTGACCACATGAGCGAGGCAGAGCTTATTTTTACAGCTCTTGCAGAACTTTCAACAAGGCAGATTGCACAAATAGATGAAGCTACAGGTATGAAAGAAAATAAAAAGGCGGCTAAAGAGGGTGGTAAAATTGCAAAAAATGCCAGAGTACAGCTTGAAAACCGTACGGGCAAAAAGGTTGTGACGGGTGAAAATTTCTTACCAAAAACCAAAAAACCAAAACAAATTAAAAACAACGAGTAATTTTAACCTTTTTGCCCGTACGGCGTAAAATCATTATAATGTTATTATGGATGAAAATATTGAATTAAAAATTCACAATACAAAAACCCGTGCTTTGAATATCCTTGAAAATGCTAAACTTTATGAATATAAAGGGGTGGTTTCAAAGCTTTTGGGGTTAACCGTGGATGTAAAACTGCCGGGGCTTAAAATCGGTGATTTATGTTATATTCAAACCTATACCGGCGATAAAAAAGCAGCGGAAGTTCAAGCCTTTAAGGGTGATGTTGCGCAGCTTTTGCTTCTTTATGACGGTGAAGGCATAGGGCAGGGAAGCCTTGTTGAAAGCACAGGCGGGCCTATTATGCTTCCTGTCGGAGATTTTCTTTTGGGAAGACTTATAAACCCTCTCGGGGAGCCTATGGACGGGCGCCCATTGGATGTTACAAATGCTGAATATGTTAATATTAATGGTTCTGTTCCGGATGCTTTCAGCCGTCCGATTATTAAAGATTCGCTTTCTACAGGAATAAGAGCGATTGATTCTTTGCTTACAATGGGTACGGGGCAGCGTATGGGGCTTTTTGCAGGTTCAGGGGTAGGTAAAAGTACCACCCTTGGTATGATTGCAAGAAATTCAGAAGCAGATGTAAACGTTATGGCGCTAATCGGCGAACGGGGACGTGAAGTTAAAGAATTTATGGAAGATTCCCTTGGCCCTGAAGGTATGAAAAGGTCTGTGGTTGTTTGTGCAACGGGTGACCTGCCCCCTCTAATCCGTATGAAATGCCTTCTTGCTGCCACTTCTGTGTGCGAATATTTCAGAGATAAGGGCAAAAAAGTTTTCCTTATGACAGACACTGTGACAAGGTGTGCTATGGCAGGCCGCGAAGTTGGGCTATCTTTGGGTGAGCCGCCAACTATGAAAGGGTATCCGCCTTCAATATTCAGCTGGCTTCAAAGAGCATTAGAGCGCACAGGAAATTCTGAAAAAGGCTCTATTACGGCGCTTTACACCGTTCTTATGGAGGGGGATGACATAACTGACCCCATTGTGGATATTGTGCGTGGTATTGTGGATGGGCATATTTTCTTATCAAGAAAGGTTGCAGAGCAAAACCATTATCCTGCAATTGATACACTTGGCTCGATTTCAAGGCTTTTTACAGCAATAACCGATAAAGAACATCAGGAAGCTGCAGGTAAAATGAGGAAAATTCTTGCGCTATACCGTGAAAATAAAGATTTGATTGATGTTGGGATGTATCAGGCAGGCTCAAACCCCAAACTTGATATTGCAATTAAGCTTATGCCTGAAATAAATGGCTTTTTGCAGCAAAAAACCACCGATATTGTTTCAATGGATACCACCATAAAAACCCTTAAAGATATGATGCGGGGCGTGGATATATAAAAATCCCACCCCGCTATTTATATATTACTTGCTTCTATAATACCCTGATACCTTTGTACCGTCACTTCTTTCATATCCATCCACCCAAATCATATCCCCGTTTTTAACCTTTGAATTAAAATAATCTTTATTCTGCATAGTTCCGTCTTTTAATTGTCTGTTTATTATATCTTCCATTTCAGAAAACTCTTTTGTTGTCATCTTCCCTACATCTTCCCTTGAAAAATACATCGTGTTTCTAAAATCTTCATTGCCAATATCCGGAATATTTGCTGCAAGGCCTGTAGTTCTGTTTCTTTTCATATAATTTTCATAATCTTTTTTGTAATCTCTTTTATCTGAAGGATGAGTAATTAAATCTCCCTTTTTCATTCTTTCCATTATTTTTGCAGCAACAATATCTTCAGTTTGTTTACTTGTTAATTTTGTACCAAAATTTCCTTTTATTTTTCTTACTTCATCTGCAATTTCCCTTCCAACTCTATTATTCCACGTATCCATGTTTTCTTCGCCTTTAGGTTGAATATCTTTGGATTCATGTTCATGCCACCAACCACCTGCAATAGTTTTTATATTTCCATATCTTAATGAACCAATTGCTTGCATAAATGTATGTTTAAACGCATCTGCTTCATTATTCCATGTTGCATGATTTTTATCATTTTCATTGTATTTAAACCCATATTGCTTTTGGTAATACATAGTTTTATTAAACATTTCATCCTTGAAATTTTTTGTGGAATTGTTTACATGTTTAGAAATGTATTCTTCTATTTTCTTCATTTGTCTTTTTCTCCTTTCAGTAATATAATTCAACCTATGAAATTAAATAGTTTGATTAGATATAACTCATTAAAAGCACTTGGGTTATTTGGGTATACGTTTGTTATATTTTTATATCTTTGCAGACAAAGTATTCTTCAAATAGTTCAAATTAACCCTGCAGATACAGATGTTATTTTTTTAAATGGTGCTGTATTTATTGCTACTGTTTATCAAGCAGGTATTTTATTTACATCTTTTATTTTTATAATTGAATTCTTATACAGAAAATACAAACTAAAAGACAACGATATAAAATCTTATCCTGTTTTTTGGACTATTATATTTTGGATAGGAATAATTCTTGCTCTCATACCATTCCTATTCATTCTATGGCTTTTGATTTTCTATAAGCCCTAAATAAATTAAAACAGTTTAATTCAACAGCATATTTTTAATATAACAGTTGTTTAGAATAGCATTTATTATTTTAACAATTTTTTAACAATTTTAAATTGTTTTAATAAGGTATGAGGAAAAAAAAGGAACCGATTTTCTCAGTTCCACTGTATTGCCATCACCAGTTAGATATAAATTGCATAAATTGTGTTTTGTATAGTCCTATACTAGTTTATTTTTTGGTTTTGCGTAATTATCCCTTCGTTAGAAATTTGTCATACTAAAGTATAAATTTTGATGATATAATGACCCTATGGCGAAAGTGAGAACAAAATGGGTATGTCAAAATTGCGGGTATGAAACGGCTTCATATCTTGGCAGATGCCCTGATTGCGGCAATTTTTCCACTTTTGTTGAAGAAATTACACAAGCCAAAGTTGAAATTAAAACAAATTCCCCCGCAAATGCTATTGTATCAGGCAATTTAGGCTACAGTAAAATTGATGAAATAAAGCTTGATGAAACCATAAGAATAAAATCTGAAATTGAAGAACTGGACAGGGTTTTAGGGGGCGGTTTTGTTGAAGGAAGCCTTGTGCTTTTAGCGGGTGACCCGGGGATTGGTAAATCTACCCTTGTTTTGCAGGCTGCAAAGCATATAGGGGATAGCGGCAAGAAAATTTTATACATCTGCGCAGAAGAATCCCCTAGCCAGGTAAAATTAAGGGCGCAAAGGCTTGGTGCAAATTCAGATAATCTCTATGTTACGGCGCAAAATTGTCTTGAGGAAATTTTAAAACAAATTGATGACCTTAAGCCTGATTTTTTAATTGTAGACAGTGTTCAATCGGTCTTTAGCGCGCAAATAACAAGCTCATCCGGCACAGTGTCGCAAATTAGAGAATGTACAAACCTTTTAATGCGTATTGCAAAGACTAAAAACGTGACCACGATTGTGATAGGGCATGTTACAAAGGATGGAAATATCGCGGGGCCAAAGGTTTTAGAACACATGGTGGATTGTGTTATAAATTTTGAAGGAGATAAATTCAGGGCATACAGGATGCTTCGCTCAATCAAAAACCGTTTCGGTACAACAAGTGAAGTAGGTGTTTTTGCAATGAACGATGCAGGGCTTGAGGAAATTAAAAACCCGTCAGAATTATTTTTATCAGAAAGGAACGGAGAAAACTGCCCCGGTTGTACAGTTATTGCAACGGTGGAAGGTACCCGTACATTGCTTTTAGAGGTGCAGGCGCTTGTCGGAAATACTCCTTATCCAAGCCCAAGGCGGGTTGCGCGGGGTGTAGAATACAATAGGCTGCTTCAAATTCTTGCTGTGCTTGAAAAAAGGGTCGGGCTTAATCTTTCAAAACAGGATGTTTATATAAATGTAATTGGCGGGGTGGATATTATAGAGCCTGCGGCGGATTTAGGGATTGCAATGGCGGTTCTTGCTTGTGTACGTGATGTCTGCTGTAAAAAAGATTTGGTAATTATTGGTGAAATCGGGCTATCAGGGGAAATTCGCCCTGTTGATAACCTTGAAAAACGTTTAAAAGAGGCGCAAAAATTAGGCTTTAAAGAGGCAATTATCCCGAAAATTTCATCAGAAACCGTTCAGAAACAGATTAAAGGCTTGAAAATCAAGACCATAGAGGTTTTTAAACTCATCGACGCAATTACAAAAGCAATGGGCTGATTTTTGTTTAACCGCAGGGTGTAATTTAATTGTGGATTTTCTTTGTATTATTTTTTAAGATTTTCTCTCCTAAAAATATTATATAAAAAAGGACACGGGGGTTCTTCATTTAATTATATAAAACATTTATCATTAAATTAGGGGGCGAACTTTTAACGGTCCTTTTTTATATAATATTTTTCTCCAAGAAAATATATGTCTTTTTAATTTAACAATTGTTTTCAGTAATTAGATTAAACCGGATTAAAAACCAATAAATTTTAATATTCAAATTTCCCAAAAGAAACAATATTATTTATTTTTCTTTTGTTTTTCTAATTTTTCAAAACGAAAATCGTCTATTTTTTTTAAAAGTTTTTCATCCACAATAATTGTGTAGCGAGGTTTTTCCGTTGGCATATCTTTTCCTATAATTTCTAATTATGATTATCTTTTATGAATATGTCAAGGAAAGTAATGCCAAACAACGATGTTATTAATAAACTGTTAGCTGTTGAAGATAAATTTACGGAAATTCAATCAATAGTAACAATGCTCAATATTTGGGTTAAAGAAAAAGATTATGAGCTAATTCCCATTATGAATATTTTAAATAATAAAATGGATGATTTAGTAAATGCCTTTCGAAAATAAATGGTAGGATGCAATGAATTGCACCGACGTTTTAACCGCTCTTTGGGGCTAATTTTGTGCAAAACAAAATTTATTCTCTTTTTATAGTATAATATTTTTTGACAGGGGCTGATTTGTTGAATGGTCAAGCCGGAGGTTATTAAATGAAAATCATTGCACAAAATCTTATAAAAATTTATGGGGACAGATCGGTTGTAAATGATGTATCTTTCGAGGTTAATAAAGGTGAAGTTGTAGGGCTTTTGGGGCCAAACGGAGCCGGAAAGACCACAACTTTTTATATGATAGTTGGGCTTGTAAAGGCAAATTCAGGTTGTGTCACGCTTTTGAACAAAGAAACCAATGAAACTATTGATATGACAAAAATGCCTATGAACGAGCGTGCAAAGCTTGGTGTAGGGTATCTTCCGCAGGAGGCTTCAATTTTCAGGAAACTTTCGGTTGAAGATAACCTGAAACTGGTTTTAGAGTTGAATGATAAGCTTGATAATAATCAAAAAAAAGAAAAACTTGAAGAATTATTAGAAGAGTTTGGCATGACACGCCACAGAAAATCAAGTGCAGTGTCGCTTTCGGGTGGTGAAAGAAGAAGGGTTGAAATTGCCCGTGCCTTGGCTGCAACGCCGCATTTTATCCTTCTGGATGAGCCTTTTACAGGGATTGACCCTATTGCAATCGGTGATATTAAAGAAAATATTTATAAATTAGCCCGTGAAAAGGGCCTCGGGGTGTTGATTACAGACCATAACCCAAAAGCAACTTTATCAATCACAGATAGAGCTTATGTAATTTTTGACGGGAAAATTAAAATTCAGGGCAAAAGCAAGGAAGTGGCTGAAGACCCTGTGGCAAAAGAGTTTTACCTTGGTAAAGATTTTACTTTATAAAAGGAAAAATGAGTGTTTAGAATCAGTATATTCGACAAATTTATATTTAAACAGGTCTTAAAAGCAACACTTGTCTGCCTTTTATTATTTATAATTGTCTGGATTGCGCCTGAAACGCTTGTAAAAATAATTAAAAAAATCTTTACACATGTTTGGACAATAACCGAAGGGTTTAAATATCTTGTTTATGAATTACCTAAAGTGCTTGGAAAGGCAATACCTGTCGGGATTTTGCTTGGGTCGCTTTTTACTTTTGATAAACTTTCAAAAGATTCTGAACTCAGTATTTTAAGGGGTATCGGGCTTTCATTTAACAGAATTATGGCACCGGTGTTGGTTTTTAGCCTTTTTCTTTCGTTTCTATGCTTTTATGTGAGTGATAAAATGATACCTTATGCTTCAAAAGCAACAGGCGAAGGAGCAAATTTTAACAAGCATTTTGTATACATTCAAAAGGATGAAGAGCAAGTTCCCACAAGGGGTATCATTATTTCAAATTTTATGACATCAGGTATAAAAAATCTTATAATTCTTAATTTTTCAAACGAAAAATATGACGATGCCATGACTTTTAAGAGCATTATCTTTGCGCCCTATGCACTTTTAAAAGATAATCATTGGCTGCTTCCTGAGGCAAAAGAGTATAAAATCAATAAAGGCGGGGTTTATACGGATATTGAGGATATAAAAGACTATAAAATTTTAGAAGGTAAACTTGCAAACGATGTCTATATGATGATTTTAAACTCCACCAAAAAGGAGCGGTTTTTTACCACAAAAGAACTCAAAGAATACAAAGATATCCTAAAAGAGCAGGATTTTACGGATGAATACAATTTTATTTTGACAAAATACTATCAAAGGTTTTTGCATCCCGTAACTTGTATTTTATTTGCTGCAATTGGCTGCTTGCTCGGGTTTTCACCCCCAAGGAGCCAAAGATTAATTGGCTTTACTGTGGCTGTAGGGATGATTTTTGCTTATTATATTACACTGCCATTTTTTGATTTAATGGCGCAAAAGGGTGCAATGCCGCCGTTTTTAGCTGCTGCATTTCCTATTATTGCATTTACTATTTCAATATTTATGATAAAAAAAGTTAAGGACCTTTAAAATATATGAAAAAATTAATTTTAACTATTTTTATAATATCGTTTGTGATAGCTCAAAACCTTTTAGGATGTGCGTTTTCAAAAGATGCTTCAGATGAAATTTTGATGGAGCATACAACACCAGGGGTTTATATTTTTAAATTAAACACCAAAAAAATAGGAAATAAAATCAAGCCCTACGTGGCAAATAAACTTACAACAGCATCTGATATTTATAAAAATAATAAAAATTTTGCCCTTGTTTTGAATGGTGGATTTTTTGATATTATAACAGGGGATGCGGTTTCATACGTTACGATTGATGGAAATGTCGTAGAGACGCCGTTTTCCAATATGAAACTTATCCAAAATGCAGGCAGAACAAACAGATTAGAAGGAATTTTAAACCGTGCAGAATTTCGTATTTTTGAAAATAACCGCGGTAAGCTCTTTTTTGATATTGATAATCACTTTGCCACAGTTCCCGAAGGAATGACCATCAAGCACTCTATTCAAGGCGGGCCTTTGGTTTATCCTGTTATGAATCTTGAAAAAGAGAGTTTTGTTATAATGGAGGATAACAAAGTAAAATTTCAGGCGGCGGATGTTCTAAAACGCAGGGAGAGAACAGTTTTAGCTTTAAAAAATGAAATTTTATACTTTATAATTTTTACAAATAAAAATAAGGTAAGTGTCACAGAAATCAGAGATTTTTGCCGCAAAATGAAGTTTGATAAGGCTATGGCGCTTGATGGCGGAGCTTCAACTTCTGTAAATTATAAAGATGTTGAAATTTTTTCAAGTTTTGGCAGCCAGAGGAGGGTAAAATCATTTCTGGTTGTTGAAAAATAGGCAAAAAATATTTTTCAAGCGGTTTATAGAAACGGTATAAACCCTTATAAAACAAAGGTTTATAATGTAATTGGAGAAAATAATAAAATGGATGAAAATAAAATAAATGAAAATATCGAAAATAAAGATATGGCACAGGTTTCAGCAGATAAAAAAACCGAAAACCCTAATAAAATAACACTTTTTGAAATTTTTGTTTTAATTTTGCTTGTTATTTGTGTCTGGCTTTATGTTTCGCCGAATTTTTTACTGAAGGCTGAAAACCGCAAAAATTCGCTTGTACAGACTAATGCAAGTATTTTTACATCAAAAGCTTTGGCTGAATTTTCTGCAAATTCAAAAGTAAAGGCATCTGTGGTTTCAAATAAACTTGCAGAAGAATTAAACGCCGTAAATAAAAATCCGTTTTCTAAAAAAGCGCCTGCCTACTGTGTTTTAGACAAATGTGAATGTGAAGGATGTGTAAAAATCAGCCCTAATGATAAAATAAATTCAATTACAGTTGAAGCGTATACAAAAGACAATATTTTGCTTGTAAGAACGGTTATCCAACCGCCTTCTTTTGTTACTTACACAAGGGATTTGACAGAACTTGAGAAAGAAAATAAGAAAAAAGGAAGCAAAAAATAATGCAATCTGAAACAAATCTTGAATATAAGGTGCAATACGCTGATACAGACGCTTATGGGGTGGTTTGGCACGGTACTTACCTTCGTTGGATGGAGGCGGGGCGTGTGGAATGGCTTTTTGACCATGGAGTTCGAATTGATGAATTGGCGCGTGATTTCGGGATTGTTATGCCTGTTGTGGATATCAATATTAAATATAAATTTTCCGCAAAACTCTTGAATAATGTGGTTGTTAGCACTATTGTAAAAGAGCATACACCAGCCAGTGTTACATTTTATCAGGTTGTGAAAATTAAAGAAACCGGAAAAATTTGTACTGTGGCGGAAGTTCGTGCGACAGCAATTGACAAGAACGGCAAAGTGATCCGTGATTTAGCCTCTCTTATCGGACTTAAGCAGGAAACAAGAGAGCAAAAGATAGATAAACAGGCGCTTAAACAATAATTAGTTGTTTAAAACCATTATGGATAAAGACTTTTAAGGAATAATAAATCTATGTTAAATGCTATAAATCAATATTTTACAGAACTTGGCACTATAGGGCTTGCCCTAAATTCTTGTATAGAGAGCTTTTTTCTTGTTCCGCCGCCGGATTTTTTACTGATTGCAATGGATTTAAAATCGCCGAATAGTGCGCTATACTTTGCTTTTGTCTGCACTATAGCGTCTGCAATAGGCGGTGCAATAGGCTATTTTATAGGCAAGTTTGGCGGAAGACCGGTATTTAACTGGCTTTTCGGACTTATCAGCAAAAACGGAAACAGGAAAGCACAGGATCAGTTTGAAAAAGTGGAAGCGCTTTATAACAAATATGGCCCGCAAGCAGTATTTTTTGCAGCTTTTACGCCCATTCCATATAAAGTTTTTACAATTGCAAGCGGAATTTTGAACATGAATTTTTGGGCATTTATGGGCGCATCCATTGTGGGGCGAGGCTTAAGGTTTTTTATTGTAAGCAGTGTTTTGATGATATTCGGTGAAAAAATTAAAGACCATATTGAATTTGTAATTGTGGGTGCAACCATTGTTATCATTGCGTTTTTCTACCTTTTATACAAAAAAAGAAATGCGTTGTCTAAAATTGATGCAAGCCGCACAATTTTGCAGGAAAGAATGGCAAATTTAGAAGCAACAGAGCCTGCTGAAACTGAAGTATCAGTCAAATAATTTTTTATAAAAGCTATAATTCAATAAACTCAATGGTTTTTGGGTTTATTGTTTTGTTTTTGAATTTAATATTTTTGTTGTCTGAATTGTAGAATACTCCAAAAACGTTATTATCAGCTGGCTTTAGCCCGTAAAAAATTAAATTTTCAGGCAAATTTAAGAATTTTTTTGAACATTCATTTTTAAAATCACCTAAAATGCCTACTGTTGGCTGATAAAAGGCTTCTGTATCTTGTTGGATTGAAGCTATATCAGGATTTAAACTGATACCGAAATTTAATTTTTGAAAACCCAAACATTGCAAATCAGGAGTTTCAATCGGCGGCCCTGCGGGGATAAATCTTGCAGGGTTTTTGGGTTCTGAAATCCTTGCTGTACCGCGGATTAAAGTAATTTTAAGTTCGTTTTTATAAATTTCATAATCATTCAATCCAAGGGTAAAAACGCCTAAATTCTGCGCTATGAGCCATCTTTGCATAGGATAAGAATTGGTTTTTACCTCTATCTTTGCATATGCTGGCATATTAGCGCTTAAAAGCCAATTGGGGTCGTGTTTTCTTTCTATAAAACCTACCGCATCTTCTGCGAATGTTGTATCTATAGGGTTTTTCAATTTTAAGCACGCTTGAATTTTTCTATTTTTCTTATTATTGTTGAATTTTGCCTCAAATTCAAAAAATTTGGAATAATCAGAAAGTGTGATATCAAGTTTGAAATTGTGTTCAAAAATAAGCCTTAAAGTTGCTCTAACATTACCTTTTTCAATTATTTTTGTGTTTAAAAGCTTGAATTCATTGGGTTTACCTATAGGGGCGCTATTGTATGAATCGCCAACGTCTTTTGTTTCAAGGATTTTTAGTACATCTGAATATTTTGTGCCGGTCTTTTTATCTATAAAATTCAAGGATAACTTCCCGTTTTTACGTATTAAATTCGCTTCCAGCAAGGAATTTGAAATTTTATTTTCTGTAATTTCAAGACTGGAGCTGTTTTCAACATTTTTAATTTGGCTAAAAGAAAATGGTGGTAAGGATTTTACCTTTATTAAATATTCATAAAGTGGTAAATATTGTTCTGTAACGGGGATTTGCCTTGTATCATAAAGGATTTCATCACTAAAACCCCTGAATTTCCTGACTAATTGTGCATTTTGCATTTTAAAATCGGTTATAATCTTTATAGTGCCTGAATATTCATAATTTGAAAAGTTGAAGACACCAATTTTTGAACGCTGATTTTTGTTGGTATTTTTATCTGTATTCTCTAAATTGCTTGCGGGGGTTGGATTTTTGAGGTATGTACGTTTAAAATCACGAATTAGCCTGTATTTTATGCCTTCCGTTATGGCTTTTACCTTGTCAAATCTTGCTTGTACGCACTTATGAACTTCATCGGTTGAGCATCCGTAAATAGAATCATGTGCGTGATTTTTTATGAGCGTTTTTGCTGCAAAATCCAGTGAAGGTGTGTATTTTCCTTTATTTTTAAAAACAGAATTCATAAAATAGTTAAAAGGTTCAACTATTCTAAATAATTCCCACTGAAGCTTAGCATTTTCAATCTTTTGTGGGATTCTTGAAGAGTAAACCCCTGGCAGAATGTAGGTTTCAGAGTTATCAAGAAGCTCGCCTTCCGCTGTATACCTTGTGTAATCAACATTTTGAGTATATTCAAAAGGAGAAGATAATTTTATTTCATAATTTTTCAAGTATTTATTAATATTTAAAATAATATTAGAAGAATTTTTCAAAGCCGCAAGATGATCGGCACCGATTGGTAAAAGCAGCGTATTAGAAGAGTTTTGGGCAATTCTATCCAAAATCTTTTCTAAATTTTGAGCGGTCTGTTCAAAATCTTTTTTTGTAGCATCACCTATATCCTTCTGGCACAAGGGATGCAGCATATCCATAAAATACCCGTAGGGTAATTTTGTTAAATTTACGCCGTTTATTTGAAAATCGTTATGCGGCAATGCTCCGATTCCTCTCCAGGCAAGAGCGGAGCCTATTTTAAATGATTTTAAAATTTCAAATATGCTTTTTGAATGTCCGAAAGTATCTGGTAAATATCCTATAAAATCTGTCATACCAAGGTTTTTAGAGTATTCAAGCCCTAAAGATAAATTTCTTATTAAAGAAATGCCATTTACTAAAAAATTATCAGCACTCACAAAAAACGGCCCGATAGCAAGCTTTCCTTTCCCTATCAATGATTTTACCGTTTCTAATTTTTCAGGGCGAAATTTCAGATAATCTTCAAGGGCGCAGGTTTGCCCGTCAAAGTAAAAATAAGGCATAGAGCCGCTTTCAAGCTCATCTAAAATTTCATCAAAAACTTCTAAAAGCCTTAAATTAAATTCTTCTTTGCTTCTGTACCATTCTCTGTCCCAATGGGTGTGAAGGTAGGCTATCACTTGTTTTTTGAGTTTTTTTACCATTTTTTTGCCTTAAAAGTATACCACATTTTACCATATTCAACATATAATTTTCCATTTTTTAGAGGAACTTAAAAAAATAAAACTTGTTATACTAATATCTGAAAAGGTAATTAATCCCCAATAAAGTTATGAACAAAAAATTATTAAAACGCATTGAAATTGAAATTTTAAACTGCAAAAAACAATTATTGGAACTTAGCCCCTATATAGATTCAAACCCCTCTATGGCAGAAGCTTATAACAGAACACTTGTAAAAAAAGCAATACTCGTTGATAAATATAAAAAACTTTGCGAGCCGCTTCCTGCTGTGAAAAAAATAGTTAATCTTCTTAAATTTAAAAAAGGTAAAAAGCTTATTTGTGACTATTTTCCAAGCTAAAAATATCTGATTAATTTCGTAAAAGCAAATAAAAAAGGGTCGAATTATCGGCCCTTGAAATTTTTGTAAGTATCCTCGTCGTGGTAGTAGTAATTTGGTAAGTGAATTTAAGGCATCTTACCTTTGCCTTTTCTCTCTTCTCTCTTTTTAGTGGGGTTTAGTGGTAATTTTCTCTAATTTTCTCTTTTTTAATGTGGTTGTTTTTCTCTTGTGGTTTGTGTTTTAGTGGTTTTTTATTTCTCTCTCGTACTTATATAAAGTATTTGCTTTAAAAAATATTGCTTTTTTATATACTTTTTACTTAAGATATTGTAATATTGTGCAATAAAAGTTTACAATATTAGGCTAAAACCAGCTGATAGCTTGAAGATAATTTTTTAACTATGCGCAACAAATTTTGACGGATAAAATTTTAATGGCACTTATCAGGTTTCACAACGTTAAAAGTTTTATTTTCAGTAATTTCACATCTTGCGGCTTTAATTTTATCTTTAATTTCGCTATCAAGGCTTGAACCGTTTACAAGCCTGTCTACAAAAGCGTTATTCAAGCGTACAGCCTTTGGTAAAGCGCCGATTTCATCTAAGATATCCTTAATTTGAACAAAATCGTAAGAAAAGGTTTTTTTGCAGTTATAGGTTAAAATTTCGCCTGAATTTGAAACAATATCTTCGCCGCCTTTTTCAAAATAAACTTTAAAGATTGAGCGGAGGTCTTGAATTTCAGACTGCATAATGGTTATAGCCTGTTGAAGTCTTAAATATCTTTCAAAAAGGTATTCGATATTGTTTAATTGACCTAATTGCCATTCATATTTTTGGAAATAAAGTTTTTTTAATTTTGGATAACAGAGGGCAAGGCCTTCAGCATCTGCAAAAGCTCTATGGCGTGTTGAAAAATCAACGTTAAAAGTGTTCATCAAAGATTCTAATCCGCAGGATTCAAGCTGAGGATAGACTTCCTTAAACATAATTTGTGTATCGATATGATGGTTTTCTAATGGCTTATTGTATAGTCTTTTTGAGGTTCTGTTTAAAAAACTGAAATCAAAAATCGCATTGTGTGCAACAATCGGATAGTTTCCGATGAATTCAAAAATTTTAGGGAAAATTTCTTCTTCTGTGGGTGCATCTGCAAGCATTTCTTCTGTGATACCGTGGATTGCTTCTGATGATTTTCTTATGTGTTGTTTTGCGTTAACAAGAGTTTCGAATTTTTCTGTTATCTCGCCGTTTACAAGTTTCACAGCGCCGAATTCGATAATTTTTTCTTTAGTATAGTCAAGCCCTGTGGTTTCAACATCTAAAACAATTTCAATCTCATCTTTTTTCTTTGGCATCCAAAATTCCCCATTGTTATTAAAAAGTTAATATAAACCACGCCACTACCTTTCGAAAATAAAAAATAAAATCTACATCTTAAATATCTCCTCCGTCTTTTAAAAACACCCGCCCGTAAATGCCCTGTGCTGCTATGTTTCCATCCTGACACGGTGGGGCAAATCAAACGCCGCCTTAAAAAACGGGATTAACAATATTTAAGTTTTCAATGTTCATTTTCTATGCCCTCACGGTAGGCTCTGCACCCGGCATTGGCTTCCGGTCGAGAGTTTGCAACACCCCGTGGAGCGTGGTTAAAAATATTGTAACATAAATAAGATTAGAATATTCTTTTTTGCTAAACGATGCTTTGTATCAGTATTTGCAGGATGTAATTTATTGCACCGCTTGCGTTATCTTTCGATTTTCTCTCCTAAAATATTATATAAAAAAGGACACGGGGGTTCTTCATTTAATTATATAAAACATTTATCATTAAATTAGGGGGCGAACTTTTAACGGTCCTTTTTATATAATATTTTTCTTCAAGAAAATATATACTTTTTAATTTAACAATCAGATTAAAACTGCCAATAAATTTGAATATTCAAACTTCCAAAAGGTAATATAAACACAAAAAGGTGTATTGAATTGCGCCCTACCCTTTTTTAGGATTAATTTAATACCTAAATATTTTGAAAGTCTGTTAAATTCTTTTAATTGAAAATCGTAATTACCTGTTTCTATTTTTTTAATTTTATATACATAAACCTTTGAAAGTTTTGAAAGCTCTTCTATTGATAGATTTTGACTAAGCCGTTCTTGTTTAATCATATCAGCGGTTAATTTTTGTAATTTATTTATATTCATACATACCTTTGTAGATTATTGATATTTTATTTTCGCATCCTTTTGTTTAAATGTATGTAAGCAAAAAAATTACAACCATGGTTCTATTTGTGAAAATTGCCGAAACCCTTGGTGTAAAAGAAAAAGACTTATTTGATTTTGAGTAGGGTACATTTGAAGTGTACCCCGTTGTTTTTAGATAGTTGTTTTGTTACCTTGCCCTATAATACCCTGATACCTTTGTACCGTCACTTCTTTCATATCCATCCACCCAAATCATATCCCCGTTTTTAACCTTTGAATTAAAATAATCTTTATTCTGCATAGTTCCGTCTTTTAATTGTCTGTTTATTATATCTTCCATTTCAGAAAACTCTTTTGTTGTCATCTTCCCTACATCTTCCCTTGAAAAATACATCTTGTTTCTAAAATCTTCATTGTTTATATCTGTGTTTATATCTAAATCTCTATCCGCATTTGAAATATTTATGGCAAAACCTGTTGGTTTATTTTGTTTTGTATAATTATGTTTATTAAGTGCTTCTTGATTTTTTTGCATATAATAATGAATTTTATTATTGAGTTTATCATTATCATCAATTTTATTAAAATCTGTATATTCTTTTATGGCATTATCCATATTGGAATTCACATTTTCACTGTATAAAGAACCAAGTCTTTCTTTTTTTGCAAGATACTCACCCCTTATGCCTATTCTGTCAACCCTATCAAGCCATCCTTTTAAATATTTTTTGCTTCGGTTTTGGTTATATTCCTAACATCATCTCTTGGTATCCCTCTTCTATCTCTATAAAAATTATAACTATCTTGGGTTATGCCAAAATTTGTTCGCCCGCCCCTATCAACCGGGTCGTCATTAAAACCGCCTTCATCTTCAAAAACATAATTTAATAATGTTTCAAATCTTTTATCGTACTTTTTCATCTTAATTTTCCTCATACTTAATAATCAACAATATATTTTAAAACGTGAGTATAAGGTAAAATAAATTTATAAAGATTTTATTGTCTTGTTATTATGTCGTAATAATATTTCAAATTATCTGCACGCTTTTTTACCAGTGCATATTTATCACCAACAGCCATAACCGTATATATGGTACCGCCTTTATTGTGAATTAAAGCATTAATTACTTCAAATTCCGCTTTTTGATATTCACCCCATTTGCTTTGTGATATTTCAAACGTTTTTAGTTTTTCAGCATTACCTGCAAGGACTTTTCTTATAAGGCCCAAGTACTTATCAATCTCATTAAACCTTGAATTCATTGCATTATATGTACAGGTTCGCATATCGGCGTTTGAAATTGCTTTTGATAAACATTTTTCAAGTTCAGTTTCAATGGAGTCTTTGGTTTCAGCAAAACAAGGAGAAAAACTCATAACTAAATATAGAAGCAATGTAAAAATAAATAAAACCTTTTTCATAAATTTATCTTACCATAAAGTATTTAATCCAGCATAAACATCACCTCAACTTTAAATTTTAGTTTAATTCAACAGCATATTTTTAATATAACAGTTGTTTAGAATAGCATTTATTATTTTAACAATTTTTTAATGTTTTTAAATTTTCGGCATAAATAAACCCGCATTTTATGCTAAAATAAATATATGTTTAAAAGTACGCGTCAGGAGTTTTGCATAAAAACCTGCCCTATTGATGATATAGGGGGCTTAGAAAACACTCTTAATTCTATGTCAAAACAAGGGTGGGATTTATATTCTCTTCATGAAGGAGAAGTGAACAATAAAGTTGTATACAATATTATCTTTATGAAAGAAGTTGAATTTTCAAAAGATGAAAGCGAATTTGAAGATATTCAAGGCTACAAAACAAAGATGGAGAGGATGCTCTATTCAAAAGAAGAGCCTTATGAATTGTGTTTAAATTTTCAAAGGAAAATAAGGGAAAAAAGGGAAAAAATAGAAGATTTAAAACATTTCTTGGAATCTGCAAAGGCAGATGAGAGAGAGGTTTTGAATGATGAAATTGCAAAAGAAGTAAATGACCTTAACAATTTGAAAAAACAATTAAAAAGCCTTTTAGCCCCTTCAAAGATGGCAAGTTCTTTAGGGGAAGAGCGGCTTTCAATACATTTATCCGAAGAAATTTATTCGTTAAATAATCCTTCTAAAAACGGAACAAATTTACTTGCAGAAACCGTAAAAGTAAGGCAGGAATTGACAAATGAAGTAGGGTATATTATCCCTAAGGTATTGTTTTTAGAAAACCCTGAATTAAATGAATATACTTTTACAATTAATATTCACTCTATTCCTATTGTGCAGACACAGGCATATCCGGGGTATACAGTGTATTTTTGTGATGAATTAAATTTGAAAAAATACCCTAAAGATTCAATTAAGGCGGTTGATTTTATTTCAGGCAGAAAAATTGTCTGGATAAAAGACGAAGAGGCCAAAGACTTCTGGGCAAAGGGCTTGAATGCTTGTGAATATATTGCGCAATATTTAAAATATTTTGCAATAAAATGTGTAAATGAAATATTTAACTATAACGATTTGAACCGTTATATTGAAATTGTAAGCGAAAATAATGCGCTTTTAATTGATAACATTTTGGGAGATTTTATCTCGCTTTCAGAGTTAAAATATCTTTTCTGCTCTTTAATAAGAGAAAGAGTAAGTGTTAAAGATTTAATTTATATTTTTGAAAAAATTAATGATTTTGCGGATGACGCGTCTAAGGCAGATTTATTAGATAAATTGCGTGTTGCGCTCTCAAGGCAGATTTGCTGGTCTTTAAGCAATGATGATAAGGAAATTGTCGGGTATGAAGTAAATCCGAAAGTTATAAAGATGCTTGAGGTGCAGTCTGATTCTGTTGATACAGAAACCGGGGTGGTAAAAATTGACGGCGAACGATTTGAGCAATTTACAAAAACCATAGAAAAAATTTCTGCTAAAAAAGAGGGAGATAAAGAGATTGTTCTTGTTGCACCACAACATTTACGGCACATGCTTTTTGTTTTAGTATCTGAACTTTATACGGATATTCCGGTTATCTGCCTTGAAGAAATTACCCCCGAATTTGAATTGAAGATATTGGGAAGTATATAATCGTAATTTATGCTTTAGGCTTGTATTTTGCACTAAATAAGATATAATTTAAATATAGGGAAAGAACCCTAAGAGCGGTTGGATTTTCTCTTAAGGTTCTTCTTAACTCCCTATATTGCAATTATTAGCGCTATGATTATCAATAAGATAAGAAATAGCGCTTTTTCGCTTAAGCTAAATTGCATATCATCACCTCCTTTTCCGATATTTTCTCTTAACAAGCATGTGTCGGTGGAGGTAAACCGGGAGCTTATCCGTTGATGAAATTGATTATATCATATTTTCCCATCCTTTGTATTTTGGTTGTGTTTATTGTAGAATGATTAAAAAATCCGATTGGAATTAATTAAAAGGAGCAAAATTTATGGGTATTATGGAAGGTAAAAAAGGCATTATATTCGGTGTTTCAAACAAGTTTGGAATCGCAAATGCTATTGCTGAACAAATTTATAAAGAAGGCGGCGAAATTGCTTTTACTTATGCAAATGAAGCAATGGAAAAAAGGGTAAAACCTATCGCAGATGAAATGAACTCTAAAATGTGTGTAGAATGCGACGTTACCAAAGATGAAGATGTTAAGAAAACATTTGAAGAATACGCTAAACACTATGATAAGCTTGATTTTGTGGTGCATGCGGTTGCTTTTGCAAATAAAGATGACCTTATGGGTGAATTTTATACAACTTCTAAAGAAGGATGGGATTTAGCAATGCATGTAAGTGCTTATTCCTTGCTTACAATTTCAAAATACGCTAAACCTCAAATGGAAACTTCAGGCGGAGGTTCAATTTTAGCTTTAACATACCTTGGTGCAACAAAAGTGGTTGCAAACTATAACATTATGGGTGTTGCAAAAGCTGCACTTGAATCATCAATGAGATTTATTTCTTATGACCTTGGAAAATATAATATCAGATGCAACTGTTTATCAGCAGGGCCTGTTAAAACTCTTGCTGCTAAAGGCATTTCAGGGTTTGACAGAATGCTTAAAGCAAATATTTTAAAAGCACCTTTAAAAAGAACACCGTCTTTAGAGGATGTAGGTAAAGCAGGGCTTTATTTAGCATCTGATTTATCTTCAGGTGTTACAGGTCAGGTTCAATTTGTAGATTGCGGCGCAAGCAGCGTGTTTGCATCTGTTGAAGAAATGGCGCAAATTCAATTTTAAAAATTGAAAATGGCGCAAATTCAATTTTTAAAATTGAAAATGGCGCAAATTCAATTTTTAAAATTGAAAAATAAATATTTAAAAACCCCGAAGGCTATATGCTTTTTCGGGGTTTTTTCTCTCTTCTCTCTATCTTTTATCTTTGAGTTGTTGTTCAATCATTTCTTTAATATCAGCGTCTAAAAGACTTGACTGTACCTGATATAAAATTTCCAATCTTTCTTTTTCTCTTTCATTGTTGCCTTTTGGGGTGTAGAAATCCATAAATTTTTTGGAGGCAATTAAACTGCCAAGTTCCAGAGGGCTTTTCGGGTGGTCTAAAAGATTGTCAGTGTTAATAAAATCATTATATAAAGCTCTTAGTGTAATGTCGGGGATTCTTCCATAGCTCCCATCTTGCGCTATTTTCCACTTATCAGAATCCAACCTGTATACAGGATATGCAGCTTTTACTTCATCATATTCTTTGTATTCGCCCGGATATGTATCAATCCAAAAGCCCGTTGTACCTGGTTGAAGCTTATGATTGTTTTTTAAATTAAAATAATATTTATTGATGAGTTCATTCTCAGCGCCTATGCTTTCAGTATTTAAAAGGATGTGGAAAGCCATTGCGCGGTCTGTTTCCTGTGCAAGATACTGGGTTGCAAGTTCTGATATTTCTTCTGTAGAAAGTCTGTAAAAATAGCTTTTGCCTGTTTCTTCGCTGCTTTGAAGAGCAAAACCTATGCTTCTATCGCCAAGGTCTTCAAAACCATCTTCATAAGGCACATCTCCGGGTGTATGTCTAATGAAGCCTGTAGCTAAATCTCTTGATACAAGTGCGATATTACCTTTACTGATAAGTGCCATATTCGGTAAAAAGCTTATATTTAAAGTAATAGTGTTTTCTGCCCAGTTATACCTGGAGATATTACCTTCTTCATATTTTGTCGGGTCTTCAACCTGTTTAATTAACTTAATTTTTGGCTTTTCAACCACTATTTTTCTAAAATAATCAGAATATTTTGGTTGACGTGCAAGCCACTTAAATACAACGTCTTCTTTTTGTTCAAGAGTGTCATGTAAAAGCGATATTTCTTCAGGCGTCATATCATTGCCAAGCTTTGGTAAGGGTTTTTTTGTGAAAAGACCTGTAAAATTTATATTGTTGTTTGTTTTTGTAAATGTATCAAAAGCGGAATTAGCCAAAAGAGCATTATTAAGGCTTAAATTTTGATTTATTTGATTTTGGGGTTTAAATTTTGTGCCTGAATAAGGCATTAAATTAGGGCTTATGATAAGCAAAATCTATATCCTTTCAAAATATCCTTTTGGTTTTTATTTGGGTGTTCCTATAAAACATGTAAATAAAAAATTTTTGCTTTTATTTTAAAATAATGTTAAGAAAAATTACTTTAAAAGGATATTATCCTAAAGAGTGATTTTTAAAACACAAAAAGCCGGATAAAAATAAATTTATCCGGCTTAAAATATCTGATTATTCGCAAATTGCTCCAAGATTTGCTCCTGAAACGGTTTTTGCATATTTTGAAAGAAAACCTTTTGCAATTTTCTTTTGTTTTGGCGTGAAATTTTTTCTTCTTTCTTCAAGCTCTTTTTCATCCACAAGAAGGTCGATTGTTCTTTTGTTTATATCGATTTTAATTTTATCACCGTCTTTTATAAGTCCTATAATACCGCCTTCCGTAGCCTCAGGGCAAATGTGGCCTATGCAAAGCCCCCTTGTTCCGCCTGAAAATCTGCCATCTGTGATAAGTGCGCATTTTTTTCCTAAACCTTTACCTACAAGAAGCGATGTCGGGGCAAGCATTTCACGCATACCCGGGCCGCCTTTGGGGCCTTCATACCTTATTACAACAACATCTCCGGCTTTAACGATATCATCCTCAATGCCTTTCATTGCATCTTCTTCTCTGTCATAACATCTTGCAGTACCTTCAAATTCAAAACATTCTTGAGCCACGCCTGAAATTTTTACCACAGCACCTTGTTCTGCAAGGTTTCCATGTAAAATTGCAAGGCCAGGGTTGCTTGTAATGGGGTTATCAAAGGGTTTTATAACATTATTATCAACCCATGCTTCATTTGCCCTTTGTTCTATGGTTTTGCCTTCAACGTTTATTGTATTTTTAAGTTCATCTGTTTTGCCCCATAGAGTTTTAATGGTACCGGGGATACCGCCAGCGTTGTCAAAATCAGTCATAGTAGGAAGGGCAGACGGGTCAAGCTTTATAATTTGAGGGATTTTAAAGCTTAATTCTTCAAAATCATCAAGTGTTAAATCAATTTCAGCTGCATTTGCTATAGCAAGCAGGTGAAGAATTGAATTTGTGCTTCCACCAAGTGCAAGGTCTGCAACTATTGCATTTCTCATAGAGTCTTTTGTTATGATATCCCTTGGTTTTATATTGTTTCTAACCAAATCTACGGCTAAAAATCCTGAATCAAAGGCTATTCTTCTTTTTTTAGATGATACAGCAGCAGCTGAAGCACAGCCTGTAATACTCATGCCCATAACTTCAGTAAGGCAGGCAAGGGTGTTTGCAGTGTACAGCCCTTGGCATGCACCTGCTGTAGGACAAGCGTAATGTTCCATTTCATGGAGTTTTTCTTCCGTAATTTCTCCTGCCCTATATCTTCCTACAGCCTCCGATGAGCCTCTTATAAAGGTTAGAGTTTCGCCTTTGCAATGCCCTTCTAAAGACGGCCCTGCTGTTACAACAACTGTTGGGATGTTTAACCTTAATGCTGCAATAAGCATACCCGGTGTGATTTTATCGCAATTTGTAAGCAATACAAGACCATCTAATTGGTGTGCGCCTGCAACAGTTTCAACACAATCTGCTATTAAATCACGGGAAGGAAGCGAATAACTCATCCCCGAATGCCCCATTGCTATACCGTCGCACACGGCAGGCGTTCCAAAAATAAAGGCTTGGCCACCGTTTGAATGGATACCTTTTTCAATTTGTCTTTCTAAATCTCTCATACCAATATGTCCGGGGACTAAATCGGAAAAAGAGCTTGCAATCCCTATAAATGGGCGTTTAATATTTTTATCAGATAAACCCCCTGCGTATAAAAGCGCTCTATGGGGTGCATGGGCTATTCCTTCTTTAATTGCATCACTTTTCATATTTATTCTCCTTGAAATTATGATTATATGGTTTATAATATAGATATCGGGCGTGCAGGTTGAGTCCCTGCACTTTAAAAGCCCTTAATGTTTTTTGTATTTAAGCGTTGCTATTATTAGTAAAATAAGTAGCAGCGCTTTTGTAGTTATTACAATAGACATTTTCAGTTCACCTCCTTTCTGTTGATTTCACCATTAAAAATGTTGTCCAACAGAAGCAGGTTTACCACAGGGCTTACCCTTTATTATTTAATTTTAATTGTACGGTTAGTTTTCCATGGCTTTTGGGTCACAGATGGTAATTTTACCACTTTTTGTGTCTAATTTTACATCAACAGTGATGTTTTTCATATCATCTAAATTGCATCCGATTGATTCAAGCAATGATTTTGGCAATATTACGCCATAAGAAATACTGCCTTTACCGCCCTTAAAATTTATAAGTTTTTTCCTCATAAACTACCCTTTAGTTTCAGGGTCGGAAATTGTTATTTTTTTAATGTGTGCATCAAATGTGATGTCAATTGTTGTGTCATCAAGCTTTTCAAGGTCGCAGCCGATTAACTCAAGTAAAACAGGCGATAAAGTTACACTGTATGATTTTCCGCCCTTTTTATTTTCTGATTTAATTAATTTTTTCCTCATATAGTTTAATACTAACAGCAAAACCGTTTTATGGTTGTTTTATTAAAATATACTAATTATAATCAAATAATTTTGCAATATTTATAAAATAATTGTATAATAGTTTGGCAACATAAAAAAGGAAATACTATGAAAGATGTTAAGATAAACGTTTATGATTTAGAGAAAATATTTTTAAAATTGAGGGCGCAAATAAATTTAATTGATGTTTGGAACAGACATGAAGAAGAGTCGCGCGAAATTAAATTAATATTGGAAAATGTGCAAGAAAGCCTTCTACAGCTTGAAAATTTAGTGTATGATATTGATGATTTGGATTGATTTTTCTCTTTTGTAAAAAAATGTTCATAAAAGTTTTATTATGCTTTTATTTGCTTGACTTTCATGAGAAAATGCGGATAAAAAGTTTTGAAAAAGAAGCCCTGTTGATGAAAATGAATGGAAGTATAAAAGCAATCGTTCTTGCGGCGGGAAAAGGCACAAGGATGAAATCTGATAAACCCAAGGTTTTGCATGAGATTTTTAACAGACCTTTGGTTTCTTGGGTTTTGGATGCATGTGAAAAAATTAATTCATTTGAAAATATTGTAATTGTGGGGCATAAGGGTGAAGAAGTTCAGGATTTTATAAATAAAAAACACCCGAAATCTGTTTGTGTGTTTCAAAAAGAGCAGCTCGGAACAGGGCATGCGGTGAGCATGGCAAAGGATGAACTAAAAAATTTTGACGGTCTTGCAATAATTTTAAACGGTGATATACCTTTAATTACGGCTAAAAGTCTTCAAAAACTTGTAGAATTTCATCAATCTAACAATGCTGATATTACAGCCATAACGGCAATTTTGGATGACCCTAAAGGGTATGGCAGAATAATTCGGGATGAAAACAATCATATAAAAGAAATTGTTGAACAAAAAGATTGTAATGCCACTCAAGATGCCGTTAAAGAAATAAATGTCGGTATGTATTGCCTTAACTGGCAAAAGGTTAAAGGGTTTTTTGATGACCTTAAAAATGATAACTCCCAGAATGAATATTATTTAACGGATATCATTAAATGGGCAAATGAAAACTCTTATAAGACTTACGGATATATTTTGGAAGATTCAAACGAGGCATTCGGTATAAATTCAAGGGTGCAATTGGCTGAAGCTTTTAAAATAATGAATGAAAGGCATTTAAACCAGTTGATGGAAGAAGGTGTTACGATTGTTTCGCCTGAAAATACGCAAATTTCACCGGAAACAACTATCGGAGCAGATACCGTTATTTTCCCGAATACATTTATAAACGGTAAAAATACAATCGGAAAGAATTGTAAAATAGGGCCGTTTGCACATCTTCGGGGTGATTGCACCGTTGAAGATTTTGTTAAAATCGGCAATTTTGTGGAATTAAAAAAATCTTATGTTAAATCTCATACAAATATTTCCCATTTAAGTTATGTTGGCGATACAAAGGTCGGAAGCGGTGTAAATATAGGTGCAGGAACGATTACCGCTAATTACAATTCAATCACAAAAGAAAAGAAACAGACAATAATAAATGACGGAGCTTCAATCGGTTCAAATACGGTACTGGTAGCGCCTGTGGAACTCGGTGAAAAGGCTTTTATTGCGGCAGGTTCCGTTATTACAAAAGATGTCGGGGCAAATGCTTTAGGTTTGACAAGAAGCCCCCAAAAAGAGATAAAAAACTACGTTAAATAAAAGGAGAATAAAATGAAGTTAGGGCTTGAAACTATGCCTGCAAGAGAAAAAAATGTACTCCCCACACATGAAATTAAACTCTTTTGCGGACGTTCAAATGCGGTATTGGCTGAGGAAATTGCTGAATATTTAGGAACGACAGTCGGTCCTATGATTATAAAGAATTTCTCTGACGGTGAAATTTATGTTCAAATCCAAGATTCAATCAGGGGCGATGATGTTTTTGTGGTGCAGCCTTTATGCAACCCTGTGAATGAAAATTTAGTTGAGCTTTTAATTATAATTGATGCGTTTAAAAGAGCTTCTGCTAAAACTATTACAGCTGTTATTCCTTATTACGGCTATGCAAGACAAGATAGAAAAACATCAGGCAGAGAAGCAATCACCGCAAAACTTGTTGCAGACCTTTTAACAACTGCAGGTGCAGACAGGGTTCTCGCGATGGATTTACACACAGGCCAAATTCAGGGTTTCTTTAATATTCTGGTTGATCATATTTATGCAACTCCTATTATTGTAAATTATATGAAAAAATTGAACCTTCCAAAATCAGAATTAGTGGCTGTTTCTCCTGATACTGGTGGTGTTCAAAGGACAAGGGCTTTTGCAAAGGCTATGGATTGCCCGCTTGCAATTATTGATAAAAGAAGAACACAGCATAATGTTGCAGTTGCAGACCATGTTATAGGTGATGTTAAAGATAAAATTTGCGTTATGTTTGACGATATGATTGATACGGCAGGAACAATTTGCGAGGCTGCTAAATTATTAAAAAGAGAAGGCGCAAAAGATGTTTATGTTTGTGCGGTGCATCCTGTATTCTCAGGTCCTGCGCTAAAAAGGCTGGATGAAGCGCCGATTAAGGAAGTAATTGTTACAAACACTATCCCTTTAAATAGCAGCGAATTTATTCCGACAAAAATAACACAGTTGTCAGTAGCACCTCTTTTGGGTGAAGCTATTTCCAGAATTCATGATGACCAATCCGTAAGCTCGCTTTTCGGGTTTGAAAAGGAATATAAAAGCTAAAATTTAGGTTGGTTAGGCTTTATGAGCGCTCTAGATGATTTAAAAGAAAAATTGAAAAATTGCAAGGGTTGTCCTTTATGTTCGCATAGGACAAACCTTGTTTTTTCAGATGGTAACCCAAATGCAAAAATTATGCTTATAGGGGAGGCACCGGGCGCGGATGAAGACAGGCTCGGTGTGCCTTTTGTAGGGCGTGCCGGGCAATTATTAGATGAATTTTTTATAAAAGCGGGTATAGACAGGAAAAACGATATTTATATCTGTAATACCTTAAAATGCAGGCCTCCCGGCAACAGGAAGCCTGAGCCTGATGAAAAGAAGGCGTGCGCCCCGTTTTTAAAGTTTCAAATTGACACAGTAAAGCCCAAAATTATTATTTTATGCGGGGCAACGGCATTAGAGAGCTTTATTAAAGGAAGGGGCATTACAAAATGCCGCGGCAAAATTTATAAAGGTTCAAAAGGAACGATTTTTGTGCCGATTTTTCACCCGTCTTATCTTTTGCGTAACCATTCCCTTGAAGCAGGTTCCCCGAGGGATTTGATGTTAAAAGATTTGATTATGATAAAACAATTATCTTTAATGGATAATTTTGATAATTTGGGGAAGTAAAGGCTTTATAGTGCTTGCGGTGCAATAAATTGCACACTTACGAATTTGAATTTATATCTTCAAACATGATTTTATAGCCCAAAATATCTGCTATGAGCTTAATTTCACGATAGGGGATGGTTTCAAGCCTTAATTTATTGCCAAGATTTTTTGCTGTATATTTTTTATTAAGCCTTTTGCCCAGTTCTTGTGCAAGCATTTCTTGAGTCCAGCCTCTTTTTGCAAGCAAAACCTTTATTTCAGAAATTATAGTATTTTCCTTATTCATAGGTTTAATTTTAGCATTTGATGCCAACGGGATGCTGAAATTAAATAATAAAATTGACAAAGCTATTTATTTGTATATAATACTATTTTATAATAGGAAATTATTACAATGAATGAAGAAGATAAAGAACTTTTGTTTAAAAGTTTGATAGAGGTGTTGGGGCTGCTTTATGTATTGGAAGCTGCACTGGATAATGATATGCAAGAAACGAAAGATACAACTCCTTTTGCTTCGCTTGTTAAATTAATAAGATATAAAATTGCGGATGCTTCAGATATTCTGCAATAATAAATATTTCTGGGCGGATTTCGGGCGAACTTTTAACGGTCCTTTTTTATGAAATAATTTTCTCCAAGAAAATGCCTGTATTGATTGATTTGTGTCATTGCGGGGGAGTGCAACGACCGCGGCAATCCAGAAGGTTTTGTGAAGTTTTCTGGATTGCCGCGCTTCCTCCGGTCGCTCGCAATGACACAAATCAATCAATCTTATGAAAGAAAATCTACCCTATGGCTAAAATCCTTCAAAACAAAAGTAAATTGTAAACAAAACTCAACAAAGGTGGAAATGCGGAATAGTTTTGTATTAAAATGTTGTTTAAAATTAGGGGATTTTATAGGATTTTAGGTTTACATTTATGGCAGATAACTTAGAGATTAGAGTAGAGCAGCTTACAGATGCAATCAGGGGCTTATATAACAAACCTTCTTTAACTCCTGCTGAAATAAATAACGCATTCAACACTATGCTTCAAAGGTTTGAAAACCAGACAAATTTAAGCAGTGAAAAAATGCTTCAAATTATTTCAAATGAAATTAAAAAGACAGCCGAAGAAAGACAGGGCGCTCTTCAGGATATGCTTTTTGGAGTTGAAGATTCTATTAAAAACGCTGCTGCCCAAATATCCAACCCTAAATTTGAAATGCAAATTTCAAACCTATCCTCTGATTTAAATTCTATCTATACAAAAATGAATAATCAAGAGCTTCAATTTCAAAAATTTACACAAAGTATTGAAGCTTTAAGAACTTCAGGCACTGCAGCAGAAATGGTGAAACTTAGCAATGAATTTGCTGCTTTTTCAAGAGGTTTTGATAATATAACATCTACCCTGAATAAAAACTTTGCCGAATTTTTAACCCAAGTGCAAGGCTATAGCCAAAAAGAAGAATTAAACCAGATAAAATACGGTCTGGAAGAAATTATTAAAAATTCATCTAATATAATTGCAGCTGGCGAAAAAATTGATGCTCTTTCAACAAGGCTTCATAATGTATCATCTAAAGAAGATGCCAATTATATTAACGAAAAAATTACAATTTTAACCTCATTTTTATCTGACCTTAAAGCATATATTGAAAAAAATGATATTGAAAACAAAGAACAATTCCGGCTAACAATTACAGATATTGAAATGAGATTAAGCGGTCTTAATTTTAATACGGTGGATGAAATTAAGGCAGATGTTAAAAATTTATTTAATGAAATTCGCAATAATACGGGATATGCAAAAGATGAAATTATAACAAAATTTGCCGATGTTGTAGATATCATAAATAAAAGCTATGGTGAAATCGGCGAAAAATTTGTATCAGAATCAAGTAATATCAATAATAATTTAGCTCAGTTAACAGGCGAAATTCAAAAAGTTTATACAACTGTAACTGATGGTATTACAGGAAGAACTGAAGAAATCAAACTTCAATTACAAACATTAAATGAAGATTATCAAAATTTAAAAAATGCACTTGTAAATTTATCCACAAACGCTAATTTTGAAGAATTGGCTAACAGTATTGTAAAAAGCAACTCTGAAACCATTGAACTTTCGCATGATTTTATCCAAAGCCAGATGGGAAAAATTGAAGAAGTTCTTCAAAGACAGGAAGAGGCTGAAAAGCAGCATCTTGTAAATGCGGTTGAGATATTAAAAAATGAATTTAGTGATGTTTCAAATAGAATTTGTTCGCTTGAAGCTGATTTAGGTGCAAATGGTTCAGCCAAAGCATTTGAAGAGCCTTTGAATAAGATTTTAGAATGTGTTGAAACCCTAAAATCTGCTGATGCTCTTAAACAATTATCAGGCATGATGGGAGATATTACAAAAGAAATCAATTCTTCCATAGCTTCATTAAAAGAAAATTTTGAAAGAGCGCAGGATGGTACAAGCATTCAGGTATTACAGCAATTGAATGAAACAGTACCAAGGATTTCAGATAAGCTTGAAATATTCAGAAATCATGTAGTTAGTGAAAATTCAGCAAATATTACTGAATTAAAACAACAGTTTGCACAAGTTGTTGATACCATAACTTCACGTGTAGAATTAATCACTGCATCTATTAAAGATGAATTTAAATCTGCAAACTCAGGTGATTTGGATAGCGTAAAAGTTGACCTTCAAAATATGTCCAACCATATTATGGAAACTGTTGAAAACATTAATTTTAATATTACAAAAGAATTCAACGACCATAAAACCAATATTGATGAAGTTTTATCCAAAATAAGCGATTATGAAGATAAATTCAGAGATAAATTAAATTCTATAGAAGCCACCTTTGAAACCCTTAATCAGGAAGGTGTAGACAGAATAAATGATGCAATAAGTTTAAATCAATTGCAGATGACAGAGAGCCTGAGTGCGTTAAAAAGTGATATTCAGGCAGGAATTTTGGGTATTAATAAAAATTCTAAAACCAATTTTGAACTTTTAGATGGTAAACTTGAAAGATTAATTAAAAAATCTGTTGAAGAAGCGAATTCTAAAAACCCCGTTACTTCATTACAGGAAGCAAGCCAGCAGGAACTTTTAGCTGAAATTGAAAACAAGGTTGAAAGATGCAATTTACAGCAAATTCATAACGGTAAAGAGCTTTTATCTGAAATTCAAAATTTAAATTCTGAACTATCTTTTAAAATTGAAAATTTAAATCCTAATAATGAAATTCCTTCAAGTTTAATCAGAGGAATTGATGATAAGGTTCAATCAATTCTTGAGGCAAATGTTGATAAAGAAGAGCAAATTCAGCTTATAAAAGCACACATGGATTTAAGGATGAAAGAAGTAATCCAAAAAATCGCAAAGATTGTGAGCGTGTTTAAGCCTGATACAGAAAAAGAAGAAGATGCTCAAAGAGTTGCAGCAAGTGTTAAGCTGGATGGATTGATTTCACAGCTTGAATATTTAAAAGATAATATTTTTGCTGAAATTAAAGAAGGTTTTGCAACTCTTGATAAAAAAGAAGAAATTATTGGTGATATTTATAAAAATGTAGGCGAGGTGTTATCAAACACTGTTTACATTAAAAATAATGCGCCGAATGAATTTAAAGCGATACTTGAAGAAAAACTTGAAAATCTTAAAAATGTTGAATTTTTAATTGAAGATTTAAAAAATGCTATTCAAAGCAACCAGACAAGCACGCTGGAGCGCATTAATTCTTTAAATGAAGATTTGAATTCAACCCGCTCTGATTTTAATGATAAGATAAATCAAAGCGTTGCATCTTTGAAGGATATGATTTGTGAAGAGATTAAAAATTCAATTTCTTCAAAAATTGATACAAATGCAATAAATACATCAGAAAAGCTTATTAATATCATAAATGATTCTTCAAATGAAAATGTTCAAAGATTTGAAGTAATGGTAAATCAAGCTTCTGAACGGATTGCAAGCACAATTATTGATAACGTTAAAAATAATTTAACAAATATTGAAACTTATCTTGAAAATCTTCAGAAAAGAAGAGAGACTCCCATAGCGCTTGCAGGAGAAATTCCTCAAATTCCGGGCGGAATAGGTGAAAAGCTTGATGATTTATTGAATAAGGTTGCTAAAAAGGCCGATGATACTTATTCAATGGCAGATTTAGAAGCTGACCTTGCAAAATTAAGACTCAGCGTTGAAAAATCTAATAAAAATATTGGTGCAGATTTTCAAAATATTGGCGGCTGGCTTAAAAATACAAATTCCAGGCTTGAAAATCTTTCAAATATGGTTGGAGTACTTTCAAAAAGAATCGAAAACACAGAAAAACTTGGCTTAGAAGAAGTTAAAACAAGGCTTGTTCAAAGCGAAAGAGATTATGTGGCGCCGCAAAAGCTTGAAGAAGTATTAAACGGTGTGTATAAAAAATATAAAATCCAAGAGATGCGTTTAGAAGAATTGGATGAAAAGATTTCTTTAATTCTTCAAAAGCAATCTGAGGGGTTTGATGTAAAATCATTCATTGACCTTTTCTATGACAATACGACACAGACAAAGAGCCTGGCTTCGCGCGTTGATAGTATGGAAAATAAACTAAACAGCATCTCAAAAAACATTGAAAAAATCATATCCTATATTGATGAATAAAGCATCTTGGATATTTTAACCAATAGTAAAGAAGAGTTTGTTATTTTTTAATAAACTCTTCTTCGCCTTTGAGTTCTCTATTCATTAGGCTTAAGAAGATTTCTTTTGAATTTTCTTTTGAATAAACGGCTTTATATATAGCGTTTGAAATCGGAACTTCAATGTTTAATTTTTCAGCAAGCTCGCAAACTGCTCTTGATGTTTTAACTCCTTCTGCAACAGAGCCTAAATCAGCTAAAATATCATCGATTTTTTTGCCCTGGGCTAAAAGGCGCCCAACAGTGTTATTTCTGCTTAAATGGCTGGAGCAGGTTGCAATTAAATCGCCCATTCCTGATAATCCCCACATGGTGGAAGGATTTGCGCCAAGCTGGATTGCAACACGGGCAATTTCTGCCATGCCGCGCGCTAAAAGCGCACCTTTGGAGTTATCTCCAAAATTCATTTCATCTAAGAACCCTGCAGCTATTGCAATAACGTTCTTAAGGCTGCCGCCAAGTTCAACACCTATCATATCGGTATTTGTATATAATCTGAATTTGTCTTTAACGGTGAGCATTTTTTGAACAGTTTTAGCAGTTTCAATATCATCAGATGCAACTGATGCTGCTGTAGGATATCCCATTAAGACTTCTTTTGCAAGAGTCGGGCCTGATAATACTGCAAATTTTTGGTTTGGAAGCTCGTCTTTTATTACTTCGCTCATCCTTTTTAAAGAAGGCAATTCAAGGCCTTTTGATGTATTTACAAGTATTTGGTTATCTTTTATTCCGGCTTCTTTTAATTGCTTGCAAACAGGACGGATGGCAGAAGTTGATACCACAAGCAAAATTACATCGGCATTTTCAATGGCTTCTTTCATATTTGATGTTATTTTTACTTTTTCATCAAGCGAAACTTCAAAAGGCACATGTGTTTTGCCTGTTTCTAATAATTCTTTTGATAAATCTTCTTTTCTAGACCAACCATAAACTGTTTCAAAATTATTTGTTAATAATTTTGTTAATACTAATCCCCAACAACCAAGACCAATAACGGCAATTTTCAATTTCTATTCCCCTTTTTTAAGGATATTATATAAGCCCCATATCGGTTAATTCTCTTTCGATTCGGGCATCTCGTGTGCTTGCAGCAGCTAAGCGCACAAAAACATCATTCTGGTTTAATTTGTTATTATAAAAAGATACTCTGAGGGCATTATTAAGGTTTTGCTTGAACGCACTATCCTGTTTTTTGAATTGATTATTAATGAATGAATGAATGCGAGAAACTCTCATTAATGCTCCTTTTCAAGTACCGGCTAAAGCGGGCTTTAGCGACTATTTTATATTACTACAACAAACTAAAAGATGCAATAAAAGATTTTTTAATTTGCCGATTTATACATTTCATAGAGTATAATTCCTGCTGAAATAGCTAAATTCAGGGATTCTACGCCTTCTTTCATAGGAATTGTGTATGAAATATCAGATAGACTTAACAATTCTTCACACAAACCCTGTGCTTCGGAGCCAAACATAATAATAGACAGGTTTTTGGCTTCCAAAGCATCAATAGAATTTTTAGAATTAACTACCGTTGTTAACATTTTATGTGTTTTTTTCAATTCCTTCAATTCACCAACTGAGGCATGGACAATTGGCAGCTTGAAAATATTTCCTGCTGCAGAGCGTATGGTTTTTGGCGAGAATTCATCCGTGCAATCTCCGAAAAGTATCATACCTTCAATATCAAAGGCGGCTGCAGTTCTTATTATTGTGCCTAAATTGCCTGCATCTTTTATGCTATCAAGCAAGATGATTTTTTTGAAATTTTTGAAATTTTGAATATCATATTCAGGCTTTTTTACAATCCCCAAAATAACGGGCGCACTTTCTGTCGTAGAGATTTTTTCCATTACTTTATCGTTGACCAAATATGATTTATCATCATCAAACCCTAAAAGGTTTGATTTATCGGTTGAGAAGACATATTTTATTTCTAAATCAGCTTCTTTTGCACCAAGAAGTGCTTTTTTGCCTTCAACAATTATAAAATTTTCCCTGTATTTTTTTTGATGAAGTTTTACCACATCTTTTATTAAATTGTTTTGAACGCTTGTAATTTCAATCATTCATTTTGCCTTCCTGCCAGATTTTAAGCCATTTTTGCTCTTTTTTAGTCAACATGTCATAATTAACCAAATTTTCTTCATAAGGAAATTTTGAGAGTGTAATTTTTTTATTATTATGAAAATATACAGTATTTTCAAGCCTTACACCGAATTCACCTTCTTTATATAGTCCGGGTTCTATTGTAAATATCATATTATTTTTTAATTTTATATTATATTTTGGGTTTAAAGTTAAAGTTGGAGGTGCTTGATGTACGGGTATACCGACTCCATGGCCCAATGAATGCGGGAAGGTGAAGCCTTCTTTTTCATATTTTTTCAAAATTTTTCTTGCAAGAAAATCAAGTTCCATGGTCTGATTTAAATCCGCAAAAAAGCAATTTAGCTGAGCCTTAAGGACAGCGGTATAGATTTCTTTAATTTTTTCGGGAACAGATTTATTAGGTTTTAGCGGGCAGAAGAAAACCCTTGTAATATCTGTTGCATAGCCACCTTCATAATATCCGCCGCAATCAAGCAGGATAATATCCCCTTCTTTTAATGTTTTATCTTTAGAATAACTTGAATAGTGGATAGAGCTTGAATTTTCACCTATTGCAAGGATTGTTTTAAAACTTGTGGATTTTGCACCCTTTTTAATCAGCTCTTCTTCAAAAATTTCTTTTAAGGCTAATTCTGAAAGCCCCGGTTTTATTCTTTTTTGAAAAGCAAAAAGTGCATCATCAAGCTTTTTAAAGGCATTTTTATAGTGTTCGATTTCAGCAGAATTTTTTATTGATGCCATTTTTGCAATGTGGTTTGTACGAAGTTTTTTGGGGTTTTTTATCAAATTGTAATCATTTAATGAAATTGTATTTTCATCAATTAGAACCGGTGTTTCAATTTTTGACAGAACAGTTTTCATTTTGTTAAAAGGCTGTTTCTCAATTCCTTTTAAGACGGGAATTTTATCGTTTGAGAATAAGATTGTTTTATTTTCTAAAATAAGCAATTTTGCTTTTATAACAGATGTGTTTTTAATATCAAAGCTTCTTAGATTTAAAATGTATGAAACATCCTCTAAGCTTGATACAAAAAGGTTTTGCCCCTTAATTTTGTTTTTTAATTTTTCAATTTTTTTACTGTAAGGCATTCCTGAAATTTCAAGGCTGATTTCTTCAATATTTGCAAGGTTTTCCATTTCATCTTCAGTGTCGTAGGGAATAATTTTTATAAAAGACAGTGCTTTTTGCAAAATATTAAAATAAGACAACCTGGTGGATTTTGAGGGGATATAAAGAACTTTTTTGTTTTCAAGAAATGTTTTAAAAGCCTGAACAGCGCTTGTTTGCATATCAAGCTTTATAACATCAATATATTTGTCTTTAGTTTCATTGTCTGCCTGAATGTGGTATCTCGGGTCAACAAAAAGGGTAATTTTACTTTTATTATCAATAATTGCTTCGCCTGCTGTGCCTGAAAACCCTGTTAATTTATAAAGAGGAGTATTTTTATTGTGTTCAAAAGTTAAATCATCTTTAGATTTTAATAAAATATATTCATCATTTTTCAGGTTTTTAACTAAATCGTCATATTTTTTCATTAATTTTGCCTTTTTATGTATGAATTAATTTTACAACATTTAAATGAAGATGTTAATTAAAAAAGACGGCAGTATAAACTCTACCGTCTTTTATTAATATGAATTTGACTTTATACAGCTTTCATAGAGGTTTCATAAATTCTGCAAACGGTTGTTTTATTTGCTTCATTTGGTGCAAGGCCTAAAAGCATCCCTAAAGAAGGTGTTTCAAAAGCAAGGTTTGTAAGCTTTTTAATGTCATCTGTTTTAAAGCCTAAATCTTCCAGTTTTTCTTTTATACCGATATCAAAAAGCCAGTTTTGAACCCCTTTTGCGGCAATTTCTGCTTCATTTGCTTCACCTTTAAGTCCGGGTACAATAGGCTCCAATATATCAGCCAAAGTTGCCGCTTTATCTTTATAAATGCAATTAACAACAGATGGTAAAAGCATTGCAAGCCCAAGGCCATGGGATAAATCCGGCTTTATTGCGCTGAGCGGGTGTTCAAGCGCATGGGTATAGTGTAAAAGTCCGTTATCAAAACAAACTCCGCCTAAAAGGGAGGCATAAAGAAGGTAATACCTTGCTTCCATATCTTCGGGGTTTTTAATTGCAAGCGGTAAATATTTTGCAACAAGCCTTATAGTTTCTTTTGCAAGGGTTACAGCGTAAGGAGAGGCTACTTTTGAAGTTGCACCTTCTATAACATGGTTTACAGCATCCACTGAAACATAAAGAGTTTGATTGGCGGAAAGCTTTGTCATAAGCGCAGGGTCATCAATTGAATATGTAGGATAGATACAATCATAAGCAATTGCGGGTTTATAATTTTTTTCTAAAAGTGTTGCAACTGCAAACCTGTTTACTTCTGTTCCTGTGCCGTGAGTTAAATTAATTGCAACAATAGGTGCGGCCTTAACAGGATTGAATTTATATTCATAAAGGCTTGCCCCTGTTTCATTTTCGTATTCCATTAAAATCGCAACGCTTTTTCCTGTGTCTATCGCGCTTCCGCCGCCTATTGCAATAACTGCTTTAGCGCCAAAATCTTTAGCCATTTTTGTTGCTTCATCAATACCATCAGTTGTTGGGTTTGGGGTTACTTTTGCGTAGTTTATATACCCTATATTATGGTTTTTTAAGGCGCTTTCAACATAATCCCAGGCTCCTGTTATTTTATATGCGCCTTTTCCTGAGATAACAATTACTTTATCAATACCTTTTTCTTTGAGGTCTGCTGCTATTTCATCGATTTTTTTAATAGCACCGACACCAAAAAACACTTTAGATTTAGTTAAAATTTCTTTAACTTCATTGATGTTTACATCTTTTTCCCACATTTTTAATCTGCCCCTTTCTTTAAAAATATTTGCATAAATTGTAGCATATTTTTGAAACTATAAATTAAGCAAATCAGCGGATTTTTTAAGATGAATTTTTTACGGATAAAACAACCTAAAATTTTTACCGCCTTTTTTATAACTAATCCTTAATCCTAATATATCTATAACCCATCTGTCATTATATTTTTCTTTTTTATACAATCTAAATTTATCAGGATTTTCTTTCAAATTCAGTTTTTCATCTTTAAAAGGGCTTAAATTATAATACTTCATCCATTCCCTAGAATATGCTATCCCCTTGTATTCCCAGGGTTTTAGGTAAGTAAGATGGATGATTTTAGGATTTATTTTTTTTACTCCGTAAAATTTTTCCACGGTTTTTTTCATTAATTTTTTGTTTGTTACCATATAGTTAAATTCAGGGTTTAAAAATTTAACGTTATCTTTAAATACTATATTAAAAATTTCCTGGTCGAGATAATCGACCGGGGCGGTTTTTTTGGCGTTCAAAAGCTTTTCTTTGATATTATCTTCCCTCATTTTGGCTAAATTTAAAAGCATAACGCCTGAATTGAAATAGTTTTTAACGGAAAGTCTTTTTGTATCATTATGAATAATTTCGCCGATACAATCCTTCACAACTCCGCCATAAACCCCCTCTACATCGGTATCCAAAAGGGTTTTAATATCATCTTTAATAACAGTATCAGAATCTATATATAAAATTTTATCAAATTCATTAAAAATTTCTGCCAAATCAAACTTAAAAAGAGCAGATTTTGTGACATGACGGTGTTTCAGGTCTAAGTTTTTATATTTATTATCCAAATTAAGCAGCTTAACGCCATTAAGCCCGTTAAAATATTCTTTATTTTTATTGGACAGGTCAATTCCTAAAATATAGACTGTAGGCGGGTTTTGCATATTTTTTAAAAGGGATATTATGGATATAATGGTGGGCATTGTGTAGTTGTCATCTGTGATATAAACGATGGGAACCGTGTTTGCAGGCAGCATGGGCAATATCCTTTTTAAAACTTTTAAGTTAAATTGTACCATATTTTACCCCTTGATTTATAATATTATTTGTATTACAAATGTAGTAGAAAAAATTTGGAGTATAAAATGAAAATAAAAGTTTCCGATTATTTAGTAAGAAGATTGACAGAGCTTGGTATAACGGATGTTTTCGGATTACCCGGCGATTACAATTTTAATATTTTAGATGCCGTGATAAAAAATGAAGGTACAAACTGGATAAACTGTACCAATGAGCTGAATGCAGCCTATGCAGCAGACGGATATGCAAGAATAAAGGGCTATGGCGCCGTTGTTACAACATTTGGGGTTGGGGAATTAAGCGCCATAAACGGCATTGCTGGAGCATATTCTGAAAATGTACCTGTAATAAAAATAACTGGCGTTCCAAAAACCTCATTAATAAAGGAGAAAGCGCTTATTCACCATAATTTTTCAGAACCTGATTATTATGCTTTTGAAAAAATTTATGCTAATGTGACTACAGCAAGCGCGTTTTTAACTTTTGACAATGCTAAAAGTGAGATAGATAGGGTATTTGATATGTTTATAAAGCTGAAAAAGCCTGTCTATATTGCATTACCGGTTGATGTTTGTGATTATTTGATAGATGATACTATACCTGAAACCATTGTAAAATCTAATTCTGATAGTTTAAAAGCAGCATCAGACAGGATTATCGAGCTTTTGAACACGTCAAAAAATCCTTTAATTATAACAGATTATTTGATGAAAAGATTTCGCCTTCAAAGAGAATTAAATGCTTTTGTTCAAAAATTTAATATAAAAGTAACCTCAATGATTATGGGAAAAGGATTGATAGAAGAAGATTTGAGCCAATTTATCGGGATAAATTACGCGCAGCTTGGAAATGAAGATTTCAGACAAATCTATGAAAATGCAGATTTAATGCTGTGTTTTGGCACACTGTTTTCAGATTTAAACACGCTCGGGTTTATTGTAAAACCTGATAACCGCTTTAAAATCGAGCTTCAGGCAAATTATGCTGTCGTGGAAGGCAGAATATACAAGGATGTATGGCTAAATGATTTAATGGATGTTCTTTTAAATTCAGATGCTATAATTAAAAAACCCGCGCCGGAGAACGTTTTTAAAGGGTATCAAGGTATTGAAACATCTGCTGCGCCCATAAAGACGGATGATATTTTTCCGCTTGTTCAGAATTTTTTGAAAGAAAATGATACAGTTGTGGTGGAAACAGGTATTATATCAGCATCTTGCGCTAATATGAAACTAAAAACATCCTCAAACTACATTTGCCAAACGATGTGGGGTTCTATAGGTTGGGCAACGCCTGCTGCGTTTGGAGCCTACATGGCAGACAGGTCTAAAAGGCTTATTTTGCTTACCGGAGAAGGCTCTCATCAATTAACAATTCAGGAGCTTGCAAACTTTTTTAAATACGGTGTAAAACCTGTGATTTTTGTTTTGAACAACAATGGTTATACGATTGAAAGAATTTTATCAAACGACCCTGATGATGAATTTAACAACATCACAAAATGGAACTATAGCAAGGTTTTAGAGCTTTTTGGCGATGGTTTGCCTTCAAAATATTTTAAGGTAACTACCTCAAATGAGCTTAAAGAGGCACTTTCAGATATTGATACCAAAGATTTTGATAAACTTTGCTATGTAGAAATTTTTACAGATAAAATGGATATCCCGAAAGCTCTCGCTATGGTTAAAGAATGTATAAAAAACGCAAAATCCTGCTGATAAATTTATGATAAAATAAATGTATGCTAATTTGTTTAAACGGCGGTCTTGGAAACCAAATAGGCAACTATGTTTTCGGTCAATTCCTGATAGAAAAGGGGATTGATGTTGAATTTGTATTTTCAGATAATGTAAATGACGCAAGAGCAATAGTTTTAGACAGGTTTAATGTTGATTTAACCCCTGCAAAGAAAGAAACCATTGAAAAATTTCTTTTTGAAAAACCAGGTGCAAAGCAGGTTTCAACCCTATTTACCAAAAATATTTTTGATAAAATCTGGCGGAATAACCTTTGGAATTTTTTAAAGCGGATAAGGGCTGAATATGCTGTATATCCCAAAAAAACACCGTTTTTGCTTTCTAAAATTGTATCTTATAAAGATGTTTTAAAATATGGCTGCAGGGTAGGTGCTGTGTGCGATTGCTATTCCCCGATTCCTGAATTTAATGATGAAAAATTTAAGGAAAAAATGCAAAAACAGCTTACTTTAAAAGAACCTTTGGATGAAAAAAACAATCAAATTTTGAAGATGATAAAAAATGCCAAAAACCCTGTCGGTGTACATATTAGAAGGGGCGATTTTATAGATTTTAAGTTTCCTGTTGTAAAATCTGAATTTTTAATTGAAAAGATGGAATATATGATGAAAACGCTTATGGAGCCTGAATTTTTCATTTTTTCAAACGGGATGGATTGGGCAAAAGAAACCCTAAAAGACTTTAATAATGTGCATTTTGTAGATATTAACGATGAAGCACACGGATATTTGGATTTTGTGCTATTTAATGAATGCATTCACAGAATTTATTCCAATTCAACCTTTAGCCTTTGGGCGCGCTATTTAAACCGGCATAAAGAGGGGTTTGAATTTTATCCGGATGAAAATGATATGCAGGTGGAGGAAAAAGCTTAAATGATGCTAATTTGCCCGCATAGCGGCCTTGGAAACCAAATAGGGAACTATGTTTTTGCCGAATTTTTAAAAGAAAAAGGTGTTGATGTTAAATTTTTAATTACAAAGGATGGAAAACTCGACAGAGAGTTTGTTTTAGATAAATTTAATGTCGAACTTCCCTGTGCTGGAAAAGAAGATATAGAGCAATTTTTAGCTTTAAAGACCCCAATTTTTTCTTATAAACTTTTAGTTTACAACATTTTGTTTAGAAAAAGAACTTATTTTAATTCTCTGTATAAGGTTTTAGCAAGAATTAGAAAAGAATACGGGTTGTATCCAAAGAAAACACCTGCTTTTTTAGCAAAAACTATATCTTTTGAAGATGTTTTAAAATATGGCTGCAGGGTAGGTGCTGTGTGCGATTGCTATTCCCCGATTCCTGAATTTAATGATGGAAACTTTAAAAGAAAAATTTGTGGCCAATTCAAGCTAAAAGAGCAGATGAATGAAGAAAATAAGCAGATTTTTGATGTTATAAAAAGCGCTAAAAACCCTGTTGGAGTGCATATTAGGCGGGGGGATTATTTAAATTTGAAAATTCCTGTTGTAAAATCTGAATTTTTAATTGAAAAGATGGAATATATGATGAAAACGCTTATAGAACCTGAATTTTTCATATTTTCTGATGGGATGGATTGGGCAAAAGAAACCCTGAAAAGCTTTAATGATGTGCATTTTGTAGATATTAACGATGAAGCACATGGGTATTTGGATTTTATTTTGATGAATGAATGTATCCACAGGATTTATTCTGCTTCATCATTTAGCAAGTGGTTGAAATATTTGAATGAGCATCAAAATTCAATAGAATTTACCCCTGAAAACAAGGATTTAACTATTGAAACATAAAAAATTTTGCAATATTATTTTAATAAAAATGTTAGGGAGCTTTTAGTATGATAGGATTTTTAGGGCAAATTATCGGTTTTTTAATTTTCATAGGTTTTATATTTTTGATAATTAAAAGTGTAAAACTCAACCCTTCGCAATTTGAGCTTTTGGATGGGGAAGAAATTTTAAAGAACGTGAAGGGTGATTATTGGCAAAATGTTATTGGGCAGGAAGTTCAAAATTCAGGTGAATTCGCTTTTACAAACCAAAGAATTTTGTTTAGAAGCACATTTCAATGGTTTGGCGGGTTGAATATTGAAATTTCGTATAAAGAGATTGTATCTGTTGAAAAATCAAATGTAAGAGGCATTTTGCCAGTTGCTTTTACGATTAAAACCGTAAACGGCGAAAGCTACAAATTTGCTATTATGAAAAGAGATATTTATATTGAATTAATTAATTCAATTTTGAATAAAAAAGAGGGTTAATAAAATAAAACACCTTATGGTACACGGTTTTTAAGCTGCCATAAGGTGCTTCTTTGATTTTTTTTGTGCAAATATTTCAAAAGTGTCACCGATTGAAATACCCTTAAACAATCAAAGAATTAGAGAGAGGAAAAAAGATATATTAGTTTTAAATTTGATTTTGGGGAAATGTTTTTAAATTTTAAGCTGAATTGAACCCTTAGAAATTTTGACCTATTTCTTAAAAAATTCTACCTTTTTTAAAGGTTTCGAACCTTTGCTTTCTATAAAACACTGAAAAATTTTTCATTGCCAAAAAGGGGTTAAAATGTGAAGAATTGTGAAGGAGAAGTTTATTCTGTCCGATAACCTGTTTTATAGGAAAGTTCTAAATTTCCAAGCTATCTTAATGATAAATTATTGTATAAAAAAGAGGGCGCCCTCTTTTTTGTTAAAATTTATGTTAATATTTTAATTAAAAGGAGAATTAAAATGAAAAAGATACCAGTAAAAGATAAGACAAAAGTTATTGAATCCATTCTCGATTTAAGTTTGTACAATGTCGCTTTTGTTAGCCATCCAATTCCCATTCACTATATTTGTGGTACTGATCGTTATGATATTCACCCAGTATTTCAAAGACATTTCGTATGGAATAAAGAACAGAAGAGCAATCTTATTGCTACGATTTTAACAGGTATGCCAATACCAAGCATATATACATATTTAGAGCGTGAACGTAACAAAGAACTTGTTGTTGATGGTCAACAAAGGTTAACAACAATTAAAAAATTTGTTAACAATGAATTTAAATTAACTGGTTTGCAAAAGGATAATTTAAATGGCCTTGACTTCTTTACTCTTCCAGAAGAATGGAAAAACAGAATATTAAATTATGATTTAAATATTATTCAAATAACTAATGTTAACAATAAAGCAATTTTGTTTGATATTTATAAAAAATTTAATAGTGGAGCAACGAAACTGAATCCACAAGAATTACGTCATTGTGTGTGTCAGGGAAAATTTAATTCTTTATTGCAAGAATTAGCCAAATATGAACCCTTTAAGCAATTTTTTGAATATAAAGAAGTAGACAGAATGGAAAGAGAAGAATACATCCTAAGATTTTTTATGTTATATGAAAATTTAGATAATTATAAAGCCAATGCAAACAAAGTGTTAAATAACTATGCAGAAGAAAAAGTGGCCATGAATAATTTGTCTGATGAAATGTTTGCAGTTCAAACTAAAGACATTGTTTTAAAGTTTAAAAAATCAGTAGACATGTGTTTTGCTGTATTTGGCAATAATGCTTTTAAAAATTGTGATAATAAAAATAAAGCGCACAAGATTAATTATAAATCGCTTTCAAAAACTGTTTATGATATGCAGATGCTTGGGTTTGCAGATTTTGAATCAGATTTGATAATTAGAAATAAAGATAAAATTAAACAACGGTATGAAGAATTAGTTTTAAATAATGAAAATATGCGCCCTTTTTATAAAAAAGTGAGCAAAAAAGCAACATTGTTTAGGATTAATGAATGGAAAAAAGAAATTGCACAAATAATAAATGCATAATTTGTTATATGAAAAGAGGGCTTTCTAATATTATTAAAGCGTGTCTTAAATTTTGTGGATAAGAGAAGAAATTAATGAATATAAGAAATTATGTTTAAAGGAATTTATATGTTTAAAGTTGGAAATATTATTTCATATCAAGAAATGTGCAGTGAAGAAAAAACCTCTTTACAAAAAGGTATGAACTTTAGAGTAAAAAATAACTTATCAATTATTTTAATGAGTTTGAGAAAAAATGCTCCGTATGCTGATAAAATTGAAGAGGGTGGTCGGGTTTTAATATATGAAGGACATGACGTGGCGAAATATAAAACATTAACTCAAGACCCGAAAAAAATGGATCAACCAATGTATCTTCCAAGTGGCCAACTTAGTGAAAATGGAAAATTTTATAACGCTGTTTTAAATTATAAAAGAGGGCACCAAGAAGCTGAATTAGTAAAGGTTTATGAAAAAATCATGCCAGGAGTTTGGTCGTATAATGGAATATTTAAATTAATAGATGCTTGGCAAGAAAAATCTTCTAACCGCAAGGTTTTTAAGTTTAAATTGGAGCTAACGAATAATAGAATAAAAGAAAACGTTTTTGAAATTGAACATAATAGATTAATCCCAACGGATGTTAAAAAAGAAGTTTGGAAACGAGATAAGGGTTGCTGTGTTATATGTGGCAATAATATTAATTTACATTTTGACCATATAATACCATTTTCTAAAGGCGGAAGTTCAATTACAGCAAAAAATATTCAGTTATTATGCGCAAAATGCAACCTAAGTAAAAATAGTAAAATTATATAATTTATATATTTAAAATAGTAAAAGCATAGCTTTTGTTTAAACTTGTTAAGTTAATCTATGTTTTATTGCTTATATTTTAATGGTGGAGATGGCGGGACTTTGCAGCCTATGGTTGCAAAAGTGCGAATGCACAAATACCAAGGGTTCAATATAGTTGAAATTTAATGGTGGACTATTTGCATCGTTATTCGAATTCAATAAGTTTTCAAGAATTAAGATTGATATAAAAAGACGTATTTTTTATGTATATTTTAATTTGAAACTTGTTGTTTGATTTTCTTTCTTAATTCATTGCAGTCAATTTTATTTTTACGAACATATATAAGAAACTTTATTTCTTCAAGTGTCAAATCTCTTTCTATAGTATATTCTGCGCCCTCTTGCTCTAATGATTCAAATTCTTGTAATAATTTTTGTATTTCTTCTTCATTTTTCATATCTGTTCTTATATCATATAAAAAATAAAACATTAATTAGAGTTTTGTTGTTCTTGCTGTCTTTGTTTCTATCATTTTTTAAATTTTGTTACATTTTCTGGTTCAGAATAAAATCTTCTAATTCCTTCAATAAATGTCATTGCAGGCAGTTTGGTTTCTGCTTCCGGAATAAGTGCAGGGTTTATTCTAATAATTGGCTTGTTGTGTAAATTTTTATCATTCATATTTTTCTCCTTTCATACAATTATGCAAATAGTCCTTTCTGTTTTATACCGGCAAAATTAAGTGTTAATCAACAGACAAGATAAGTTATATGTGCTACAATAATCTAAATTCGAAAGGTTAAATTCATGGAATCAAACGAAATAAATATATATTGTGACGAAAGTTGCCACTTATTGAATGATAGTTCAAATATTATGGTAATAGGTGGTATAATATGTCCTCATGAATACAGAAAAGAAATATACAAAGATATTAAAAATTTGAAATTAAAATATGGAATTTCAAAATTTGCAGAAATTAAATGGACAAAAGTATCTTATTCAAAAGAAAATTTTTATTTAGAACTAGTTAATTATTTTTTTAATAATCCAAAATTAGGTTTTAGGGCAATTTTTTTAGAAAAAAACACATTAAATCATAAAAAATTTAACCAAACTCCTGATGAATTTTATTATAAAATGTATTATTTAATGCTCAAGGGTATTTTTGAATCAAATTGCCAATATAATATATATCTAGATATAAAAGACACCCTTGGTTATAATAAAATAAAACTTTTAAAAGATATTTGCAATAAACTACAGACTCGTAAAGAATATTCTCATGAATTAGTAAAAAAAATTCAAGAAGTACGCTCGCACGAAATAGAACTAGTTCAACTTGCAGATTTGTTAATTGGTGCTGTTGGTTATGTAAATAGAAAATTAAATTCCAATCAGGCAAAAATAAATCTTATTGATAGTATAAGGCAGAAAAGTGGTTATTCATTAACAACCTCAACATTTTTAAAGGAAAGTAAATTTAATTTATTTCATTGGGAACCTCAGAAGGAGACTATGATATGGGATTAAAATTACCTCCTTTGGTAAAATATGAGAATTTTGAATCTGATGATGAATTTTTGAGTACATTATATGAATATTTTAGACAAGATTTTATACTAGATAAACCTAAGTATAAAAATATTCCTTTAAGATTAAAACGTCTGCCTATAAGAGACAATAGAGAAGCTACTTTTTATCACATTACAACAAAAGGTGAGAAAGAAGAAAATAGGCAAATTGATATTCCAAGGGCAGAAAGAATACGCTGGATAAAGCCTATAATTGAATCGAACGATAAAATTCTTATGGTATGGGAAAATAAAAGAAAAAATGAGGAAAACATTTTAATATTTCATGAAAAAGAAAATTTTTTAATTGTCTTAAGAAAAAGACATAATGGTTTAATGTTTTGGACATCTTACTATGTAGATAAATGTTATAAAAAGAAATTAATTAACGAATATAATAAATACCATAAAAAACTGAAAACGCCCTTTTTGCAAAGGACGTAATCGTTTCTCTTTCTACAACTTGGTAGATGAGCTATTTATATTATGACATACCCCATGGAAAAAGTAAAGATATTTTGTAAAAAATTGTTACAATTATCTTGACAGTTTCAGAAAAAATCTGTATCATGTAAAAATTTTTTCCATGCCTTATTAAAAGCTTTTTAGTTCGAGTCTCTTAACCATGTATTTTCCATGTAAATTCCTGCAACCCTTATGTTTATTGAATAAGATACTTATTTTGTTATTGTAAAATTATTGGAAATACTCGAACACCTTAAAGTTCAATAATAGCAATAAAAAACCGTATAAAACAGTTTTTTTAAATGGTGGAGATGGCGGGAGTCGAACCCGCGTCCAAAATGATGCCAAATGAACATCTACAAGCTTAGTTCATTTTTAAATCTCAATTGGTTCAAGGAAAATAATCATAAACCTAAAAACCAATCAAAGCCTTTTTTGAAAGGAAAGACTAACCTTTAAGGTTATTTGCTTGACGTGCTTGGCCTAAAATCACACGCTGTACTTGCATAATTGACCTTGCATACCGGCAAGTTGGGCATACAAAGTGGCTAACCTAATCTTCTTAGGCTGCTTTTGCTGTAGCTAAAGCTCTTGCAGCGAAAGCACTTCTAGCATCTTCAACGTTATTAGCGTTTAATTTAGTTGCTCGTTTTTACCGGGAACAGCGCCCGTGCCTGCCGTCCAGATGACACAAACACCCTGTCAAATCCAAAAAACATCCCCATATTAAAATTTCAAAGTTCAAAAATCTTGTTTAAAAAAGCTCTAAAATATATTTTAAAAAGCTTTGTATTTAGAATTATACCACACTAAATCCGCCCTGCAAGGGGGAAAGTGCAAACCTTGCTTTTGTATGATGTATTAAAATTATATTTAATATAATGGAATATCAGTCCTGGTGTTTTATTTTCATTATTTTAAAATCAAATTTATGGATAAAATTTGCATTGGTAAAAAAATTAAAAAACTACGAGGCAAAAGAAGTATAAAAGAATTTGCAAAATTGTGCAAAATTTCGTCAAAAACGCTGGCAAACATCGAAAGTGATATGGTTGAACCAAGGCTTGATACAGTGCTTAAAATAGCCGAAGGTTTAAAGATAGAGCCATGGCAGCTTTTAAAAATTTTAAAACAGTAATTTATTAATAGTATTTTGAAATATTTCAAATGCTCTGTTAAAGTTTTCTATTCTTTCATTTATTCTTGACATAAATTTCCCTTATACTTCCCCGTAGCTGCCGAGCAGGCGGTAAAATTCGCATTTTTTCTTTATATCTTCAAGTGTGTGGCCTATTTCATCAAATCCTCTGTCAATGTCCGCAAAGAAAATATATTCCCCGAAAACCTTTTTAGAAGGGCGGGATTCAAGGTATATCATATTCAAATTGTGTTTGTAAAATATCTCCAATACCTTTAAAAGGCTTCCTGATTCGTTTTTGGTGGAAAAGGCAATGGAAGTTCTATTTGGTTTTACAATATCCAAAGGTTTTTTTGAAAGCAGGATAAATCTTGTTTTATTATCTTTAACATCGTTTATATCTTTATCCAAAACCTTTTTATCATACAATTTTGCACAAAATTCATTTGCTATGGATGCCCAGGTTTCATCTTTCCCATCCAGCATGCTGGTTGCAGCAGATGTTGAATTTGCGCTTACTATATTTATATTTTTCTTAAAATGGTTTGCAATATAGGTTTGGCATTGCGATAGTGCCTGCGGCATAGAAACAATATTTTCAATATCTTCCATATTTCCTTTTGAAATTAAACAATGGGAAATCGGAATGGTAAGCTCTGCCTGAATTTTGATATTATCATCCTTTGTTATTAATTTATCAATGGTTTCTCTTACTATTCCTTCAATAGAATTTTCAACAGGCAAAACCGCAATTGTATCATCCGTGTTGTTTAATTCCTGTAAAACCCTTGTTATGCTTGAAATATCATCAGCTTTTGTTTTCAGCTTAAGTTTTTCTTTGAAGCTTTCCATTGCAATTTGAGAGTATGAACCTCTTGGCCCTAAATATAATATTTTTTTGATAGAATTATTCATATAACAATTTTAATACGACAGGGGCGAATATGGCAACAACTACAAAAATAGAATTCGGTACAGACGGTTTCAGGGGCGTTATCGCGGATGATTTTACGTTTGAAAATGTTGAAAAGATAACCCATGCAACAGGTTTGTACGTTTTGGAAACAACAAAGCTGAAAACTATTCTGATAGGCTATGACCCGAGGTTTATGGCAGATAAATTTGCAAAATTTTGTGCTGAAATATTGTCTAAATCAGGTTTTAGAGTTTTACTAAGCAGCAAAGTGGTACCAACCCCTGTAATTGCTTATGCTGCAACTGTTGAAAAAGATTGTGCGGGTGCTATTATGTTTACAGCTTCGCATAACCCGAAAGAATATTTAGGGATTAAATTTATTCCAAATTATGGCGGGCCTGCTACAAAAGAGATGACAGACAGAATTGTAGAATTAATCGGGAATAGTTTGCCATCTTCTGCAGGAAACATTGTTGAAAAGGATTTTAGCGAAGAATATTTTAAACATATTGAAACTTTGATTGATTTTGATGTTATAAAAAAATCTGCCCCAAAAATAATTTATGACGGGCTTTTTAGCGCATCTATAGGGTATTTTGACACTATTTTAAAAAGAAACAATATAGATTTTGAAGGGGTTAATTTGCATTATGACCCTGATTTTGGCGGGGGTTTACCTGAACCAAAGGCAAAGTTTATGAAGCACAAAAAGAATGGTTTTTTAACGTTTGCAAACGATGGAGATGCTGATAGATATGGTGTTTTAGATGAAAAAGGAGAATATATAAGCCCCAATATTGTTATGGCTATTCTATTAAAATATTTGGTACAAAAAGGTTTAAAAGGAAAAATGATTAAAACTGTTGGTGTAAGCCAAATTGTAGACATTACAGCTGAAAAACTCGGGGTAGAAATGCTCACAACGCCTGTCGGGTTTAAATGGCTCTCTGAAAAAATGCGGGAAAATGAGACTATTCTTGCGGGGGAAGATTCCGGGGGTTTAAGCACGGGAGGGCATATTCCTGAAAAAGACGGTATTTTTGCAAATTTACTTATACTTGAAACGGTTTGTGCTGCGGGAAAACCTTTATATGTTTTAAAGCAGGAAATTACAGAGTTTGCTGGCAAAGAATTTTTGCAAGACAGGGTAGATGTTAAATTAAAATCTGAAGATGAAACAAAAGCTTTAATGAAAGAATTCGAGGGTTTAAGGGATATTTGCGGATATAAGATAAATGAAATTTTAAAGCTGGACGGGGTTAAATTTTTCTTTGATGAAGCTTCCTGGATATTAATGAGAAAATCAGGCACAGAGCCATTATTAAGGTTTTATATAGAAACTACGGATGATAAAAAGCTTTCGGATATTAAAAAATTTATACAAAGTAAAATTTAGACGTTAATAATGTCTGAATATGTTTTAAAATGAAGCTTTGCTATGTTTTTAAATTCACCTTGGCCAAATTTTGTCATAAATTTTTTACCTTGCTCTAAAACCAGGTTTGAAGCACCTTTTGGGAGATTTATTTCATATTCTGAAGCAAGTCTTGAAATTCTTTTTACAAATTCACCCCTTGCAAGCACTGAAGCTGCGGCTACTGCCGTATCCGATTCGGCCTTTGTTTGCTGAATGAGCCGGATATTTTTACCTCTTTCTTTTAGGGCTGAAAGGATAACTTTTTCATCTGCGAATTTATCTGAAATAGCAGTATTACAGGGTTTTTTAGCTAAAATATTTTCTAAAACCGTGGAATGACCCCAGGCAAGCAGCCTGTTTAGGTTTTTAAATTTATCATAAAGTTCATTATATTTTGAAGGTGAAATTGCGATAATATCAAAGGTTGAAACCTCTTTAATCAGGTTTTCAAGCTCTAAAATTTTTTTATCATTCATTTTCTTGCTATCGCAAACTCCCGCTTCCTGCAAGGTTTTTGCCCCGTTTTCATCTAAAAGAACACCTGCAATTACAAGAGGGCCAAAAAAATCTCCTTTGCCGGATTCATCAATTCCTATATGAGGGTAAGGTGCAATCTCACCTTGAGTTTCCGGTGGGTTTGGGGTTGAAAGTGTTTTGAAAAGCGAGTTTTGAATTGGTTCAAAATATTTTGATACAATACAGTCTGTGTTATTTCCTTGAATTACAAGTTTTCCGCTTGTATAAAATGAGGCTGTAAAGCCTGTGCCGCGGGCTTGAAAGAACATATATTGAGGGGTGGAAAAAGCTGCATTTTCTGCTTCAAAAATGCTTTTAAATTTTTCAATTTCAGCAGGTGAAAATTTTGAAGTGTATGTGTTCATTTAAAAATTATACCAGTAAAATTTCTCTTGAAAATATTTTATTTTTAGAATAATATTAAGATTATTAAAGACTAATGGCGGTTTCGCCAGAAAAGTTTGAAATGAATGACTATGGCGGGTGTAGCCAAGTGGTTAAGGCTCCGGATTGTGGTTCCGGCATTCGTGGGTTCGAACCCCATCACCCGCCCCATTAAAATTTAAGACCTCCAAAGAGGTCTTTTTTGCAGTCATACAAATACTTTCCAGAGTTCGAACAGATTTATTTGCATTGGATTTTATTGTTTTGAACGGTGCAATTTGCTTCTATGTATGATTTTAAGGCGGATTGGAAGGAACTGTCATCTTTTACATTATAAATAGCTTTTGCAAAGTCCCATGTTGCAGTTCCGCCAAACCAGGTGGCATCTTGAATTTTACTTATTATGCTTTTGCCGTCGCAGGCGCAATTTTCGGCATATACCGGAATTACAAGCATAGAAAGCAGGGCGGCAATTAAAAATTTTTTCATTATAAAACCTCCTTATTTTTCAAATTATAAAACGATTTATAAAAAACATTGTTCATTTTTAAAAGAAGTAATAGTTATAAAAGGTTGACAATGGTTAGATGTCTAAGTATAATGATTTTATGAAGCAAATACTTTCGCTGATTTCTAAAATTCATAAAAAAGGCAATGATTATATTGTTGAGCAATTAAAACAAAACGGTGCAGATGGGCTTGTGCCAAGCCATGGTGATATTCTCATTGTTCTTTATAAAAAAGATAAAATGTCTATGAAAGATATTGCAAAAGAAATTCACCGTACAAAGCCTACGGTGACCGTGCTTGTGGATAAACTTGAGAAGTTTGGTTTTGTAAAAAGAGAAATTTCAGGGGATGACAGCCGGTGTACAAATATTGTGTTAACCAAGAAAGGCAAGGATTTTAAGCCTGTTTTTGAAAAAATTTCGAAAAATCTGAATGATACAATGTACAAAAATTTAACTGAAAGTGAGATTGCAATTTTGGATATTCTTTTAGAAAAAATGTTAAAATAATAAAATTTTTTACAATGATTGTTAGACATCAAATTAAAAGGAGAAAATTATGTTAAAAACCACTGAAATCGGGAAAATCGGGGATATTATCAACTTAGAAAACGGAAAAAAGTTTTTAAAAAATGAACTTGAATTAACAAGTTGTGAAATCTCTGTAAACGCTGTGCCACAAGGCTTTAAGGTTCCATTTAACCATAAACACAAACAAAATGAAGAAATTTATATTGTTTTAAAAGGGGAAGGAATTATTACTGTGGATGGTGAAAAAGTATCTGTAAAAGAAGGCAGCTGCGTAAAAATTTCTCCCGAAAGTGTTAGAACCCTTGAAAATACAGGGAAGGTGGAATTTCAATTTATTTGTATTCAGGCAAAGGAGAATTCTCTTGAGCAGTGCGGTTTAGCAGATGCTGAACTTTGTTAAACACTTGATTTTAAAGTTTTTTGCCATTCTTTACATAAATCTTCAAGGCGGAAACAGGCGTTTGCAGGGCTTGTGGAGGGCATTTTGAAGCATTGATATTCTTGAAATACTTGTGGGATGTGCTTTTTAAGCGCTGAATATGCCTTATTGCCGTTTAAAATCACTATTTTCAGGTTTTTATATTGTTTTAAAAGTCCTAAAATATCATTTGGAATTTCATCTGTTATGTCAGAATCCAGGCTACCTTTGCGTTTGCAGGTTTTTATAACATCCCAGAGTGCAAACCCGTTATTTAAAAGGGTTTCCAGCTTTTTTTGATATTCAAAACCTGATAAGTCAGGACAATTGCATAAAAATCCCATTACTTTCCAAAATCTGTTTTGCGGATGGGCGTAATACTCTTGTGCCTCAAGGGATTTCACCCCGGGCATTGAGCCTAAAATTAAAATTTTTGAATTTTTGTTTACCGAAGGTAAAAAACTCTTACATTTACTCATATATTGTACAGGTTTTATGTTTAAAAAATGCTTGTTTTTATAAAGCTATTTTACAACAAATTCCTTATGTGGTAATATAAGACTTGTTATTTGACTAGAAATAATTACGTTTTAGCCAAATTTAACAAATAAAAACCAGTAAGGATAATGAGATGAGAGAAGAACTTCTTAGCATAATTGAGAAAAACAGCCGCATTCCGCTTGATGAATTAGCCGTAATGCTAGGTGTACCAGAGGATAAGGTGGTTACAGAACTTACAGCGTTAGAAAAAGAAGGAGTTATCTGCGGCTATCATACGCTTATAGATTGGGAAAAAACATCACAAGATAAGGTTAACGCGCTTATAGAGGTGCGTGTGACTCCTCAACGCGGGCAGGGTTTTGATAAAATAGCAGAAAGAATTTATAATTATCCTGAAGTTCGCTCTGTATATTTGATTTCAGGCGGATACGATTTGCTTGTAACGCTTGAAGAGAAGTCTTTAAAAGAGATTTCAATGTTTGTAACGGACAAACTCTCCACTCTTGATACTGTTTTAAGCACTGCAACGCATTTTATTTTAAAAAGATATAAAGACCATGGAACAATTTTAGATAAAAAACGTGTTGATGAAAGAGAGATAATTACGCCATGACAAAGCCTCTTTCAAAAAAAGTTTTAGATTTAAAGCCTTCAGGGATAAGAAAATTTTTTGATATAGTATCTGAAATGAAAGATGCAATATCTTTGGGTGTTGGCGAGCCGGATTTTGATACCCCCTGGCATATCAGAGATGAAGGGATTTATGCTCTTGAAAAGGGAAGAACTTTCTATACTTCAAATGCTGGCTTAAAAGAACTTAGGGAAGAAATTGCAAAAAAAGTTGAAAAAGTTCAGGGTGTTCAATATGACCCAATGTCTGAAATTATTGTGACTGTTGGCGGGTCTGAAGCTATTGATATCGGCTTAAGAGCAATGGTAAATGAAGGAGATGAGGTTATAATTCCTACCCCTTCCTATGTTTCTTATGAACCGTGTGCAATTTTAGCAGATGCAAAGCCTGTAATTATCAATCTTAAAGGGGAAAATGAATTCAGGCTGAAACCGGAAGAATTACAAAATGCAATTACCCCTAAGACCAAGGCATTGATTTTGCCATACCCGAATAACCCCACAGGGGCCATTATGGAAAAATCCGATTTAGAAAAAATCGCTAAAATTATTATAGATAATGACCTTTATGTGCTTTCCGATGAGATTTATTCAACTTTAACTTATAAAGAAAAACACGTTTCAATCGTAAGTTTAGATGGTATGCGGGAGAGGACGCTTTTAATAGACGGTTTTTCAAAAGCTTATGCTATGACAGGCTGGAGATTAGGCTATGCCTGCGCTCCAAAAGAATTAATAAAACAGATGGTGAAAATTCATCAGTTTGCAATAATGTGTGCGCCCACAACAAGCCAATATGCCGCTGTTTCTGCTTTAAGAAACGGTGAAAAAGATGTTGAGATGATGGTTAGAGCTTATAACCAGCGCCGCCGTTTTTTAATGGATTCTTTTAAAAAAATGGGCTTAGAGTGTTTTGAACCCTATGGCGCTTTTTATGTTTTTCCTTGTATTAAAGAATTTGGAATGACAAGTGAAGAATTTGCAACCAGATTTTTAGAAGAAGAACGTGTGGCTGCAATTCCAGGGAATGCTTTTGGCGATTCAGGCGAAGGATATTTAAGAATATCTTATGCTTATTCAATTGACAGCTTAAAAATTGCCATGGAAAGGCTTCAAAGATTTATTGAGCGTTTAAGAAAAGAACAAAGCCGCGCATAGTCATTTTTATTATAGTTTTTCAAATATATAAAAATCTGCAAAAGAAGTATCTTCAGTGTCTTTTGGAGAATATTTATATTTATGTTCAATTTTTTCTTTTAAAACCCAGCCTTTTGTAATGTTGTTTTGGTTTTGTTCAATCCAATCCGTAAATTTTCTGTGTTTCACATGCGGGCAGTGATTTTCATTTTTATTTGAAGCGTAGATTATTACAAATTTTTCTGCTGCAGAAAATAAATTTTCCATATATTCATAAAATACGCAATCTTCTATTAAATGATAAATTACGTCTAAAGACAGTACCAAATCTGCTGTTTCGCCATTGTAATCTTTAGCGTTTTTGAATGTGTAATTTGATTTATCAGAAAATTCTTTTTTACATTTATTTAAAACTGTTTCCGATACATCAAAACCTGTATATTGTTTAAAATTCAATAATTTTAGCTGGTTTCCATCCCCTGAACCGAATTCTATAACATTTTTAATTTCGTGGTTTTTAACAAAATTATTTATAATTTCAGCCTTAAAATCTGCAAGTCTACCATAGCTTCCAGCGCCAGAGGTTCCATCTGATAAATATCTATTTTCCCAATAGAGTTTTGAATTTATTTCGCCCCCTTCTTTTTTACAAATAACTATTAAATCTGTTCCTAAATCAGCATTTTTATTTGATATATAAAAATCTTCAATGGAAAATTCATTAATATAGTCAATATTCAAATTGATTTCTTTCATACCCTTAAAATCAGTGCGGTTTGGGGCAACTCTGTTAAATTCTATATCAAGAATTTCTTGTTTTGCACTAATTCCAGAAATTTTAAAATTTTCAAAAACCTTTTTTATATCTTTATTTAAAGCTTTTGCGTCATATTCTCTTAAATGTTCAGGGTTCCATGGTTTTTGGTTTTTGGCAAGTCTGTATGTTCTTGATGGGGTGGTTAAAATGCAGATACCACCATCTTTTAACACCCTTTTTATATTATTTAAATATTCTTTAACATTTTTAACATGTTCAACCACATGAAATGAAATTACGATATCAAAGCTTTTATCCTGATATTCAAGGTTTTTGCCGTCATAAAGTTTAAAATTACATTTTTCATTTTTATATTTTGAATTTGCAAGATTTATTGCACTTTCTGAAATATCAACCCCTTCAATATGTTTGCAGAATTTTGATAAATAATGTGTTCCAAAACCATCTCCAGAGCCTATTTCAAGAATGGTTGAATCTTTATTTATAAAATTTCTTATATAATCATAGGCAAATTTATGGTCTAAAAATAATATATGGCTGTAAATATCCTTGCCAAATTTTTCAAAAACATACTGTTTTTTACCTTGAATTAAAATTCTATCTTTAATAGAAGGGTAGTGTTCAAGTATATTATTCAACTGAATATCGTTGCCGCCTGTGCCGTTGCCTGAAATGTACAGTGTGTTTTCATTATAAAATCCTAAATCTCTTTTTGGGTTTACCTGTTTAATGCGGCTAACGGGATTATGTACAACCTTTATTTTTGTATTATTTAAAACAGCCATAGCAAAAAACCAGATGTCATCTGCATTTGGGGCGAAGTTTAAAAATAATTCTTCATTTAATACATCGGGGCTAAGTGATTTTGGAGGGTACAAAACGCCGCCACCTGTTGTCGGGAAATTTATAAAATCTGCAGAATTATCATTGATGCAGCCTTTCCAGCTTGTATACGGGCGGATTTTACCGTCTTCAAAAGTTATTTTATGAACCCTGTGGGCGTGAATAAATTCAGGGTTTTTTAAATAGGCTTCATAAAGCTTTAAAAGCCAATTTTCAGGGTAAAAGATATCATCATCAGCAGTCACTATAATATCATTTGGGAATTCTTTCAGGGCAGGGATAAGCTTTTTATAAGATTTTAAATCTTTACACCATTTTATGGTAAGGCCGTTTTCTTTGAATTTAAGCAATTTTTGTGGTAAATCTGCTTCTTTGTTTGGGAATTGCTCTTCGGCAAGGTATAGAATAACCATATCAGGTTTTTTTGATTGCTTCAAAAGAGAATAAACGCTATAGTGGATATCATACATCCTATCGGGGTATGATGTTAAAGTGACAATGAGTTTTACCCCCCCCTTCTCACTTTTTGGCATTATTCCTAAACTATTAAAGCGTTCAATTTCATAAGAAATTTTTTCTTTATTTATGCCGTTATTTAAGATTACCCCTGCTTTTCTTATGAATTCCTGTTGTTTGTTAAAATCTTTAATTAGCCTTTTTGCCTTAATATGCCTGAATGTTTTATTTAAAAATTTTATTTCCGTATAATATTCTTCACTTTTGATTGAAAAGATTTTTTTCAATAAATTTTTCATAAATTCTAGCCTTTAAACCCTTAGTGACAATGATACCATAAAAAATCCTCTTCTTTAAAGAAGAGGATTATAGATTGCTTTTTAATGATTTTATACGGTTTCGGGGCTACCTATTATAGCTTCAACCGCTTTTTCAATGCTAATACCGGTTTGAATTGCTTTTTCAACAATATCTTCTAAATAATTGCTAATTTGTGTCTGGCTTAATTCAGGGTATTTATCTTTAATTATATTTAATGCCTCTTTTTCTACTTCATCAGTGTTATTTTCTTCAATTTCGGTTTCTTCCGTAATTTCTGCTTTTTTGTCTTCTTTTTTATCAGCTTTTTTATTATCTTTTACATTTGTATCTTGTAATTGAAGATTTGCAGTTAATTCATCAAAGTGTTTTTGTTGTTCTTCCAGTTGTGTTTGCAATTGTGCCAGAAGAGCATCTATTTGGTTTGTCATATTGTTTTGTACATTGCCCGCTGCTGTGTTTCCGCCGCCTGAGCTTGCTGAGATATCAGAAACTACGCCTGATAAAAGTTCATTCATAAACAATTCTTCAGTTTCAAGGGCGCCATTACCGTTTGCATCTGCAATTTTTATCTCGCCGCCGTTTGCATCTTTAAAGGTATATACTGCAATTGAGCCGTTTGTAACGTCCTTATCATAGTGACCGTCTGCTTTGTTATCTACGATATATGAAGTTTTAACGTATTGAACGTTTACCTGTATGCCGTTTGCCTTTGCAGCACTTACAATATCACCGGATTGCATAACACTTTTGCTGCCATATAATCCTGCAAGTTTAGCCTGAAGGTCATAATCTGCTTCGCAATCAAAGCTTGAAGCAATCTCCTGCTTTAAATCATCACTAAGTGCAGCTGTATAGTTTGCAAAGTTTGCTTCACCGTTTCCAAGATGTGTTGTTTTAATGCCTCTTGAATTAAGGGATGTTATCCATTCGTTATAATTGCCGGATACTGCGTTTACCATAATTTTGCTCCAAGGTTTAGTGCCTATACTTATATAAAGTATATATAATATATATAATTGTCATGAAAATGGAAATTGTTACATTTTCTTAATAATCATTCTTTTAAATGGTTAAAAAGACGGGAAAAAGGCATATTATAAAGTTTATGAATACTTTGCTTTTATTTCCCCCGCAATGGACACCTATAAGTCCCCATTTTGCCCTACCCTCATTGATAGGGCAATTAAAAGCGAACGGATATGAAGCTTCGGGGCTTGATTTAAATATTGATTTTTACAATAAGGTTTTAGAGCCTGATTTTATTAAAAATGCGATTTTAAAGGCGGTTGATAATAATCAAAATATATTAAACGAAATTGCGCCATATATTAAAGAAGGCAAGGATTTTAGCGAATATCCTCTTGATATTCAAAATAAAATTGTAAGATATACGAAAATTAAAGAATATACTACAAAAAAGCAGACTGCACTTGCCTCTATTCCCGATTTAGCAAAAGAAGCACTGAATATTATTAAAGGGGAAGATTTTTACAACCCTGAAATGCTTATTAAATCAATAAATATTATTGATTCTGCGCTTGAGATGGCATCTTTGCCGTATTTTCCTTCAAAAATAAGCCTTGATAATTATTCTAATCCTTTTTTTAAATTGAATTTTGATTGTATAAAATATTTTGTATTTGATAAAGAAACCAATATTTTTATTGAATATTATAAAACCGTGCTTGATGATATTAAGGCTAAAAACGCAGATTATATAGGAATATCAATAAATTCATCTTCTCAAATTATTCCGGGGCTTACTTTAGCAAATATTTTAAAGAATGAAACAAATGCACATATAAATATCGGGGGAAATTTCTTTGGAAGGGTAAAAGAGGCCGTTATTAAACACCCTGAATTCTTTGACCTTTTTTGCGACACAATTCTTGTAGAAGAAGGGGAAAGGCCTGTTGTAGAGCTTGCAAAGTATATAAACGGAGAAATAAATGTTGAAGATGTTTCAAATTTAATATATAGAAAAGACGGGGGAATCATTATAAATGATACTAAAAAGCCATTAAAGCTTGATGAAATGGCAATTGTATCATTGGATGGATATAATTTTAAGCAATATTTTGCGCCTGAAATAATTCTTCCTTTCCAATCATCCCGCGGGTGTTATTGGGGTAAATGCAGCTTTTGTGACCAGGATTTTGGGCAGAATTTTAACGTGAAAAATGTTGAAAAATTAACGGATGAATTTATTCAGCTTAATAAAAAATACGGGCTTAAATATTTTGAATTTATTGATGAATCGGTTTCGCCCTCTTATTTATCTGAATTAGCGGATAAAATTAAAGAAAAAAATATTGATATTAATTATTTCTTTGATGCAAGGCTTGAAAGCACATTTTGCGGTGATTTATTAAAAAAAGCATACAATAGCGGGTTAAAAATGGTGCTTTGGGGCTTAGAGTCAGGGTCAAATTCTGTGATGGAGCTTATAAATAAAGGAATAGATATTGATAAACGCCTTGATATTTTGAAAAATTCAAGTGATGCTGGCATTTGGAACTTTGCGTTTATATTTTTCGGATTTCCGACTGAAACCACAGAAGATGCTAAGAAAACCATAAATCTTATTTGTGAAAACACGGATATAATCCATTCTTACGGCAGAAGCGTTTTTACAATGGGAAAACATACAAAATTAAAGGATGAGCCTGAAAAGTATGGCATTACTGCTGTTTATCCTGCGGTGGATGAATTTTCTCCGACTTATACGTTTGATTGTACCGGCATGAAAAAAGAAGAATTAAATTTAATTTTGAAAGAGTGTACAAAAACCTGTAATGAAGCATATAATAACCCTTTGTGGATGTATTTAAGGTATAGGGAATATTTGTTTTTGTATATTTCAAAGTATGGTACTGATTGGGTTTCAAACTACAAGCCCGATTTTAATAAGATGTAAAAGGAGCAATTAATGGAATTTGATGATTTTTCAAATGAAAAGGATAACACTCAAAAAATTTTAAGCGAGCGGGAAAAAATTAAAAACCAGATGGAAAACAAGCTTCGCAGGTTAAAATTTACAGATGGTGAAATTGAAGAAGTTTTAGATATTATTGATATGGCCGAGGCTAAAATTGAAAAGATTAAGGTTTCACTCAACGGAACAAATATCAATACAGATGACCCTACTATTAAAATGCGGGTGGCACTTGATGAAATTAAAATCCTTCAAACAAAAATGGCACTTGATATTAGAGAAAAAATAAACGAGATTTTATCTTATAAAAACGAACATTAATCAATCATTATTTTTGATTTTTTCCAATATCCTGATTTTAAATAAATTAGAGCAATTATAACAGAGCAAAAAGAAGCTGCTGGAGCTGCAACTCCAAGGTTAAACAGGGTTTTCCCAAAAATGCCTGTTATTAAAAAAGCAAGAGGTACCCTTATTAAAAGTGTTGCTGTAAGGTTATTTGCCATTGAAAAGGCGGTATGCCCGCAGCCGTTGAAAAATGCGTTTAAACAAAAGACAAAAGGCACAATTATTAAATCAAAACTGAATGATTTTAGATAAGAAGCTCCTTCGTTGATTACATTTACATCTTTTGTGAAAATTTTTATGGCGCTTTCAGGGTTTATTTGCTGCCAAATAAGACATATTAGCCCGAAAATAAACGTACATCCTATTGCTGTGTAGAGTGTATATTTTGCTCTCAGGCGCTTTTTTGCACCCATATTTTGTGCAACAACCGGGGTAAGTGCCATTGCAAAAGAAAACGCGGGCAGCATGGTAAAACCGTTTAGTCTGTTTGCAGCTCCATATCCTGCTGAAGCATCCACGCCCATTGAATTTGCAAGAGATAATAAAATCATAAAAGATAATTGCACCATTGAATCCTGGAAGCTTAAGGGCAGTCCCAATCTTATGATGTTTTTAACTTTATCAAAATAAAATTTAACTTTTCTAAACTTGAATTCAAAAGAAAATTTATTAAGCCTTACATAAATTGCAAGAGAAACGGCGCAAAGCCCCTGAGCTATAACTGTTGCAATTGCAGCGCCTTTTGTGCCAAAGTTTAAATATCCTATGAAAAATAAATCAAGAATGATATTAATAATGCATCCTAAAGATATGAAAATCATTGGAGCATAAGAATTTCCAACCCCTCTTAAAACGGATGAAAAAACGTTGAATAAAAATATAAAAATTATACCGAAAGAACATATCAAAACATATTCCAATGCACCCGTATATGCACTTTGCGGGGTTTTTATCAAATGAATAATATTTGGTGCAAAATAAAACATTAAAAAAGAAACAATCATGGCGATTAAAAGGAAGAATATAAAAACAGTTCCTGCTATTTTTTCTACTTCTTCTTTTTTATTCGCACCATAAGCGTGTCCTGTTAAAACGGTTGTCCCTGTTGTAAGCCCTATAATAAAAGACATTACAATATGCATTACCTGTGCGCCTACTGCAACTGATGATATATAAGAACTTTCTTTTGTAAAGTACCCTATAATCATTAAATCGCACGCACCGTAAAGCGCCTGAAGAAAGTTTGCAAAAATAAACGGTAATGCAAATAAAATCAAGGTTTTTGGTATGCTGCCTTCGGTTAGATTTTGTTCACTTTTGAACATAAATCAAATATAGATTAAACAAATTTTAATTGCTATATATCAAAAGGGCTAAGATTTATTTATTCTTTTAAAATAAACAGTTGAAAATTCACCAAGATTGATAGGGATTTTGGGGTCATTTTCATTAAGGCCTTCGCCTTTAAATATTTTATCTTCATTTAAGTGTTTATTATAACCGCCATATTTAATATTATCGGTGTTTAATACTTCTTCCCATTCGCCTTTTGGGAATTGCAGATAATAATCTTCGTTAAAAATATTTGGGTATTCACTTGTTCCGAAGTTTGTTACAATGAAAAATTCGTTTCCCGTTTCTTCATCTTTTGTATGAAGCCCTATTATATTATTGTGGATAATATAATCTTTTAAACCGTCTTCATTTATAACAAGGCTTCCTCTTGTTAATGCGGGATTTTCTTTATTCAGGCGGTTTAAATCTTTTGTGAGATTAGCATGCTGCTCCATTCTTGTTTTTGACGCTTCAGAATAATCAATGCCATCAAGTTTTGATGCCAAAAGTGCCGGCTCTCCCGGTTCATAGCCCTTTTCTGTTTTGAGGTAATCTTCATATTTTTTTCCTTCAAACTCTCTAAAGAATCTGAAAGATGTTATATCAAGGTCTTCATCTCCCTGAAAAACCATCTTTGGCCCGGGGATTGCAGCTGTTAGGGCTTGTGCCATTCTAAATTGTGCCAAACTTCTTTCATAGCTTCTTAAAAGCCTTTGATATGTAATTTTAGAATCTTTCCTTATATTAAATTTAGCTAAAACTTCAGAATAAAATTTATCATATTTTTTATATTTATAAGAGTCTAATTTTCCTTCAGATAAAAGCTTTGTCAGTCCTTCGCATGCAAGTTGTGTTTTTTGCATTAAAACGATATATCTTGCATTTTCATAAGTGGTATTTTTTAGTTTAACAAAATCTTCAACTCTTTTTTTATCTTCGTTATTTAAAATGATATATGATGAGAGGTTTAATTTTGGCACAAGATATTTAACCACAGGTCTTGTGCCGTCATAATTTCCTGTTTCATCATGGCTTGTAACGTATTTTACATTTTTTTGTGATTGATAAATGGCTTCCACTAAATTTTCAAGTATTTCTTCATTAAAGGAGCCGTTATTGTATGCAAAAATTGCTCCATCTAAATTGTGGTGGAAAGAAAAATCCCATTCGCTGTCATAGCCAAGGTTTCTTAGCATCGGGTGGAAAGTGGCACCCTCTTTTATAAATTCTTCTATGGTCGCATCAATTTCATCAATATATCTACAGTGTTCTTGGGTGTTTCCTTCTGATATTTCATAATCTTCAAGCGGGCTTGTAACTCTTGCATCGTGAAGCTTTGTGTAATCTTCCCAATATTCAGTATCATCTGCTGCAATACCTTGTCTGCTGTCTTCTGCAATCAAAAATACATCCGGAAAATGATGGTTAATTTCTGCTGCAATTTGCTTCATTGTAAAATCAGATTCCATAAATTTTGTCATATCAAGGCGAAGCCCGTCGACATTATAGTTTGCAACCCAATTTAATGCAGCATTTACGATATAATCTCTTACATATTTTGAATTTTCCCCTTCAAAATTAAAACTTTCTCCAAAATCATTTTCGCCTTTTACGTAAGGGCCTGTTCTTTTTAGTTCTGCCCCGTCTGCCCCAAGATGGTTTGGAACATAATCCATCACAACGTTTAAATTAAGCCCGTGGGCATAATCAATCAATTCTTTTAATTTATCTGGGCCTCCCCTGTGTTCGGGCGGCGCGAATTTATCAACACCGTCATATCCCCAGTTGTAATAAAAAGTATTTTCATTTGGCATAATCTCAATTGTGTTAAACCCTAAGTCTTTAATTTTGCCAAGTTTTTCTTTAGCGGCTTCAAATGTGCCTTCCTGTGTGAAGGTATCGATTTGCATTTCATAAATAAGGGCGCTTTCGACACCAATTTGGCTTTTATCAGGGTTTCTTACAATTCTTTCATTCGATTGAAGCCAGGATGTTTGATTTTGCCATTGAAAATCAGAATGATCATAAATTATTGAATGGTAAAGAAAATCTTTGCTTGTTCTGTTTCCCTGTCTTTGAGCATAAGGGTCTTTAACTTCATCAATTTCCCCGTTTCCTTTATGAATAACGTAAGAATATTTGTCACCGGGTTTTACGCTTCCTGCTTTTGGATTTTTATGTGTGGTAAAAACTCCGTTTCCCATATTTTTTAAACGGAAAGTTCTATATTTTTCAGGGTTTTTTTCATCATAAATTTTGACAGAAACTGCTTTTGTATCGGGGTATGTGAAAAGTTTAAAAGATGCTTCGTTTGTAATAGGGTCTATAGTTGCGCCCCAACTTTTATGTTCCTCAATACTTCTTTTGAATTGAACTTTATTATTGTAAGTATAGTAAGGGCTAATCCCTGTAATTCTCATCTAAATCCTTTGATAACCTGATTTTTCAACACAATTAAAACGATATTAAGATAATACCTTAAATAAAAACCTTCGGGCAAAGGTTTATAAACAAAGTATATAAAAATTGTTACATAAAATTCACAAAATAAATCTTGCTAAAGAGGGTATAACAAAGGATTATTTATTTCTTTTGAAAAATCTCCATTTAGGAACATTGTCGTAATGGAATTTTAAAAGCAAAATGTCGCCTTTTTGGATATTAATTTCTTCACCTTCTTTAATAAAAGCAAGGGGTGAATTTTCATAAACATTCTTTGCACCTGATTTTAAGCGGCCTTCACCTTCATTTGGAGAAATTATACCTTTTCCGAAATAGTAAATCTGCCCTATTCCTTTTACAAAGTATCCTGCAGCTGAAAGTCCTGCGCTGAATGCTGCTTTTTTTACATCAAAAGGTTTGTATCCTACAACATTTGCAACCCAGTATTCTTCATTAATATTTAAAGTTTCGTTTCCTTTTGATGGAATGCTGTAGCTAACAGGCTCAACCACAAGATAGCCGTTTCTTTTGCCACGCTTTGCTTCAACTACTTTCATAACATGGGCTGTTATTATGCTATCTTTTTCAAAAACTATGCCGTTATCAAAGGTATTTTCTTCAATTACTTTAAACTTTACGGTTGATTTATCATTATCAAATGAAAAACTCTCTAAGCTTTCAACCACAGCCTTATTTGATGTATCATCAAAAGCTCTTACGGGAAGAGATATGCAGAATAAAAATAATATGCTTAATAAAATAATTTTTTTCATAGAAAAATTATATCATTAATTTGTATTTTTTAGAATATAATTAAATTAAGCATTATTAGAAAAAGAGGGATTAACAATGTTAAATACGATGGATAGTCTGGTTTTAATTATTGATATACAAGAAAAGCTTATGGGAATGCTAAATCAGGGCATCAAAGAGCAAATGTTATCAAAAGCGCCAAAACTTGCAAAAGCTGCAAATATTCTAGGGGTGAATACTTTAGTTACAGAACAATATCCGCAAGGGTTGGGGTCTACAATTGATGAAATTAAGAATGAATTAAAAGAATATCATCCGATGGAAAAAACGGGCTTCAGCGCGCTTTTAGAACCTGGATATGCTGAAACAATTAAATCTTTAGGTAAAAAACAGATAATAATTTGCGGAATTGAGGCGCATATTTGTGTTTATCAAACAGCTGCAAAGCTTTTAGAAGAAGGGTATGAAGTTTTTGTTTTAAAAGATTTATGTGCAAGCAGAAATAAGGTGGAATTTGAATGTGCTATGGATTTATTAAAAAGCCTTGGTGCAAAAATTACCTGCCTTGAGATTGTTTTATTTGAGTGGCTAAAAACTGCTAAAAACCCGCACTTTAAAGAAATACAAGGGTTAATAAAATAATTATTCTTCAGGACGTTTAATCGGGTTTTTAAATCTTGTTGTAGAACCTTGGAACAGAAGACTCACATCTCCTGTGGGGCCGTTTCTTTGTTTTGCGATAGATATTGTGGCCTTGTTTTTTACTTCAGGGTTTTCCTTGTCATAATATTCTTCTCTGTGAATAAACATTACAACATCAGCGTCCTGCTCAATTGCGCCTGATTCTCTCAAGTCTGAAAGCATAGGTTTTTTATCCGTTCTATCTTCAACTTTACGGGATAACTGTGAAAGCGATATTATAGGTACATTTAATTCTCTTGCAAGGGCTTTTAGGCCTCTTGAAATTGTTGAAATCTGTTGAGTTCTATCTTGAGAGCTTCTTTCCTCAATCAATTGAAGGTAATCTATAATTACCATTCCAAGGTCAGGGTAATTCATTTTCAGACGGCGGCATTTTGCTCTGATATCAGAGATACTAACCCCTGCTGTATCATCAATTAATAAAGGCGCAAGGTGGAGTTCATCAAGCCTTGAATAAATTTTTTGCCATTCTGCCGGAAGAAGCTCGCCCGTTCTTGCTCTTTGGGCGTCAATTTCAGCCTCAGAACACAATACCCTCTGTGTCAACTGTACTTTTGACATTTCAAGAGAAAATATGGCAACAGGAATTTTAGACCTTATTGCGACATTTTGTGCAATATTTAAGGCAAATGCAGTTTTTCCCATTGAAGGACGTGCTGCAAGAATTATTAAATCAGATTTTTGAAATCCAGCTGTTAGTGCATCTAAATCATAAAAACCGCTTGGCACGCCTGTGCAGCTGCCTTTATTGGAACATCTGTATTCTAATTGTTCCATTGTTTCGTATAAAAGGCTTGATAAAACTTCCATCTGCTGAGAGCTTTTTTGCTGCGAAATCTCGAAAATAAGTTTTTCTGCCATCTCAAGAGAAACTTTTGATTCCGGGTTTTTAAAAGATTCTTCAATAATGGTGCTGCCTGCTGCAATAAGCTGTCTTTTAAGTGCATTTTCTTTTATAATATTTGCGTAATATTCAACGTTTGATGTGAGGGTTGTATCAATCATCAAATCATTCAGGTATTCTCTTCCGCCGATAGCATCAAGCTGGTTTTTTGCGCTGAAATGTTCGCCAAGAGTAAGGACATCTATGGGCTTATTTTGATTGTAAAAAGCAAACATAGCCTCATAAATAAGGCGGTTTTTAGGGTTGTAGAAGCTATCCGGGGTTAAAATTTCAACGACTCTGTTTAAAACGTCGTTTGAATTAATCAAAATTGCGCCTAAAACTGCTTCTTCGGCTTCTAAATTATGCGGAGGAAGTTTTTTTGTTAATTTTTTGTTTGCTTCAAGCTCCACTGCCATAGTTTTAAAATTACCTTCCTCTTCTTAAAAAAATTATAAGCTAAATTTTCATGACTTGCAAATTCTTCTTTTGCCTTAAGCAAAAGAAAGCGGCTTGTCCGCATATTACAGACTTGCCGCTACTTTTTATTTCTTTTGAAACTTCTACTTCTTAGCTTCGATTACAGCTTGTGCTGCCGCAACTTTTTACGCCTTAGCGTGAAAACGCAGCTTGACTGCAATTGAAACGGCGAAACTACTTCTTAGCTTCGATTACAGCTTGTGCTGCCGCAAGTTTCGCCTGCGGAATTCTGAAAGGCGAACAGCTTACATAGTTTAAGCCGATTTTGTGGCAGAATTTTACACTGTCAGGGTCGCCGCCGTGTTCACCGCAAACGCCGCCGACAAGGGCGCTGTTTACTTTTTTACCTTTTTCCATAGACATTTCGATTAACTGCCCTACACCTTTCGTATCAAGGCTTTCAAACGGGTTTCTTGGAAGGATTTTTTCTTCAACATATTTATTTAAGAATTTACCTTCAGCATCATCCCTTGAATACCCGAATGTCATTTGTGTAAGGTCGTTTGTACCAAATGAGAAGAATTCGGCGTATTCTGCAATTTCATCTGCTGTGAGTGCTGCACGAGGGATTTCAATCATAGTGCCGAATTTATATTCAACTTCAATTCCCTTTTCTCTCATTACGTCATTTGCAGTTTTAATAAGGATTTCTTTTGCAATTTTAAGTTCGTTAACATGACCTATTAAAGGTATCATTATCCATGGTTTAACTGCAAAACCTTCTTTTTTAAGGTCACAGCAGGCTTCAAATATTGCTCTTACCTGCATAACGTTAATTTCAGGATAAGTTAAACCTAAACGACAGCCGCGAAGCCCCATCATCGGGTTAGATTCAGATAATCCTTCAACAATATGAAGCATTTCTTCTTTTTCAGATGCATCTTGATTTAGTGCTTTCAGGGTTGCAACCTCTTTAATTAATTCTTCTTTTGAAGGTAAGAATTCATGAAGCGGCGGGTCTAAAAGTCTTACTGTTAAAGGTTTATCGCCTAATGCTTTGAACATTGCATAAAAGTCTGAATATTGCATTGGAAGAAGTTTATCCAAAGCTTCTTTTCTTGCTTCTGGAGTGCCTGCAATAATCATCTTTTGAACCCATGGAAGTCTATCGGGATCCATAAACATATGTTCAGTTCTGCAAAGGCCAACGCCTTCAGCGCCGAATTTTAATGAATTTTCAATATCTTTTGGAGTATCAGCGTTTGCTTCAACCTTCATTGTTCTTATCTCATCTACCCAAGAGAAGAATGTGTTCCAATTGTCATCAATTTTTGCTTCAACAAGTTTAACAGCACCTTCCATAACGATACCTTTTCCGCCGTCAAGCGAAATAATATCGTTTTTATGGTAGATTGTACCGTCTGAACCTGTTAAAGTTTCATTTGTAAGGTCAATTTTTAAATCTTCACATCCTGAAACACAGGGTTTTCCCATACCTTTTGCAACAACAGCAGCGTGAGATGTTGCACCTCCTCTAAGGGTTAAAACGCCTTGAGAAACTGCCATACCGTGAATATCATCCGGGCAGGTTTCAATTCTAACAAGGATAACCTTTTCGCCTGCTTCGCCTCTTTGAGCTGCTTCTTCAGTATCAAATACGATTTTACCTACGGCAGCGCCCGGGGAAGCATTTACGCCTGTGCAAATTTTATGTGCTTCATCCATTGCTTTGCTATCAAAGCATGGAAGAAGAATTTGATTAACACTGTAGGGGTCAACAAGCTCTACGGCTCTTTCTTTTGATATAATGCCTTCTTTTTCCATTTCAACTGCAATTCTTATAGCTGCTGCAGCAGTTCTTTTACCGTTTCTTGTTTGAAGTATCCAGAGTTTACCTTTTTCAATAGTAAATTCCATATCTTGAACATCTTTGTATCTTAGTTCAAGTTTTTTTGCGATATCAACATATTGGCGATATAAATCAGGCATTTCCGTTTCAAGTTCTGAAATTGGCTTTGGAGTTCTTATACCTGCAACAACATCTTCTCCTTGAGCGTTTGTTAAATATTCACCATAGAATGTATTTTCGCCGGTTGCAGGGTTTCTTGTAAATGAAACGCCTGTAGCGCAATCATCACCCATATTACCAAATACCATTGTTTGAACGTTTACTGCAGTTCCAAAGTTATGGTCAATTTTGTTCATATTTCTATATGCAACGGCTCTTGGAATATTCCAGCTTCTAAATACGGCTTCAATTGCTTCCTGAAGCTGAATGTAAGGGTCTTGGGGGAATTCTTTTCCTGTTACTTCTTTGATAACATTTTTATACACAGGGATTAAAGATTTCCAGCCTTCTGCTGAAATTTGGGTATCTTCCTTAACGCCTTCTTTTTCTTTTACTTTTTCAACTTCAGATTCAAAATATTTTTGTCTATCCATATCCCAAGCAACTGAGCCGAACATTGTTAAAAATCTTCTGTAGCTGTCATAGCAAAAACGCGGGTTGTTTGTTAATTTAACCATAGCTTCAACGGTTTCGTCATTTAAGCCGAGGTTTAAAATAGTTTCCATCATACCTGGCATAGAAAGCCTTGCGCCTGAACGTACGGAAACCAAAAGCGGGTTTTGGCTGTCGCCGAATTTTTTACCTGTTTGGCTTTCAACATCGGCTAAAGCTTTTCTTACTTCATCCATAAGTCCTGATGGTATTTTGTTTCCGTTATTAATATAGTCCATGCAGGTTTCTGTTGTTATAGTTAATCCCGGGGGAACGGGAAGCCCTGCATTTGTCATTTCTGCAAGGTTTGCACCTTTTCCGCCAAGAAGATTTCTCATTTGAGCATTTCCTTTACGAAAAAGCCATACACGCTTTTCATTCGTCATAGCAGCATTTTCTCCTTTTTCATACTTTGTTATAAAATAAATAAATTTAACAAAATTTTATCATAAAAACAGAGTTTAAAAAACCAAAATCTCTATACGAAAATTTCTTTTTTTAAAATTTTAACCCAACCGTATCTGTCGCCTTTTTTCATGCCCAGATTTGCAAATTTTTTAACTCTCTTAATTTCCAGTCTGTTTTTTTGAAAGTTTTTAAACTTTAGACAAAGTTTTTTAAATTTTTTATCGTCATAATCGTATTTTTGAACTATGCAAAGTAATTTAAAATTTCTTTTATCGGAATATGTAATGTTTTTTAGAATAATGTTGTATAGATTTTTTATATAATTACAATCATCCTCAAAGTCCTTATGCAAAACTTTTGCAACAAACAATATACTTTTATTTGAATTGAACAAAATCTCAGTTTTTTCTGCCAAATGATTTAATCTGCTTTTGATTTCATCGACAGCTTCTTTTTGAAGTTTTAAATTATCAGCTAATTCCTCTTTTTTATATCTTGAATGTATGCCTATTTTAAAATATTTTGCATAGAGCATATCGTTTGAATTTGTATATTCAAAATTATCACAAAGAAGTTTTTTGCCCCCTGTTCCGAGAAGCTCAATAAATTTATCCCTGTCAAGAATTGCAGTCCAATTAAATAAGAATGATTCAAAATCTGCTCCAAGAAAATCGTCCCGGAGCCTTATACAAGTTTCGCAATTATTTCCTAAAGAAAAAACTGCATCATATTTTTTCTTTAAAAATTTTGCATATACTTTTTTGCCTCGAAGAACATCTATAAAATTTTGTAAAAAAATTAATCTCATTAGCAAATATTTTAACATACCGTTTTTTTATGTAAAGAAAATAAATTACCCGTTCGGGTAGTATTAAGATTATTCTTTCTTGATATATTTTCTTATGTAGATTAAAATTTACATTCGAATATGAAAATCAATTGTAAGATACTTAAGGAAAAGAAGGTTGGAAAATTAACTATGGACAAAATTACAATTTATGTTGTAGAAGACTACTTTTTAACAAGAGCGTCGTACAGGCATATCTTGGGAAGTACTGAGGACTTTGAACTATTGGGGGATTTTGAAACAGCGGAAGAATGTTTGGAAGCTATGGCCAAAAAGCAAGCCGATATTGTTCTTATGGATTTAGGTCTGCCTTTTATGAACGGAATCGAGGCAACGAGAATTATCAATGAAAAATACCCGGAAACAAAAGTGGTAGTTTTAACTTCACATGAAAACGAAGATGAAGTTTTAGCTTGTGTGGCATCGGGTGCATCCGGTTATGTACTTAAAGATTTAGAACTCGATACTTTAAAGAAAATTATAAGAGCCGTAAATTTCGGGGCATTATGGTTTGACCCTCAAATAGCGGATGTTACAAAATCAGTTATTCCAAAGCCAAAATCAACTGATTTCGATAATTTATATGATAAGAAGGATATTAAATCTTTACTCACCGAAAGAGAATATGAAGTTTTGAAATTAATTTCAGAAGGTAAATCTAATGTTGAAATAGGTGAAATAATGATGGTGAGTACCAATACAGCAAAAGCTCATGTTGGAAATATTTTGAGCAAGCTATCTGTTAAAGATAGAGTACAAGCTGCAGTTTTGGCAGTAAAATCCGAGATGTTTAAGTAAAATTAATTAAAGGGTGAAAAATTATGTCTGAAGAAATGCTTGATATGCTATTTAGGCAGTGTTGTGATGTTGTTGTATACAAAAACGCTGATTTGAAATACGTTTCATCAAATCTTGATATGAAATTTCCAAATACTTTAAAGAACAGCGATATTTTGGGAAAAACAGTTTATGATATTTTGCCTTCAGATATTGCAAATATTGTACATACGAGTGATATGAAAGTTATAAAAACACTGCAGGCAGTAAAATACAGACTTGAAATTGATGAAAATTCAGTTTTTGAATTTGTTTCAAATCCTGTTATGACAGATGATTGTTTAACCGGAATAGTTTCGATTGGAAGAGATGTTACTTTTGAAACAAGAATTAAGGAGCAAAAAGAATCTTTTGTTGCAACATTAACTCATGACCTCAAAACTCCTACTTTGGCGCAGATAAGAATGATAGAACTTTTGCTTGATGATGCTTTTGGTAAAACTTCTTTAATGCAAAAAGAGATGTTAAACCAGATATTAAAATCGTGCAAATATATGCAGCAGATGATATCTTACGTTTTAAGCACTTATAAATTTGAAAATGGCAAGATGAATTTAACCAAAGAAGATTTTAATTTAGTTGAACTTGTTAAAGAGTGTTGTTTTGAGCTAAGTTCGTTAACTGTTGATAAAAATCTGAAATTTATAACACGTTTTAATTTCGAAAACCTTGAAGCACAAGGCGATAGAGCGCAATTAAAAAGAGTTATAATAAATATGATTTCAAATGCCGTTTCTTACGCTTTTAATGGCACCGAGATTGAGATTATTCTTGAAGATAATGAAAACGAGCTTTTATTTTATACTTTAAATCAAAGCCCGTATATGTCAAAAGATGCAATAAACCGTATTTTTGATAAATATGTTTCAGGCAGCACCTGCACAAAATTTAATAAAACAGGCACAGGGCTTGGGCTTTATTTGTCTGAAAGAATAATTTCTGCCCATAACGGTAAGATAATTGCACAAAGCTTTGTAGATAATAGAAATAAAATCGGATTTTCTTTACCAAAAATACAAAAAGAAGCTGCGGTTGTACTTTAGAAAATCCTATGTTTAGTCATCTTCAAAGTTTAAATGTCTAAAGTTTATTTCTTTTAGGTTTAATTCTTTTAAATAAACACTTTCAAGTTTGTTTTCCGTTAAAATAAAAGCTTTTTCTTTTGCGCGGGTGAGTGCTACATAAAAAAGCCGCCGTTCTTCATCCAGAATTTCCCTAAAACTTTTATTTAATGCGCTCATAATCTCATAATCAGGATGAATAAAGGGGATAACACCGTTGATTGTTCTTAGAATAATCACGATGTCGGCTTCTAAGCCTTTTGATTTATGTATAGTCATAATCCTTATTTTATTTTTATCAACAGTTCTCATCCTTAAGAGTTTGTATGAAAAAACATCCAGGTTGGAGCCTGAGATTTTGTTAAGTCTTGATAAAATTAAAAAACTTTTATCGGGATTAAGCCTTATTAGTCTGTGAATGGTTTTTAAGTGTTTTGCCTTTATTTTGCTTTTATCTTTTTTGAAAGAATAGACTAAATCAGAAGGATTATCTTTATTTATAAAGGTTTTATCCGTATTTATTTTTAAAACCTCTCCTTCCCCTTTTTTAACAGGTTTTGAAGGGGCGCTGCAAAAGCCATTTTGGGACATAAACGTGTTTGATGTATCAATTATTTTTTTATAAGAACGGTAATTGTTTGTAAGGGTATAGATTTCAGAATTATTGAAAAGTGTTTTAAAATTTGAAAAATAATATAAATTTGAACCTGCAAAGCCGTTTATAGCTTGAAAATCATCTCCGGTTGCAAAGATTTTAACTTCATTATTAAAACATTTTATGGCTAAAATTAAATCAAAAAAGAGTTTTGAAAAATCCTGATATTCATCTATTAATATATATTTAAGGCTGCTTATTTTTATTTTTTCATTTTCATATTCAAATTCACATTCCCCTTTGGATTGAAAAATTTTTGCACAAGCATTTTTTATTAAATCGTCAAAATCTATCCAGTTTTCCTTTTCCAAAAGTCTTTGATATTCAAGATAAATTTCATATCCTGTTTTCAAGAATATTTTTGTTCTTTTTGAAATATTTTTATCTTCAAGTTTTTTTTCTATAAAATTATTATCAAATTTTGATTTTTTAACAGTTGAAATAAAACTTTCAATTGTTTTATAAAAACTTTTAAAATTTAATTCTTTGATTTTATAAAAAAGTTCTTCTTCATTTTGTTTTTTGAATTTAATCCCGAATTTTTTTAAGGTTTTAGAAAGTGTAATTTCAAAATTTTCTCTGATTTGAGAATCTTTTGCCCAGGTCTCAATTAAAGGAATACCCTTCTTTTTAAAATATCTTCTTTTTATGTGCATATTTTTAATATATTTTGAAACATCGTTAATAACGCCTTTTCCCCCGAAATAATTAGGTGCAAGGGCATTTTCATCCACCCCCCAGTGTTCAAGATAAAATTCTTTTCCGCCTTGAGTGATATAAAAATCAGGCCTGTAAACATTCCAACCGTCATCTATATTCAGCGTCTCTTTTTCATTTTTGGAAAAAGTTATGCTTTTTTCATATTCATAATCTATACCATGCTCAAATAAAAAATCTGCAATGTATTTTTCGCCAAATGATTTTACAATTTCACCTTTCAAGGTTATTTGGGATAAATCTTTTAAAAATGTAATTTTTGAACTGTCTTCAATGTTTATTTCCTTTTTTATCGGGATATTAAGGGCGGTTTTGTAAAATCTGTAAAAATCTTTTTTGTAATCCTCATTTTCTAAAACATTCTCTATTGCATGTTTTATAAGCTCTTTCTTTTTGGTTTTTTCTATAATTTTTTTATCATTGTATATGCTTTTTGCAAAACTGTGGAAAGTTTTTGCGTTTTGAAAATTATCTTTTTGAAAACCGTATTTTTTATATAAATCTTCCCGAATTTTTGATTTAGCATCTTTGTTGAAGGCCAAAATAAGGATTTCTTCAGGTTTAATATTATATTTTTCATTTAGCAAAAGGGTTTTGAGGCAGATAGTGCTTGTTTTTCCGCTTCCCGCTCTTGCTTTTAATAAAATATTTTCTCTAACAGATGCAATAGCGAGAGCTTTTTGTGCATCTATATTTTTATCTTTAAAATATTCAAGCACATAATTTTTCTTTAAATCTTCATAGAATTCAAAATCCATAAGCTTTTTTTCAAGGAAAAATTCATCAGCATCTTTAAAATCATGTTTTTTCAGAATGTTTATTAAATTTTCAACTTCTTCAACAAAAAGCCCCAAAGCTACCCTCTTTCTTTCAGGCAGGTTTTTTATTTCTTTATAAAAATGAGAAACAGCGTTTTGAAAATTTTTGGTGCTTAATTTAGCAACATTATTTTTTAAATTTTTAATATATTTTCTAAGATGCTCTTCATATAAACCTTCAAACCTTTTTAGGGCAGTTTGATTTTTTTTGAATAAAGCTTCATATTCTATAAATTTATCATTTTTAATATAATTTTCGGCCTTTTTTAAGATTTCTTTGCTATTGGTTTCGCTTTCTAATATGCTGAATTCTTTTAATAGAAGATTTTCAAGGTTTTGCCACTCTTCTTTTTTAAGGTTTTTTTGGATTTCAGTGATTATTTTCTTTTCCTGTATTGTAATTTTTGAAAAATCTCCTAAAATTACCATTGGGATAAGTTTTTCTGTGTAAAATTCTTTATTTTTATTGAAATCATTCTGCCAGAGCATTGCAAGCTCTTTTAAAAGGCGAGGCCTTTCCAAGTTTAAAATTTCTTCCATAGTTTAATCCAAAAAGTTTAATTAATTCAGCATTTACTAGAAATGAGCATAACATATTTTAGGGTATTTTGTAAAATTTTATTTTTTGTAGAAAAAATTTAAAAAAAGACTTGATATTTTTTTATGTGTTTGGTAGTATTAATTAGCGTAAACACCCAATCCTTATGGGGGATTAGCTCAGTTGGTAGAGCACCTGCTTTGCACGCAGGGGGTCAGGAGTTCGAGCCTCCTATCCTCCAAAATTTAATCAAAGAGCCTAAAAGGCTCTTTTTTAATGCCTTTCAGCTATTCTATAATTTTAAAATCTTTTGATTTTTAAATTATTTTTTCACCAATTCCCCTCTCTTGTTGCAAATTTGTTGCAAGAATTTTAAGTTTCAATTTGTGATGTTTATCATTTAATGCTATTCTAAAGAAAAAGGAGTTAAGAATGGCAATACCTGATTTTCAAGAGATGATGAATACCGTTTTAAATATCTATGCTTCAAGTGCAGATAAAATAAAACCTAGAGACATTGAAGAACGTGTTGCTGATGAATTTAATCTTTCAGAAGAAGATAGAAATAAAAAAATACCCAGCAATCTTGAAACAATTTTAAGAAATCGCGTAAGTTGGGCCGTTTATTATTTATTTAGAGCCGGTTTGCTTGATAGACCTTGTAGAGGTTATTACAAAATTAGCGAAATTGGGCTAAAAGAAAATAGCACAAAAAATAAAATAAACGTTGCCTATCTTAAAAAATTTCCTCAGTTTGTTGATTTTTCAAATATAGACAATAAGAAGAATCAGCAAAACAACGAAGCAATTGTTGAAGAAAAAGAACAAACCCCAGATGAAATGCTTGCAAATGCACAAGAACAATATTTTAACAATTTGCAAATTGAGCTGTTAGATAAACTTAAACATGTTGACCCGGTTAGGTTTGAACAAATAGTTATAATTTTAATGGAAAAAATGAATTATGGTGTTGGTTCTATGACAAAATTAAGCCATGATGGCGGAATTGACGGTATCATTGATGAAGATGAACTTGGATTAGAAAAAATTTATCTTCAAGCGAAAAGGTATGCTGATAACAAAGTAAATGAAAAAGAAATGCAAAATTTTGCTGGCGCTCTTGGCTGCTCTACTGTTCGTAAAGGTGTTTTTATAACAACAAGTTTCTTTGATGAAAGAGCAAAGAAAAAAGCTAATTCTATTCAAGGGAAAGTTATAAGATTGATTGACGGACAAGAGTTGACCCGTCTTATGATTAAACATAATATTGGTGTGCAATTAAAAACTAAAATTGAAATAAAAAAACTTGATGAAGATTTCTTTAATGAGGAAGAATAAAATATGAAATTATTAGGACTTGATAAAGACGGAAATGAAAAAGAATTTGAACTTAATGATTTTAATGGGCAAAGAGTAATTTTATATTTTTATCCGAAAGATAATACTGCAGGCTGTACACAGGAAGCCTGCGATTTTCGTGATAATATCAACCGTTTAACAAAATATGTAGAAGTTGTAGGTGTGAGTCCTGATAGCATAAAAAGTCATCAATCTTTTAAAGAAAAACAAAGTTTGAATTTCATTCTGCTTTCTGATACAGAACATCTTCTTTCTGAAAAGTATGGAGTTTGGAAAGAAAAATCAATGTATGGCAGAAAATATATGGGAATTGAACGTTCAACCTTTGTTCTTGACAAAAACGGCAATATTGAAAAAGAGTGGAGAAAAGTTAAAGTAAAAGGCCATGTTGATGAGGTTTTAAATTATTTGCTTAGGCAATAAGATGGCAAATGTTATAATATTAAAGAGTTCTTGAATATTAATTTTTCTTGTTTTAGCATAATCCTATGAATACAGGGCTTTTAAAAACAATTCGTATAGAACGTTCGATATTTGGTATATTGATGGCCTTTGCAATGGTTTTCATTGCAGAATTAAGCGGTGAAAAAGAAATAATTTTCCCTGAAATCTGTGCGCTTACAATTGGTGCCTGGATATCAGAGCAACAGCCCTGGATGACAAATAAAAGACGAATATTTTTTCTTATGTCAATTGCATCTTTGTTTGGGGTTTTGGTTGTAAGATATGTTCAAATTCCTTTAATATTTCAGGTTTGTTTGTGTTTTGCCTTCACGGGTTTTATTTTAACCCTTTTAAAAACCAATTTTATTCCAATAATTTCAGCTTGCATTTTACCTGTTTATTTAGGCACAAAAAGCTGGGTATACCCAATTTCTGTGACTGTTATGGCGCTTATGATAATAATTGTCCAATGGCTTATGGAAAGATTCCATCTGCGTCCTTTGAATAATTTTGTTCCTTTAGAATTTAATATAAAATTACAGGTTATAAAATGGCTGAAATTACTTTTAGTGTTTGCATTAATTGCTTTATTTCCTTTTAAAGCGCATCAAATTTATTTTCTTGCACCACCCTTAATTGTTATGTTCACAGAATTTGCAAATCCAAATAGCAAAGCAAGAAAAAAGCCTTTCTATATCATCGGTTTGATGACATTTGCTGCATTTACGGGCTGTTTTTTCAGGTTTATTTTAAATGTATATTTTGATTTTCCGCTTTATATAACAGTTTTAACCGCCTGCATTATTTTATTTATAACATTAAACAGAATAAAAATAAATTTTCCACCTGCAGGAGCCATACTTTTAATACCCGTAATTTTAGATAAAAATTTACTTTTGGTTTTTCCTTTTGAAGTTTGCATAGGTGCTGCAGTTTTAACATTTATTTCAAAGATGCTTTTTAAAAATCCTAAAAATGATGAATAAGTGGTATTACCTTTTAATCATCTCCAGATAGGGGAGGGGTTTAAAGCCGAATTTTTTATAAGTGTAACAGGCATGGGTGTTTTTTTCTTCTACTTCAAGACGGAAAACTGCATCGTTATGCTTTTTTTCAACAAATTGCATAAATTTTGGAACGATACCATTTCCTCTAAATTCGGGTTTTAAATACAAATCTTCAAACCAGATGCAAATTTTTCCAAATTCTGTTGAAAAACTTTTTGCAATCATACCATATCCTAAAATTATTCCGCCATTTTCAAAAATATATCCTTCTAAATACGGGCAACCGTTAATGCAGTTGTTAAAATCATTTTCAAAAATTTCTCTGCTTCCGTTTGTAAGAACAGCATCTGAATTATAAAATTCTTCCATCATTGAAAGCACGCATTCTCTATCTTTTTCTTTCATCTGCCTTATAGAAAATTCCATTTTTAAAATCCTTAAAATTTATAATAATTCTACTATAGCAAATAAATCTTTCTATCCCAAACGGCTGTTATTTTCCAGTATGGCTTCTATAGCATTTTTATAACCATCTTCGCTTACTTTTCCGGTTATAAATTTTGCCATATCTTTAACTGATGTTTGGGCATTTCCCATTGCAATTGAAACTCCGCCTGCTTCATTTATAATTTCCATTAATGCTAAGTCGTTCTCTGCATCTCCAAGGCAAGCTGCATTTTCAAGGCCAACACCTGTAATCTGCGCTACTTTTGAAGCTGCAGCCCCCTTTGAAGTTTCTCCGTTTGTAATTTCGCAAAAATCTTCTTTAGTTACAAAAAGGTTTAAATTATGTCCTTCAAGTGCTTTTTGAAAATATTCTTTCATTTCATTCATATCTGAAGGTTTTTTTGAGTCCTTTTTATATAAAATCATTTTTGTAGGCAGCCCCTTTTGTTGTATAAGCTCATAAAAGGAATCTGTTCTATATAGGGCTTCAAGGATGCCTATAGATTTATCATTTGTTTTTATATAAGGTATGCCATCAATATAAACAATTAGGTTAAAATTTCTATCCTTTGTATCTTTTGTATAATTTTCCGCAGTCCGGATTACAGCAAGAGCATCTTCAAGTTCAATTGTTTTTTTGTATAAAATTTCTCCGTTTCCGTTTCTGATAACTGTACCCTGCTGTGTTATGACAAAATCTTTATCAGAGAGGTTTAGTCCCATCTGTTTAATTTTTTTCTTAGCACCTGCAAACACTCTTCCTGTTGTAATGACAATAGGTATACCCTCTTTTTTAAGTTCAAAAAGAGCTTCTTTCGCAGATTTTGGTACTACGCCTTTATCTGCAATTGTGCCATCAATATCCGTAAATACTATTTTCACAGGGGTGTTGTGCTTTTTTGAAATTTCAGATATATCTTTTGAATTTCGGGTAAAAGTTATCGTATCATAAATATTGCTATATATGGTTTTATGATTGTTTCGGGTTTGTGTATTTTTAAATGTAGTGTTTAAAGGATTAAATCTAAAAGGTGTGATATTCATTTTTAAATCTTTCTCTAAAGTTTAAAACCTGTAAAAAATATTTTTGACCCGGCAAAAATTACCTGATTGGGGCGTATATTTTTTAGTGCAATTATTGTAATTTCATTTTATTAAAAGGTTACTTTATCATTAAAGGGACGAGATTAATATGGATAAGAGAATTTCAATTTATATAATTGAAAGCTATAATTTAGTGCGCAATTTATACAAACACAATTTATCAGATGAGTTTGATATAAAAGGAGAATTCGGAGAAGAAAAAGAGTGCTTAAAAGCATTTTATAATGATCCTGCTGATGTGATTTTAACGGATTTAAGACTTCCGTATAAAGATACTTTTGAATTTATAAAAAAAATTAAATCAAAATATCCTGATACAAAAATAATCATCTTAAGTACTGTTGAAGATGAAGAGATGATGTATTATGCAGCAACTTTGGGGGTTAGCGGGTATATTTTAAAAGATATTGAATTTCCTGTTTTAAAAGAAACAATAAAACAAATCCACTTTGGTAGATTATATTTTGGACTGCAAGAGGAAACAGGAGTTTTGATTTAAAATTTAACTTTGAAAATATGTATCCAAAACTTATTTCAAACTTTTGATAAAATCTAAAATTCCGTTTATGAATGTTAAAGGATGGACAGGGCATCCCGGGATGTATAAATCTATTTTATATTTTCCTAAGAAGTTTCTATCTGTTTCATCTGAATTTTGATATACGCCGCCTGAAATTGCGCAGGTTCCGCACAGAATAACAATCTTCGGGTCAGGGGTTGCCTTATAACAGTCTTCAAGAGCGTAGGCCATATTTTTTGTGATTGGGCCTGTTATTACAATGCCGTCTGCATGGCGGGGTGAGGCCACAAAATCTATACCAAATCTTCCCATATCAAAATTAACGTTTGAAGTTGCGTTTAATTCCATTTCACAGCCATTGCAGCCGCCAGCAGACACCTGTCTTAATTTTAAGGATTTTGAAAACATTGAAGTTATCTCTTTTCTAACCTCAATTGCCGTTTTATAAAAGATTTCTTTTGTTGTTCTGTCGTTGATGATAAGGTTTTCTTTAGAGGTTGAAGCAAGTTTATAAAAATTGGAAAAATTAATTGCATTTCTGTCACAAACGTTTCTGCACATTCCGCAAAATGTACATTTGCCCATATCGATGCTTAAAGGATTAATATTCAAAGCGCCTGTCGGGCAAACATCAAGGCATTTTTTGCAACTGTCGCAGTTTGTACTCTTTAAAACGGGTAAGCCGCGAAATTGCTCCCTCATCGGTGCATTTTGAATATCTTTTATAAATTGTTCCCCTTGGAATATTCTTGATTTTAGCGTATCAAACATTTTTTAAATCCTTAAATTTTATAGGTCAAACCCTGAGTATGAGAGGTTAAAGCTTTTGTTGCACAAAGGAAAATCAGAAACTCCGTTGTTCCTTACAGCAAGCGCCAAACCATACCAATTATTGAAAGAAGGGTCTTTAATTTTATATCTTGTTAAATTTCCCTTATTATCGCTCAATGCTATATGGATGATTTCTCCTCTCCAGCCTTCTGTTGCAGATATTATAAAAGCATCTTTTGAATTTTCTTTGTTTAAAACTTCATATCCTGAATTTACAGGTTCATTTTTAAAACTTTTAAGCTTTTCAAAGATTTTTCTTATCGTAGAAATTGATTGGATAATTTCTTCATACCTTAATCTAAACCTTGAATTTACATCGCCTGTGCCTTCAAAATTGCATTTTTTAAGGCCGAGTTCTTTTATCCATTTATTCGGGTAATCAAACCTTGTATCAAGATTAACCCCCGATGCTCTTGCTGCCATACCTACAAGCCCTGATTCTTGCGCGCGCTCTTTGCTTATCGTTCCTGTTTTTTCAAGCCTTGACATAACGGTTGAATTTTTCAGCATGGTTTTTACCATCCTTGAAACATCAATTTCGACTTTATCAAGAGTGTTCAACGCTCTTTGCGCTTTAGCTTCATCAATATCAAAATTCACTCCGCCAAGGGTTATTAACCCTCTGCCAAATCTGCTTCCTGAAAATTCAAGCATAGTGTTTATTACAAGTGTTCTTGTCGCTCCAAAGACAGATGCTCCCATAAGATATGCAATATCGCCTGATATTGCGCCTAAATCTCCTATATGAATTGCAGCTCGCTCCATTTCAAGCGCCAAAAGCCTTATTAATTGTGCTTTATTTGAAACCGAAATTCCTTTCATTGATTCCATTAAATTAGAATAAGCCAAGCTGTACGCTATAACACTATCTCCTGCAACAGATTCTATAAGCTGGTTTGAAGGAGCTTTAACCATAAGTTTTTCAACTCCTTTATGCTGATAGCCAAGAGCAATTTCAAGATGATAAACGTTTTCCCCGTTGCACATAAACCTGAAATGCCCGGGTTCAATAATTCCTGCATGGATTGGCCCTACTGCAACTTCGTGGATATCTTCCCCTTCCATTTTAAAGAAAGGATAATCTTTTTGATTTTGCCGTAAAGGCTTTAGCCAGGGGTGATTAAGAGGTTTAATCTTAAATTCTTCAAAAAATTCGCGTTCAAAATTATAAAAAGAAGGAACTTCGTTTGTAATGCATTCGTAGCTTTTAATTCCTGCTTTAAAAAGGGAAGAAGTTACATAAAATTCTCCGTCTGAATTATTTTTATTATCGTCTCCAAGGATAACAAAAAGTTTTACCTGTCCCATTCCCCAGTCTTTACCGAAGAAGCCGACAGGACGTAATCCTTTAACGTTACACATACTTATAATTTCACATCTTAAATCGTCAATATCCAAAGCCTGTATATCGTTTAAGTTTACTTTTTCGCAATTTTTTACCCGAAGCCAGTTTGTGTTATCCCAATTCATATTATTATCCTAAAATCCTTGCAGTGCTGCTTTTATAACATTATTCAGAAAAGGTGGTATATAAATTCCTAAAATAAATACAACAGTTAGCATTATAACCTGCGGAATATACATTGAAGGGGTTATTTTGCTTTTATTTTTATTTACCATTTCAAGCTTTTCTCCGCCTGCTTTTCCAAATGTCATTTTTAAAACCACATGTGCCATTCCGTATAAAATTACGGTTAAAAGTATTACAAATGCAGCGCACATCAGGTAATGACCGTCTGTTAACATTGTTTTTATAATTAAAAACTCGCTTATAAATAAAATAGATGTCGGGAAGGCGCAAATTCCAAGCAATGATAAAATCCAGAGCCAGCCTGTTTTTTTATCGGCATTCATTAAACCTGCAATGTGTTTTATCCTTTTTGTTTCATAAAGTTCCAAAACATTTCCGGATGTGAGGAAAAATGATGCTTTTGCTAAAGAATGGCCTATTAAATGCAGGATAACGGCATAATGCGCCATCCCCAAAAGTGCTGTTCCTATGCTTAATATGCCCATATTTTCTATGGATGAATAAGCGAGCATTCTTTTATAATTTTTAATATGATACAGAAAAACCGCCGTTACAAATAAGGATAAAAAGCCCATAACAATAAGCATTATCCTGCCGTAGGTGCTGTTTCCCGCTGCGGATAAAATATTAAACACCCTTAAAATTACAAGATAAGCCGAATTTAAAAGGGTAGCGGATAAAAGCGCAGAAACGGGCGAAGGAGATTCAGAATGTGCATCGGGCAGCCAGAAATGTGCCGGAGCCAGACCCATTTTTGTTCCAAACCCGAACAATATAAAAATAAAGCTTAATTTTAACCAGAAATGGTTAAACCCGCCTTCTTTTGCGTTTTGAAGGAGTTCAGAGAAATTTAAGGTGTTGAGATTGTCTGAAGATATGTTTAAAAATATTATCCCGATAAAGGCAAGAGCGATACCTATTGAACAGATGAAAACATATTTCCAGGCTGCCTCGATTGAGCTTTTTGTTCTGTTGAAATAAATTAAATATGCGCTTGTAAGGGTTGTTCCTTCAACTAAAACCCAGGCTATACCTAAATCTGTGCTTAAAATGGCTCCGCTCATTGCCCATACAAATGCCATAATCATTATAAAATAATGGTTTAATTTTTTGTTTGAAACATTTAAATGCCTTGAATAACCGTTGTTATAAATAGTTGCCATTAAAAAGACAAATGATAATACAATAAGGAAAATTTTATTTACATTATCAAGTGCAAAATAGCTTCCCTGAGCAGCTTTGTCGTTAAAAAATACAAGATAAGACGACACTATAAAGTGTGTAAGTGCGTAAATATTTAATAAAAATTTGCTAAAAAGAGGGCGCCTTATTAAAAGCATCAAAACCCCTAAAACTATCGGAAATATTAAAATTAAACCCATCATCTATTCATAGTCCTTTAATTCAGATAAATGTGACACTTCAAGGTCTTTAAATTCTTTATTTATCTTTCTTACAAAAAGCCCTAAAATGTATACTGCAATAAATACATCCAGAAGTACCCCAAGATTAACTAAAACCGGCATTTCCCCTGCAACGGAAAGGGAGAGAAGAAAAATCCCGTTTTCCATTGTGATAAATTCTATAACGTTTGATACAATTTTGTGTTTGATGGTGATGAGCCAAAGGCTAATCACAATGACACTTACGGATATTCCAAAATAAAGCGGGGCAATGTTTTTCATTCCTATCATACAGTTTGAAGCTAAAAAGCCTGCTAAAAGTATAACGCTTGAAATTACAAGGCAGTAAAAATGCGGAATATTAGCAGCCTCATCCCTGTTTGCGCCGGTTTTCTTTAAAACTCTGTATAAAAACCAGGGGATAACAATAGATTTTACAACAAGAGTTTCAATGATTAAAAAGGCGATATCTAACAAAGGTGTGCTTTTATGCCCTAAAATACATATTAAAAACAGTAAAATCCCCTGCATTACAAGAATTCTGATATGTGAAATTATCCTTGAAGTGGATGCAAGGTATAACATTGAAAGACCAAAAAGAATAATAAAACCGTTTTCCAAAACTTTATCCTCCAAAAACCCTTGCAACAGTGAGCGACATAACAACAAGCGCAAAAGATGTCATTATAAAAATAAATTCAAATATATGAGACATCCTGATGCGCGCCATACTTGATTCAATCGTACCTATAATTACTGATACAACAAATATTGTAAGCAAATAATAAAGTGCATAAAACGGAGAACCTACAGGGATAATGATTTTTGCAATTAAAGATGTTATTAAAAGCATTTTAATCCCCGAAGCCCAGGTAATTAGAGCTAAATCAGGACCTGAATTGTCTAAAATCATAACTTCATGTATCATTGTAAGTTCTAAATGAGTTGCAGGGTCATCTACGGGAACTCTGCAGCCTTCAATTAAAACCATTAAAAACAGGGCAAGCGTTGCAAAAATTATTATCAAAGCCCCGTAGCTTCCTGAATTTTCACCTATTTTTGATAACGCATCAAATGTAAAATTTCCGCTCAGTGCCATAGCAGATGCTATTATCATAAAAAATGCAGGTTCAACTATTGTTGTAAAGCAGGCTTCACGGGAGGCACCCATTCCTTCAAAGCTTGAGCCTGTATCCATAGCGCCAAGCAGGCTGAAAAATTTATTTAATGCAAGCAGATATGCAAAAATGATAAGCCCTGATTGGATATTTATAATTGCATTTCCTGTAATCAATGGGACAAAAACTGCCGCTATCAGCACTGTTGTGAATGATATCAAGGGTGCAATTTTAAACAGGAACGATGTTGTATCACTTATCACATAATCTTTTTTTATAAGTTTTATAAAATCGTATAAAGGCTGAAATATAGATGCTCCATATCTTCCGCCCCAAAAAGCTTTAGTTTTTCTGATTATTCCTATCATCAAAAAAGGAAGGATTAAAACTATCAATATGTTTAATAAAACCATCATATTAAAAACCCTCCGATAATTGCAATAATAAGAAAAACAAGACCGTATTTTAAATAATCCTGCAGGTTGCCGTTTTGCAGCTTTTCAAATTTTGATAAAAACCATTCGTCAAATTTCAACAGAGGGTTTATAACGTAAGCTTCTTCAATGTCTTCAACCTCCATTGCAAAGTGAGCAGAAGAGGGGAAAAGTTTTTTAGGTTTTTCAATGTCATAAACATTTTTAAATAAAGGTTTTAACATAGATAAAAACGGGCTAACGTAGGATGAGCCTGTATATTGCGCTCTTGTTAAAGTTTTATCATAGCCGCAGCCCCAGGTGGGCGCTTTTTTCACGCTTTTTGAAAGACTAAACCTTATTATGGCAAGTAAAATAACTATCCCTATTATGGCAAATGATGTGTATGATATTGTTTGAAGCATATCGAGTGGTTCTTTAACGCTTGTAATCACGCTTAAATCCATAAAAGGTTCAATAACAGGTATTAATATTTCAAACATAAACCCTGGGAAAAGCCCTATAAATAAGGCAAATAAGGCTAAAATACCCATAGGAAAAATAATTGATATCGGAGCATCTTTTTGAACGTTTTGTGCAGCTTCGCTTCTAGGGTGTCCTAAGAATGTTATGCTGAAAGCTTTTGTAAAGCATAGAAGCGCCATTGTACCAACAAGGGCAAGGCTTGAAAATGTTGAAATCAAAACAAGGAAATTAAAGAAACTATTAATTGAAAGCCCTTTTAAGATACCAAAATATATTAAAAACTCACTAATAAAGCCGTTTAAAGGAGGCAGCGCACAAATTGCGACAGAACCTATTAAAAACAGCACAGCGCATTTTGGCATTTTTTTAATCAACCCGCCTAAAAGTTCCATATCTTTGGTGTGTGTTTTTAAATACACTGCCCCTGCTCCGAAAAACAGAAGATTTTTAAATATTGAATGGTTTAAGATATGGAATATTGCGCCCATAAACCCTAAAAGTGCTACCATAGGCTGGTTGTGTACAATTCCTAAAAGCCCTGTTCCAAGCCCTATCCCTATTATTCCTATATTTTCAATGGATGAATAGGCAAGCATTTTTTTAATATCAGATTGGCAAATGGCGTATAAAATGCCATATAAAGCCGAGATTACGGATATTATTAAAACAAAATAGGCCATAAATTTTGTAGGTTCATAAACAAAGGTTAAAACCCTTAAAATACCGTAAATTCCTGTTTTTATCATAACGCCTGACATAATAGCACTTATGTGGCTTGGCGCCATGGGGTGTGCTTTTGGAAGCCAGTTATGAAAAGGAACAAAACCTGCTTTAATCCCGAAACCTATGAAAAACAGGGTAAATATAACATCTTTAAGTCCTTCGTTTCCTTTTAAAACGTTTGAAAAGCTGTTGAAATCATAGCTTCCTGATTTGATTGATAAAATTGCAAAAGGAATTATTAAAAATATTACGGAAATGTGCATAAAAATAAGGTATTTTACCCCGGCATCCAATACTTCCTTTTTATCGTTTTCAAAAATACATAAGAAAAATGATGTTAAAGACATAATTTCCCAAATAATGAGGAAGAAAAAGGCATTTTGACAAGATACAACACCAATCATAGAAAGGATTAAGCCGACAAAAAAGATATAGTGTGAAGTGACGCTTTTACCTTTTTCAATATAAGGTTTTAAGTATCCTTTTGAATAAATAAGCCCCAAAAGCCCCATTATTAAAATTATGAGTATAAAAAACCCTGAAAGCGGGTCAATCAGAAAATTTATATCATTAAAAATGCTGCTGCTTCCTAATTTTAGAGTTTTTATAAACGGTACGCCAAAAATTAATGCTTTAAATGCAGCAGGCACAAGGAAAAACCCTGCCATTAAAATTATTATTATGCTTAAAATATATATCATTCTTTTTATTGCCCAAATTGTTAATGCTCAATTTTCCTATGATTATTTTATAATAAAATAAAAAAAGAGGAAAATTATGACAGAACTTTATAAAACGCATCTTGATAACGGCATCTATGACATACAGGATGGTAAATATGAAAGCGGGATTAACCATATAAATAAATCATTAGAATTAAAAAATGATTGGGAAATTCCTTATTTTTACCGCGGCGTAGCATATCAAGCTATGCAGGATTATGATGAAGCGATGATTGATTATACAAAGGCGCTGCAATTAAACCCTAAAATGACGGATGCTTATTATAATAAGGCCTACATCACTCTTTCAAGAAAAGATATTGAAAACCCTGATATTAAAGCTGCCGTTTGTGATTTAGAAAAAGCGATTGAACTAGATAATAAATTTATAGATGCACTTTATGCTATGGCTTGCGCCCAAAAGAAACTTGAAAATTATGATGCTGCTATAGAATATTTGGATAAATTGCTTGAAATAGAGCCAGATGCAGTAAACGCCAAAGCTTTAAAAAAGCTTATTTTACAAAAATATTTATAAGGTGTGGTTTTTATCATATAATAACGTGTGTATAAAGTACAAAGGTTAAAATATGATAACAAGATATTCAAGGGATGAGATTTCAAAAATTTGGGATTTAAATAGTAAATTTTCCTATTATCTAAAGGTTGAGCTTGCCGTTGTTGAAGCCTATTACAGGCTTGGGGAAATTCCTGAATGTGCATATAATCATATTTTAAAGACAGCAAATTTTGATGTAGAGCGTATTGATGAAATTGAAAAGACTGTAAACCACGATGTGATAGCGTTTTTAACCTGTGTGAATGAATATGTAGGAAAAGAATACTCTGGATATATCCATAAAGGGCTTACAAGCTCTGATGTAATCGATACAGCTTTTGCACTTCAAATAAAAGATGCTACGGAAATTATTTTAAAAGATTTAGATACAATTTTAAACACTATTAAAACTCTTGCCATAAAACACAAAAACACAATGTGCATAGGGCGCTCGCATGGCATCGGGGCTGAAGTTATAACATTCGGGTTTAAGCTTTTAAACTGGTACGATATGTTTGAGCGGGCGAAAAAACGCATTGAATATGCTTTGAATGATGTTTTAAGAGGGCAGATTTCAGGGCCTGTGGGGACTTATTCAAACGTAGAACCTGATGTTGAGAAACTTACCTGTGAAATTTTAGGATTAAAACCTGCTAAAATTTCAACCCAAGTAATTGCAAGAGATGTGCATAGTGCTTATATTTCAGCACTTTCTATTTTAGGAAGTGTTATAGAAAATGCAGCTGTTGAAATCCGCCATCTTCAAAGGTGGGAAGTTGCTGAAGTTGAGGAAGGGTTTAAAAAGGGGCAGAAAGGTTCTTCTGCTATGCCTCATAAGAAAAACCCGATAGCATCTGAAAATCTTTCAGGTCTTGCGCGGGTTTTAAGGGCAAATAGTATTGCAGCACTTGAAAATATAACGCTTTGGCATGAAAGAGATATTTCACATTCAAGCGTAGAGAGGGTTATATTCCCTGATTCAACTATTTTAGCGGATTATATGCTTACAAGATTGAATAATACAATCGAAAACCTTGTTGTAAAACCTGATAATATGCTAAAAAACATAGGTAAATACGGCGATATAATATTTTCCCAAAGCTGTCTTTTAAAATTGGTTGAAAAAGGAATGACACGAGAAACTGCGTATGAAATTACCCAAAAAGAGGCGCTTAATGCTTTTAATAATGGTAATTCGGGCGGTAATTTTAAAGAAAATATGCGCCGCCATTTAACAGATAGCGAAATTGAAGAATGTTTCAACTATCAAAAATATCTGAAAAATATTGATAAAATATTTGAAAGGTTTGAATAAAAAATTCAAACCTTTTTAATTTTATACTGTTGGTTTTTTAAAGCGGGATTTAATGGCGTTTTCTGTTTCTTTAATGCCCTTAGGGTCTTTTGTTGCCTTAAAAAGTTTCAATTTTGCTTCATAAAGGCATCTTTCGTCCGGATATTTTAAAATGCCGTCATTTAAGATTTTAATTGCAGTTGCTGTATTTTTCTTATCATAATAAATTGTTGAAAAATCAAGATAATCTTGCACGGTTTTGGGTTTTAAGCTTGCAATGGCGTTAATTTCCTTGCTGTAAGCATTATTGTTTCCAAGGCTTTTATAAGCCTGAGCTAAATTATAAAGATACATTGCCCTGTTCGGGTCAAGGTCAACTGCCCTTTTAAACATAGTAACGGCGCGTTCTGTGTCAAAATTTTTATATTCAATAAGGCCAAAATAATTGTAAATATCAGCTTCAAGGGCAAATTCCAAATCAAGTTCCATTGCTTTTTTAAAGGCATTTTCAGCAGATGAAAGATCATCTTCCTGATAGTAAATTTTCCCAAGTTCAAAATAATAATTCGGGTTTTCGGTTTGTTTTATGGCATCAAGCAAATATCCTTTAGCTTCTAAGAAGTTTGCATTTGCGATGCAGATTTTGGCTAAATAATAGAGCATATCGGGGTTTTTACTGCCGTTTTTAATTGCAATTGAAGCGCGTCTTAAGGCTTTTATACCGTCTGATAAATTTCCTTCTTCGACATAGCTCATGCCAAGCCCCATCAGTGCTTCATAAAAATTACCGTCGATTAAAACCGCGTTTTTAAAGTTTTTATTTGCAAGGTTAAATTCTTTATTTTCAAGATAATAGTTTCCAAGCTCTAAATAAGCGTATTTACTATTTGGGTTAACTTCAAGCGCTTTTTTTAAATATCTTTCTCTTTGTTTGCTTGTGTCTTTTTTATAGAACATACCTTTTAAGGCTTCAAGTTTTGCTAAATTGATATAGGTTAAATTAAAATTAGCATCTGCTCTTTTTGCTTTATTCAAGGCTTTTTTAGCTTCTTCAAGCTGATTGAGCTTCATATAACATAAAGCAATATTATTTAGTGCAGTTGTATTTTTAGGGTTTATTTCAAGCGCTTTATTAAAATAATTAATTGCATTGCTGCAATCTGCTGAATAATAATATTCTAAGCCCTTTGTGTTGTAATAATCAAAATCATACTTTGGAAGGGAAACGATATTTAAATTTTTTGCCCAAACAGATTGCAAAAGTGAATTATCCAATAAAAGCGCTTTATTAAAGTATACTTTTGCTTGTTTTATATTGTTTTGTTTATAATAAATTTTTGTTTTTAATAAAAGACCGTTTATGCTATTTGGATTAAGGTTTAAGATTAAATCAGTGTATTGAAGAGCTTTTGGGTAATTTGAAGCATCAAAATACATATTTGCCATATCAAGATAATCATCTTCTGTTGTGTCATCTGCTGTATATCGTGGCGCAACGCTTATTTTTTCAATATTTTTACTTAATTCATAAGATTTTTGAAGGTGTTCTAAAGAAAGCTGCATTTTATTTAAATTTTTATAGCAAAGCCCCAAATAATAATAGGCATCTGAGTCGTTTGGGCTGCTTTTTAAATATCCTTCAAAAAATTTTGCCGCTTCATCATATTTTTGCATGGCAACCAGGTTTATTCCGGTTTCAAGATTCCACACCGGGCTTGATTGAACCAAATTTCCAGCTTGCAGCATAAATATTGTAAGTAAAACTGTTAAAAATCTCTTTTTCATATCTTTATCCGTTTAATAATTCTTCAATCACTTTTTTTGTATCTGTAAAAACTTCCTCTATACTTTGATTTGCGTCAATTATCTTTACTCTTTTCGGGTCATTTTTAGCAATGTCTAGATACCCTTTTCTTAATTTTTTATGAAATTCAATACCTTCAGCCTCAAGCCTGTCTTTTTCACCTTTTAGCCTTTTTTGGGCAATTTCTGTTTCAACATCAAAAACAATTGTTAAATGAGGCACAAGCCCTTGTGTTGCAATTGAATTTAAGTGTTTAATTTCATCAATACTCTGGTTTCTTCCATACCCCTGATAAGCTATAGTTGAATCTGTGTGCCTGTCGCATAAGACAACTTTACCTTCTTTTAGCGCCGGTTTTATTTTATATTCAATGTGTTGTGCGCGGTCTGCCAGATAAAGGAATGTTTCTGCCACGTTTGAAACAGGGTTTTCATAGTGGAGTAAAATTTTTCTTAAATGAATCCCTAAATCAGAACCTCCCGGTTCTCTTGTTAAAATGTTTTCAATATTTTTTTCATCAAGATATTTTTTTATAAGTTCAATTTGAGTTGTTTTTCCGCAGCCATCAGCCCCTTCAAACGTTATAAAATATCCTCTTGCCTCATTTTTGGCGTTTTTAACCGTGTGCATATCCTAATCCTAAAAGGTTTTAAACTCTTACATTATAATATTACAACTTTTGTAAAAATAAAAGATAAACTTGTAGTTTTTTAAAAAATTTAATCTATAATGTTGTTATCGAAAATAAAATTTGTCTTTAAATACCCATATTTTCGTGCATTGATGTAGGATTTTAGAAATTGGAAAATAAAGTGAAGCAAGAAGATATTACTCAGATGGAAGAAATAATCACTGCGGGGCAGCTTTTAAGAATATTAAATTCAAACCCTAAAGAAGTTTCCACACTTTGCCAAAAAGCTTGTTTAAAGCCTAAAAAAGACGGTTTTGGAAATATTTATTTTTCTAAAGATGATATTGATGTGTTAAAGAAAGTTAAAGAACTGTATAAACACACAAAAGAGCTTCAGGAAGAAAAAAAGCGCGCAGTAGAAGAAGCAGTAAAGAAAATGAATACGGAAAAAGAATATATTAATAATGCAAAAGAAAATAATTTCTTACAAAGAGTAAAACAAAGAGCGCAAAAATATGAAGGGGCAGTTTTGGCATCTGAATCTAGTATTTTAGCACCTTCTTCAAAAAATGAATTTGTAAGAACTGTTGAAGCTCTTGAAAATAATATTGTAGACAGAATTTCAAGCGTTTTAAATGAAAAAATGGATGGTCTTGATGAAATTGTGGTTGAATTAATCAGAACAAAGACCGAAAATGAAACCTTAAGACAAAAATTGAACGAGTTAAATAAAGAAAACTTTACCTTAAAGAGTGAAAATTCAAGCTTTAAATCCGTTGGTTTGGGTTTTTATGTTAAGAAAAATTCTGACGATTTTATGCTTTAAAGAGCATTTATCGCTTTAAAAAGAGGATAGATGAGCAAAGTTTTAAGAAGTTTTTATCACAATCTAAAAGAGCCTATTATTATTTGTGATTTTTCTTCTAAAACAGCGCCTAATCCTGTTCAAAGGCATAGTTTAGAAAACCTGAACGGGGTATATTTTAATAAAGCGTTTAAAAACGTTTTTTCTGATGTTTTTTTAAATCTGAAAGAAGATGAAAAAAACGGTAAAAAGCCTCTTAAAAAGCTCGATAATAAGTTTTATTTTGAGTACTATCTTTTTGAAAGCGAAAACCTGAAAACTAATTCGCCCCTGAAAGATGCTCTTGAATTAAAGGGAAATTTTACTCTTTACGGGATGTATCAAAAAAGTGAGAGGGAATTTTTATATTTTTTAATTCAGGCATTTTCTTTAAAAAAATACCGCATTCTTTATTTTTATGATGTGACAAGGGAAATGATGCTGGATAGGCTTATGTTTGAAAATGAAAAATTAAAAATTCAAAATAAAGAGTTTTTAAATACAAATTCCAAAGCCCAAAATCAGGCTGTAAAACTTGCGCTTTTAAACAGAATTTCGACAAGTATTTCAAAAACAGTTGATTTAAATGATTTAATAAATACGTCTTTAAAGGAACTTAGCATAATCTTTGGTGCGAAAAAGGCATATTTTGCAAAAAAAATCAAAAAGATAAATGAAGAAGTTTTTGAAATTGAATACACATATCCTCTAAATAAAACACAGGATGAAGCCACAGGCGCTGTCGGGGATATTTTAAAATACGATAAACAAACAACAGATGATATTTTTGATAACAAACTTTCAATCAATGTGTGTTTGAAAGAAAATGAAAATTCTGTTTCACCGCTTAAAACCCCTTTAAACCGGATTATTCTTCCTATTATGAAGAATGAAAATTTGATTGCGGTTTTAATAATTTTTACGCAGAAAAAAAATATTGAAGAAATAGAGCGTGAGCTTTTGCTTGGTGTTTCAATGCAAATTTCAAGCGCCATAACGCAGGCGATGCTTTTTAAAGAGGTTTCAGATAAGAAAGAAGAGGTGGAAAACGCGCTAACAGAGCTTAAAGAAACCCAATTACAATTAATAAATTCTGAAAAAATGGCATCATTAGGGCAATTAATAGCATCTGTTGCCCATGAAATAAATACGCCTTTAGCAAGCATTTGCGCTAATAATGAGATTTTAAAGCGCTTTTTTAATTCTGGTGTGCCTTTTGATGATGAAACACTTGAAATTTTAAAAGATACAAATTCAATTGATAATGATGCCATAAAAAGAATTTCGAATTTGGTACAATCCCTAAAACGGTTTGTGCGGCTTGATGAAACTACTCTTCAAAAAGCAAATATCAATGATGAACTTGATTTAACCCTAAACCTTTTGCGGCATAAATTGAAGAAAGATATTAACCTTGTTAAAAACTACGGTGAAATTCCTCTTGTAAATTGTTATCCGAATATGTTGAACCAGGTGTTTTTAAATATTTTGATGAATGCAATTCAAAGTATTGAAAAAGAGGCGCAAAATGTGCAGGAAGGATATATCGGGGAAATTATTATATCAACCGATGTTAAAGAAAATATACTTACTGTTTCAATTAAAGATAACGGTTTTGGGATAAAGGAAGAAGATAAAAAGAAAATTTTCCATGCAGGGTTTACTACCAAAAAAGTGGGTGAAGGTACGGGCCTTGGGCTTGCTATTTGCAAAAAAATAATTGAAAAACATAATGGCACAATAAGCTTTGACAGCGCTGCTCTTAAGAAAGATGGAAACACTCTCAAATCAACAGTGTTTACAATAAAAATCCCTGTTTAATATACATATAAATCGTATTTTTGCCCGTCTTGAACCTTTTTAAATCCTTTTAAAAATTCAACCGGGTAGCTTTTGCTTTTTTTAATTATCAAATAAACGGAAGCATTTTCTTTTTTAGCCTTGTTTTTTATGCCTGCTAAAGCATTATACCCTTCATTATTGGCTCTTGTGATATAGTGTACTTTTCCTGTAAATTCATTTAAAAGGCTGTATTTTCTGCTAAACCCTAGTGTTACAAGCTTTGAACCTGATATTATCTGCGCTTTTCCTGCATAATTTTCAAGCTCTGTTTGTCCGAAGGTTGTGACAAAATTTAAGACCTTCCCGCTTACAATTAATGAAACCCCAAGCATCAGGATAACCTGGGCTATAAATAACAGAGGCCTGTTTTTTGCAATTAAACAAAGAAGTGTAATTAAAGCCATTACAATAAGCCAGGATGCCAATAAAATCCTAAAGCCATCAGCATTTTGCGCATACATTAAATATTCTCCGGTGAGAAAATTTGTAACCAAAGCACCGCCAATTCCAAGCAGAATGAAGAAAACAATTGTTGTTATTGTTGAATGTTTTATGCCTTTTTGAAATTTATTGTCTATAATATAGCCCCACCAATAGTATCCCGTTATTAAAGAAAATGCCGGAAATATTGGCAAAATATAAGTTGGAAGCTTGGTTGATGATATTGAGAAAAATATAAAGATGCTTAAAGCATAAATTGAAGCGAAAACCAGAAGTTTTCGATCGCTTGTATCAGCCGAAAGCATTTGTTTGAAAGATTTTGAAGCCTTGAAATCTTTTATTAAAGATTTCATTCCTCTTATCGTGCTTGATATAAAGCTGAATATCCAGGGTAAAAATCCTGCGCATATTATCGGAATGTAGAATAAAAACGGCTGTTTTCTTTCTATTCCAAGAGAAGAATTTAAAAACCTTGCAAAATGGTGTTTTACAATGTAATCTTCAAAAAAGCCGTTTCCGTTTGCAATATAGGCTAAAACGTGCCAGGGGAGCGCAAATATAAGGAAAATTAAAAGCCCCGGTATGATATTAACAGGTTTTATTAATTCTTTTCCTTTATTAAAGGTAAGAAATGTAAGCCCTACAACCAAAGCGGGGATTATTATTCCAATAAGCCCCTTTTGAAGTACACTTAGACTCATAAAAAGATATCCAAGATACCAGAAATATTTTTTATTTTCTTCTTTAATATCAAATAAGGTGATTATGGCACAATATATTGAAACCGTGCATAGTGCCGTAAAACCCATATCTAAAATTGCAATATGGGAGAAAAGTAATATCCATATATTTGATAACAGAATAAGGGCGCTAACAAGCCCAAAAACCTTGGAGCCAAGTGCTTTTTTACCAAAGAAATATGTTGCAAAAACCATAGATGTGCAGGATGCTGCAGTTGGTATTCTTGAAACAAATTCATCTGTTGAACCTGTCAATTTGTAAAGAAAAACGATGAGCCAGTAAAATAGCGGCGGTTTTTCCAAAAATGGTTCATAATTAAGGTAGGGCGTTATAAAATCGTTATTGAAAAACATTGCCCTTGCAATATTTACATATCTTGTTTCATCAATGTCTATCAGTCTGTAGCTGCCTAGGTTTAAGAACAAAAACAGATAACAAAATAAAACGAGCGATATTATGCAAAAAGCATTTCCATATTTTAGAATAAAATCTTTCGTATTATCTAAAAAATCTCTAAAACCTTGTTTCACGCCTGTTTTCTCCTTAGTTTACATTAATTACTTTTGTTCTGATAAAAGTTTTACCCTGCCCGGTTTTTATTGTAATTACTTCATATTCAGCGCCTGTGCCTAAAGAAGGAATATTTATATGTTTGATTTTATTTTCATCCTCAAGTATAAAATCTTTGTTATCATGGCCTGAAATTATTGCTTTTATATTGTCAAATTTTGAAATTAATGCCATATAAGGTTCAGCATTAAATGTTGCTTTCATAGGGTCTTCAATTCCTATTAAAGGATAATGCTGTACGATAATTACATCGTTATTTTTATATTTATTTAAATATTTTTCTAAAATTATCAATTCCTTTTCTTTATAATATCCTCTTGGCATTGATACCATTTCATTGGTGCCATCCATAAAGATAAATACAAAGCCGTTTATTTTTTTAACAGATGGGAGTTTTGAAATTTTATTTTTTGAAAATCTGTTTAAAAGATTGTAATATTCTTTCTTTTCAAGATGCTTTGTTTTTTGAACATCTTTATTGCCGATGTTTACATATACAGGTTTTTGAATTTTTTTTATAATCTTTGCAAACATAACAAGGTCGTATTTATCCGCTCTTGCAATGTTATTTCCTAAAAAAAGAACAAAATCGCTTCCTGAATTGTTAATATCTTCCCTTGCTCTTAAAAGTTTTTCAATGGATGGAGTCATTGAATTATTTATTTTATCTGATTTTATAAGAGTATCTGAAATAGCTGTAAAAGTTACTTCGCCGCAAAAGGCTTGATTTTGAATAATGAAAAACAGAAAAATGAATAATAATCTCAAAATTTTCATAAAAGCTTTCCCCATAGGCCTATTATACATCAGGTTTTAAATATTGGAAACATAATAAAATTTTAAACGTCAAACAAACTAAAAGCTGATAAAAATGTTTTTAAGGTGAGGAATTTTAAGAAGAAGGGTCGGAAGGGAGTTATTTATAAATGAAAAATTCATTACATAAAGTTTTTGATGAATATGATTTTAGTGAAGAATTTACAACATCTGCAGGCGTAAGCTGCCCTATGGATGAAGACGAAAATGAAGAAGACATTAAAACCTTTAATACAATTGCAAATAAAGATGAAATTTTGCAGATGTATTTAAAAGATATTGGGAAAATTAAGCTTTTAAACCGTTCGAATGAAGCTATGATTGGAAAAACGATGAAGGAGGGTAATAGAAAAGAGGCAAAAATAGCCCGTAAAAAGCTTATACAGGCGAATTTAAGGCTTGTTGTATCTATTGCAAAAAAATATACAGGGCAGGGTATTTTATTTATGGACCTTGTGCAGGAAGGCTCTTTGGGACTTATTAAAGCGGCTGAGCGGTTTGATTATACAAAAGGTTTTAAATTTTCAACCTATGCAACCTGGTGGATAAAACAAACAATTATAAGGGCTATAGCTAACAATTCAAGAACTATAAGAATACCAGTTCACATGAGCGATAAAATAAGAACATTAAAAAGAGCTATAGTAAAGCTTAGTGTGGATTTAGGGAGAGAACCGGATGATTGCGAGCTTGCGGAATATTTGAAAACAGATGAAAAAAAGGTAAAATCCATTAAAAAGGCGATGATAAAAGAGCCTGTAAGCCTTGATACGCCTGTTGCTCAGGATTTATGCCTTGAGGATTATATCAAAGACGATATAAAGAAATTGCCTGATATCAAGACAGAGAAAGAGTTTTTAAATGATGATATTATAAAGGCGCTCAATATTTTGTCTTTAAAGGAAAGATTTATCATAATTAACCGTTTTGGTCTAGAGGGGAGGAAAACCAAGACGCTTGAAGAATTAGGAAAAATTTTAGGATTTTCAAAAGAAAGGATAAGACAAATTGAAGGGGAAGCTTTGAAAAAACTTCGAAGAAACCCGGATAGTGCGGAGTTAAGGCACTATCTAAGCTAAGATGACCAAAAATTAGGAATTATTAAGATAAACAATTTTTTTAAAACAACAATCATAAACAACTTCTTTTATTATAGTAACCTTTTTTGATGAAAAACCCTTGAAACTTATGTATTTCAAGGGTTTTTATTTTTATTTCTGTTCTTGCAATTGCTTTTGCTTTTGTTTTTCAACCTGCTCTTCCAAATTTTTCAGCTTTATTTCTTCATCTGTCATAAAGCCTCTTTCTTTTGCGGTTTTTTTGGCATCTAGCATATTATAATAACTTATTCCGAGAGTAGCCATCATGCCCAAAAGCCCTGCAAGAAGGGTTAGTTTGCCGGTTCTGAATTTTTTACCCGCAAGTGTTTTTAATTCTTTAATTTTTTCTTCGTTTGCATTTTCTTTTACAAGCTTTTGAGCTTTATTTTTAAGTTTTAAAGATTTTATATTTTTTACCATACTTAAAAGAAGCACACCTAATGAAGCGTATGCAGTACCCAGTTCCGCTAATTTAAGTTTGCCGTCCTTTTCCTCTCTTCCCTCGGACATTCTTCTTGTATTGTATACAACATTGCTGCTGATTTTTTTATAAAAATCGCTCAAGGATGCGGCTTGTTTTTTATCTTTATTTTCTGCCGGTTTTTCAGTTGCAGGTTCATTTGCCTTAAATGAAACATTGCGTATAGCTTGAATTTGCATTTATATACCTCGCTTTGCAGTCTATATCTTTATAAAACTCGTGATAATATTTTTTGAACACCTTAAGGAAGATTTAGATATTTATGAACCTGCGGGATGAGCCTTATTCTTGAATATTTTGAGTATAATTTTTGGAAAATCCCTGTTATATCAAGTTTTTTAGACATCGGCATTTTAGGCTGTAAAATAATTTCCACCCCGTGTTTTAAGCCTAAATTTGCAAGCTCTGATATCTCTTTATCTGTAATGTTTTCATCAAAAACAACCTTTGCAAAAACGTTTGAATCCCTTGCTACAAGTAGAAATTCATCACTCAGCCCGAAATCATTTTTTTCTCCTGTTGCAGATTCAAGCTTGATATCCATTGCAACAATATCAATATAATCTATGACTTCTCTTAGCCTATATGGTAGGCTGCCATTGGTTTCTAGGTATATTGTTTTTTTGAGGGAAGTTTTGTATTCAGCTAAAAAATCTTTTAAAAATTTAGATTGCAAAAGCGGCTCTCCGCCTGTAAAACTGATGATTTGCGCCCCATAATCCTTAATTTCTTCATAAAGTGCAGATTTTGTTAAAGTAATCACATTTTTTTCATCAAATGTATTGGTATCACAGTATTTGCAGTCGAGATTGCATCCAAAAAGCCTTATAAACAGGTGTTTTTGACCTACTGAAAGCCCTTCTCCCTGTATAGATTCAAAAATTTCACAAATTTTACAAGTATTTTCCAATTTTTCCCTAAAATCCTTTATATATCTTATTTTTCGCTATCTAAACCCAAATCAATTTCTTTTAGTTGTTTGTATAATTCAATTTCTTTTTTGCTTAAATTTTCTTTAATATCAATCTTGATAATGACCGTAGAGTCTGCATTTAAGCCTAATGATGACAAATTTTTTCCTATATCTTTTAGTTTAAAACTTGTGCCTTGTTTTGTCAAAGGCGGAATTTCAACTATTGCATTTTTGCCTTTATACGGAATGCTTACTTGCCCTCCTAAAGCTGCTTGCCATGGGGTTATTAGGGTTTCTAAAACTACTTTTTCCTCTTCAAAATCTTTTGTTTTATTTTCTTCAATTTGAATTAAAAGGTAAAGGTCGCCGTTTTTGCCTCCAAATTTTCCGTATTCACCTTCATTTTGAATTTTCATTTTTACGCCGTGCCTTATCCCTTTTGGGATTTTTACGTTCATTATTTTATGTTCTGATTTTTCGCCCGCACCGTGGCATAGCGCACATACCTTACCGTTAATATACTTTGCTCCTGCACATTTTGGGCATTTATCGGTATGAAGAACGTTGATTTTCCTAACTGTTCCTTGTTTTTGTTCAGTTTTTGATATGGTTACGATTGTTTCAATATCTTTACCATCTATTTTTGGGCCTTGAGTGCGTGTTTTTACGGAATCATCAGTGTAAAATTCTTTACTTGAAGGGTTTTTAAAGGTTTTATCTTCATCAAATTTACTATCAGCTTTGGTTTTGTTTGTTTTATTTCCCCAAAATCCACTGTTTGTTTGTGTTTTGGCCGATTTCAATATTGATGCATCATCTAAATTTTCGTTTTTTTCAGTTTTTAAATTTTCCTCTTTTTTAACATAATTTTTTTGACCGGCGGAAAGGCCTGCCAGAATGTCATATTGAAGTCTTTTTGCGTCGTCAAGCAGTGTTTGCGCTGCATTATTCAATAATTTAAAAAATTTTTCAGCTTCTTTTGTTTTATTTATATCGGGGTGATAAATTCTAACAAATTTTCTATAGGCAATTTTTATTTCTTCTTTGCTTGCCTTGGGGCTTAATCCTAAAATTTCGTATAAATTTTTATTTTCCATAATTATATTTATTTTAGCACATAAAAAAATCCCCTTATAGAAGCTATAAGGGGAAAACTTTTAAAGAACTATGGAGATATAGGAGAGAGGAGAGAAAAACCTTTTACTTCCTAAAGCCTTGCCTCCCTTAAGGATTGGGACTTTATGGGTTTAAATTTTTTCATACTTTTTTATAGGCTTTTTAAGGCTACCTGCTGTGCCAATGCTTGTTTTTGGGCATCAGAAAGGTGTGGAAATTCTGCTTCAATTATATTCATATAGTTATCAAATGCATGTTCAAAAACTGCCATAGAATTTTGAATTCTTGCAATAGAAGCATCATCCAAATAATCTTTCGGATTAATGGCGTTAAGGCCTGCAAACGCTTTATTTTGGGCGCCTGAAAGTGCCATTGCGCTTAAAACTTCATTCGGGTTAACATTTTTTTCATCTTTGTTTAAAACTACTGTTTCATCTTTTTTTTCTTCGGCCTCTTTTTTTTCCTGAATGGCCTTCTGGTAATTTACACCATAAAAATTCAGATTAATTTTGTTGTCCATAGCTTAACATCTCCTTGCTTTAAAAGTTCTTTAAAATTCTTTAATTGTTCCTTATGTTTTAGCTATCGGATGTTTTTTAATTAAACTTTATGGTTTTTCAAAAATCTGTTACATTTTTTAACAATGTATATAAAAAACCCTGCCGGTGTTAAACCAAACAGGGTTTTAAAAAATTTATTTTAAGCTTTTATGCTTGTTTTTCATTTACAAGGGATGCTGTTACAGCAGCGCATATAAGCATTATGGCGCCTACAATAAAGGCATATTCCCAGTGATTGTTTGATAAACTATCTTGCATAAATTTAGCTTTATCAATAAACCAGGCTAAAAGCGTGCATACAAGCACTTGCGGGGCAGCAATAAAGATATTGAAAATCCCCATAATGGAGCCTTCCGTGCCTGCTTTAATATATTTTGAAAGCATTGCAAAAGGAAGTGCAAGTGTGCTTGCCCAGCCAATACCAGCTAATGCCATAGCGCTCATAACAGAAACTTTATTTGGTAAGAATGCCATTAAAAGGTAAGCAATTGCCATGCTTGAAAGCGCTATTATATGTACAAATTTGTTCCCTCTTTTTTCTGCCCATTTTCCTATTGGAATTGCAACAAGGAAACATATTAAATTAAACACGGCAAAACAAATTTGTGAAAAATATTGACCGTCTGCAGTTTGGGCAGCGTAGGTGTTTTTTACAGCTTCTGCTGCAGATGATAAATCCGGCACGCCAAAAACTATATGCACGGCATATTGGGTGAAGAAAATCATCATACTCATAAGGCCAATCCAGCTGAAAAACTGCATTGTGCAGATTTTACCAACTTCAGGAGAAAGTTTAAAAAATTCTTTAACATTTTGAATGAAAGATTTTTGTTCTTCGCCTGTGGCAGCTGCTTTTGCTTCTGCTTTGAGTTTTCTTTCTTTAATAGTAAGGCATGTCCATAGCATAGCAAGGAAAAATGCTGCACCTGCCATTGCAAACTGTGCATTCATTGACATATCATAGTGGAAAGCATATTTTAAGAAGGGCGCTGTTCCTGCTGCAACAACTGAGCCTAAGCCGATTGCAAAGCTTAAATAAGAATTTGCAAGAGCATGTTGTTCTTTTGGGATATTGTCGGGGATGAGCGCTCTATAGGGGCCTTGAGCTGCATTAACGCAAGCATCAATTATCCATATCATAATGGCTGCAATTAAAAGACCAAGATAAACAGGGGCATTTGCACCAAATAAGCTTGCTATATCGCCGCTTCTTGGTAAGAAAAATAAACCTAAAGCAGCTAAAATCGCACCGCCCATTAAATATGGAACTCTGCGCCCAAATGGTGTCTGGGTAACATCAGAAAGTGCGCCTATAATTGGCTGTACTACAATCCCTGTCACAGGGCCTGCAAGCCAAATTAAACCAAAAATAAAGGGGCTTGCGCCAAGGGCTTCCGTTACGGGGCCTGAGAGAATAATTCTCATCTGCCAGGCAAATTGAAGCCCGAAAAATCCTAAACAAAAATTTAACAGCTGGGCTGTTGTAAATTTTTTCATTTCTTCGTTTGCCATTAAATCCTCCTAACAAAACTTAACCCTTATTGTACATTAAATTTGAATAAAAGTCATATAGTTAACAGGAGCTAAATTTTATTTTTGATTTAAAATTTGCGGCGTCAAGCAAAAATGAATCCAGATGTTCCGTGAGTGTTGCCAAACTGCCAATAAATTGAATATTTAAACTTCCAAAGATTTGACGTTATAATGCGGTTTTGGTGAGGTATTCTTCAACGCCGTCCGCGATAGCTTTTGCCACTATTTTTTGAAAAGCAGGGTCAGCGAGTTTTTTTCTTTCATAAGGGTGAATAATATATCCGCATTCAACCAGAATGCTTACAGGATTGGTAGAGCGCACAACCGCAAATGAAGCGTTGAATACACCGTCATCTTTAAAGCCCGTTTGTTTTACGAGTTGTTTTTGAACGCTGTATGCAAGGACTTTGGCGTTATCATTGTAATAATAAACCCCGCTTCCGTGCTTTTTAGCCCAATTTTTCGGGTTTGGAAGGGAATTTTGGTGGATGCTTATGAAAATATCCGTATCTTTTTTTCTTGCAACATCTACCCTTTCATAAAGGTCTGTATCAGTGTCTTTATCTCTTGTAAGAACTGTTTTTGCGCCTCTTTCATTTAATATTTTGTCTAATTCCTTTGTAATCTGAAGGTTTAAATCCTTTTCGTAAATGCCGCCTGATACGGCTCCGGGTTCTTTTCCGCCATGCCCCGGGTCAAGCGCTACTTTCACATTATTTAGAGGCTTTGTCTTATCAATATCAAGAGGTTTTTTAATTTTGAAAACAAAACCGTTATATTTATTTTCAACATCATAACCAAAAACAGGTTTGTCGTTTCTAAAGTTTACGGTTAAAATTTCAGAATTATCGCGGGCTTTTTTTACAAAGTAGTTAAATTTTCCGCTATCATTGAATTTTACCTTTAAATTTTCATTGTTTATCTCTACATTATAAAGCTGGAATTTTAAATATCCTGTATCGCCGCTTTCTGTGTGATAAATTTTATAGGGTGTTTTTGTTTTTGTGTTTATTTTTACAATGTAATTTTCTTTATCTTCGTAAAATTTAATTTTTGAAACTTTTGAAGGCTTATTTTTAATCTTCTTTGTTTCTTTAATATAAATTTTTTCTATCCAATAAGGTTTATCAAGCCCTAAATCTACCTTATAAAAATTTGCGTTATGCTCATTTGAATATAAAGAAACCCCCTGTCTTAAATGCGTAAACCTTGAAGCATTTCTGCTTGCACCATCTCTTATTGGTGCATAATCAAAGGTTGTTTTAAGAAGTTTAGGTTCCTTAATGTTTTTTGCATCAGCTGAATTTGTTAAAAATAAAGCCCCGATGGTTAATCCCGTTAATAAAAATAATATTTTTTTCATAATAAAATATTATCAGGAGCATAAAAAACTATCAAACTTTTTTATTTACAAACTTTAAATAGTCACTATGAAAATTAATTTTTCACCTTTGAATTTTAAAGGTGCAGTATTAAATATAAATTCTTTTTCTGATAACCATGGAAATCTTGACAGGCTGGATGATTTCTACCAAAGTTTTGAAGAAAACAAGGATGAATTATTTCTGCCTGATAAAAAAGGGAATCAAAATGCCCTTGTTGTTGCAGGTGATTGGTTTATTGCGGGGAACACAAAAGGGTATAAATCAAACCGTTATGAAAATTCTCATTATTTTCAAACCTTCTTTTTCAATAAATTTGTTGAAGGCTTAAAAGAATTTTCAAATAATATGAGGACTTATTTTGTGGTCGGGAACCATGAGCTTGATGCGGGAGTTGGTGAATTAAGAAGGGTTTTAGATTCAATATTTGGAACTGTTCTTATGACAAACCTTAATTTTGAAGCTTCCCCCGCACTTAAATCCTTAATTGATGATAATAAGGTTGTAAAAAAGGATATTTTAGAGATTGAAGATGATAAAAATCCGGATTTAAAACACAAGGCGCTATTTTTGGGGATAAATCCTGTTAATATGCCCTATTACAAGCGTGATTTAGGCGGAATTAGCTTTTTAAATGAAGTTCCAAAGGCTGCAAAACTAACAAAACCCGAAGATTACAAAGAAACGTTTGATGAAACTGTCAGGATAGTTGAAGAATTTAAAAAAGAAAACCCAAACGGGCTTGTTATTGTTGCAAGCCATACAGGTGTTGATTTTGCACAAAATCTTGCACAAAAATTAGGAAAAGATAAGGTTAATTTAATTTTAAATGCCCATGAACACGAGGATAGTATAGAAGAAGTTTCCGGGGTTAAGATTGTTAATTTAAACCAGAATTTTAAAAAATATGTTAATGCAAAATTTTTCATTGACGATGATGGCCGTTTAAAGTCAGATGTTCAGTTGACTTCTTATTATCCAACCAGGGAAAAAGGCGGAATATCTGATAATAACTATTTTGATCAATTATATACACGGGTTTTTGAGAAAGATTTAAAAAGAGAATATCAAATTGTACCGGATAGCCCGCAGGTAACGGTTTTATCGGTGGATGATGTCAGGCTTGGGAATAATTATCTTGCAAATTTTGTAACCGATTCGATTTTGAGTGAGATTCAAAAAACCAATCCTGAGGTTCAGATATTTGGTATAAACGCTTCTGCAATAAGGACATCTCTTGATACGATTTATGGCGGCGGGGCTAATAATCTTCAGGCGATGAATGTTTTGAACGGTATCGTTTATGAAGATGCTTTTGTGTTTAAAAATGAAATAACGGGTGCAATGCTTTTAGATTTAGTATTAGAAAATTTGCTTTTTAATGAAACTGCACCTGAGCGTAATCCTATTATGCACTATTCAGGGCTTATTATTGAAAAGGATGCACTTTTAAGAGAATATCATAAAGGCAAATCTGCAGAACATCTTGCTGATTTTGTAAAAACAACAGATGATAAACCGCTTGATTTAGAAAAAACTTATATTGTAGCAAATGTTAAAAAATATTTTAAAAAGTCTAAAAAGCCTTTAATTCATGATTTTATGTATTCAAATGCTGTGCCGCTGCATTTAAATGCGAGAGAGCTTTTTACAGGGCATATTAGTAAAAACAAGGATAATTTGGTTGCAAAATGCGACAGAAGAATAAAATAAAGCTAATGGTGATGATGCCCGTCACTTTTGTTTATACTGTCTTTTGTACCTGTTTCATAACCGCATTTAGCATAAATTAAGGCTAAAATTTTATCTATCTGCAATTGTTTTACAAAAGGAATTTTTAACAATACAAGCATCTCGATTAAATCATCAGAATGTACAAGCAAATCTGTAGGTTTAAACTTACGTTCTTCGCCTTTATCTTTAAATATTGTTTTTGATATTACGTTTGAAATCTTTTGTGCAATAGGAATGCCTGCCCCAAGCCCTAATACTACGGGTGCAAATTTACCTATTCCTTTATCAAGTTTTTTTGATTGCATAAATTTCATTGTTCCTGCAACAAGAAGGGTTGGAATTGTAATATTTGTCATTTCAAAAAGGCCTTCTTTGACCTTTTCTTTCCTGTCTTCTTTATTTTTATCCACAATGCATCCGCCCGCAAGGCCGCCCAAAATTGCTCCGCCTGCAGTGGATAATATTTTTGGAACTCCGTCTATTTCAAAATATTCGCCGATTTCTTTTAATTTATCAACGATACCACCGGTTTTCAGGATATCTTTGTTTAAATGTTTTCCTTTAACTTTATTAAAGATAACAAGCGGCAAAACCGTACCCAAAATAGCACCTGCTAAAGGAACAGCTTTTTTAAAAGACGGTTTTTTGTCTTCATTATGCTTGTGTTTAAAAGATGCGTTTTGATTTTCAATATTTTTTTCAATATTTGCCGGGACTGTATTATATCCTGGCATTTGAAAATCTTTAAATGTATTTGAGTTAATTTGCATTTGTAATAAAAAACTTTTGCTTCGACATCTTTATTAAACCACATAAAGGTAAAAAATTGCCTTTTTAATAATTTGGCTGCGCAAGATTTCTTTATAAACAATTGTTTTTATCATGCTTTTAGGATATTCTAAAAAATAAGTTAATGTTGAGGTATGATTTTTATGGAAGAGAATATTGGACTTTTTGTCATAGACTTAAGCGAATGCAGCAATACAGGCGAGATTATCAATAATGTTTCACTTGCTCTTGAAATTCCAAATGCTTCAGGCAGAGGAATCTCATTAAAGCTTAGGGATAATGTATTAAATCAATCACAGATTTTAAGCATAAGGTCTTTAATTGAAAGTTATAATTCAGAGCTTGTATCTGTTGAAACAACTTCTTTAATTACCCAAAATGCTTGTGCTTCAATGGGTATAAGGGTTGTACAGCCTAAGGTTTTAAAGCTTCAAACTGTGACAGATGAGAATGAAAATCCTGAAAATAAAGATGAAATCATTGAAATCCCTTCAGGAAATGAGCAGGAAATACCTAAAGAAGTTCAAAATATTGAAAATAATGCAGAAGAACTTCCAAAAAAAGCACCTAAAAAGGAAAATAAACCATCAAATAAATTTGATGAACTTAAAAAACAAATAAGAGAAGGGGAAGACGCCCCTGAACAAAAAGAAAGCCAACCGAAAGCAGAGCAGCCTGTTCAAATGCAGAATGAAGCAGGCGAAATTCTTCAAAAACAGGTTATTACCGTTTATAAAAAGGCATCTGATGAAAAACTTCAGGATGAAGAAGACTTTGAAGAGGTTGATTTCTATGCACCTCCTACAACAGACCCTGTTGTGATTGACAATAAACAAACAATTTATGTAAATCAGACTTTAAGAAGCGGCCAGACTCTGGAATTTGATGGAAATATCGTAATCATAGGCGATTGCCACCCCGGGTCTGAAGTTAAAGCTACAGGCGATATTACAGTTTGGGGTGTTTTAGGCTCAATTGCTCATGCAGGCTCAAGAGGAAACAGAGATGCAAAAATTAGAGCCTTAAAAATGAATGCTGTTCAGCTTCGTATTGCAAACTGCTATTCAAGACGTCCTGACGGCGGAAATATTCCATATATTGTAAAATCTTCAATCTTTACGCCTGAAGAAGCAAGAATAGTGGATGATAATATTGTGTTGTTTAAAATGGCTAATCAATAGGAGTGAAAATATATGACAGGTTCTGTTATTGTAATTACATCAGGAAAGGGCGGAGTTGGTAAGACTACAACTTCTGCAAATATAGGAACTGCTCTTGCGAAGGGCGGAAATAAAGTAGTTTTAATTGATACAGATATCGGTTTACGTAACCTTGATTTGTTATTAGGATTAGAAAACCGTATTGTTTATACGATTGTAGATGTTGTTGAAGACAGATGTAAGCTTAAACAAGCGCTTGTAAAAGATAAGAAAAATCCAAACCTTTGTCTTTTAGCCGCTGCGCAAACAAGGGATAAATCTGCCGTAAATGCTGACCAATTAAAAGAAATTTGCGAAACCCTAAAAGAAGAATTTGACTATATTCTTGTTGATTGCCCTGCAGGGATTGAACAAGGATTCCAAAATGCTGTAGCGGGTGCTAATGAAGCTATTGTTGTAACGACACCTGAAATGTCTGCTATTCGTGATGCAGACAGGATTATCGGCTTATTAGAATCAAAAGAAGAAGTTAAAAAATACAGACTTCTTGTAAACAGAGTTCGTCCTAATTTGATTAAAACAAATGATATGATGAGTGTTGAAGATGTTGTTGAAATTTTATCAGCAGAATTAATCGGTATAATTCCTGAAGATACAGGTGTTATAACATCAACCAACAAGGGTGAACCTATTGTAAATGATGAAAAATCACTTGCAGGCCAAGCTTATTTGAATGTTGCAAAAAGAATTCAAGGGGAAGATGTACCCTTTTTAGATATTGACCAGCCGAAAAATATTTTTGAAAAAATTAAAAAATTCTTCCAAAAGAAAGCGAAGGCTGAATAATGAAAGATATTTTTCATGATTTATATAATAAGGTTTTAAGTTTTTTCACACAAAATGAAGAACAAGACCCCACAAAGGGTGTTGCCGTTAATAGGCTTAAAACCGTATTATTGCAGGATAGAGCAGGTTTTTCTGAACGTGCCATTCAGATGATGAGAGAAGAACTTGTTTCTGTTGTATCAAAATATATGGAAATTGACGATGAAAATTTTCAATTACAGATTGATGCTTTAAATGATAAAACTATTCTTGATTTATCAATTCCTGTTATTCGTCCTAAAACAGACGATGAAATTGATGAAACTATAAAAGAACAAAGCCTTAAAAATCAGAAAAAAGCTGAAGAAATTGTTAAAGAATTAGAAAATCTTATTAAAGAAAAGGCTCTTGCGCTTGCTGATGGCACAGAAATTGACAGTGAATTAATAGAGCAGGCACAAAAAAATATAGACAATAAAGAATCTGAAGATGAAGCTCAAAAAGATAAATCTGATGATGAGCCGGAAGATAAAGAACAGGAAGAAAAACAAGATGATAAAGAGCCTGAAACTGTTCAGGCGCAGGCTTCTAATGCTGCTCATAAAAAGACAAAGAAGAAAAAATAGCAATTATATAAATTAAAGGGCTTGAAAAAACGAAATGTTTTATTTAAGATAACTTTACTTGATAAAAAACTACACAAGGAGATAAAAATGCAACTTATACTTAAAAAAGATGTTCAAAATATTGGCGAAGTTGGCGATATTGTGAATGTTAAAGACGGATATGCAAGAAACTATTTGATTCCGAATAATCTGGCTGAAAGAGCAACAAAAGGTTCATTAGAAGCCAGAGAAAGAGATATGGCAAGAATTAAAGCTAAAGCTGAAAAACTTCATCAGGAAGCTTTAGCACAAGCTGAAAAAATTCAAGCAGCTGAAGTTATTGAATTGTCAGCAAAAGCTGGTGAATCAGGCAAATTATTTGGTACTATTACAACGAAAAAATTGGCCGAAGAACTTCTTGCAAAAACAGGTATTGAAGTTGACAGAAAAACCATTACTCTTGATAATCCTATAAACAAAGTTGGCGATTTTACAATGACCATAAAGTTATCTTCAAAAGTAAAAGCTCAGCTTAGAGTAAACGTTAGTGCATCTGAAACAATTAAAGAAGCTATTGTTGAAGAAGAAACTGCAGCTGAAGAAGAATAGAAGCCTGCTGATAACCGCAAAATAAATACGTTATTAAAAAATAAAATTTAAAAAATGTTCTGGAATTAATGATTTTCGGGACATTTTTATTTTTAAAAATATTGCCGCTCAAGGTCTTTTGAAAAATAAAAAAAGCAAGAACTTTCTGAAGCAAAACGACAAAAAATTCTTGCATGCTGAATTAAACTAAATATTCTTATGTCAGGCAAATTGCGCTTACTTTGCGTCTTGCCTAATTTTCATTATATCCGCTTCTAAATGATTTTGCAAGAAAGCAATTAAGAATAAAACAAAAATAGCAGGCAAAAATTAATTTTTAGGGTTTTTATATAAACAATCGAACATAAGGAATTTTTTATGCATATAACACCTATTTCAAATAGTTTATATATAGGAAAAACATTTAACGCACCAGCTAAAAATATCCAAAACAGTGAATATCAAGCTGCACCTGCTTATAATACTCCTTCAGCTCCTTCTTTTTCGGGTTTAATGAGAATAGGGAAAGATTTTACAAAACCTGTAGACAGCGCATTTTTCAGAGATTATCCGGCTTTAATGAGTACTGTTAATATGTTGAAAGAAAATTTTCCTGACGGGGCCGAAATATTAGATTATGCCTGTTCCGACGGTGAAGAAGCTATATCTTTATATGCACTTTTAGGGGATGATAGGGAAAAGTATAAAATAACGGGGATTGATATAAATGATGACCCGATAAAACTTGCAAATAAGGGTGTTTATAGTCTTTTTGGCGGGTATTTAGACAGCTATTTGATGCCTGGTGCAAAAAAAGACCCGACAGAAAAAGAACTTTCAAGAATGTTTTTTGAAATTATGGAACCGACAGATGAGCCTTCTGAACCTTTGAATAATTCGCCTGAATTTATAATGACTTTATGTGGTGCAAAACCAAAATTTAGAAAATAGCTTTTTTATAAAGTAAAGGATGAAGTTAAAAATAATCTTGAATTTAAAACCGGTGATATCTTTAAAATGGATGAAGAAGCTTCAAACAAAAAAGTTGGGGCTATATTATTTAGAAACGCATTTTATCATCTGATGGATAATCATGACGGTGAAGAATTGCTTTTAGGCGATGCTAAACCTTTTAGTGAATTGGATGAAGAATTTTTTGATGAAGAGAAGGGCGAAAGCCTTTATGAAAAACAGGCCATAGCTGATAAAATTATAGATAAAGTTTATGATAAGCTTGAAATTGGCGGGGTTTTTGTACTTGGGAATTCTATAAACGAGAGCATTTTTCTTGCAGATGAAAACACCCCTGTTGAAGATACTATAAGGTTTGGTGATACAAAAGCTTATCAAAAAAGGGCGGATGGTTTAAGAAAAAGCATTGATAATTTCTTTGTAAGAGCCGATGCAAGATTTATTCCCATAGTACAGACCGGCGGGAAATTAACAATGATGGCGCTTGAATCTTTAGAAGATAGTGCAGATGTAAGAATTTTAAAGAAAACGCCCATGCAAACAGCCTTAGAGCGGAACGGTAGGTTTAAACCCGTTTATGCTTCAGAAATTCAAAGCATGGAAGGAATAGAAACCCCAACAGTGTGGGTGAAGGTTAAATAAAATATCTTACCCGTTACAAGGCTCCCTTGCGATGATGTGTTACTTTGCATATTGGGAGTATTCTTTGGATTCTTCTTCCCAATCTTCCCTCTCAACTTTAAGTGCATGGTTCCAGAATTTTTCCAATGCATAGTTTTCTCTTTGCTCGTTGTGCATAATATGCACAATCACATCACCGTAATCTAATAAATTCCATCTGTTTTTAAGGTCGTTTTCATCTCCGTTTGGAATGCGGCCAAAAAGTTCTTTAATTCTTTCTCTTAAAGATGAGGTTAAACCTTTTACCTGAGTTGTTGAACTTGCTGATGCTATTACAAAATAATCGGATAAAACGCACACGCCTGAAACATTTAAAACCAGAATATCAGATGCTTTTTTATCATCTAAAACCCTTGCAATAATGCTTGATAATTTTTTGCTTGAAACTTCTTTTTCTTCCATAAAAACTTTCTTAATTTTTCTAAATATTTCCTGTGGATGAATTTTTATCATTATCTAACGATTTAATATCGATGGTTTCGCCTTCTTCAGAGTAATTTAAGCGGTTATCTTCGCCTTCAATTTCAATATTTACTTCACCATCAATCATTTCGATATCTTCTTTGGAATAATCTTTAATTTTACCGTCTTCTAATTTTACGCCTATTGTATTTTTTAAGAAATTCAATATCGCAACTTTCCCGATGCCATCAGGTGTCATAACGCCTGAGCCTACAGGAGGCAAGTGTTTTGCAGCTTCTAAATATGTAGGGTATTCATAATTCAGGCAGCATAATAATCTTCCGCAAGAGCCGGTTATTTTTCCCGGGGTCATAGGAATTCCCTGGTCTTTTGCAAGCTTTGTATTAACTGATTCAAATTTCTTTAAAAATGAACAACAGCAATAAGGCTGCCCGCAAACACCCATTCCTTGCAAGATGCTGGTTTCATCACGGACGCCAATATGTCTTAAATCTATTCTTACTCTTTTAAATTCTTGTGTTAAATCTTTTAAAAGCTCCCTAAAATCGACCCGCTCTGGTGCTGTATAATAAAATGTAATTTTCTTTTTATCAAATGTATATCTTGATTGGATAAGATTCATTGAAAGGTTTCTTTTTTGGGCAAGTTCTCTGCATTTATATAAAGCCTGTACTTCAAGCTTTTTAATTTCATCAAGCTCTGCCATATCTCTTTCATTCATTGTGCGGATAAAAGGCAGAGGCTCAGGTTTAAATTTTTCCCATTGTTTTTGGATACAGTGATTTACAAGAAAAACCTTGTGTGCTTCTTCCCCTTTTTCTGTACGTACAAGCACCATTTGACCGTGATGAAGATTAACCCCGTCACTTACTTTTATTGGAAAAAATTGATTTTTAATAATTCTTACTGCAAATTTCAAACTTTAAAACCTGTTTTTTAAAATCATCTAAAACTATTATACAACAAATTGTTTTTATAATAAAATAAGAAGACAATGAAATACGAGAATTTAACATTTAAGAAAAATGATGTAGAAAAACTCCTTTTGAATTTGGATTCTAACCCATATTCGCAAAAAAATAAGGATTTCAGGTATACATTATCTTTAATATATGAACTTATAGAAGAAGAGTTTTCAGATACATTTGATACCAAAAATCCTATTTTAAGGTCAACGGATATTATCTTTGAAAATAAAGATAATACGGCAGAAATTTTTATAACACCTCCTTATAATTTTGATTATTACCTGAAATCAAAAGGGTCACTTTACAGGTTAAAGGCGGAATATCGTGGTGAAAATTACGGATATTCAATTCCTCTGGATTTATTTTTTGAATATTTTACAGGGTTGGCTGAAAACATTGAAATTACTGAAGATTTATCAGAAAATTATAAATTTTATTTCTATCTTACAAATTTTGTCAAAAAAACTGTTGAAAAATTAAATTTTATACCTTCTGTTAAATTTAAAAAAGATACGTTTTCAATTTTTTGGGAACCTTATTTTAAAAATAAAGATTATTTGAATGCTTATCTTGAAATAATTAACAATGATTTTCTTGATATTGAAACAAGTAAAAAATTAGTTGAAAGATATTTAAATTATCTTATCTTCAACTTTTTAAACGTTAAACATTTTAAGTTTAAAGATTTAAAATCTGCCCCTTATTTTGTAAAATCTTCCATTCATAAAAGAATGTTAAAAGGGAATGATTTAGGTGAAGATATACAAACATGGCTTGATGAAATGAGCCTTGGAACTTATGATATTGTTCCTGTCTTTAACATTGAAAAGATTGAAGATACTAAAGAAGAGAAGTTTTTATTAAAAATATTTGCAAAAAATAAAAAGACTAAAGAAATATTTAACCTTGAAGATTTAAACGATGCTGATAAAACTATAATTGAAAAGCAGATAAACTGGGCCACAAAATACATTGAAGACCTTGAGGATACCACGCTTGAATTGGATTTATCAGGTGTCTATAAAATGATAACCCAAATTACTTATTATCTTGCGCAGGCTGATATGGAAGTAAACCTTCCAAAAGGCATGGATAATATTATAATCCCCCGCGCTTCAATAAATGCAAGGGTGAAGCAAAAAAGAATTCAAGACCTTGAAGACATTATGAATATGTCAAATTCTTCCACCATCTCTCTTGATGAAATTATGGATTTTTCAATTGAGGTGGCGCTTGGAGATAATGAAAAAATTTCAGCAGAAGAATTCCAAAAGCTTACGAAAGACACAAACGGGCTTATTCAATATAAAGATAAATATATTTTAATTGATAAAGAAGAAACAGAGAAACTTTTAGAGCGCTTAAAGAAAAAACCTGATTTTGTGATGAATAAGATGGAACTTTTGCATTACAGCTTATCGGGCAAAATTGATGAGTATGACTTTGATTATGATGAAGCTTTTGCAAAGGTTATAAGTAGCTTTACAAAGGTTGAAGATATTGCGCTTCCAAAAGAATTATCAGGAATTTTAAGACCTTATCAGGAAATTGGGTTTAGATGGCTTTATACCAATGTTAATAAAGGTTTTGGCTGTTGTATAGCTGATGATATGGGGCTTGGTAAAACAGTTCAGGTTATAAGCTTAATTTTAAAATTAAAGGAAGAAGGAAAACTCAAAAAACCTGTGGTTGTTGTGTGTCCGACAACTTTGCTTGGTAACTGGGAAAGAGAGTTTCAAAACTTTGCACCGAAATTAGAAGTTTATACATACCACGGTTTTAACAGAGAATTTTCGCTTGATTGCAATGTTATTTTAACAACTTATGCGATTTTAAGAATTGATATTGAAGAATTTAAAAAACACAACTGGAATCTTGTTGTAATTGATGAAGCACAGAATATTAAAAACCCGAATACATCCCAAACACAGGCGGTTAAATCAATTAAGGCTGATATGAAAATTGCGATGACAGGTACTCCTGTTGAAAACAGGTTATCAGAGCTTTGGAGCATATTTGATTTTATAAATAAAGGGTATTTAGGCTCTATTAATGATTTTGGAAAAAATTATTCTGTACCGATTGAACGCTTTAAAGAAACACAAAGAGCAGAAAAGCTTAAAAAAGCGATTTCTCCTTTTATGTTAAGGCGGCTTAAAACTGATAAAATGATTATTTCAGACCTTCCTGAAAAAGTTGTTTTGGATGAATTTTGTTATTTAACAAAACCACAGGCTGCTTTATATGAAAGAGTTTTAAACCAATCTATGCAGGAAGTGCAATCTGCAGGAGGCGGCATAAACAGGCGAGGAGCTATTTTTAAACTTATTACATCATTAAAGCAGGTGTGCAACCATCCTTATCACTATTTAAAACACGGTGATATGGGAAGTGCAGCTTCAGGCAAGACTGAAAAATTGATGTCAATTTTAACAAATATCCTGGATAATGATGAAAAGGTTTTAATCTTTACCCAGTATAAAGAGATGGGTGCAATTTTAGAAAAAATTATTGCAGATGAATTTGATACCAATCCTCTTTTCTTCCATGGCTCATTGAATGTTAAAGCAAGGGAAGAGATGATAAAAAGTTTTTCAGATGAAATTAATAATAAAATTATGATTTTATCTTTGAAAGCAGGGGGCTTGGGGCTAAACTTGACCTCTGCAAGCAATGTTATTCATTATGATCTTTGGTGGAATCCTGCTGTTGAAGACCAGGCAACGGATAGAACTTATCGTATCGGGCAGGATAAAAACGTTATGGTACACAGGTTTATAACTTTATCTACCTTTGAAGAAAAGATTGATAAAATTATAAAAGATAAGCGTGAACTGGCTGATGCTGCAGTATTTACCGGCGAAAAGGTGATAACAGAGCTTTCAGATGATGAAATTTATGAAATCTTTTCTCTGGCATAGAGAATGTTAATTAATTTTAATAAAAGTGTATTAGTATAGGTCTTATAATAAGATAATTATTGTAGGGCTAGCGCTTTATGCTTTTCCTCCGCCACAGACAATTTTCGAAGAAATCTGACGGAAAGGAGGGCTAAACCTATGGATATTAGGCAAATAGCAAAAACCGCCAAAATATTAACTATAGCGGTTTCGCAAATTATTTTGTTAATTCTGTAGGGTGCGAAAAAGCCTTTAACAGCTCGCTTAAGTTTGTTGAAGGCTTCGCCCTACTTTTTAATTATTTATCATATTATACGCTTTGTCAAGACTATAATCTTTGAAATTGCAACTATTGTTCTTTTCTCCTATAATTTTTCTTATGAAAAATGTTATTGGTTTTTGGGGATATCCTAATCCTTCTTTAATTCAAAAATATAAAAGCCTTTACCCAAATGCTGAATGGGTGGATTTGGATATTGATTTTAATTACCCAAAAATTAGTATTCTGCCTGAAAATTACTGCTCTATTATAAAAAATATTTTTAATAACGCATTTTATTTAAAAGAAAGCTTGATAACAATTTTAGCACCTGTAGGGAAAGATAAGTGCGATTCAGCCTTTTTTGCCGTACAAATTTTGAAAGAATATGGATTTAATATTGAAATTTCTTATTTTGAAGATGTTCTGCCCCTTGATAAGCTGCCTGAAACACCAATCAGCAAAAGCAACCTGCCATTAAAGGAAAAGATAGAAAAGATAACCGCAAATATTATTGAAGAAAAAGATTATTCCTATTTGCCCAAATGTAAGGCACAGTTTGGTTTTTGGGGCGTACCACCAAATGACCTTGGTATATTAGAGATTTTTCCAGATAATACCCATGTTTTTGGCTGGAGCCGCTGTGTGGAAGCTAAAAACCCCGGTAATATTGAACTTGAGATGTTTGTTCAAAAAGATTTACCAACAGTCTTTTTTGCGCAAACTTTCTGTGCTAAAAACCAGCTTGCAAAATATCTTGCAAATAAGCATAACGGGCTTTATATAGATATTGACGGAACACCTACAAATTCAATTAAGGCAAAGATTGAAACCTTTATAAAATTGAGGTAAGAATTATGGTTAGTGGAAATTTTTTAGATGCAGGAACAACATGGAGCAAGATTTTAAGCGTTAAAGACGGTGAAAAAACCTATAAAATCTTAAAAACAGCTGAATTAAAAACTCTAGATATTAAGTTTGATGCTGCAACAGGGCATTCAAGCGCCTTTTCAAACGTTTCAAACTATGAAAATGAAGTAGTGGCACTGGCGCAAGGGGCAAAAGAATGCTTAAATGCAGGAAATATCGTACTTGATTTAGGTTCACGCGATATTAAATGGGTAAAATTCAAAGACGGTAAATTTTCTGATATGGATTGGAATACAAACTGTGCAAGCGCTACAGGGGCTACAATTGAGATGCTTTTGAAGTTTTATAATGTTGATATTAAAGATTTAGAACTTGCAGATGAAAAATATCCTGTTACCTGTGGAATATTTGGTTTGGAAAAAATTATGGATGATGTTGCAAAAGGGGTAGAGCCAAAGGCTGCAATTTCAAAATTTATAAAAGGAATAGCATATAATGCATGGAATTTTACTAAAAACCCCGATAAACTTTGTGTTTCAGGAGGTTTTTGTGAAAACGACTGCTTTATAAAATCACTGTCTTCATATTGTGAAGTTCTTCCGCTTGGCCGTTTTGTTTTGGTAGATGGGTTATATTCAGAAAGTTTAAAAAATCCCTCTTGAAAACCAAGAGGGATAAATTTTATTTTATTTTTCCTATGTTCCGGATTTCCAGGAGTTTAGGTATTCAAATTGCTCTTCTGTTAAAGTATCTATTTTTACACCCATTGATTCAAGTTTAATTTTAGCGATTTGAACATCCACTTCCCTTGGCAGTGTATAAAGTTTATTTTGCAATTTGCCTTTATTTTTAAGTACAAATTCAATACCAAGAGCCTGATTTGCAAAGCTCATATCCATAACACTTGCAGGGTGGCCTTCTGCGCCTATAAGGTTTACTAATCTGCCTTCTGCTAGTACATAAACAGATTTTCCGTTGTCTAAAACCCATTCATCAAGGGCAGGACGGATATTTTTATATTCTTTAACGTGACTTCTTAATCCGTTTACGTTTACTTCAACATCAAAATGTCCTGCATTTGCAACAAAAGCACCGTCTTTCATTGTTAAAATATGTTCAACATCAATAACATTCTTATCCCCTGTAACAGTAAGGAAAATGTCTCCTTCAAGCGCTGCTTCTTTAATCGGCATTACTCTAAAACCATCCATAACAGCTTCAAGAGCCTTTAGGGGGTCAACTTCAGTTACAATAACGTTTGCACCCATTCCTCTTGCTCTCATAGCTGCACCCTTGCCGCACCAGCCATATCCTGCAACAACAAAAGTTTTTCCTGAGATTAAAATATTTGTAGCGCGGATAATGCCATCTAAAGCGCTTTGCCCTGTGCCGTAACGGTTATCGTATAAGTGTTTTGTGAGGCTTGAATTTACACCTAGTGCCGGAAATTCAAGCGAGCCGTCTTTTTCCATAGCTTCTAAGCGGATAATTCCTGTTGTCGTTTCTTCTGTTGAACCTATGATGTTTGGAATCAAATCTCTTCTTGATTTATGAACTGTTGCAACCAAATCGCATCCGTCATCTATAATTAAATGCGGTTTGTGGTCAAGTGCTATTGAAACGTGTTTATTATAAGTTTCTTTATCTTCGCCTGCAATGGCAAAAGTCGGGATATTCCAATATTTAACAAGTGCTGCTGCAACATCATCCTGTGTTGATAGCGGGTTTGAAGCAGCAAGAACGGCATCTGCCCCGCCTTCTTTCATTGCAATACAAAGAGCCGCAGTTTCTTTTGTAACATGCACGCAAGCTGTGAGCCTTAAACCTTCAAAAGGTCTTTCTTTTCTAAATCTTTCCGTGATATTGGCTAAAACGGGCATGTCTTTTTGCGCCCATTCAATATTTTTCTTTCCTTGCTCTGCCAGATTTATGTCTTTAATTTCATAAGCAAATGTTTGTGTCATAAAAACTCTCCTATTTATAGGGTTAAAGCTTTATAGCTCTTTTAAACCCTTTTTCTAAAAGATATTAACACAAAAATTTTTTTTATGCTATTATTTGACTTGGATAAATAGGAATAAAAATAATTTTTATTACCAGATAAAAGGAGATATTATTTATGTCAACAAAAGAATTCTTTACAAATTCTGAGGAGCTGAAAAAACTTTATTCGGCTGCAAAAGCCACTATTACTGCTCCATTCTATGGAAACAATGTAGAACATGTTAAAACTGTTGCAGAAGCTTATAAATTAGCTTTAAGCAGCCCGGGAACGGTTGAACTTACAGGTATGCCTGTTTACCAACCTGAAAAAATCGGTCTTCCTCAAGGTGCTAACCAATTATTATTCAACGATGGTACAGTTGTAGGCCGTTGCGCTGCTGCAAGAAGAATTGTTGGTGAACCAGGATGTGATTTAGGATATTTGCTTCCTATCATCCGTGAAGCTGTTTATAACACACGCGACAGATTAATGTATAGAACTGAAGTTGTTGTTGGTTTAGAAGAAGACTTTATGGTTAAAGCTCATCTTTTAATTCCTGAAGGCTTTGAAAATGTTATGTATTCTTGGATGTTAAACTTCCAATACATTAATGAAATGTATTCAAATATGTATGAAAATTCAAGAGAAATTGCAGAAGGTGATTTATTCATTTTCTCTGACCCTGATTGGACTCACCCTGATTTTCCATACGGTTTAACATTCTTTGACCCGACACACAACTGTGCTGCCATCCTTGGTATGAGATACTTTGGTGAACACAAAAAAGGTACTTTAACTCTTGCTTGGGGTGCTGCTGCAAGAAACGGTTACGCATCATGCCATGGCGGTATGAAAAGATACAACCTTGGTGACCATAAATCATTCCAAGTTGCGGTATTTGGTTTATCAGGTTCAGGTAAATCAACAATTACCCATGCTAAACACAACAATAAATACGATATTACAGTTCTTCATGATGATGCATTTATTATTAACGTTCATGATAAATATACAATTGCATTAGAACCTGCTTACTTTGATAAAACTGCAGATTATCCGATGAACTGTGATGATAACAAATACATTTTAACCCAACAAAACGCTGGTGTTATTGCAACAGCTGATGGTAAATTATTCTCAATCACAGAAGATATCAGAAACGGTAACGGCCGTGCTGTTAAATCTAAATTATGGTCACCAAACAGAGTTGATAGAATTGATGAACCTATCAATGCTATTTTCTGGTTGATGAAAGACCCTACAATTCCTCCTGTATTAAAATTATCAGGTGCATCACTTGGTTCTGCTATGGGTGCAACTTTAGCTACAAAACGTTCTTCAGCTGAAAGATTGGCAAAAGGCGTTGACCCGAATGCACTAGTTGTTGAACCTTACGCTAACCCATTCAGAGTTTATCCTCTTGAAATGGATTATACAAGATTTAAACAATTAATCGAAGATGGCGTTGATTGCTACATCTTGAATACAGGTGACTTTATGGGTACAAAAGTTCAACCTAAACACACTCTTGGCGTTATTGAAGCAATCGTTGAAGGCACTGCTAAATTCCATAAATGGGAAGGTTTCTCAGACATTGAAATTATGGATGTAGAAGGCTTTGATGCAAGCTTTAGCAATGTTGAATACAAAGATCAATTTGTTAAACGTATGCAAGATAGAATTGAATTTGTAAAATCAAGAGAAACTGAAAAAGCAGGCTTGGATAAATTACCGGCTGATGCTCTTGAAGCACTTGAAAACGTTGTTAAACAAGCAAATTGCGCAAGAGTATAGTTTATAAAATAAACATTGTACTAAGAAAGAGCGGGTTTTAAACCCGCTCTTTTATTTTTTTTTAAATCCGCACTATTGAAGGCGGTTTTTCTTTTAAGCTTCTTCTGTATCCGGTGCCGTTCTGATTGATTCGGCGCCGATTTTTGATTTTGAATTCTTTTCTTTAAACTTTCTTACCTGACGGTCGAGTTTGTCTGATACCAAATCAATACTTGCATACATTGATTCTGCCTTTTCTTCAACCCTTACGGTGTCGCCTAGCATTTTGCAATTAACTTCTGCAATGTGAGAATCTGATACTGAGGGGTTTTTGATAACGGTTAAAACGACGTCTATAGCTTGAATTTGATCATAATGTGATGCAACTTTTCCTACTTTTTCTTTAACATAGGCTTTGATTGCATCAGTAACTTCAAGGTTGCGTCCGTTTACATGGATGTGCATAAATAAGTTTCTCCGTTTCTAAACTTGTCTTCTCGTCTTAAAAGCTGCCGGTTTTCTTCCTTTCTTATGTTCCGTCAACTTTTCTAATTATACATTATTTTAATTTGAATTTAAAGAGGAAAAATCATAAAACTTGTTAAATTGTTATATTTCCATCTCAATTAGATTATCACTAATTGTAAAATCTGCTTCTGTAGTTTTTTTAATGTCATCAATTGAAAACAGAGGATTTATTTCTTCCAAAATGAGGCCTTTTGAAACTTTATTTTCATCGTAATCCACTTTAAATACGCATTTTTCTGTGATAATAAGGTTTACTTCCCTTGATGCTGTTAAAGGCAGGTCGCATTTTTTTACAATTTTTATCTGGCCTTTAGATGTATGTTCCATCACAACGATTACCTTCTTTGCACCCACAACTAAATCCATAGCGCCGCCCATTCCGGGGGTAAATTTATTTGGTACAGACCAGTTTGCAAGGTTTCCTTCAGAATCTACCTGAAGCGCTCCTAAAACAGTTGCGTCAATATGTCCGCCGCGCATTAAAATAAATGCCATCTGTGAATCATAAAAACAAGCACCATCAACGGTTTCAACGTATCCGCCGCCAGCATTTATCACCCTTTCATCGATATGAAGAGGGTTTTGGTTTTTCCCTACCCCAAGAAGTCCGTTTTCAGACTGAAACATAACTCTTTTAGAGTCTGGAATATATTTTGTAACTTCAGTTGGCAGGCCTATTCCAAGGGTTACAATATCTCCGTCTTTAAATTCTTTTGCAGCCCTTTTAGCGATTATTTCTCTTACTTTTTCTTTGGTGAGCATTTCTATCATTTTATTTCCGCCCGTCTACTATGTAATCTATAAAAAGCCCGGGGATTACAATTTCATTCGGGTCTAATTGGTCTACTATTTCATCTGCCTGCAAAATAACGGTATCTGCGGCTGTTGCCATAACGGTGTTACAGTTTCTTGTTGTGCCGTAGTATGAAACGTTTCCGAATTTATCTGCTTTTGTACCGTAAATTAAAGCAAAATCAGCACTAATTGGCCTTTCAAACAGATATTTTTTATTATCAATTTCATAAACTTTTTTGCCGTCTGCAATTTTAGTTCCGATGCCTGTCGGGGTTAATACTCCGCCAAGGCCTGCGCCTTTTGCCCTTATTCTTTCCATCAAAGAACCCATCGGTGTAAGCTCCACCTCAATTTCTCCGGCTTCCATCTGGCGTCCTGTTTCAGGGTTTGTTCCAATGTGGCTTGTAATAAGCCTTTTAACCTGTTTATTTACGATTAATTTTCCCTTATCTTTATTTGGGATTGATGTATCGTTTGATATCATGGTTAAATTCTTAATGTTTGATTTAACAAGCTCATCAATCAGTTTGTCGGGGGTGCCGCAGCTTAAAAAACCACCTACCATAATGGTTGCGCTGTCTTTTATGAGGCCTATGGCTTCTTTTATTGAAACAATCTTTGCGCTCAAATTTTTCCCTCTTTTTTATTAAAGTTTAGCATAAAAAAATTTGCTTAAAAACAGGCTTGTAAACAAATTTTTACAACCATTCGGGGTGATAATAAAGCGTATAGATTTTATTGGTATTTAATTTTGCATGGCCCCCTTTAATAAAATTTGTTAAAGACCCTGTTGGGGGCAAAAGCGTTAAGGCCCATTTTAAAGGGAAAACAAAATATGTTCTATCTTGTCCGAATACTTCAAGGGTGTTTGTAATTTGCCCGGGTTTTATTTCGTTTGGGTTTTGCTGCAAGGTAAAGTTATCAAAAATAATACTTGCGGGAATTCCATTCATTCCGCTTGTTATAATGGTAGAAACCCTTGCTTTAATAATATCACCCCTTCTTATTTTTATTCTGCCATCTTCATAGATACTTTTTTGCACTATAAAATCAACAATTTGGCCTTCAAATAAATCTTTTTCGGATTTTATCCTGTTTTTTATAGAAATTCTTAAAGGAATTGATTTTGTTGAATTATAATCATAATTTTTATGGACATAAGGTTTTTTAATATCAATATTTTTAAGAGTAGCTTCAACGAGAGCATCTTCTTCAGGAATCTTGCTTTCAAAAGCGGGACTTGCAAAAGCAGTATTAAAAGCAGCCAAAATAAAAAGTGTAAGAAAAATTTTATTCATATTTCAATTCTTCCTTTGAGCCTGATTTAATCTTTTCTTCAAGCATTTTTCTGTTATTTTGGGAGGTTAAAAGGAAATTTTGATAATTTACATTATAGAAATAATCATTGTTTTTCAGGTAATAAGGATATTTTGTATAAATATATTCATAAACCGCTGCAAGTCTTTTGGATGCCAGGTTTTCCGTTAATGAATTTGTTCTTTTTTGAACCTTGCTTTTATTAATGTATGTTATCATTGCAATCGGGTTGTATCCTGCTTGTACCATATAATCTACAGCTATCTTATCAAATATTATCTGATATTTTTTAGGTGCTGCTTTCATTTTTAAACTGCTAAGTCTGCCGTTGAAGGCGCCTGAATAAGACCTGTATGCCTCTGCTATATGACGGGAGAGGAATGCTGCAAGTTCATTATCGTCTTCAATAAATTTTAAATCGTATCCGTATATTACAACCTGTCTGTTTAAAAGGGTTTTATCTTTAACAGCGGAAAGTTTTTCTTTGACTTCTTTTTTATCGTAGGCAAACACTATTCTTTCATCGATTTTATTGGAATTTAGAATGTTTACGCCAACCGTATTCAGCCTTTTTTGTATTTCACATTCTTTTTTTATGGTGCTATCTTCAATTGCAAAGCAATTTAGGGGTAAAACCATAATGGCTGCAAGCAAAATTAATTTTTTTAGCATACTTTTTCTCTTTTTCAAACCTTCTACCATTTTTATAGTAACATCTAATTTTATTTTGGGCTAATAGTTCTTTGGCATTAAAAAAGCGCCCTTAAAACAGGCGCGTTTAAAATATTTTATGATTTTAGCCGATTACAGGCGGGTTGAATACTCTTGTTAAAAGTTCTCTATCAAGCGCTAAAAGTGCATTTGAATCAGATTTAATTAATTTTAATGTGTCTAAAACATCTGATACACTTGCTTCTTCTTCCACCTGTTCTTTAATGTACCATTGTAGAAACAATCCAGCTGCTCTATCTTTTGTTTCATCTGCAACGTCTGCCAGTTTATTGATTAAAGATGTAACCAATTGTTCATGCTTTAGTACATCTTCAAACACCTGCAAAGGTGAATTCCATTTTAATTCAGGCTTTTTAATAGCCTCTAAAACAATTTCTCCGCCGCGTTCTTGAATGTAATCATAAAGGCCTCTGGCATGAGCCATTTCTTCCTGCACCTGTACGTTCATCCAGTTTACAAATCCTTTAAGGTTTAATTTTTGAAAATAAGCCTGCATTGAAAGATATAAATAAGCTGAATATAATTCTGCATTTACTTGTTCGTTTAATGCGGCGTTCATTTTTTCATTAAGCATTTTGCTACTCCATTTCTTTATTTCAACACCACAAATTATACCACTTTATTTAAAATTTTTGGTTTAAAATGTTCTTATGTTAAGAATGATTTTACCTATAATTTTATTATTAATTTCAAATATTTTTATGACATTTGCCTGGTACGGGCATTTGAAATTTAAAAGCAGTGCGCTTATTTTGGCGATTTTGGTGAGCTGGGGCATAGCGTTTTTTGAATATTGTTTTCAGGTTCCTGCAAATAGGCTTGGCTACGGGGTTTACAATGCTTATGAATTAAAAACAATACAGGAAGTGATTACATTATCTGTTTTTGTTGTTTTTTCTGCGCTTTATTTAAAAGAAGGGCTAAAGTGGAATTATTTGATAGGTTTTCTTTTTATAATCCTTGCTGTATTTTTTATATTTAAAAAGTGGTAATATTAAAGCTTTTTTAATTATGCAACCGGTGTTTATTGTATAATTATTTAAAAAGCAAGGATTGGTTGATGTCTGAAATTAAGGAAAGTTTGGAAAATAGCGGATTAGAAGGGTTTAGTTTTGATGAACCCAAAAAACTTTTAAGAATTTTATTGTCTGAAATTTTAGGTTATGATGAAATTATAGATATAGCGCGGGTTTTGACTGATGAAATTCAAGAGAGCCACACCACTTTTGAAGGAAAAAAATTTGCATCAGTTTCCCAGTGCATTTTTGAATGTTATAAAAGGATTTACGGGTTTAATTCAACAAAATGGATAAATGCCGAAGGGCTTAAATATCAAGTTAAACAGCATGAAAGACCTATTGCCTTTGAAAGACAGGTGGCAAGCGGGGAATATGTGCCTTATAAAATTTATAATGCAGACCAGCTTATTTTAGACAATAAAACAGTGCAAAAACCTGCCGATATTAAACTGCAGCCTAACTTGCAAAAGTCAAAAACTCCCGCTGCTGCTCTTCAAAAAGAGGAAAAAGAAGACAATATTGTTTTAAAAAATATTATCCGTCTTGTAAAGAGCGGGGAAAATGTTTTTATAACAGGACATGCAGGAACAGGCAAAAGTTATATCTTGGAAAGATTAAAGGAGCAGTTTAAAAAGCTTGTTGTTACATCAACCACAGGGATTGCTGCCGTTAATATCAAAGGGCAGACTATTCATTCGTGGGCTGGAATCGGCCTGTGCCGGTATTCGGTTGAAAATATTGTAAAAAATATTATGACAAAAAAGCCTACAATAAGAAGACAAATTGAAAAATGTAATATTCTTGCAATTGATGAAATTTCCATGTTGAATATAAAGGCTTTTGAATATGTTGATAAGGTTTTGCGCCTTGTAAGAGAAAATAATGCGCCTTTTGGCGGAATTCAGGTTATATTTTTGGGAGATTTTTTCCAGCTTCCGCCAGTTGAAATGGAAGAAAATGTTGAATTCAGCTATTGTTTTGAATCGCCTGTATGGGGTGAATTGAAGCTTAAAAATATTTTATTGACCGAAAATCACCGCCAGAATGAAGAAAATTTTATAAAGGCTCTGTCTGATATGCGTGTAAATAATTTAACCGCTGAGGATATTAAGCTTTTAAATACAAGAAATACTGCTATAAGCGGGAAAAACCCCGATATTTTGCATATTTTTTCAACAAATAAAGAGGCGGATAACTATAATGAAGTGATGTTCAATGCCCTGAATTCAAAGACTGCGGAATTTTTAGCAAAAGATGGTGTTTTAAGAGGGAAAGGATATGTTTATGAAAATCTGGATGAGCGGGAGCAGACTGTTTTAGAAATTTTCAATAAAACATGCAGAGCGGAAAAACTTATAAAATTAAAAACCGGCGCAAGAGTGATGCTTCTTGTTAACCTTGATTTTAAAGCAGGGCTTGTAAACGGCTCTTGCGGGAGCGTTTTAGCTCTTAATGAAGATGGGGTTACGGTGGAATTTGATAACGGCACCATAAGAGAAATCGGGCGGGAAACTTTTGAATATTATTATAACGATAAAGTTATCGCAACAAGAGAACAATTTCCCTTAAAGCTTGCTTATGCGGTTACAATTCATAAATCACAGGGGATGACCTTAGAAAAACTTTATGTTGACTGTAAAAGAATTTTTGAGCGCGGTCAGGCATACGTTGCAATGAGCAGGGTAAAAACCTTATCAGGGCTTTATTTAGAGAATTTTTCAAAAGAGCTTGTTTTATCTGATGAAAAAGTAGTTGAATTTTATAAAAACCTCGAGATTGAATCTATGGTAGAAGGGCTTCCCGATATTGAAACACCGAAAGAAGAAAAAGATGAAAAGACGGTGCTTGTAGAATGGGCAAATAAGATTGCAGAGGTTATAAGCACTGAAAACAGATGGATAAAGGTGTCTGAAGTTGCGGATATTATGGGTATAAAAACCTATACAAGGCTTGTAGAAGGTAAATCAAGCACAACAATAGCGCACATTATAAACCGTTTTTTAAAGAAAAAAGGGTTTAAAACAGTGACGGTGAAACCTTATTATCTAAAATCAATTATCTGGACAGCACCGCCAAACTTTACCAATGATGATATGCCGCCTGAATTAATAAACGCGCTGAGCGGCCAAACAGAACAAACCGCCTAAAAAAGTAAAAGATTTATTTTTTCCTGAAACAAAACAAGCCGAAAATATCCCATCTGTCCTTATTTGAATCATATTTATCAACTGGCGGATTATATTCTATTGAATTGCCGTCTGTTGTTGAAAATTCAATAAGTTCCATTTCATTGAATTCTTCAAGAATAGTTTTTGTATAAAAAATTCTATGTGCATTAAATTCAAGGCGTTCTTTTCCGATAGGAATTGATATATAAGCATATCCGCCGGGTTTTAATTTTTTTTGAATGGCTTTAAATGCCATAAAACAGGCCTCGGGGTTTATGGGATCGCCATATCTTCCAAGCCCGAAATGTTCAAGCGAACACAATGCTGAAATACTTTCAATGCTGTTATCTTCAATAGCATCAAGGTTTGTTGCATCTGATTGGATAAATTTTATCCCGGGGATTTTTGTCTCAAAAGGTCTTATGTCAATCAGTGTGACTTCATCTTTGAATGTTAAAATATGGGTTATAAGCCCGTCTATTCTTGAACCTATATCAAAATGTTTTTTGGGGTTATTTTTATAAATAAGCTTTGCTGCCCATAAATCCTGAAAAAGATAGCTGCAGCAAGAGCCTGCCTGAGCGTATTTATCTTTCCAGATGAAAAATTTCTTTTCTTTATTGTATTTGAAATTTTCCCTTGTATTCAGCGCGTTATAAATTTTCAAATCCTTTTTTATAAAACCACCCTTTAAAAGCAATTCAAGCCTATCTATAATATGCTTTACAATTGCACCGAATTTTACTTTTTTCATAAAATTTACCCGAGTTCTATCATTCTTTGAATAGAATTTAAGGCTTTTTGTCTTATTTCTTCTTCAACGGTTACTTCAAACTGGTCATATAAAAGAGAATTTAAAATATCTTCCAAAGTATTCCATTTCATATTGTGGCAAACCAATTTAGAAGATGCCAGAATGAATTCTTTTTCGGGGAAATCTCTTTCTAATCTATCTACAACTCCTTTTTCGGTTGCAATAATGAAACTTTTGTTGTTTGAATTTGCACAATACTGCATAATTTGAGTTGTAGAACCAACAAAATCAGCCAGTTTCACAACTTCCTGATGGCATTCAGGATGCACCAAAATTTTTGCATCTTTATACATAATCTTCATTTTGATGATTTCATCGGGGATAATTCTTAAATGAGTGGGGCAAAAACCCGGGTAGCTTATAATTTCAACATCCGGAAGGTTTTTTTGTGCAAAAGAGCCTAAATAACAATCAGGTGCAAATAAAACTTTTGGTACATTTAAAGATTTTATAACATCAATAGCATTTGCACTTGTGCAGCAAATATCGCACTCTGCTTTTACTTCGGCTGAAGAATTAACGTAGCACACCAGAGGCACTGCGGGGTTTTTTTCTTTAAAATCTTTAACCTGTTTTAAATTAATCATATCTGCCATATTGCAGCCTGAATTTTTATTTGGAAGAAGAACTTTTTTATTTGGGGATAAGATTTTTGCAGTTTCTGCCATAAAATAAACTCCTGCAAAAATTATAATATCAGCATCGGTTTTGCTGGCAAGACGGCTTAACCCTAGGGAATCTCCGACATAATCTGCCACATTGTCAATTTCAGGGCTTTGATAACAATGTGCAAGGATTATTGCGTTTTTTTCCTTTTTTAATTTATTAATTTTTTCTATAAGTTCAAAATTTGTCAAAATCTTACTTCTTTTGTACTAATTCTTAAAACTTCAAAACAAAAACGTTTTGTTTTTTATTATAAAACAAAAAAATTAAATGTTTCTATATTTGAAGGTTTTTTTGTTTTTAACATAATCATCTACAATTTGACCGCTGCCTGTTAATTTATATTTATAGATACAAAGCCCGTCAAGGCCAACAGGGCCTCTTGCATGGGTTTTATTTGTTGAAATGCCGACTTCTGCACCAAAACCGTATCTGAAACCGTCTGAAAATCTTGTTGAAACATTTGAGAAAACACCAGCTGAATCAACTTTATTCATAAAGGTTTCAATATCTTTTTCATTCTTTGAAATGATTGAATCTGTGTGGTGTGAAGAGTATTTGTTTATGTGTTCAATAGCATCATCAAGCGAGTCAACAGTCTTTAAGGCTACAATCGTGTCAGAATATTCAACATCAAATTTTTCAGGATTTTCAATAATTTCGACCCCTGCATTACAAAGAGCCTTTTTTAGTTCATTATAATGTTCAAAATCTTTATGTACAAGAATAGTTTCAACAGCGTTACACGCTGTAGGATATTGGGTTTTAGCATCAATACAAATATTTTTTGTGTCTTCAAAATCAGCATCTTTATTTACAAAAATGTGGCAGATGCCTGATGCGTGGCCAAGCACAGGGATTTTAGTATTTTCCTGTATGAATTTTACAAGTTTGTTTGAGCCTCTCGGGATTATTAAATCAATAAAACCTTCCATATCAAGCATTTTTTTAATATCATCGTGCGAGAATACAAGGTTTACGGCGTTTTTTGGGAAGCCTTCAGTTTTATCAAGTGCTTCTTTTATTATTTCAAAAATAGCTGTATTCGTGTTATTTGCTTCACTTCCGCCTTTTAAAATTACCGCGTTGCCTGATTTTATTGCTAAGGATGAAATTTGGGATATAACATCAGGACGTGCTTCAAAAATTATCCCTAAAACTCCGATAGGGCAGGTAATTTTCCTTAAAATAAGTCCTTCGTCAAGTTCTCTTGTCCAAACAGTCTTATTTGAAGGGTCTTCAAGTTTTATTACATCATAAATGCCCTTTACCATATCGCGCATTTTATTTTCATCAAGCTTTAATCTGCCAAAAGTGGCTCTGGTCAGTTTTCCTTCATCCACAAGTTTTGAAGCGTAGTCTAAATCTTTTTTATTTGCTTCATAAATTTTTTCTTTATTGTTTTCAATGTTTTTTGCAACGTTTTCTAAAGCCTCATTTTTCTTTTCGGCGCTTAAATCCATCAACTTTATTTTTGCATCATTTGCAAATTTTACAATTTCATCTATATTCATAATAAAACCAAATTATCCTTGCTTATTACATCATCACTTTGTTTGTGGCCTAAAAGGTCTTTTATTTTATCGCTGTGGGCGCCTAAGAGTTTTTCGCACTCATCTGATGTATAATTTGCAACGCCTCTTGCAAATTCTGAGCCTTTTTCATCCAAAATGCTTATTACTTCGCCGTTTTCAAAAACCCCTGCGATAGCAAGCGTTCCTATCGGTAGAAGACTTGTCTGTTTTTCAATTAATGCCTTTTTTGCTCCTTCATTTACGACAATTCCGCCGCGTAAATTTGTAGCATAAGCTATCCATCTGTGTTTTGAAGATAATTTATTTGTAGACAAAAAGACAGTTCCTACATCTTCATTATTGAATACCTTCTTTAAAATACCTTCTCTTTTGCCATTTACAATCATGGCAGTAGAGCCTGAATTTGTAACAACTTTTGCTGCAGATAATTTTGTTATCATACCGCCTCTTCCGCCCAAAGATGCACCTGAAGCCAGTTTTTCAATTTTAGATGTTACTTTTTCAACCACAGGGATTAATTTTGCATCATCAAATTCTTTCGGGTTTTTATCATACAGTCCGTCAATGTCTGATACCATAATGAGTAAATCAGCATCAAGTTTACTTGCAACAAGGGCTGAAAGCTTATCATTATCCGAAAAACATACCTGCGCCACTTCGCTTGTGGATACTGTATCATTTTGGTTAATAATCGGGATTATCCCGCATTCTAAAAGCCTGTTTAAGGTATTTCGAAGGTTTAAATATCTTTTTCTGTTTGAAAAATCATCTTCTGTTAAAAGTACCTGAGAAACAGTGAGCCCGTATTTTTCAAACCCTTCCTGCCAGATTTTCATCAAAAAAGGCTGCCCTATAGAGGCTGCTGCCTGCTTATCTATAGTTGTATTTGAGGCAGTTTTTACGGGGCATAATTTTTTCATACCCAAAGCAACGGAGCCTGAGGATACAATTATTACTTCTTTTCCTTTTTTATAAAGCTTTGAAATATCCTCAACAAAGGAATATAGCCTTGATAGGGAAATATCTCCTTCATCGTTTCTTAAAATGTTTGTTCCGAATTTAAAAACTACTCTTTTAACATTTCCTGTGTTCATTATAATACCTTAAATCCTATTAAAAGGGTGATTTCCGTGTGTCTTAAATTAAACGTTTCAGCAAGACATTCGCTTGTCACTTCGCCTTTGAATGTATTTACGCCAGCTCTTAAAAACTCATCTTCTTTCAGCGCCGGAATAACGCCTAATTTTCCTATTTTTTGGATATAAGGCAGTATAGCATAAGAATAAGCAAAAGACGATGTTCTTGGTGTTAAAGAAGGTAAATTTGGCACAGCGCAGTGAAGTACCCCGAATTTTTCAAATACAGGGTTTTTAAGGGTGGTAATTTTATCCATAGTTTCGATGTTTCCACCTTGGTCTATCGCAACATCTATAATGAAAGAACCTTTTTTCATTTCAGCTACAACATTTGCATTTACGAGTTTTGGCGCTTTTCTGCCGGGCAATAATACGGCACCTACCAATATATCAGCCTTTTTACACTCTTCTTTTATTGTATAAGGGTTACAATAGTGGGTTTTTAGTGAGCCTTTAAACAACATATCCAAATCTGCAAGGCGTTTAGAATTAATATCTAATACAGAAACATCAGCACCCATGCCAAGAGCCACTTTGGCAGCATTTGTGCCGACAATACCTCCCCCTATTATTACAACTTTTCCCGGCTGCACACCCGGTACTCCGCCTAAAAGCACGCCAGAACCGCCATTTATAGATTCTAAATAATTTGCACCTAGTTGAATACTTAATCTTCCAGCTACTTCGCTCATCGGTCTTAAAATCGGGAAGCCGCCGTCAGTGTCTGTAACAGATTCTGATGCTATTGCACACACTTTTTTATTTAAAAGCTCGCGTGTAAGTTCTTCTTCAACCGCAAGGTGCATATAGGAAAAGATAACCTGATTTTCTCTAAAATATTGATATTCTGCTTTTTGCGGCTCTTTTACTTTTACAATAACATTTGCCTTTTCCCACACTTCTTTATTTGAAGAAGCAATTTTGGCGCCGCTTTGAATGTATTGTTCGTCTGAAAAACCGCTTAAAGTTCCTGCGTCTTGTTCAATTAAAACCTCATAACCTTCATTTGTGAGCATTGCAACACAATCAGGGGTTAAAGAAACCCTTGTCTCATCAGTTTTTAGTTCTTTTACAATGCCAAATATGGTATTCATAATGATTTATATCCTTTTAAATTTATATAATTTTTGCAGAAAGAGCGTTTTCAATTTCGTCAATAATTAGCTGAATTGCTCCCTTTCTATCCTCGGCTGACGTTACAGGACGCCCCACTACCATATAATCAACACCTGAAAGTACGGCATCTGTTGGGGTTACAACTCTTACCTGGTCATTTACAACGCTCCAGGTCGGGCGTATTGCAGGGCAAACGATAATGAAATCTTCTTTTGCTTCTTTTCTTATGACAAAAGCTTCTGATGCAGATGCAACAACGCCGTTTAAACCGGCCTCGATTGCTATTTTTGTTAGACTTGCAACGTAATCATCTATGTTCATATTAACATTTAATTCCTGTGTTAAAGTCTTTTGGCCAAAGCTTGATAGAAGGGTAACACCCAAGATTGTAGGCGCTTCTTTTTCATATTTTTTTGCTGTTTCATTAGCGAGTTTTACAGTGGTTGAAAGCATTTTAGACCCGCCTTTAATATGTATGTCAAAAAAACTTATACCTTTTTTAACAAGGTTTGCACTGGCTCTTGCAACGGTATTTGGAATATCGTGAAATTTACCGTCAAAAAAAACTTTTCCGCCTTCATCATGAATCATTTCAATGATTTCAGACCCGACAGATGTATATAGTTGAAGTCCTACCTTAAAAAACCCGACATAATCTTTTAATTCCCTGACAAGTTTTTTTGCTTCATTAAAATCATCTACGTCTAAAGCCAGAATAATCCTGTCTTTTGGGTTTTTTGGTTTTTGAACTGTCATTTAATAATGCCCTAAAATAATAACGGTAACTAATTTTATCATAGTTTTGTCGATATTTGCAATTGACTTACTTGAAATCACCCGAAAATTTAAAATCTGTATCTGAACGCTTATAGGGTGGAATTTTTATACCAAATAAAGAATTATAATTTTATAATAAAAAAACCGCTTGCTTAGGGCGGTTTTTAGAAAAAATAGGAGGAATAATAATTAAATAAGAGGATTAAGGAGAATTAGTGAATTATGCTACAAGATTTAAAGGCTTATTTTGTTCTTCTTTTTCTTCGTTGCCGAATTGGTTGAAAGAGAAGGGGTTTGAGCCTTTTTTATCTTTTTGTGTTTCAAAAACATTTAAAGAAGCTTCAAAGTTTCCAACTTCTTGGAATGTTTCCATTTCAGCATTTGCATTAACGTGAAGTTTGCCTTCAACATTTTTTTCAACTGCTTTTGGATTATAAATTTGTGCTGCTGCTTGAGCGTTTAAAATTTGAACTGATTGAAGAGCTGTAGGGTTGTTCATTAAGCCAGCGTTTGTCATTGCAATTTGTCTTTGAACATCAAGGCTCACTTTGCTTGAATAAAGGTCTACACCGGGGTTTGTTCTTGTGAATTTGCCTAAGTCAGCTTTTGAAACATCAACTCTTTTGTTTTCAAGAGTATTTAAGATATCAGCAGTAACTTTATTTACATTTGCGATATCTATTCCGTTATATGCTGATGTTAGTCCGTTGATGCTCATTGTTCTTTATTGTCTCCATTGTTCCTTATGTTATTTTTATCGGCAGACTCATCCAAAAACATTAGGAATTTGAAGTGTTTTGTTACATTTGTTTACAAATGGTTAATATGCTGATTTTACACGTTAAAAAACGCCTTTTATTTTTAGAAAGGCGTTTTTCAGCAATGTTGTTTGGTAATTTTTTTAATTATTTATCTTCAGGAGGCGGTACTTCTATCCATTTACCATCCTCTAAAATATATTTTGCACTGTAATGCAGCCCGTTTTTAATATCTGTTACATATTCTTTTATTCTTTCATCTTCGTCATATCTTAAATGTAAATCTATTGTGCTGGAGCCATCAGGAAGGGCTTCCATAGCTTCATAATAAGCAGTCATTTGACCATTTTTGTCAAACCAAGCAAGTTTTGAAGAAAATGAATAGCCATCATCAAGTTCTTTATAATCTTTAAAATACATGCTTATTTTGCCCGAGTTGAAGGTGCAGTATTTACCCATTTCTTCGCCGATATCAGATTTTGCAAGATTTTCTTTATAAGATTCCAGTTCTCCGTCTGAAAGGCTTAATTCTGTTGTTGTGCCATCGTCATTATATTGAACGGATTCTGTGAGAACACCGTCTTTAAACGTGCTTTCCCTTAATAAAACACCCTCGCTATCTATTTCCTGCATAATTTCGCAATCACGTTCAGGGTCATAAGAAATTGTTCTTTCGTATATGCCCTCAACTATTGAATTACCTTGATTATAGAGATTTGTAATATTATCGACCTTTTGCTTTATTTGCTGTACAAGATGGAGCGTATCTGTCTTAAATAATTTTGCTCTAACATCGGCTTTTATAACTGCATTTGGGGTATTTGTCCTCTTTGCAGCTATTTCCGCTCTTGTCACAAGTTCGTTTAAACACATTGCCCTTGTACGCTTAGATGGTTTAAAAGCCGGATTATCAGGGGTATTAGATGTATCGTCTATATTTCTGTGAGTATGATTTATTCTTTCCTGCCTGGTTTTTTTATGTGTACTGGTCCTGTAATCTGCATCTTTGCAGGTTATTGCATTATTTGTAATATTAAAATCCATTTAAAATTCTTTCTTTTATAAATTTGCGGGGACTTACATTTTAACGGGAAAGAAAAAAATAGTTGCCAATTTTTTGATTTTTTCCCCGCTTTTTTACAAATGTTTACACAATAAAAGCGTAATATTTATTTACATGCCCTTTTTTAGGGTTTTTTTATGCGTATAATTTTTATTATGAAAAGGAAAACAGGAAAATCATTTTCATATAAGTTTTAAAGAAGGAAGGCGTTTTTGCCTTCTTTTTTTATGCCTGTATAAGAGGATTTTGGTGTCATGGAGTAATTTATGAAAAAAAACCACAAAGGAAAAATTTTAAATATTGAAAATATTGCGCAGGATACTGTGAAAATGCAGTTTTCCACTAATTTAGAAGAAATTTCGCCAGGGCAGTTTGTTTCTATTTTGGTTGAAAATAAAACTTTAAGGCGTCCCTTTAGTGTAGCAGATTTTGAAGATAGTGCTATAACGGTTTTATTTAAGGTTAAGGGGGATGGTACAAATTATCTTAAAAACCTGAAAATAGGGGATACGGTTGATTATCTTGCCCCCTTAGGAAATAAATTTACATTGCCATCAAATGGTGAAAAAGCCCTTCTAATCGGGGCGGGTATTGGGATTGCACCAATGCTTTATTTAAAAAAAGAGCTGAATAAAAAAGGAGTTGAAAATTTTTTAATTTCGGGCTTTAAGGACGAAAGGGAAGCTGTGGAAGGCTCTGATAGAACAGTTATAGGTGGAAGCGTTCTTGATGATATCCAGAATTTAATTGATGAATTTAAACCCCAAATTCTCTATTCATGCGGGCCAAAGATTGTTCTTCAATTGGTTTGTGATATTGCAAAGAAAAACGGCATCAGAGCTGAAATTGCGATGGAAAAGGTGATGGCATGCGGGATTGGGGTATGCCGCGGGTGTGTTATTAAGCTCAAAAAAGGTGAAGAGGTAAAAAACGCCTCTGTGTGTGCTGATGGGCCTGTATTTAATGGCGGTGAGGTTGTATGGGAAGATTAGGCGAAAAGTTTGAAAATTGCGCAGAGGCTTTAAAAACCGTGGATTTATCCGTGGAATTTAAAAAATTCAGGATGAAAAACCCTGTTATGACGGCATCAGGAACATGCGGCTACTCAGATGAATTTGATGCGTTTTTGGATGTTAAAAATTTGGGAGCTATTGTAACCAAAGGGATTACGCTAGAAGTTCGCCCCGGAAACGAAGGCAGGCGTATATTTGAAACTGAAGCAGGCATGATAAACCGCATAGGCCTTGAAAATGTTGGCATTGATGCTTTTGTATCTGAAAAACTGCCGAAATTAAAGGAAAAAGAGATAAATTTTGTTTTAAATATTGCGGGAAAAACAATTGAAGATTATGTGAAACTTGCTGAAATATGCGAAAATAAAGGAATTGAAGCAATTGAAACAAACGTATCCTGCCCAAATGTAAAAAGCGGGTGCCTTGAATTTGGAACGGATAAAAATTGCCTTTATGACTTAATTTCAGGGATTAGAGAAAAATATAAAGGCTTTTTGATTGTAAAATTGACCCCGAATGTGACTAACATAGAGGAGCTTGCTCTTGCTGCCCAAAATGCAGGCGCTGATTGTATTTCAGCGATTAATACACTAAAGGGGCTTGGAGTTGAATTAAATTTTAACGGCACAAATGTGTTTAAAAGCCTTGTACAGGGTGGTTTAAGCGGAAAATGCGTAAAGCCTGTGGCACTTTCTATGGTAAAAAGAATAAAAGAGGCTGTAAGCCTTCCTATAATTGGTTTAGGGGGTATTTCGAAGCTTCAGGATTTATTGGAATTTGTTGCGGTGGGCGCGGATGCGGTGCAAATTGGCACAGAGAATTTTACAACCCCTGATATAGCTGAAAAATTGATTATTGAACTAGCTGAATTTATTGCAACACAAGGGTTTAAAAGTTTTAATCATTTGAAAGAGGAACTTAGAAGATGAGCGAAAATATAAACGTAAAAGATTTATTAATAGAGGCGGATGGCTTGCTGCATGGGCATTTTTGCCTAACATCCGGATTGCATTCAGATACTTATTTTCAATGTGCAAAATTGTATCAATATCCCGATTTGGTTGAAAAAATCGGGAAGGCACTTGCTGAAAAGCTTTCAGGGCTTGAGTTTGATACGATTATTGCTCCTGCAATCGGGGCGGTAATTTTCGGGTATGAAGTTGCAAAACAGGCAAAAAAACGCAATCTTTTTGTTGAAAGAAAAGACGGCATTATGCAGCTAAGACGCGGATATAGCTTGAAAAAAGGTGAAAAAGTGGTAATTATCGAGGATGTAATCACAACGGCAAGAACGATTTTTGAAACCATTGATGCCATTAAAGAATTTGAGCCTGAAATTATCGGGGTGGGCTGTATTGTAGATAGGACGCAAGGAAAGCTTGATGATAAGTTAAAAATTAACTCACTTCTAAAGATTGATCCAGTAGTGTATGAACCTTCTAATTGCCCGCTGTGCGAGGGAAACATCCCTGTTATAAAGCCGGGAAGCAGAGTGGGAGCGTAAAATGACTATTTCAGCCTTGAAATTAGAACATTTGATTGATATTAAAAGCCTTGATGCAGAAGTGATTTCAAGAATTGCAGAACGCGCGCTAGAAATTAAAAACGGGGCTAAACCTTCGTTGCAAGCGGGAAAGCATGTTGCGCTCATGTTTTTTGAGAACTCTACCCGCACGCGTTTTTCTTTTGAAATGGCTTTAAACAGGCTTGGAGCAAGTGTTTACAATTTTGAAACGTCTAAATCTTCTCTATCTAAAGGAGAAGATTTTTTTGATACGGTGAATAACCTTGCTGCTATAGGGTTTGACGCCTGTATAATCCGCACAAGCGAAGAGAGGCTTATAAAAAGAACTTTAAAAGAAGTTGAAAACGGCAGGGAATTTTTTAAAAATATTGCTCTAATCAATGCAGGAGAAGGGACTTCGGCTCATCCAACACAGGCTTTACTTGATTTTGTTACGATTAAAGAATATTTTAAAGATTTAATTGGTCTAAATCTTGTAATAACGGGAGATATACGCCATTCAAGGGTTGCTAAATCAAATATAGAGCTGCTTTCAAGGTTTGGAGTTAATATTAAATGTGTGGCACCTGAATATTTTAAGGATGAAACGCTGAAAAACGTTGTGTGGTGTGAAAATTTGAATGAAGCTCTTGAAAAAGCTGATATAGTAATGGCTTTAAGAATTCAAAAGGAGAGAATTCAAGGTATAATTGAATTTGAGGACTATATTAAAAAATATCAGCTTAATGAAAATAATTTTCCGAAAAATTGTATTCTAATGCATCCGGGGCCTGTAAACCGTGATGTAGAGCTTAGTTCGGGGCTTTTAAATTCAAAATACGGAGAAACTATCCTGAAACAGGCTAATAACGGTGTTTTTACCAGAATGGCAATTTTGGAAGCGATTTTGGGAGGGTGCGATGTCTAAAATCAAGACTATACCTGCTTTTATAGATATGCACACACACCTTAGGGAACCGGGGTTTGAACATAAAGAAACCCTTAAAACCGGGATGGCGGCAGGAATTAGGGGAGGATTCGGTACATTATGTGCCATGCCGAACACAAAACCTGTGGCGGATAATCCTGAAACGATAAGGTTTTTAGTTGAAGAAACGTCGAAAAACTTTGATATCACAGTATATCCTGTTGCTGCTGTGACAAAAAACCTTAACAGTACTGAGCTTGTACATTTTAAAGAGCTGAAAAACGCTGGTGCTATTGCATTTTCAAATGACGGACTTCCGATTTTAGACCAAAGTGTGTTCAAAAACGCGCTAATGTCTGGCGAATTGATACTTTCGCACCTTGAAGATGAAACAAATGAAGCCCTATGGCAAATAGAGGTGTTTAAAACGGTACAAAGTCTTGCAAATCAAGGAATATGCCCTAATCCAAGGCTGCATTTCTGCCATATATCAAAGAAAAGCACTCTTGAATGCATTAAAAACGCTAAGGCGCAAGGGTTAAGGATTACCTGTGAAACTGCACCACATTATTTTACGTTTACAAAAAATGATGTAACCTCAAACGGGGTGTATAAAATGAACCCGCCGCTCGGGGAAGAAGCTGATAAACAGGCTGTTATAGAGGCTCTGAAGGACGGAATTATTGATGTTATCGCAACAGACCATGCCCCGCATACAAAAGAAGAAAAGCTGATGCCGTATTCAGTCTCTCCAAACGGTATTGTGGGGCTTGAAACCGCCTTTCCGCTTGCCTTAAACATACTTTCTTTAGATGAAATTATAGAAAAAATGTCTTATAATCCTGCAAAAATTTTGGGGATTGAAAACAGGCGGGAAATAAGGGTAGATTTAGATGAAAAATGGGTTGTAAAATCGTCTGAATTTGTCTCAAAATGCAAGATTTCACCCTATGAAAATATGGAATTAAAAGGGAAAATATTATGAATATTGATGAAAAAATAAAAGAGAAAATCGTTCTGGCGCTTGATGTTGAAGAGATTGAAGAGGCTAAAACCCTTGTGGATACTCTTTATCCTTATGTCGGGACTTTTAAAGTAGGACTTCAATTATATACAAAGTATGGAAATGAAGTGATAGACTATATTTTGGGGAAAAATTCAAATTTCTTTTTAGATGTGAAATTGCATGATATTCCAAATACGGTAGAAAAAGCCAGCGAAAACGTAGTTTTAAGAGGTGCTAATTTCTTTAATGTCCACGCTACGGGCAGTTTAGCCATGATGGAAGCTGCAGTGCGGGGGGCTAAAAAGGCAGCGGATAAACTAAATAAAAAACCGCCTGTAATCCTTGCTGTTACTATGCTTACGAGTATTTCACAAGAGGTTATGAATGGTGAATTTGAAATTGAAACCAATGTTTCAGATTTTGCAATCAGGCTTGCAAAATTAGCTAAAAAAGCCGGAATGACAGGGGTTGTAGCTTCATCCCTTGAAGCTCGCAAGATAAAAGAGGCTTGCGGAGTGGATTTTAAGGTTTTATGCCCCGGAATCCGTCCTGAATGGAGCACAAAAGATGACCAAAAGAGGATTGCGACTCCTAAATTTGCGATAAATGAAGGGGCGGATTATCTTGTTATTGGAAGGGCTGTAACTAAGCCTGCAGAAGGGCTTACACCGCTTGATGCTATGAAAAAGATTTATGATGAAATTGGAGAAATTTAAAATGATTGGCACGCTAATATTGGAGGATGGGACGGTTCTTAAGGGTGAATCCTTTGGGGCAGAAGGAACATCAATTGGTGAGATTGTTTTTAATACCTCAATGGTAGGCTATCAGGAGATTTTGACTGACCCGTCATACGCAAATCAAATAATAGTAATGACTTACCCTGAAATAGGTAATTACGGGCTGAATGATGATGATTTTGAGTCTGAAACTCCAAGGTGCAAGGGATTTATCGTGAAAAATTCCTGCAAAAACGATTCGCATTATAAAAGCAGGCAAAATATTTCTGCATATCTTAAAAGACACGGTATAGTTGGGATTGAAGGACTTGATACTCGCTTTTTAACAAAAAAAATCAGGGAAAAAGGGGTTATGAACTGTCTTATAACCACAGAATATGTAGATAATGACAATTTATCAGAAAAGATGATGATGCTAAATTCCTTTGAACCTAATAGGGATATAGTTTTCGAGGTTTCGCCAAAAGAGGTGCGTGAAATTAACCAATCAGGCGATATAAACCTTGCACTTATTGATTATGGCTGTAAAACGGGAATTATTGACAGCCTGATAAAACGCGGGTGCAAAATAACCGTTTTTCCTGCAAATACAGACAGTGAAAGAATTTTGAACGGAAATTTTGACTGTGTATTTTTATCAAACGGCCCCGGAAACCCGGCAGATTGCGTTTTTGAAATTAAAACGCTTGAAAATATTGTTGGGAAAGTTCCTGTGTTTGGCATTTGTCTTGGATATCAGCTTTTAAGCATTGTACTTGGTGCAAAAACATATAAACTAAAATACGGTCACAGAGGGGCAAACCACCCTGTTATTAATTTAAAAACAAGACGTGTTATGATGACATCGCAAAACCACGGATATGCAGTAGATGCCGGCAGTTTGACCAAAATTATGGATGTAACTTATAAAAATTTGAATGATGATACTCTTGAAGGGTTTAAATCTGAAAGTTTGAAAATTGAAGCGGTACAATTCCATCCTGAGGCAAACCCTGGGCCAACAGATGCTGCAGTGATTTTTGATGATTGGGTTGAAAAAATGCATGAATATAAGAAAGCGCCTGTAAGAAAAGCGATAGAGGTAGGAAAATAATGGGAAAAGATTTAAGCATAAAAAAAGTTTTGGTAATAGGCTCTGGGCCTATTGTAATAGGGCAGGCGGCGGAATTTGACTATGCGGGCGTACAGGCTTGCCGTGCTTTAAAGGAAGAAAATATTGAGGTTGTGCTTGTAAATTCAAACCCTGCAACGATTATGACCGATGAAAACATTGCAGATAAAGTGTATATCGAGCCTTTGACCCTTGAGAGCTTAACCTCCATTATCAAAAAAGAACGTCCGAATGGCATAATTGCTTCTCTTGGCGGGCAAACGGGGTTAAATTTGGCTTGCGAACTTGATGAAAACGGGGTTTTAAAGGAATTTGGCGTTCGTCTTTTAGGCACAAATATTGAATCAATCAAAAAGGCAGAAGACAGAGAGATGTTCAAAAACCTTATGAATGAGATAAATGAGCCTATTCCTGATTCTGAAATTGTGTCAAATTATGAGGATGCGAAGAAATTTGCCGAGAAAATCGGTTTTCCTATAATTATCCGCCCTGCCTTTACTTTAGGCGGTTCAGGCGGTGGAATAGCTAAGAATGAGGCTGAGTATGAGGAAATTGTGCATTCAGGGCTGCAGCAATCGCCAATTAATCAGGTTTTGGTGGAAAAAAGTATTGCAGGGTTTAAAGAGGTTGAATACGAGGTGATGCGGGACTCTAACGACACCTGCATCATTATTTGTAATATGGAAAATATTGACCCGATTGGGATTCATACAGGCGACAGCTTTGTTGTGGCTCCTTCGCAAACCCTTACAAACAATGAATATCAGATGCTTCGAACTTCTGCTATTAAAATTATAAGGGCGTTAAAGATTGAAGGCGGCTGTAATGTGCAATATGCCTTGGATACAAAGACTAATCAATATTATGTAATCGAGGTAAACCCGAGGGTGAGCCGCTCTTCAGCTCTGGCGTCAAAGGCTACAGGGTATCCTATTGCTAAAGTTACGACAAAAATTGCAATAGGGTATGAGTTATCTGAAATTAAAAATGCTATAACAGGCAAAACCGTTGCAGCATTTGAGCCTGCACTTGATTATGTTGTTGTTAAAATTCCAAAATGGCCATTTGATAAATTTGCAACGGGTGATAGGATGCTTGGCACTAAAATGAAGGCCACAGGCGAAGTTATGGCTATCGGGCGCACGTTTGTGAGCAGCTTTAAAAAGGCTGTAGCGTCGCTTGAAGACAAGCATACAGGTATTTTGCATTACAAGTTTGAAAATCTTTCAAATGAAGATTTATTAAATGACCTTCATATTCAGGATGACAGAAGAATTTTCAGGGTTTCTGAAGCATTAAAAAGAAATTTCGATGTCCAAAAAATAAGAGAAATTACAAAAATTGACCCGTGGTTTATAAACCAGATTAGAGATATTGTAGGGCTTGAAATCGAGCTTGAGCAAAGACCTCTGGATGAAGAATTATTTAAGAAAGCAAAGGATTTTGGGTATTTAAATTCTGAAATTGCAGCCATATCAAAGCTTTCAGAAGAAGAGCTTGAAAAATACGATTACCCTGCAGTATTTCGAATAGTGGATACCTGCGCGGGTGAATTCCACGCTTCCACCCCGTATTTTTATTCCGCATACGGCGAGGCGTGCGAATTGGAAGAGTTTAAAGCAGAACACAAAGAGGAAAACTCAAAGGAAAACATTCTGGTGCTTGGCTCCGGACCGATTAGAATCGGGCAGGGGATAGAATTTGACTACTGTTCGGTGCATGCGGCACGTGCAATTTTAGAAAACGGATATGAATCCGTTATGGTAAATTCAAACCCTGAAACGCTTTCGACGGATTTTGATATAGCAAGCCGTCTTTATTTTGAACCTATGAACGTTGAAAACGTTATGAATATTGTAAAAAAAGAGAAACCGTACGGCGTAATGGTGCAGTTTGGCGGGCAGACAGCCATTAATTTGGCGCCAAAGCTTGCAAAATACGGGGTTAAGATTTTAGGAACCTCTCTGGAGAGCATTGATGCGGTTGAAGACAGAAAAGTGTTTGAAAAGCTCTTATCTGACCTTGAAATTCCGCAGCCGAAGGGTAAAGGTGTGAAAACTATGGCAGAAGCGCTTAGCGCCACAAAGGAATTAGGATATCCTGTTTTAGTGCGCCCTTCTTATGTTATAGGCGGACGCGGCATGCAAGTTGTGTATAATGATGATGAGCTTTTAACGTATATCAATGAGGCATTGAAATTTTCAGGTGAGCATCCTGTTTTAATTGACCAGTATATTGAAGGTTTAGAAGTAGAATTAGACGCTATTTCAGATGGTAAAGACGTTTTAATCCCCGGAATTTGCGAGCATATAGAGCGCGCTGGAGTGCATTCAGGTGATTCTATGAGCGTTTATCCTTCAAGAAGCATTACAAAATCGCAGGAAAAAAAGCTTGTAGAATACGCGAAAAAAATCGCCAAAAAGGTTAATATCATCGGTTTAATGAATATTCAATTCATTATAAAAGACGATACGGTTTATGTGATTGAGGTAAACCCGAGGGCTTCCCGCACGGTGCCTATAATGTCTAAGGTGACGGGTATTCCGATGACAAAGATTGCAATTAATGCAATTTTAGGAAAATCAATAAAAAGCCAAGGGTATGGTACAGGGCTTTATAAGACAACAAAGCTTGTTTGCGTGAAGATGCCTGTTTTCAGCTTCCAAAAACTAAACAGGATTGACCCTGCACTTGCGCCTGAAATGAAATCAACGGGAGAGGTTCTTGGGGTGGATTATTCCTATAAAAGGGCGCTTTTAAAGGCATTTATTGCTGGTGGATATAAATTCGGGCAAAGGAAACAGAGGGTTTTGGTTTCTTTGAATGACCATTATAAAAAACCTGCCTTAAAAATCGTGAAAAAGCTTTACTCACAAGGGTTTTTCATTATGGCAACATGGGGAACGCATAAATTTTTGGAGAAAAACGGTGTGCCATCTAAGATGATTGAAAAATTTATGGTGGATAAACTCCAAAAACGTATGAAGGAAGGACGTTTGAGCTTTGTTTTAAATACGCCAACTTTGGGGAAAAATTCACAAACTTCAGGGTTTCAGATAAGAACAATCGCTGAAATGTACGGTATTCCCTGCTTTACAAGCATTGATACGGCAAGGGCATATTTATCTGCTGTAAAAACTTATGATAAGGGTGTAAAACCAAACTATGATACTATTACAAACTACAGAAAGAAAAAATTCTTAGGATTGTTTTAGCATGCGCAGCTGTAATAAATTGCGCCCTAGCTGTGGGGGTGTTTTAGTCATGATTTTACATGGGAAACACCCTTTTTATTTTCTTCTTTTGCAAGGAATTTAGCCAGAAAGAGGGCAATTTCATACGCAATTTTTAAACGTAATCTTTTTGCAGATTTTCTGAAAAGCCGGTATTTGTTTGCAATTTCAAAGAGTTCTGCTACTTTTATTGATGAATTATTAACGCTATATCCCTTTAAAATACTCATTTATTCCTGCTTTCTAAAATAAGAAGGAAGTTAAAACTTCCTTTGGAAAATCTGTCTTTTATATTGTAGCATTTAAATTCCACATTGTAAACATAAAATGTGGAATTTAAAGTTGTTTTGTTATCTTGTTCAAAAAGTTATTATTAAGCAGTGTGAGGATTTATGACAAATATTGAAAAACAGCTTGGTAAAAACATACAGAGGCTTAGAAAAACCAAAAAATTAAGTCAAGAACAAATGGCTGAATTAATTGATATTGAAAGAAATTCCTTAAGTAAAATCGAGAATGGTAAATGTTTTGTTTCTTCTGCTGTTTTGGAAAAAATTTCAGCTGCCCTTGAAGTAGAAACGTATGAGTTATTTTTATACGATAAAAATATTCGGGGTGATTTTGTATATTATAAAAAACTTCAAGAAAATTTGAAATCAGATAAAATAAAAAATAATCCGGGTTTTATAAAAGTTCTTTATGAATTGACAAAAGAATTTATAAAATAGATGGTTGCGTATGCCTTGACAAACGGGGTGAGATGGTAAATAATTAAATTGTAGGGCGAAAGCCTCTAAGGTTTAGCTAGGCTTAAAGGCTTTTCTTCACACCCTACGGTTTTACAATTTAGATGCTATTACTGCTATTGCAATTGCCAGTAATAGCATTATTATTTGCTTTACCATAGCTTTTGCCTCCTTTCCGTCCGATTTCTTCAAAATTCGTGTGTGACGGATTGTTAGCTAGTGCTAAGCCCTACAAAGACAATATTACAATATTATGTCTTCAGTGTCCATTTATCCCCGTTTTTTGATGGATTTGGAGACCAGGTTTAAGATGAATAAAAGAATTACAACAACAACGGCGAAAATGTAGTATTTGCTTAAGGAGCCTGCAATTAAAATTGCTATAATGGCGCAAGCAAAAGAGATTGAGGCTAAAATTAATACCGCAACGTCCTGAGACAAGCCTGCATGGAGCAATTTATGGTGAATATGCTCGGAATCTGCCACAAATGGGCTTTGGCCCTTCATAATCCTTCTTATGCTTGAATAAGCGACATCAAGCATAGGGACGGCTAAAATAAGCAACGGCAAATACATTAAAGGCCCTGAGGTTTTTGCAATTCCTGTGATAGAGAGGGTTGCAAGCATAAAACCTGCAAATAGCGCACCTGAATCACCCATAAAGATTTTGGCGGGATTGTAGTTATAAGTTAAAAATGAGAGCATTGCACCGAGTAAAATGAAGGCTACAAGGGCTGAAATCGGTGATGATGGAGCTACAACCATTGCTATAATGCCTATTGCACATGAGCTTATTGTGACAACGCTTCCTGCAAGCCCGTCTATACCGTCTATAAAATTAATAGCGTTTGAAATGCCTACAATCCATAAAAGCGTAATCGGATAAGACCAGAAGCCAAGCTCTATATGGTTTGCAAACGGCAGATAAATACTTTCAATATTTACACCAAGGAGGATTACCGTAGTTGCAATTGCAACTTGGATAAACAATTTAAATTTAGCATTAAGGCAGAATATATCATCCACAAGCCCCAAAAGGAACATTAAAGAGCCGCCTGCAATGATGCCTGAAAGTCCTTGTCCTGAAGGATAATAACTTAATAATACGAGTGATAAAAATGTAAGCATTACAGAAAGCCAAACGGCAACGCCGCCAAGGCGCGAGATTTTTCCGTGGTGAATTTTTCTTTCATTCGGTACATCTACAAGGCCTGCTTTATCTGAAAAATAGATAACGATAGGGACGATGAAAACCCCTAAAAGATAGGCTATGATTGCTCCTGTGATTTGTGCTTGTGTAAGTTTTATCATATATTATCCTTTTTTCATAAAAGATTTTAGCATGAAATATTCGGATACAATGGAAATTTTTCGCAAAGTGCTTTTGTTCTTTTCCTTAAATTTTCCTTTGTATCGGTTTCTTTAATAGTATCTGCAATAATTTTGCCGATTTCTACCATTTCATTTTCCCTGAAACCACGGGTAGTTGCGGCGGGAACGCCAATTCTTACACCTGATGTTACAAACGGGCTTTTCGGGTCATTTGGAACGGTGTTTTTATTTGCCGTAATACCTACTTCTTCAAGCTCATTTGCAATATCTTTTCCTGTTTTATCAAGTTTTCTAAGGTCTACAGTCATTAGGTGGTTTTCAGTGTCTGAACCAACGATATCAATGCCTTCAGCCATTAAGGTTTTGCATAAAGTTTTAGCATTTTTGATTATTTGGCTTGCATAAGCTTTGAATTCGGGTGAAAGCGCTTCTTTAAGTGCAATCGCCTTTGCTGCAATAACATGTTCTAAGGGGCCGCCTTGAATTCCCGGGAATACTGCTTTATCAATTCCTGCTGCATGTTCTTCTTTGCACATAATGATGCCGCCCCTCGGACCTCTTAAGGTTTTATGGGTGGTTGTGGTTACAAAATCTGCATAAGGAACGGGGCTTGGATGCTCGCCTGCTGCAACAAGAGCAGCAATATGCGCTATATCTGCCATTAGGTAAGCACCTATTTTATCTGCTATTTCTTTAAAACGCTTAAAATCTATGATTTTAGAATAGTTTGAAGCACCTGCAATTATAAGTTTCGGTTTGTGTTCAAGCGCAAGTTTTTCTAAGGAATCATAATCAATTTCGCCATTTTCATTAATTCCATAACTTACGATGTTAAAATACATTCCTGAAAAATTAACCGGAGAGCCGTGAGTCAGGTGTCCGCCGTTTGATAAATCCATACCCATCACGGTATCACCGTGTTTTAGGGCATATAAAAATACTGCCATATTAGCCTGTGCGCCTGAATGCGGCTGAACATTGGCATGGTCGCAGCCAAATAATTTACAGCATCTATTTTGAGCTAGTTCTTCAATTTTATCAACGTTTTCACAACCGTTGTAAAATCTTTTGTAAGGTTTGCCTTCTGCGTATTTATTGGTTAAAACACTTCCCTGTGCTGCCATAACTGCTAAAGAAGTGAAATTTTCAGATGCTATAAGTTCAATAGTGTTTTGTTGTCTTTGAAGCTCTTTTTCAATATATTCTGCCACTTCAGGGTCAGAATTTTTTATAATATCTAATTCCATTAAAACTTCCTCCTTATTTAAGGTATTCTTATTAAAACTATTTTACCTTAAAATTGTTTGTTGTAAAATTACTTTGTAAAATTATTAAACTAATCGGAAATTAACAACAATGAGAAAGAAAAATATTAGAAACATCGCAATTATTGCACACGTTGACCATGGTAAAACAACACTTGTAGACTGTATTTTGCAGCAAACTGGTGTTTTTAAAGAGCATCAGGAAGCACAGGAGCGGGTTTTAGATAATAATGATATCGAAAAAGAAAGAGGGATAACTATTCTTTCAAAAAATATTTCGGTAAATTATAAGGGTGTAAAAATAAATGTTGTGGATACCCCCGGCCACGCGGATTTTGGCGGAGAGGTTGAACGTGTTCTTGGTATGGTAGATGGCGCTTTACTTATTGTAGATGCTCAGGAAGGGCCGATGCCGCAAACAAGGTTTGTATTGTCAAAAGCGCTTGAACTCGGTTTAAAAATTATTGTTGTTGTAAATAAAATCGATAAACAGGGGGCAGACCCGAATGGCACAATTGATAAGGTTTTTGACCTGTTTACAGAATTAACCGATAACGAAGAATTGATTGATTTTCCGATAATTTATGCAAGTTCTTTACACAGGTTTGCAAAGAAAGAATTAACTGATGAAAGCAAAGATTTAATTCCTTTACTGGATTGTATTTTAGAAAATATTAAACCTCCCGTGGGGGATGATGAAGCTACGCTTCAATTTCAGGCAACAACGCTTGATTACAATGATTATGTAGGGCGTATTGCAATTGGAAGAATTATTAATGGAAAAATGCAATCAGGCGAAAACGTTACGCTGATTAAAACAGACGGTTCTTTTGAAAAGGGAAAAATTGTTAAACTGTTTGAATTTAAAGATTTAGGGCGTGTTGAAACACAAACTGCAGAATCGGGCGATATTGTTGGTGTTGCAGGTTTTTCTGATATTCAAATCGGCGAAACACTTTCTGCTGTTGTAAACCCTGTAGCTTTGCCTTTAATACATGTGGATGAACCGACATTGCAGATGAATTTCAGCATTAACAATTCACCTTTTGCAGGACTGGAAGGTAAATTTGTAACCAGCCGCCAGTTAAGAAAAAGGCTTTATTATGAACTTGAAAAGAATGTTTCTTTAAGAGTTGAAGATACTGATTCAACCGATGTTTTCAAAGTTTCAGGAAGGGGCGAACTTCACCTTGGAATTTTAATTGAAACAATGAGGCGGGAAGGATATGAATTTCAAGTTTCAAAGCCTGAAGTTATCTTCAAAAAAGATGAAGATGGTATGACACTTGAACCATATGAAAACCTTATTGTGGATGTGCCTGAAGAATTTACGGGTTCTGTTATTGAAAAACTTTCGCAAAGAAAAGCACAAATGCAGAATATGGAATCTGGAGTTAAAAGAAATAATATTGATTTCATTATTCCGGCGCGTGGTTTAATCGGTTTCAGGTCTGAATTTATCAGAATGACCAAGGGTGAAGGCATAATGTATCATACGTTTGAAAAATATGATGTATTTGCAGGTGAAATAAGCAAGCCAAGAAATGGCTCATTAATTGCCTTTGAAGAAGGAGAAGCTATTCCTTATGCACTTCATCAGTTTGAAGATAGGGGCGTTTTCTTTGTAACACCTAAAACCAAGGTGTATAAAGGAATGATAATAGGTGAATGTAACAGGCCGCAGGATATAGCGGTAAATATTTGCAAGACAAAAAAATTGACCAATATGAGAAGTGCTACAGCCGATGTTATGGTTACATTGCAGGCGCCAAGGCTTATGTCTTTGGAAGATTGTCTTGAATATATTGCAGAGGATGAACTTGTTGAAATAACTCCTCAAAATGTAAGGATACGTAAGGCAAATCTTACTAAAATAAAATAATTTTATGGTATCATTTTTCTTATGGAAGAAATTATTTCAGTCGGAAAGATTTTAAATTTTCATGGAATACAAGGTGTTGCAAAAATCGGGTATTCCAATGCTGATGTTATTAAAAATTTAAAAAAAGTGTACCTTTTAAAAAATGCGGCTGGTGAAAGAGTGCCGTTTTCTGTGACAAGTGTTAATTTTCACAAAAATTTTGCACTTATAAAATTTAAGGAAATAAACTCCATTGATGAACTTTTACCATATAAAGGCCTGTTTGTTTTTATTGAGAAAAATCAAGCAAAAGATGCACTGGATGAGGATGAATTTTTAGTTGAAGATTTAATCGGACTGAATGCTTTTGATAACAATGACGATTTAATAGGTGTTATATTTGATGTTAAAACATCTAACGGGAATGATATTTTGTGCATTAAGCCTGTAGATGAAGACAGGGAGATATTAATTCCCTTTGCAAAAGAAATAGTTCCTATCGTTGATATTAAAAAGAAAAAGGTTGTAATTAAGCCTATAGAAGGGCTTTTATAAGGGGGCTTTTGGTGCAATATGATGTTATAACCTTATTCCCCGGGATTATTGAAGATTATTGTTCTTATTCTATTATGAAAAGAGGGGTAGAGAGCGGAATAATAAGTGTAAATACGGTTAATCCGAGGGATTTTACGCATGATAAACATAGACGCGTGGACGATACGCCTTATGGCGGTTCCAGCGGCATGGTCTTGATGGCACCACCTGTGTTTGAAGCTTATGAGAGCATTGAAAAGCTTGATAATTCTGAATTTATAATGTTAACCCCGCAGGGAGAACCGTATAATCAAAAGATTGCAAAAGAACTATCGTCTAAAAGCCAGCTGATATTGCTTTGCGGACGTTATGAAGGGTTTGATGAAAGAATACGCCTCGGTTTACACCCAAGAGAGATTTCTTTAGGAGATTATGTTTTAACAGGGGGTGAACTTGGCGCACTTTGTATTATGGATAGTGTTTCAAGACATCTAGACGGGTTTTTGAATAAAGAAGAGTCTTCATTAAATGACAGTTTTTCAGAAGAACTTGAAGGAAGGCTTGAGCATCCTCAGTATACAAAACCGCAGGAATACAGGGGGATGAAGGTGCCTGAAGTTTTATTAAACGGAAACCACGCTGAAATTGCAAAATTTAGGCATGAACAACAAATTTTAAGAACGAAAATACGCCGCCCGGATTTGATGGAATAAGATTAGGTTAAAATAAGGGGATTTTGGTGTAAAAAAACGGTGTGCAGGTTACAAGCACACCGATTGAAAAGTTGTTCATCTAAAACTGTCTTAATAATATTTACCATCCGCCAAAGTATACAAAAACATATCCGCCCAAGCCGTCTGCACCGGATGATGCTTTATACCGGATGTGAGGTTATCGTTCCAGCCCCCTCCGCCATTACCTCTTATACCGGAAGTATTCACAGGAGTATAATCTCTTCTTTCTGTTGTCCATGCTGAAGCACCTCCTTCTCCTGAGATGTAATCACTTCCTGTATAAGCACCGCTAATGCCTGTCCCTCCACCACCGCCTGTGTAAAGATTGTATTCTGCTCCTCTTGCGCAGCGCACTGAACGCAAATGGCCTTGGGTGCTGTAAACTATAGTTCAGTTTGCTGACAAATAACCTATTATATATTGAAATCTGTTGAAAGGGTCTTGGTCTATTCCATATATGTCAGTAGGGTAAGCTTGATAACTTCTTGTTGTACTACTGCCATCTCCGACAATGCCTGTATAAACGGGACTACTGCCATGACGGCACTGGGCTACTTTGCTAAGCGGGGTACTGCTTGTAGCGTTTGCACACAGTACAAAATTTGTATATAAATCGGTCCATTTTTCAAGTTCCGCCTTCTTTGGCAAACGTCAATCCGCATTCGTATAGCCTGATAATCTGCTGCATGCCGCAACTACTTTCGCATAAGTACAAATAGGCCTGTTGCATCCTGAATACGGATAAGCCATGCTTTTTTGTGTTGTTTCGCAGGTATGAGTGTATTTTGACGAACACTTGTTGTCATCGTAGCTTGTTACTTCATGTGTTGCATAATCAGAATTTGAAACCTGATTGTATTTTGTAACACAAAGTTTATTGGTACTGTCATACGTTGCCCAGTTTGATTTACCTGTGGTGTCTTTTCCTGTTAATCCGGAACATGATGAGGAACTTGGAATAAATGATTCTTTATAATTTCCGCCTCCGCCGCCAGAAACGATTATTGCGCTACCAAAATGTGCATCACTTGGGGCTGTGCAATCTTCAGATTTAATGTCTTCAAAAGTATCATTTACATACCCGCAAACTTTTTTCTCGTTTAAGTCTCCTTTTGCTGAAATATCAATTTGTTCCGAGTGCATTTTTCTTGCAATAACGGGGGCTAGGGCTGCCATAAGAAGTGATGCCACAAGTAATGCCATAGCATTTCAACAAGGGAGAAGGCTTTGTTTTTCATTTTTATTCCTTTTTTAAATATTACCTAAGTGGCTAATTCAGGTTTTTAACAACCTGAGTTATATACATATATGTATATAACTATATACAATATTGTATACATATTTGTACATAAGTCAATAAGATTTTAGAATGCTAAGCATGGATGCAAATCAATTTATCAAACATATTCAGGCACAGACCGGTTTAACTTATGCTCAAATTGCTGAATTATTGACACAAAAAACCGGCAAAAAATATTCAAGACAATCTTTATACGCAAGAGTGCGCCGGAAGAGTTTGAAATTTGAGGAAGCAAATCTGATAGCACAGATTGCAAATGCAAAAATCGGATTGAAATTTGATTGAATAATCTTGCTATTGAGTATTTTTATGTGAGAATAGAAATAAGATAAGTATTATTTTATTTAAGAAAAGGAAAAATAAGCCATGGCAAGAAAGACACCTTTGGAAAAGATAAGAAACATTGGTATTGCTGCTCACATTGATGCCGGCAAAACTACAACAACCGAACGTATCTTATTTTATACAGGTAAAACCCATAAACTTGGCGAAGTACACGATGGTGCTGCCGTTACAGACTTTATGGACCAGGAAAGAGAAAGAGGTATCACAATTCAATCAGCTGCTGTTACTGCTGAATGGAAAGGACACCAGATTAACGTAATTGACACCCCCGGCCACGTTGACTTTACTATTGAAGTTGAACGTTCACTCCGTGTATTAGACGGCGTTGTTGCTGTATTTTGTGCGGTTGGCGGTGTTCAATCACAATCTGAAACTGTTTGGAGACAGGCTAACAGATACGAAGTTCCAAGAATGGTATTTGTTAACAAAATGGACAGAACCGGGGCAGATTTTTACCGTGTAGTTGACCAAATTAAAAACAGATTGGGCGCTCCGGCGTTCCCTATCAGGCTTCCAATCGGTGCAGAAGATAAATTTACAGGCTTGATTGATTTATTTACGATGAAGGCTGAAATTTATACAAACGACCTTGGTACAGATATTAAAGAAGAAGATATCCCTGCAGATATGCTTGAAGAAGCTAAAAGATACAGAGATGAACTTGTTGAAGCAATTGCTGCTGAAGATGATGTTTTAATGGAAAAATTCTTTGAAGACCCTGAATCTATCACGGTTGAAGAATTAAAAGCAGGCTTAAGAAAAGCTGTGTGCAACAATAAAATCGTTCCTGTTACCTGCGGTACGGCATTTAAAAACAAAGGTGTTCAATTATTGTTAGATTCAATTGTTGAATTAATGCCTTCTCCATTGGATGTTAAAGCTATTGAAGGTGAACTTGAAGACGGTACAAAAACAGAACGCCATTCTTCAGATGATGAACCGTTTGCAGCTTTAGCATTTAAAGTTATGACAGACCCGTTTGTAGGACGTTTAACATTTATGAGAGTTTATTCAGGTAAGTTAACCTCAGGTTCTTACGTATTAAACTCTACAAATGGTAAAAAAGAAAGAATTTCAAGATTAGTTCAAATGTATGCTGACCAAAGAAACGAAATTCAAGAGGTTTGCGCAGGTGATATTTGTGCTGCTGTTGGTTTAAAAGATACAACAACAGGGGATACATTATGTGATGAAAAATCACCGATTGTATTAGAGAGAATGAGCTTCCCGACTCCTGTAATTTCAGTTGCAATTGAGCCTAAAACAAAAGCTGACCAGGATAAGATGGGTATTGCTCTTCAAAAACTTGCTGAAGAAGACCCGTCATTCCAGGTTAAAACCGATACTGAAACCGGACAAACAATCATTTCCGGTATGGGTGAGCTTCACCTTGATATTATTGTAGACCGTATGCTTCGTGAATTTAAAGTGGAAGCAAATGTTGGTAAACCACAGGTTGCTTACCGTGAAACAATCAGAGGCACAGCTGATCAGGATTCTAAATTTATCCGTCAATCAGGTGGTAAAGGTCAATACGGACACGTTAAAATCAAAATTTCTCCTGCTGAAGAAAATGCAGGGTTTGTATTTGAAAATAAAATCGTTGGTGGTGCAATTCCAAGAGAATATATTGAACCGGCCAGAAAAGGTATGGAAGAAGCACTCGAAGGCGGTATTATGGCAGGCTTCCCGATGATTGACGTTAAGGTTGAACTTTATGATGGTTCTTACCACGAAGTTGACTCTTCTGAAATGGCGTTTAAAATCGCAGGTTCTATGGCTATTAAAGATGGCTGCAAAAAGGCAAGACCTTGTATTTTGGAACCAATGATGAAAGTTGAAATCGAAATTCCTGATGAATTTACAGGTACAATTATCGGTGATATTTCAAGACGTCGTGGACGTATTGAAGGCCAAGAGCCGCAAGGAAATACAGGAAACGTTATTGTAAGAGCAATTGTTCCTCTTGCTAATATGTTCGGTTATGCAACAGACTTGCGTTCAAATACTCAAGGCAGAGGTACATTCTCTATGGAATTTGCTAAATATGAACAAGTTCCAAGCAATGTTGAATCTGAAATCGTTGCAAAATCAGGAGCTAATGCTTAGGCCTTCAGGGTTTGAAGTGTAAAGCTAAAATAAAATAATAAAACAGGCTTCCTTTAGAAATTGGGAAGCCTGTTTTTATGTATGTGTATATTTATACTGTTTCCGGGATAAATTCTTTGTTGCTTGTGAAGATATCAAACACTGATTTACAGAAATCTTTAATTTCATCCAATGTGCCTTTATAAGTATCAATATCTGTTGCACTTTCTTTTAAATCTTCAAAGCCCATTTTGAAATCACTAACACTGTCTTTGATGGCATCTGTTGCAACTTTTTTCAGAGATTGTTTGTTAATATGGTCAAAAGCCAATTCAACAGGGTCTTTTGCCTGTTTAAAAACAGTTCTTATATTTCTGTCATCAATTGCATTTAATGTTCCCATTAAATCCGTACAATCAAAATGACCCTCTTTTCTTTCGCCTTTTCCGCGCTTTCGAAGGGGTGTGTAGCGTCCGTTACCCGTTTTATTGTTTTGGGTGCTTGATGTTGCATTTAACATGCTCTGGTCGTCCTCTTAATATACTATATATCTCCTAATTATATAAAGGATATATAAAAGTAAAAATTGCAGAACGGAGGAATTTTGTAATAAAACTTAATGTTTTTCATAAAAGCTTGATGTGAAAAGCTTTTTAGATACTTAGAAAGTTATGGAAAAAATCTGTTATACCTGTTTGATAAAATATCATAATAATTGCCGATACTGCAAGGGCGGGGCCAAATGGCAGGTATAGAAAATCATTTGTTTCCTTTTTATTTCTAATATCAGCCAAAATAACTTTCAATGCCCAAAGAAGCAGAATGCAGACCATCAAAAGCAAAATGATAATAAGCATAAAATTATCATAAAGGTTGAACTTTTTAAATAAATAAACCAAAATTACGCATAAAATAAGCATAAAATAGGCGGACGCTTCTTTATAATTTTTGTTTTTAACGGCTTTATTTAAAAGTATCGGAATTGTCATAAAGGCCTGAATTAAAACACTCATAAATACTATTAAAAACAAGGGTTTCCATCCAAAAAATGCTCCAATACCCATTGCAATAAGTGTATCACCTTCTCCAAAGGCTCTTGTTTCTGCAAAAATGAAACCTAAACGTGCAAGAGCTTCAAAAAGGATAAAACCTGCAAAAATCCCTATGATGCTTTGGAGAAAATTGATTTCAGCACCAGGAATCAGGCTGTAAATCAGTCCTAAACCCATTATGATATACGTGTGAGCATCCAAGACAACACTTTCTTTTAAATCTGTCACAGTGATTATTATAAAAAGTGTGATTAACGGGAATAAAAACAAGGTTTTAAATGTATATCCAAAGGTTAAAAATGCCATCAAATAAAGGATAGCGTTCAGCGCTTCCACAATTGGATATTGAAGTGAAATAGCGCTTTTGCAAAACTCGCATTTGCCCCTTAAAAAACAGTATGAAATAACGGGTATATTTGTATACCAGTTTAATTTATTGCCGCATTTAGGGCATTTAGACGGCGGGAAAACAATGCTTTCCCCAGATAATCCCCTTAGTGCTACAACATTTGAAAAACTTCCGATGCAGGCGCCTATAATAAATACAAAAATTGAAATAAGTGTATTTAAATCAATCATATCTGGTTACACCTTTTTTTGTGATGACATTAAAAAGAGTGTTTAAGGTTTTCTTTAATTTTCTTGAAACCTGCATTTGTGATATATTAAGCCTTTCAGAGATTTCTCTTTGATTAAGTCCCTCAAAAAAGTTCATTTTGATAATGTTTTGGTCTTCAACGGGGAGTTCTTTTATAGCATCTTCCAGAATCATTTTATTTTCAAAAGCGCTAATCAGGTTTTTATCTTTTTCATCAGCTATTTTATCCATCAAAGGAGTTTGCCCGTTTTCTTCAGAACCTATAATTTGGTCAATTGAAACAGTTGTGGTACGGCGTTCAAGCTCAATTACTTCCTCTATTTTTTCTGTGGACATTGAAAGAGCCTGTGCAATTTGTTCATCGGTTGGCTGAGTACCATATTTTTCCGTTAATTCTATGGTTAATTTATGTACGCGGTAAGACAATTCTTTAATTTCCCGGGGCGCTCTTATTATTGTAGATTTATCCCTTAAATAATGTCTGATTTCTCCGGTAATAAGGTATGTTGCATAAGTTTTAAAATTGGAGCTTATTTCAGGATTGAAAAGATTTATTGCTTTAATAAGCCCCATAGACCCAACCTGTGTTATATCTTCAACAGGGTCAGTTGAGCGCCTTGCAAAACCTCTTGCCACCCTTTTTACAAGGGGCATATATGATAACACAATTAAATCTTTAAGCTTTTTCTTTGTAGTGTCATCTTTTGTTTCTTTGTATTCAATAAGCCACAAATTAGCTTCTTCAATTGTTTCTATACTAAAATTATCTTCCTGCATTGATTACCGACTTTTCATTTCTTAATGAAATTATATCATTTGATAAACCCTTTAGACAATAGTGTGTATGTAGGGCTTTTGGGGTTGACAAATTTTTAGAAATCAAAACTTGTTACAATTCTGTTACAAAGATATTATTTTTTCTAAAGTTGTATTATTTTTGGCCGAATATCTGTGTATGAGAAGTTGTTACTTAAAGAAGGAAGGCTTATAAGATGGAGAACATAAGTTCAATTATTTAAAGCGGATTAGAAAAATTCAAAGCAAGTACTTTAGAAACTGGTGAACATAAAAAACATACAGAAACCAAGCAGCTGCTTACAAAAGATTATTCGGAAGCTGAAGAAGAATTGATAACATTAGAGCTTGAGGCTAATGAAAAAACAAAAATTATTGATGAAAAAAACAAATTGATAGAAGATCAATTATGGAATGAATCTCATAGCCCCATGCTTCCTGAATATGAAAAACATATTGAAAATGAACAGCCTAAATTTTCCTAAAGTTGTATATATAGTATCGAATATTTAAGCAAGAGAAATTGTTACTTAAACTAGAAAGGTTGACAAAGTGGAAATTAACAAAAATTTAGCAACAGGTGCGCTGCCAAAACCTGAGATTTCGAATGTATTGAAATCTTATTCAAATGTAGAGGCCAAAAATAGCACTTTGAATGAAGCCGCAAAACTTGAAGAATCAGGACTTCAGAAAGTTGTTCTTGAGGCGGTTGAAGATACTTTAAAAAGTGCAGAGCTTCTTCGAGAAGAGAACGCTCTTCTTGATGAGTATACCAAATTACAATCTTCAATGCGGCCCGAGGATGTAGAAAGGCGTAAAGAAATAGAACAAAGATTCCTCGAAATGGGTGATGAAAAAGCGCAGCTTTGGGGTGAAAGCCCATGTGAAAAAGGAGCCGGCAGCGCAGATGATATTAGTCCAATTGCTAATGCGGGACCTGACATTGCAGATGATAGTGCTAATGAAGGAGCTGGCAATGCAGATGATGATAGCAATCCAATTAATGAAGGAGTCATAGCTAACGATTTTACACAGTTTTATGGTAAATAAAAATTGACCGGGGAAATATTCCCCGGTCAATTTTTTGTTTAGATTTTTGAAATGTATAAAAAAACGGGCGAAAAACGCCCGCGCTGAATTATATTTAGTTTGAAACTTATTTTTTTATTTGTTTTTTTACAATAGTGCTTATTTAGCAGTGTTGCTTAATAAGTATAATATATAATCTTATTTTATGCAAGATAAAACCGTATACCTAAATATTGGAAAAAATATACGGAAATACAGATTGCAAAGAGGATTAACCCAGGAGAAACTGTCGGAATTAATTTGTGCAAATGAAAAATTTGTAGGGCATATAGAAAGAGCGGAAAGAGTTCCAAGCCTGAAGAGGATAATCAAAATTGCACAAATATTGGAAGTTGATGTAAAAAATCTATTTCTTTAGGTAAACACGAGATATTTGCTAGTTTATTTTTTATTGGTGGCGAATTCGCTGTCCAACCTTAAAAATACGGGAACAATTTCATCTTTGGTTATCAACATACCTGGTTTAATCATATTTGATGTTATTTCGGTATATTCTAAATTAATGTCAAACTTTAACTGGTTTGCCATAGATTGTGCTATATTCGGACAATACGGTTCAATTAAAAGAGCGATTTTTACCATTAAATTTAAAACATTATATAAAACCATGCCGCACTCATCCATTTTGCCTTCTTTGGCAAGTGACCATGGCGCTGTATCATTTACATATTTATTTGCTTCATCCACAAGCCCTATGATACTATTTGCAGCAGATGATATATCACATTTATCAAAGAAGGTTTGAACTTCTTCAATCACATTTTTTGCCTTTGAATTTAATTCGTTATCTTTAATGAATTCTTCTTTAATTTCTCCGTCAAAATATTTTACAAGCATATTAAGGCTACGGTTTAGAAGGTTACCCATATTGTTTGCCAAATCTGCATTTACTTTTTCTTTAAAATCAATATCAGAGTAATTGCCATCTTTACCGTTAACTGCTGCTGTTGCCATAAAATATCTTAAGGCATCAGGTGTTTTAAGCTCATAAGCTTCCATAACAGTACTTGGCGATATAACATTTCCTGTAGATTTTGACATTTTGTTTTTATCAATTGTTATCCAGCCATGGGCATAGATAGATTTTGGAAGCTCAACCCCAAGTGCCATAAGAATCGCAATCCAATAAATAGAGTGGAATTTTAAAATATCTTTACCTATTATGTGGAAATTTGCAGGCCAGAATTTTTTGAAGTTATCATCATGGTTGCCCTCTACGCTATATCCAAGGGCTGTGATATAGTTTGATAGTGCATCTATCCAAACATATATAACCTGACTTGGGTCTGACTTTACTTCAATTCCCCATTCAACACTTGATTTCGCGCGGGATACAGAAATATCCTCAATGTTTTCAAGCTGGTTTAATACTTCGTTTGCTCTGAATTCAGGCAAAATAAAGCCGGGGTTATTTTTAATATGGCTGATTATTTTTTCTTTGTATTTTGTTAATCTGAAGAAATAGTTTTCTTCAGATACAGTTTCGGGTTTTTTGCCGTGGATAGGGCATTTGCCTTCTTCATCCAAATCTTTTGCATTTAAAAACGTTTCACAGCCGCTGCAATAAAGCCCCGTGTAGCTGTGTTTATAGATATCACCATTTTCAAGAAGTTTTTCAAAGATATCCTGAACGATTTTTTTATGATAATCATTGGTTGTTCTTATAAATTTTGAATATCCAATATCTAAAAGCGCCCAGGCTTCTTTAAACTTATTTGAATTTATATCACACAATTCTTTCGGGGTAATTCCTGCTGCATGTGCTGTCTTTTGTATTTTAATTCCATGCTCATCTGTACCTGTTAAGAAAAAGCATTCTTTGACACGTTTTTTAAAGTGTCTGAATAAAATATCCGTATAAATTTTTTCATAAGCGTGTCCTATATGCGGAGCGCCGTTTACATAATCAATAGCCGTTGTAATATAAAAATTTTCCATCATAGAAACAATTATACTTTAAATGTATATTATTTGTAAATGTTTATTTGTATACAACAGGTTGGATTTCAGGTTTTAAATTTGAATATTCAAAAGCATCTTCAGTATATTTTACAGCTTCGTTAAGCCTGGTTTGTTCAACATTGTTCCAGTAAAGGGTACAGAGGATATCATCTTTTTGAACTTTATCGCCAATTTTTTTATTTAAAATACAGCCTGCGCCAAAATCTATATCGTCTGATTTTTTGTCACGTCCTGCGCCAAGCAGTTTGCAGGCTTTTGCAATATTCAGGGCATCCAGTTTTGAAATATAGCCATCGCTTTTGGATTTTATTTCAAATTTGTTTTTTCCTACATTAAAAAGGCTGCAATCTTCGATGCAATCCGGGTTTCCACCCTGTGCTTTAATTATTTCTTTTAATTTTTGAAGCGCAGAGCCGGATTTAATAGCTTCATCGATTAAATTTTTAGCTTCATTAAAATCTTTTGCAAGGTTTGCTAAAATCAATGTATGACCTGCAATTTCAAGAACTATATCATATAAATCTTCATTATAGCTGCCTTTTAAAAATTCTATACTCTCAATGATTTCCAGAGAATTTCCTATATGTGTGCCTAAGGGCTGCTCCATGGAGCTTATTACGGCTTCAAATTTTCTGTTTAATTTTGCGCCTGTTTTAATCATTAAGTCTGCAAGCTCGCGGGCCTCTTCCTTTGTTTTTATAAAAGCACCTGCACCGTATTTGACATCTAAAACCACTATATTTGCGCCGCTTGCAATCTTTTTAGATACAACAGAAGCACAGATTAAAGATTTATTATCAACCGTTGCTGTTACATCACGAAGAGCGTATATTTTGCCGTCTGCAGGAGTTAAATTCGGAGTTTGGGCTGAAATTGCAGCACCGATTGTTTTAATCTGGTTTTTAAAGTTATTGTCTTCAAGCTGACATTTAAAATTTGGTATAGATTCAAGTTTATCAACGGTGCCGCCAGTGTACCCCAAGCCTCTGCCGCTTAATTTGGCACATTTAACGCCAAGAGCAGCCAAAAGAGGAATTAAAACGATTGTAACCTTATCACCCACACCGCCTGTTGAATGTTTATCTGCAACAGTGTTTGAAATATCTGAAAAATCAAGAATTTCGCCTGAATTTACGAAAGCTTCTGTCATATAGGCGGTTTCATCCTCATTTAAACCTTGAAAACACACAGCCATAAGCCATGAAGACATTTGATAATCTTCAACGGTGCCATCCATAAGGCCTTTAATTAAGAAATTAATCTCTTCTTTGGTATGTGTTTTTCCTTCTTTTTTCTTTTGGATGATATCAACTGCGCGCATAAGCTGTATTCTCCTTATTTATGATAAGTTTCGTTGTTTAAAATTTTATATGCCCTGTATATTTGCTCAATCAGTATAAAAACTGCTTCCTGATGAAGAAAAGTTAATTTTGACATTGAAAATTTGAAATTGCTTTTGTTTCTTATATCAACCGGAAGTCCTTCTGAACCGCCTATTAAAAATACAATTTCATTACAAATGCCATCTTGTTCAATTTCTTTAATTTTTTGTGCAAATTCAGGGCTTGAAAGTTCGCATCCTTCAATTTCAAGGGTAATTATATAAGAATTTTGTTTAACGTTTGATTTTACAAAATCAGATATCGAATTTACTTCAATGATTTTTAAAGATGTATAACCAGTAAGCCTTTTTTTAAATTCTTCAATGCCAAGTTTAAAATAAGGCTCTTTAATTTTTCCTTCAAGTATTATTTTAATATTCATCTATACAATATCTTTGTAAGAATCGTTATTTAAAAGTTCGTAATTTATTTCGTTTTCGTTATCTGCAATTATTGCAGCCACAACTGCATCTGATGCTACGTTTGCTGTTGTTCTTAGCATATCTGCAAGCCTTTCAAGTGCAAATAGGAAGCTGAAACCTACAACCAACTGTTCAGGTGTAAGGCCGATGCCATTTAAAACAAGCGCAATTGTAATTAAACCAGCACCAGGGATTCCTGCACAGGTTGATGATGCTACTATTGCAAGGAATGCAATTTGAAGAATTAAAACAAGGCTTAATTCAATACCGTAAGTTTGTGCTAAGAATATAACAGCAACTGTCTGCATTAAGGCTGTTCCATCCATATTTAAAGTAGCTCCCAAAGGAAGAACAAACGAACAGATTTTGCTTGAAATTCCGCGTTTTTCGCAGCATGTGATTGTTAAAGGCAGTGTTGCAGAGCTTGAGGCTGTGCCGAATGCTACCATTATAGCTTCTGTTATTGCCGTATAAAGCTTTCCTACAGGAACTTTTGAAAATATTTTCAACATCATAGGGTAAACAAAGAAAAACTGAATAATAACACCTAATACAAGCACTAGGAAATATCGCCAAACACCTTCAAACATTGAAATTCCAAAGCTTGAAACGCTTGCTGCAGTAAGAGCAAAGACACCCGGTGCTGCTAAATACATAATCCAATCCGTCACTTTCATGGTTGCAGCAAAAATACTTTCAAAGAAAGAAACAACGGGCCTGTTTATTTCGCCAATTTTTGCAAGAGCGATAGAGAAGATTAAAACAAATATAATAATAGGTATCATATCGCCGTTTGAAAGAGCATTGAAAGGATTTTTAGGGATAAGGCCAAGGAAAATTCCAGCCAAGTTTGATTGTTGTTCTGCTATTGTGCTTGAAACGTATCCTTGCATCTCTTGTGCTACTTCAGGGCTTATAAAGTTTTGGGCGTTAAAACCCGGTTTCATAACTAAAGCTAATATTGCGCCAATTGCAACAGCAGCAACAGTGATTATTGTATAATAGAAAATCATTTTTCTGCCGAATTTTGCAAGCTGTTTATTGTCGCCTATGCTTGAAATGCCTATCACAATAGCGCTTATAACCAAAGGAATTACAACCATTTGGATAATGCTTATAAAAGATTGGCCTGTTATATCAAGAATTTTATGTGCAACAGGATAGCTTGAAGCGGGAAATAAAATTCCTACTACAATACCTGCTATAAGACCGAAAAATATATGCCAATTTCTTTTAATACCAAGCAAAATTGCAATAAGTATCTGCATGTGTACGCCCATTTTTAAATCCTTTTTAATTATTTTCTTGTTAAAGTTAAATGTTAAACTCCCTTAATAATACAACTATTTCTAAACCTTGGCAATCTTTATGCTCAATCAAACGGATGATTTTTCTAAATTTGGTTAAGCAATTTTCTATCTTTTGCGATAATAAAAGTAATTAATTTTGATACTTTTAAAATAAGGTCTAAAAGCAGATAAAATGTTTAGCCAGCAAAATTTGCAAAATGCCATAAATTTTGAACAAAATGAAAGTGGTAGTTCGGATTTATTATCACAGGCAACATTTGCGCATCAGCAGTATTTAATAAAATCAAATAATGAAGATTTAATTAAAGCTATAAATTATTATATTCAGGTGATAAAAACCACGCCTGATGCTTCAAGTGCTTATTACAGGCTTGCAAGCCTGATGCATGAAAGCGGGCAGATTGGGATAGATGGTGCTTTAGAACAATGCAGAAGGGCAGTTGAAATTGACCCTGATAACCCGAATGCAAGAATGTATTTAGGGTATTTTCTTTCCCAAAACGGGGAATATGATGCGGCAAAAGAACAATTTAACCGTGCCATAAAATTAAAACCGGCTTGCTCCTATAGAGCTAAAATGGTTATGGCACTTGATATTCTAGATAGAATGAAACATAAAGAAAAAGATACCGATTTTCTTTCTTTTTCAAAAGCTATGTTTTATATATTTTCATCTTCCCTCTTTTTCCTTTTTGATAAAGCAGGGATAAAAATGTTTTGCAAAAATATTGTTAATGATTTGAATTTTGCAAGATACAGAGCAGTTGGAAGTATTTTAGAGAAGACAAATTTTGATAAAGATGCTTATGAAGTGTATTCAGATGCTGTGGATAATACAAAAAATGCGCCTTTATTTTATGAAAAAATGGCAAATATTGCAGTTAAAAAAGAGCGTTTAGAAGTTGCGCTTCAATGTTATCAAAATGCCGTAACCCTATCTAACAATGACCCTGAAAAGGTTGTTGATTTAATTGAATTTATGGAAGAAAATTTCCCTGAAAAAACGGATGAATTGATTGATAATTACACGCTTTTAATCAAAAAAATGCCCGATTTTTCAAGAGGGTATTATGAACTTGGCAATTTATATCTTAAAAAAGAAGAAAAGATTAATGCAATAAGCGCCTTTAAACTTGCACTTAAGGAAGAGCCAAATAATCCTTTCTATCAGAATTCTCTTGCTTTTGCATACGTTCAATTAGAACAATATGACAGTGCCATTGAACTTTATAAGATGGCTCTTGAAGCTAATCCAAATAATGAATGGACAGCAGTTGTAGCGCAGGCACTTGCAGCAATTTATCACAGAATTAAAGGAAATTTTGAAGCTGCAATTTCGATGCTTCAAAATGCGCTTCTTTTAACAAAAAACAAAACTGAAATTTATTTATCTTTGGCTGATATCTATTATGATATTGATGATATGGATGAAGCTATAAAATATTATACGCTTGCAATAGAATCGGGTTTTCGTGATGCAAGAGTATTTTCAAGGCTTGCCATGGCATTTTTTGAAAAAGATTATACAGAAAATGCAATTGAATTTTATACAAGAGCGATTGATATAGAACCTGATTATGAAATAGCTTATAATAACCTTGGTGTTGTGTATTTTGATGGTTTGAATGATGTTGAGCGTGCAAAACCTTGTTTTGAAGCAGCTTTAAAACTAAATGATGATTACACAATGGCACATTTTAATATGGCAAGATGCTATGAAATGCAAGGCGATAAAGTGCTTGCTGCTAATGAATATCAGGCTGCGCTTGATTTGAATAAACTGTATCCTGAAATTGATGATAATATTATACAAGAAAGGCTTTTTAAGCTTTTTGAAACATAATTACCATAAGCCAGAGCCGGTTAAAGAAGATAGATGAAAAGATTTTTAAGAGTTTTTAAAAATACAACGGTCAGGATATTCAGTTCTTTATTGCTTATCCTTTTTTTAGTAAGCCTTTTTGTTTTTAAAGATTTTTATAAAGCCCAGTGGCATAAAACTTTGAGCTTTTATTATGTATATGTTGGTGATAATGCTTATAAAAAACATAAACCACAAAAAGCGATTGATAATTATATAAAAGCACTAGAACTTTATCCAAAACACTATAGGGCGCAATATAATCTTGGAAATCTTTATGTAGTTTATGAAGATTTTTATTCAGCTTTGGATGCTTATTCAAAAGCGCTTCAATTAAGGCCGGATTTTACCGTTGCAAGGATAAATTATGCAATTGTATTATCTGAAGCTTTGTTTAATTATGACAGGGCAATTGAAGAGTATAATTTAGCTGTTCAAAATATCCCGAAATGGGTTTATATACCATTTATTGTAAATAAGAAAAATTCGTATAAACACAATAAAGCTGTGGCTTATTACAATCAGGGGCTGGCATGGCGCGGCAAGTCGCTTTTATTTGGCGATGACAGGTTTGTTGCAAGAAAATATCTTGAAAACTCTGCCGAATCTTACGAAAAAGCTCTTAAGACCATGAAAACTTATGATGTTTATTATAATTTAGGAATTGTATACCATCTTTTAAGAGAACCTGAGTATGCGGGATATTATTATTGTAAGGCTATTGAAAAAGAGCCTATGAAATATGAGGCGCATTATAATCTTGCAATTCTTTTAAGGGGAATGAAAAGGTACCCGGATTCAATTGAAGAGTTTAAAAAAGCCGGGCTTCTTTTGGATAGTAACGGGGATAGTAATAAAACAGTGTATGTTTATGATATTTTAAATGAAGTTAATCAAAAATATTCCGCAACTGAAGACTATGCCAAATTGAAAAAACAGCTAGAAGAAGAAAAAAAGCAAGGTATAGAATCAATTAAAGAAGAAGCAAGCTATGTAAAGGGCAAAACCCTTGTGCTGGATGATAGGGGCGGGGCAACGCTTAAAGGTTTTAAAAAATGCGCTGCTAAAAAATATTTTGAGGACGGTATAAGAAATTGAAGACAAACGAAAAAAACATATATAATTTTTTGTTGGATTTAGTTAATGCCTTTGAAGGTTCAAAAACAGAGGTTGAATTAACTAATAATTTAAAACGGGTATTTAGCCTGTTTTGTGATATTAAAGAGTTTAAAATTTTTCTTTATGATGAAGTTTTAAATTCACTGAAAGATTTTACAAAACCTTGGGAAATTTTAAAAAAAGATTACAGAGCAAATATTTTAAACAGTTATTTTTGTTCTTTTAAATACAATACAACCGATTATATAAAAGAAAAAGACGAATTCGTTTTTCCTGTTTATGATAAGCAGAAATTAAACGGTATTGTATATATAAAGGGAAGTGTTAAAAACAGAGTTTTGCTTGAAATTGTGCCTTTAGTTTCAAAACAAATTTCATACGCAATGAATAGTTTGAAAAACACAGAAGAGATGAGTGTTCAGGAAAAATTTCATAAGACAATAAGAAATATTGCAAAAATCATTGAAACGCAATATGAATTAAGTTATATAATGCCTGTTTTAGGGGAGATGATAGACAGTTTTATATCAGAACATTTAATTTATGTGTTTTTAAAGGTGCCAAAGAAAAAGAATTACAAGCTAGTTTGGCCAAATAAATGTTCAGATGCCAAAATTTTAGATTATTTAACCGTCATAAACCCAAAATCCACAGCCATTTTAGAAGATGAAGGCAAAATAGGAATTTTTCCTTTATTTTGCGATGGTAAAATATTTGGAGCCATTGTTGCAAAAAGCCAGAATGAAAAATTGAGCGATAAAGATGCTGATTATTTGATTGAAATTTCTAAACAAGCTTCAACTACCGTGGATAGAGCAAGTTCTTATATGAAAATATTAGAACATGCAACACTTGATGCACTTACGGGGCTTAATAACAGGCATCAGTTTCATACAAGGCTGCATTCGGAGGTTGCAAATGCCAAGCGTCAAAAATCAAGTCTTTGCTGCATTATGACAGATATTGATTTCTTTAAATCTGTAAATGATACATACGGGCATGCAGTTGGCGATTGCGTTTTAAAAACGGTTGCAAAGCAGATTAAAAAAGAACTCAGGGAATATGATATTCCATCAAGATACGGCGGAGAAGAATTTACAATAATTCTTCCGAATACATCTTTAGAAGAGGCAACAGTTGTAGCCGAGCGTTTAAGATACAGTATTGAAAAGAAAATCATAAATATTGAAGAATTTGGTATTGAAAATGTTTCAAAGATAAGTGTGACAATTTCTGTTGGTGTTGCACAGTATAAAAATGCAATGAAAGAGCCTGAAGAGTTATACAGATGCGCTGATAAAGCCCTTTATGCTGCAAAAGAAAGCGGCAGAAACAGGGTGGTTGTAGCTGAATAAAATTTTAATCTGGTTTTTCATCCTTGCCTTTATGCTGTAATTATCTCCATTTTTTTAAGAAAATAAGCGGTGCTTTGTTTAATTTTTTACAGGAAAAATATTTTTTAAGTGCATCAGGGAATGTGCTTTGCCTGTTTTGTTTTGCTAATAATGAACCTGAACAATCAAAAGTCCCAACTATAACCACAGAACCAGGAGCAAGCCTATTATATAACTGCTTTGCAAATTCCTTATATTCGTTTTCATTTATATAAGGCCACATATTGCGACACATTACAATTGAAGGGTGTTTTGAATCAATGTTATTTAAATCTTCTAATATGTTTGCGGCTGAAAACTTTACAGGGGAAGTTGTTTTATCAAGCATTAAATCATTACTCGCGCCTCCGATTGTAAGTTTTATGTATTTTTTTGCCTCATCCTCTTCAAGCTCCAGTCTGTGCCGCATTTGATAGTATCCTAATTCAGCTTTTGCACAGCCTTCTTTTTGCCTCCTTATGTTTTCTGAAATTTTTTCTTCATCAATATCTTTTGCAATAATCGGGAAAAACTATTCAGCGTCTTTACCAAATTTGCTTTGCAAAAGTATTGAAAGACTGTATGACTCGCAGCCATCAGAACAGCCGTATACATAAGTATTTACCTTGTCGCATTTTGCAAACCTTGTTTCCAAGAATTCTCCAAGTTTTTTCCAATCTAAATCTTCTCTAAACATACAGGTTAAATCTCTAATATATACAGAGCCTTCATTGTCAAGAAACTGTCCGCGTTTTAGTGCAGGTTTTTTTGAAAAGATAATGCAGGATATTCAAAAGTTTGAGGAAACGATATTGTATTCATTTTAATTTTATTATTCTGTATCGTTATAAAACCCTTGCATAATAAAAATTGCCCTTGTTAAAAAACCAAGGGCCAAATTTTAAAATTTTTATATTTTATTTCAAATTTTCAAATAAAACGCTTGATAAATATCTTTCGCCGTAATCGGGAAGAATTACAACAATGATTTTATCTTTGTTTTCAGGTCTTTTTGAAACTTTAAGTGCGCCAAACATCGCAGCGCCTGATGAGATTCCGCATAAAATCCCTTCTTCTTTTGCAAGACGGCGTGATGTTTCAATGGCATCTTCGTTTGAAACTTTTATAATTTCATTAATTACGTTTGTATCAAGTGTTTTTGGAATGAAGCCTGCGCCTATCCCTTGAATTTTGTGGGGTCCTGAAGGTTCGCCCGATAAAACGGCTGATGTTTCAGGCTCAACCGCTATTGCTTTAAAATTCGGCAATTCGTTTTTAATTGTGCGGCTTATTCCCGTGATTGTACCTCCTGTGCCAACGCCTGCAACAAGAATATCTATTTTATTATCAGTATCGTTTAATATTTCAACAGCGGTTGTTTTTTCATGTGCAGCAGGATTATCAGGGTTTTCAAACTGACCTGCTATTATTGCATCGGGAATTTGTTTTTTTAATTCTTCTGCTTTTTCAATAGCGCCTTTCATGCCTTTTGAGCCTTCTGTTAAGATAAGCTCTGCTCCGTAAGCTTTCATTAACATACGACGTTCAATGCTCATGGTATCCGGCATGGTGATAATAAGCCTGTATCCTTTAATGGCACATACCCAAGCTAGGCCTATTCCTGTATTTCCGCTTGTTGGTTCAATAATTGTTGTTTTATCCGGAGCAATTTCACCTCTTTTTTCTGCTTCTTCAATCATATTTAATGCAACACGGTCTTTTATTGAATTTGCAGGGTTGAAGCACTCAAGCTTAGCGTATATTTTAGCGTATCCGTCTTTATTTAATTTATTAATTTCAACAAGGGGGGTGTTTCCTGTAAGTTCGCATAAATTTTTTGCAACTTTCATTTTAAAATCCTTTTTTCTTGCATTGCTACCACCTTATTGTTTCACTATTTGTAAATTTGTCAATTGGCAAAATTTATTTTTATATGTTTTAAAATGGTATGAAGATTTTATGCAACAATTTTATTCCTTTTAGAGCCAGGAATAAAGAAGCAAGAAAAGCTGATGATATTCAAAGACGTACAAGAGCTTCGTTTCCTATGATAAGCTCAACTTATGCGGCAGATTTCTATTCGGTTTTTAATAAAGACATCAATGATATTGACCCTGATTCAAAAATGCTTTTTAGAATTTTAGAGTCAAAAATTAAACAAGCAAGAAGTGATGCTCAGATTATAGGGTTGCTATCAGGCGCCTCTGTTTACAATGAAAATTATAAGATTGTTCTAAATCAGGTTTTGAAACATAAGGTTGGGAATTGTGAAGAAAATGCAAAGGCAGCACTTTCTGTACTTTTTGCAAATGGTTTTTATAATTCTTCAAGAGTCGGGCTTGAATATGAAATTAAATTTATAGATAAGCAGACAGGAGAGCCTGCTTATTCTATCTCAAAAGATTTAAACCACAGCTTTGCAATAACAGACCTCAATACATGTAAAAAGCAAGACATTATAATTGATCCGTGGCTTGGTTTTGCAGACAACAAACAGGGTGCTTGCGCAAGGTTTAAAGGCATTTATAAAAAGGATTTGGATGAATTTGAAAATGAAGCAAAAGAAAAATTCTACGGCTTATTTCATTTGAAAGAAGGTTTTAAACTTGAAGATTATGAAATTCGGAGAGAATTTATTTTTCCTATGCGTGAACGTATGAGTGCAACTCAGAAACAAGAAATTGGTGAATATGTGAAAAATGTTTATCCAGAAACCGTTTTGGATATAATTGCATAAAATGTGTGATTTTAGAGATATGACCATTTAAATCAAATTTGAATTATTAAGTTTTGTTGCAAAAAAATATGAATGGTGGAAATTCTCCCTTTTTTAAATATAATTGTTAAGGCAAAATAATTAATACAAAAGGATTAGATTTTTGCTTCCAGAGGATGAAGAAAAATGTTTGTGTTAATATTTTGTTATAGTAGTAGTTTAGATAATAGAGGACAAAATTATGTCATTACCTAACGTAGCATACTTTTCAATGGAAATCGCATTAGACCAATCTTTGGCAACTTATTCAGGCGGTTTAGGATTTTTAGCAGGTTCACACATGCAATCTGCAGGGTATCTTCAAATGCCGATGGTAGGTGTTACAATCCTTTGGTCTTATGGTTATTATGATCAAAGAATCAACGAAAACGGCGAAGTTGAAGTTGCATATATTAGAAAACATTATGACTATTTAACAGATTTAAATGTTCAAACAACAGTTAATGTTTTTGGTGAAGATGTTATAGTTAAAGCCTTCAGAGTAGAGCCTGAATTATTTGGCTCCTGCCCTGTTTATCTTTTAACAACTGATGTTGATGGTAACTCTGAATGGGCAAGAAGAATTTGTCATAAACTTTATGATGGGGATGAAAAAATCCGTGTTGCTCAGGAAACCGTTCTTGGTATCGGCGGTGTTAGAATTCTTCAGGAAGTTGGTTACAACTTTGATGTTGTTCATATGAACGAAGGTCATGCGCTTCCTGCTGCATTTGAATTATTGAGACAATATAACGGCAATCTTAAAGAAGTTAAGAAAAGAGTTGTATTTACAACTCATACACCTGTTGCTGCTGGTAATGAAGTTCACTGGGTTGATACTCTTGTTGAAAGTGGTTTCTTTGCAGGCGCTTCCCGTGAAGTTGCAGTGGAACTTGGCGGTGAGAACTTCTCTTTAACAGTTGCAGCTCTTAGAATGAGCAGAATTGCAAATGCTGTTTCACAACTGCACGGTCTTGTTGCTAAGAAAATGTGGGATTGGGTTGGCGGCAAATGCCCGATTAAAGCTATTACAAACGCTGTTAACCAACACTATTGGCAAGATGCAAGAATTGCAAATGCTCAAAGTGATGAAGATTTATTAAATGCAAAACATGAAATGAAAAAGGATTTATTCCAATACATTTCAGATACTCAAGGTAAAAGATTTGACCCAAATGTTTTAACAATTACATGGGCAAGAAGATTTGCTGATTATAAAAGAGCTTGGCTCATTTTAATGGATAAACCGCGTATTGAAAAATTATTAAACGAAAATAAAGTTCAATTGATTTTTGCTGGTAAATTCCATCCGGATGATACAATGGGTAAAGAAATGTTCAATAAGATTTTAAAAGAATCTTACAGCATGAAAAACGTTGTAGTGCTTCCTGGATATGAATTAGCACTTTCTGCAAGACTTAAAAAAGGCTCTGATATCTGGTTAAACACTCCGCTTAGACCTTTTGAAGCTTCAGGAACTTCAGGCATGAGTGCTAATATGAATGGTGCTTTGCACTTCTCAACTTATGACGGCTGGACAGTTGAAGGTACTTTCCCAGGCATTAATGGTTATACTGTTGAATATCCTGGCCTTGATGACGATATTCCTTGGGAAGAAAGACACTGGAAAGACCATCAATGTGTAATGAACACATTAGAAAATGAAATTATTCCTACTTATTATGAAAATAAACAAGAATGGGCAAGATTAATGAGACAAGCTATGAGAATTTCAGAAGCTTATTTCAATTCAGACAGAATGGTTATAGAATACTATAACAGATTGTATAAGCCGATTGCTCACGCTGGAACTCAAGCAGGCATGGAAGAAGAGGATGATTCCAAAATGGCTGAAAACCCAAATCTTGATGCTTGGACATATTCAAATATCAAATAGGGATTGATAAGAGTATCTTTAAAGTAGCCGCATCGTTGTTAGGTGCGGCTATTTGATTATTTAGTCTGGAAAATAAAACTTAACGTTTAAAATTTTTAAGAGCATATTCAATACATTGAACAATAAGCTCATTGCGGCTGATGTCAGTTTCCCCTGAAAGTTCATCAACTTTTTTTAGCACCTCTGTATCAAGACGTATGCTAATTACTGTTTTTTCCTGTTTTATTGGCTTGAAATCGTTCATCCTTGCACCTTTTATTATTGTATTTAAATTAGGGCGCATAATATATATTTAAAAATAGAATACAAATAGTATTCACTTTATAAATACATTATGGTATTATTTTTTTAAAATAGATATTAGCGAGGTGTACTATGAATTTAAATAAACAATATTATAAGCGTCAGCTTGCCTTCTCCCTCATCGAAATGCTCATGGCTCTCCTTGCCGCCTCACTTTTAATGGCAGCTTTAGCTCCCGTAATGACACGGCGCATGCATGATTCAATGACAATTTCAGTAGAAGGAGAAATACCAGGTAAAAAAACAAAAACCCATGAAATAACCTATGAAGATTGTCTATCAAACGGAGGTATAGAAAAAGAAGAAAAAGATTTAATAACAGGAAAAGTAATAAGCAGATACTGTGAAGGAGAATTCACTATTCCTTATGGCTATAACGGAAACATGAAAGTAACAGCCATAGGTGCAGGCGGAGGTGGAGGAGTATCATCTACTGCAGGATACATAGAATACACAACAGAAGGAAGCACAAACACCTTTACAGTCCCTAACCTCATCAATAAACTTGAAGCCACCCTCATCTCAGGAGGCGCAGGCGGCGGAGCAGGGGGGCAAGCTCTTGTAAATGTTGATTATTTAATGGCAGGAGATTATACATGGACTATTCCTAATGTTGCTTGGAATAAAAATGTTATAATTACAGCTTGTGGCGGAGGTGGCGGCGCAGGAGGTTCAACGGGGTACGGGCAATACTATCAATCAAGTTATGCTTCAGGAAATGGTGGCAGAGGTGGTTATACAAGAGCCATTATAGCTTTAAATTCTTTAAATACAAATACAATGGGTAGCGAAAAAACACAAAAAATAATTATAGGCGGTGGCGGCGGTGGCGGAGCAGCAGGAGCGGCAACGGCATATGCAAATGGTTTAAATGGCAGAAATGGTGGCGGAGGTGGGGGTGGAGCCGATGCATGGTGCGCAGGTCAAGGATATGGTGGTTTGGGTGGCAAAAAAAGCAATAACGGGGGAGGGCATATATGCAATAACGGGACGGCAGGTTTTGGCGGTAAAAAAGGGGATGCTGATTTAAATACAAATGAAGATGGACAGGATGGCACCGGAACAGATACTCTTGGCGGTTCAGGCGGCGGGGCAGGCAATGGCGGAGCATCAAGAAGCGGGGACAACACAACAGGACCAAATGGTGGTGGTGGTGGGGGTGGAAGCACAACAGGATACGGTGGTGGCGGAGGTGGAGGTGGCAATGGTACCGGTGGTGGCGGAGGTGGAGGTGGAGCAACAATTTTTGGCACAAGAAATAATCAAATCGTAATGGCTCCCGGAGGCGGTGGGGGTGGAGCCAGCGGGGTGGATGATTTCAATTATAATAGCGGAAAAAGGGTATGTGCTTATGACAATACCACTAAAAGATATGAAGTGCTAAAAAATATTGCCGATAGCTATGTCCTTGCATGCGCCAGATGGCTTACTTCCGGCGGGGGTGGCGGAGGTGGAGGCGGCACTGGTGGCGGTAACGGAGGAATCGGCGGAAGAGGTTGGTTTGGCGACCCTGCACCTGGAGGTAATGGCATCAATAATCCTGCTTCTACAACATCTATATTCGGCGAAAATAATTGTAATGGCGGAAGTGGAGACATTAAAGGAATGCTAAGAGCTCCTAAAATGGGTGGCAGCGGTCAGGATGGTGCTATGAGAATATCATACCTTGACTATGGTCCCGGCGGCTCAGGCGGCGGCTCCGGGCAACTAGTACCTATTCAACCTGTTTCTGTTCAACCAAATGAGGTTTTAACATTGTCAATAGGACGGGGGGCTACAGGCGGCGCTAAAGGTGGAATTAATTCTAATGGCAGCATAACTAATCCCACCATAGGTGGTGGAAGTGTAACTAATGAAAATTATGCAATTGTAACAAAACTAATGCGTGGTTCTAATCAATTGCTAAGCACAATAGCGGGTAGCAGTAGTGCTAATGATAGAGGAGCGCGTGGTGGAGGGCCTACAGGTGAAATTTACAATGAGTATCATCCATGGTATGGAGTTAGAGGCGAAATAACAAACGGAATCACACGCGTGGAAGGAATGAATATTACAGGTTTTTCTACCGGCGATGGCTATAATGCCGGAAATGCAGAAGGTATAGGAAACCCTATTAGCGGGCAAGTCACCTACCCTAACGATTCCACAGGTGGTTCTGGCGGTACTCTCACCACCCCCTGGTTCACCTGCACCCCCGGCAAAGGCGGTACTTCTTCCAATCCCACAGGAGGTAATGCACAAGGCTATGGCTGCGGCGGTGGCGGAGGCTATGGTCTATCAAATGGTGGTAAAGGTGCAGGCGGTTATGCACGTATATCCTGGAACAAATATTGGGATACTGCATTAAACAGCGGTAAAGGAGATTACAAATATGCAAATGTTGGTACCGCAGGAGGCGGAGCCTCCGGCAACATAGTTGTTTATACAATATCAAACCTAAAAAGTGGAGATAAGATAAAAATAAGAATAGGAAAAGGAGGAGAAGGTGCATCTGTTAATAACAATACAATAACAAATGCAATAAAAGGAGGGGATACCGTATTTGGCCAAAATAAAGCATCAATAAAAATAATAGCAGGCGGAGGTAACCCCGGAACCAATCCTTCAATCACAGGTAACCATCCCGATACAACAATATCAAACGGAACAGGCGGAGATATAAATAATGATAATAATGCCTATTCATTTAATAATAAAAACCTCACCACCCAATGTAACAACACAACTACAATAAACAACTGTTACATAAAAGGGTTAAAAGGATATGATGGAGCAAGCACAAAAGGCGGAAACGGAGCAAACCTTCCAAGCAACTCTAAAATATTAGGCAAAAGCAACACAGGTAATACAGGCGGCACAGGTGGTACAACAGGCAGCAATGCAAAAGGAGCAAATGCTTATGATAAAGGCATAGGTTCAGGAGGTGGTGGTGCAGGAATACTCGATATAGGAACTCCAACAATCTCTACACACAACCCCAACACGGGAGGTAATGGCTCTAATGGCAAAATACTCCTTGAATGGTGGGAGTAAACAATAAACCAAACAAATCAAACCAAACCAACCCAACCCAAACCAAATTTTAGATGAACAACTTTTCAAGGAGTGCTTATTGTAACCTTAGCACTCCCTTTTTTTACCCGAATATTTACCATCTTTTATGTTTCAATTATAATTTTTTATATAAACTATTTTAGGAGAGAAAAATGGAATCTACTAATAATACACTAGATGCAATCAGAGAAGGAAGAATTCAAAAACTTACCGACTTAATTGATAAAGGGATAAACCCGTATCCTTATTCTTATGATAAAAATATATCTGCAAATGAATTACAAAAAAGATATGAAAGCTTAGAGGCAGGCACTGAAACAGAAGACAGTTATTCTGTTGCAGGGCGTGTTATGGCGATGAGAAACTCTGGAATGTTTATTGATTTGATGGATTCATCAGGTAAAATTCAGATTTTTTCCCATAAAGATAATTTATCAGAAGATAAGCTTGCTATTTTGAAATTGATTGACGTAGGCGATATTGTTGGTTTTTCAGGTACAATTAGAAGAACTCCAAGAGGGGAACTCAGCATTAAATCTTTGGATTTAAAATTATTGTCAAAGGCGCTTCGTCCGCTTCCTGAAAAGTTTCATGGGCTTGTTGATGTTGATACAAGGTATAGAAAAAGATATCTTGATTTGGTTGTAAATCAGGAAGTTAGGGATACATTCAAAAAAAGAAGCCTTATAATTCAAAAGATTAGAGAATATCTTATTAAAGAAGGGTTTTTGGAAGTGGAAACACCTATGCTTCAAACACAGGCAGGTGGAGCTACTGCAAGGCCTTTTGAAACTTTCCACAATGCACTTTCTATGCCAATGTTTTTAAGAATTGCGCCGGAATTGCACTTAAAAAGGCTTTTGGTTGGCGGTTTAAGCGAAAAGATTTTTGAGCTTAACCGTAATTTTAGAAACGAAGGTATTGATATCCGCCACAACCCAGAATTTACGATGATGGAACTATACCAAGCTTATGCCGATTATAATGATATGATGGTATTAATGGAAAATATGATATCATCAGTTGCAATGGATGTTTTAGGTACAACAAAAATTACATATCAGGGTAAGGAATTGGATTTAACGCCGCCATGGGATAGAAAAACTATGCTTGGTGCTATAAAAGAATATACAGGGGTTGATTTTAATGAGCTTTTAACCGTTGAAGAGGCAGGTGCAGAAGCTGAAAAGATGGGAATTGAAGTTGAAGAATCAGACACTTGGGGCAAAATTTTGGATAAGATTTTTGAAGAAAAAGTTGAGCCAAAATTAATCCAGCCTGTTCATATCTTAGATTATCCAAGGGATATATCGCCTTTAGCAAAGGTACACAGAGATAATCCAAGGCTTACTGAGCGTTTTGAAACCAGAATAAACGGTTGGGAAGTTTCAAATGCATTTTCAGAATTAACAGACCCTATCGACCAAAGAAACAGGTTTGAAGCGCAGGCAAAGGCAAAAGCGGCAGGGGATGAAGAAGCTATGCCAATTGATGAAGATTTTATTGAAGCGCTTGAAGTAGGGATGCCTCCGGCTGGCGGTATGGGAATAGGAATTGATCGTATTGTTATGCTTTTAACAGATTCACCTTCAATTAGAGATGTTATAGCATTTCCTACAATGCGTCCTAAAGCATAGATATTATAAAATTAACTATCCCTTGTGCTTTAAAAAGTGCAAGGGATTTATAATTCCTTTTTTAAATAAATCATATCAATGAGCTGCGTACCGTTTTCAATAATTGGGTGAGGGTAGTTTTCTAAAAAGAAATTTTTGATTCGGGAAAATTCAAAAAATCCGAATTTTTTATAAAAATTTAAAGTTTTTTCATTCTCTCCGGTACCCAAAATTATATATTTAAAACTTTTCTTATATTTTTTGAAGATAAAATTCAATAAAAACGTGGCATAACCCTGGTTTTGAAACTTTGGGTATGTTGCAAGATTTTTTATTTCAACCGTATCATTGTTAACGGGTAAAGTTATACAGACTGATTTTAAAACCCCTAAATCATAAAGAGCATAAAGGTTTCCATTTTCAAGATATTTTAAAACCATGGTTTCTTCTTCATCGCCTATTAAAAGAATATCCATAAATTTTTCTTTATTTTTGGTAATTTTTTTAACCGTTAAAGGTGAATGGTTTTGCGTGTTAACCGTTAATGGCAAAGTAAACCTCTTTTAAATGTTTTTTAGAGATATGTGTGTAAATTTGTGTGGTGACGATGTTTTCATGTCCTAATAATTCCTGCACCACTCTCAAATCTGCGCCGTTTTCCAATAGATGCGTTGCAAAGGTGTGACGGATAGTGTGTGGGGAGATTGATTTATTTATTATTGAGCCAAGGTTTTTAATAAAGGTATAAACCCACTGACGGGTAATTTTTTCGCCGAAATTGTTTAAAAAGGCTTTGTTTGGCGCTTTTCTTTTTGAGGTTGAAATCTTAAGAACCGCATCTCTTTCTTTAAAATATGCGTTAAGTGCAGCTTTTGCCTTTGCGCCAAAAGGTATAATACGCTCCTTTGAGCCTTTCCCCATTGTTTTTATGGAATTATTTTTAAAATCAATGTTTTTAATTTCTAATTCCACAAGTTCTGATACACGAAGCCCTGTTGCGTATAAAAGCTCAAAAACCGCCTGTTCTCTTAAATTCATCTTTTCTTTAAACATTTTTTCAATTTCATCCATATTGATAACCTTTGGGAGTTTTTTAGAAACTTTTGGGGTTACAATACTTAAAGCAGGGTTGTTTTTGATATTGCAGACAGAACATAAATATCTGAAAAAACCTTTAATTGAGGCGATTTTTCTTGTAATTGTGGCAGGGTTTTGGTGGTCTTTGCCTAAATGCCTTATATATTCGCTTAAATGGGTTCTTTTTATCTCATTTATATCATTAATTTTATTAAAATATTCAAAAAATAAAAATAGGTCATTTTTGTAGGCAGCAATAGTGTTTTGGCTTAAGCCGCGCTCTATTTCAAGGAAGGACAGATAATTGCTTACAAACTCCATAATCATAAAAAGAATTTTATAATTATTTTAAACTAGCTGCAAGGGTTTTTAAGAGGATTTATTTGATATTTACAAAAGAAGGGATGTCGTTTTTCGCCATTTTTAACATCATATACTGGCTTTGTGCTTTTTCAAGCTCTTCTTGAGTTGTTGCTTCTTTTGCTTTTTCACCAACCTGTTTATATAAATCTTGTTCAATTTTATTTGATGCTAAATAAACATCCATCTCTTCAGCTTTTTTATGAGCGTTTACTTTACCCTGATACATTGATTTTGGAGCATTAAAAGCAGCGTAAAGTCCCGCAAGTAATCCTACAACGCCAACTATAATGGCCGCTGATGATGCCAGACCCAAGGCAAAACGTTTATTTGCGCTTTTAACATTTTTATAGTTTTTATTGGCAAGCTTTTGCCCTGCATCAAAAGTAGATTCAAGAATGCTTGTATCATCAAAAAGATAATAAAGCGCTTTTGCGCCAAAACCAAGACCTGCAATTAAAGATGCTTTAACAACGTCCAATTGTTCCAAAGATTTATTGATAGGGTTTTCTTTGTCATGTTGTATACCGTTGTCAGTATTCTCGGTAGCTTTAGCAAATGATGTGTTGTTTGTAAAATTGACATAGTTATATTTTACATTATTAAAATTTCTAACTGCACCGATATTCATATCTTATATACTTGTAAGCCCTAATGCTGAAGCGTTTGCTTTATTTCCCATTTGCCATTGCATGTTGTAGCGTAATTTATCATCTAATGATGTATTTTCGTTTTGAATTTCCGTATGAACTTCTTTTGCTAAATCTTTTTTTAATTCTTTATCAACAGTGTAAACGTCCATTTCTTTTTTGTTTACAGTTGCATTTATTTTGGTATGGTAAAGTTTAGATGGGAGCGTGAAAGCTAAAGTAACAAGACCAACGGCTGCCCCAACCAAAAGAGGCACTTTTTTAAGAGGGCTTGAACCTTTAAGAACTGATGTGATGCCTGCACCTATTGTGCCTGTTACAAGAGATGTGCCTACTGAAGATAAAATAGCAAGGTTTCTTTCGGTTTTAATATTAACCGGATTTTCATATCTCTTTTCATTATTGTTTTGTGTGTCACCTCTGAAATTTTGCACTCTATTGTTCATTGAATAGGCTTTGATGGCTGAAATATTCATAAAAATTCTCCCAATTATTTATGTTTGTATAAAACTTGTAAATATAAAAGATTGCGCTTATTGTTAAATGCATTATAGCACTTAAAAAGGGATTTAAAAAGGCGGATACATTATCCGCCTTTAAACTTATTTTATTTTTTATTTCATTTATCTTTTTGGATTTAAGAATTCAGGGATATCTAACAAACCGCCGCCTGTTGGTTCATGAGATGGTCTTGATGGTTCAAAGAAAGGCTGGCTTGGTTGTTGTTGAGGTTGAGATGGCTTATTTCCTAAATCAGAGAATGACAAGCCGCCGCCAAAGATATCAGCTGCGCTTAATTTTCTTTCCTGTGCTTGCGGAGCGCTGTTATCTTTTAATTGGAAACCTGTTGCAATAACTGTAATTTGGATTTCCCCTTGAATTCTATCATCAATAACAGAACCAAAGATAACTTCTGCATTATCTGCAACTGCATCATGAATAACGCTTGCAGCTTCATTTACTTCATGAAGTGTCATATCAGGGCCGCCTGAAACATTCATAATGATACCGGTTGCACCATTGATTGAGGTTTCAAGGAGTTTTGAATTAATTGCAAGCTTAGCAGCTTCCATTGCCCTGCCTTCGCCTGAAGCTTTACCGATACCCATTAATGCTGAACCTGATGCTTGCATTACGGCACGTACATCGGCAAAGTCAACGTTAATTAAGCCAGGGATTACAATGATATCTGAAATACCTTGAACACCGCGTAATAAAACCTCGTCAACAACAAGAAAAGCTTCTCTCATTGTTGTTCTTCTTTCTACTACTTCGATTAATTTATCATTGGGGATAACGATAAGAGCGTCAACATTTTCTTTTAATTTTTCCAAGCCTGCAACAGCCTGATTCATACGTTTTTTGCCTTCAAAACCAAATGGTTTTGTAACAACGCCAATTGTTAAGGCACCTAATTCTTTTGCAATTTTAGCAACAACGGGAGCAGCACCTGTTCCTGTTCCGCCGCCCATACCGGCTGTAACGAATACCATATCAGAACCATCAAGTGCAACAAGTAAATCTTCCCTTGATTCTTCTGCTGCTTTTTCGCCAACTGAAGGGTCGCCACCGGCGCCAAGACCACTTGTAAGTTTAGCTCCTAATTGAATTTTTTTTGGAGCAGATGACATTTCAAGAACCTGAGCGTCTGTGTTCATTGCCCAAAATTCAACGCCGCCTAAGCCTGCTTTAATCATTCGATTTACAGCGTTTCCTCCGCCTCCGCCAACACCTATAACTTTTATATTAGCTTGAGAAGAATATCTGCTGTAATCTGTTGTTTTTCTGTCATAGTTATCTAGTCTGAACTTTTCCACTTTATGTGACCCTCATATTGTTTTAACGTTTTGAATATTATTTGGCATCATTTGTAAATAATCTTTACTTATTACTATATGTAAAAAGCATGAATAAGTAAAGCTTTTAATATAATTATCCGCAAATTTTAACAAAATTCAATTAATATTTACACAACTTAATGTTTTTCAAATAGATAGAGGACTTTATTTACTACTTTTGTAACAAATGTTACAGTTTTTTGACTTAATGCGCTTAATAGGTGATAATGAATGAATGTTTAAAACCACAAAATCAAATAAAGGAGAGTAGCAATGGATTTTATTCCTGAACATGGAAAAGCATTAACAAAAGAAGAAATTAAGAGCATTATTGAAAAAAATAATGTTCGTTTTATCAGGCTTCAATTTGTAGATATTAATGGTAGAGTTAAAAATTTAGCCGTACCTGCAAGCCAGATTGATAAGGTTTTAAATAATGAATGCATGCTGGATGGATCATCTATTAAGGGTTTTAGAAGTATTGAAACATCGGATATGTATTTCTTCCCTGATTTATCAACTTTCTCTCTTCTTCCGTGGAGAAAAAACGAGGAAGAAGGAACAAATGTGGCAAGAATTATTTGCGATATTCATAATGCTGATGGTACACCTTTTGAAGGCTGCCCCAGATGCAATTTAAAAAGAGTAATAAAAGAAGCAGCAGATATGGGATACATTTTGAATGTTGGTCCTGAAGCTGAATTTTTCTTATTTAATATGGATGAAAAAGGTATGCCTACCTTGGAAACTCACGATAAAGCAGGATATTATGATGTTGGCCCTGATGATAGAGGCGAAAACGTTCGCGCACAAATGGTTGAAGCTTTGAAAAAAATGGGCTTTGATATTGAAGCGAGCCACCATGAGGTAGCAGACGGCCAGCATGAAATTGATTTTAAATACGCTGATGCCCTAACGACTGCAGATAATGTTGTTTCATTTAAATATGCGGTAAAAGCTGTTGCAAGAAAAAACAACTTATACGCTACCTTTATGCCAAAACCAATATTTGGTATAAATGGTTCAGGTATGCATTGCAATGTTTCATTGTTTAAAGATGGTAAAAACGCTTTTTATGATGAAAATGCACCTTACCAATTATCAAATGAAGCAATGTATTCAATTGGGTCATTATTAGAAAATGTTATGGGCTTTACAGCTGTTTCAAATCCTTCTGTAAATAGCTACAAGAGGCTTGTTCCTGGGTATGAAGCGCCAGTTTATCTTGCCTGGTCTTTAGCAAACAGAAGCGCACTTATCAGGGTTCCTGCAAAACGTGGAAACGGCACAAGGATAGAACTTCGCTCGCCCGACCCATCCTGCAATCCTTATTTAACTTTTGCAGTTATGCTTACTGCCATGATGGAAGGTATTAAAAATAAAACAAATCCACCAAAGCAAACAGAAGAAAATATTTATGAAATGAGTGCAAAAGAAAGAAAAGAAAAAGGAATTGCATCATTGCCCGGCGCTTTAAATGAAGCAATTTATTTAATGAAAAAGAATGATCTTGTGAAAAAAGCACTTGGCGAGCATATTTATAATGAATTTGTTTCATCAAAAGAAAAAGAATGGGATGATTACAGAACAAAAGTTTCAGAATGGGAAATTAAAAATTATCTGTAAAAAATCTATCTTGTCTTTTCAAGGCTTATAAAGTGTTTAAAAAAAGCTCCTTTATTTTAAAGGAGCTTTTTAATTTTATTTATCTTTTAAATTATGTATCAATGTTTGTTGCATAAACTGCGTTTTGTTCAATGAAATCACGCCTTGGGGCAACGTTATCACCCATCAAGATATCAAACAGCTGGTCGCAAAGCATTGCATCTTCAATGCTTACCTTAAGTAATGTTCTGTTTGCAGGATCCATTGTTGTTTCCCACAATTGTTGCGGCATCATTTCTCCTAAACCTTTGAACCTTTGAATTTGCATTCCCTTTTTACCTCTTTCATCCACAAGTCTTTGCAGTTGTGCAAAAGATGAAACGTCCGCTTCTCCTTCAGGGGTTTCAAAGATTAGCTTTTTCTCTTCTTCAATTAAAAATTCTCTTATTTTTGGATATGAATTTGATAATCTTTCAAATTCTTTAGATTTAATCATGTGTTCAGTAATTGTAACGGGCTCAATATCTTCGCCTAAATTTACTTTGATAAAGTATTTAGTTGTTTCAGGGTTTTGACCCAAAGATGTTGAATAGTTTTTAGCTTCATCGATACCATAGTTTAGTGCGTGGTCTTCAATGTAGTGTGCTAAATAACTATGGATTTCATTCATCCTGTCTGCATCATCAAAATCTTCAGGTTTAATGTTAGACCTGATTAAACCTCTTACAATAACAGATGGCATTTGATTAATTATAGGGTTGTGGAAAGATTTATAATAAGTAGACATTGAATACAAAATGTTTTCAAGGTTTTCACCTGTTAAAGATTTTGATTTTGTTTTATCATAAAGGGCAACATTTTTAATGCCTCTTTCTCTTACCATTTTTTCTAAAGCTCTATCATCATAAAGATATTCAGCTACTTTCCCTATTGTTACCTTGTATAAGGGAGGTTGCGCAATATATACATAACCGTTATCAATCAATGGTTTTGCGTATCTGAAGAAGAATGTTAAAAGCAAGGTTCTGATGTGAGCGCCGTCTACATCAGCATCTGTCATAAAAATAATTTTATGATAGCGAAGTTTTTCAATATTTACTTCTTCTTCATTTTTAGAAATGTTGATACCCATCGCCTGAATTAAAGATTGAATTTCGTTATTGTTATACATCTTATCAAGACGCGCACGTTCAACGTTTAAGATTTTACCTCTTAAAGGTAGAATTGCCTGAAACATTCTATTTCTGCCTTGTTTAGCAGAACCGCCAGCTGAATCACCCTCAACGATATAAAGTTCGCATTTTTCAGGTTCTCTGTTAGAGCAATCTGCAAGTTTCCCTGGAAGAGTCGATGTTTCAAGAGCTGACTTTCTTCTTGTTAATTCTCTTGCTTTTCTTGCTGCTTCTCTTGCACGCTGTGCCTGTAAAATTTTATCTACGATAAGTTTTGCGAATTTCGGGTTAAATTCAAGCCATTCCATAAATTTATCACGGACTGCATCGTTTACAATCGGAGTTACTTCTGCATTCCCTAGTTTTTCTTTTGTCTGTCCTTCAAATTCAGGGTTTGGAATTTTAACGGAAACTATTGCGGTAAGACCTTCTCTAATATCTTCCCCTGCAAGGTTTTGGTCATTATCTTTAATTAAATTGTTTTTCCTTGCGTAGTCATTAACTACTCTTGTGATACCATTTCTAAAACCTGTTAAATGAGTTCCGCCAAAATGGGTATTAATGTTGTTTGCAAAACATAAAACATTTTCTGTATAGGCATCGGTGTATTGCATAGCAATTTCAACCGCAACGCCTTCTGCTGTTTTTTCAATATAAACAGGTTTTTCAAACATAACGTTTTTGTTTTTATTGAGGTGTTCTACATAGCTTGCAATACCGCCTTCGTAGTGGAAAGCTTGTTCTTTATTGTTTTTCTTATCAATAAATATTAATTTTAAACCTTTGTTTAAAAAGGCCATTTCCCTAAATCTGTTTGCAATTACATCACAGTCAATTTCGGTAGTTTCAGTAAATATTTCAGGGTCAGCCCAGAAGGTTGTTTTTGTACCGCGGTTTTCGGTTTCCCTTACTTTTTCAACAGGAGCAACAGGTTCACCCCTTAGGTATTCCTGCCTGTGAACCCATCCTTCGCGTGATACTTCAACAATATATTTTTCTGATAGTGCGTTTACAACTGATGCGCCAACACCGTGCAATCCGCCTGAAACTTTATAGCCGCCATCGCCGAATTTTCCGCCGGCATGAAGCACTGTGTGAACAATTTCTAAGGCTGATTTCCCGCTATCAGGTTTAATATCAACCGGAATGCCGCGGCCGTTATCCTCAACCGTAACGGAATTATCTTCATGTACTGTAATTGTAATTGTATTGCAATATCCTGCAAGGCTTTCATCGATTGAGTTATCAACGATTTCATAAATGCAGTGGTGCAAGCCTCTTTGAGAGGTTGAGCCTATATACATACCGGGACGAAGCCGAACAGCCTCTAATCCTTCTAATACTCTAATATTACTGGCATCATAACTTTGGTTAGTTGTTGTATTTGTCATGCCTTTTTCCTTATAAAAACCTGCCTCTATACCAACATTGTACTATAAAAAGGCAAGCGTGCAAATTTATGAAGTTATAAATTATGTTTTTATATAATTTCTTTTTCCAAATCCTTATTTGTCATGGCGCAAACGGCAGAATCGGACCAGACATTTTCAACGGTTTCAACCATATCTATAACTGCATAAATTGGTAAAATTACACCAAGAAGCCCCACAGGTGCGCCTGCTCCGGACATTAAAGAGAGTGTTAAAAAATAACACCCCATAGGGACTCCTGCATTTCCAATTGCTGCAAAGACAGATATAAAAAGCCATACAAGCATTGTGCCAAAGGTTAATTCAATTCCTGCATTTTGCATAATAAAAAGCGATGTAACTAGTATAAAAGCAGCGCAGCCGTTCATATTTACCGTTGTGCAGATAGGAAGTACAAACCTTGAAACCTGAGGGTTTATTTTAAGGTTATTTTCAGCTGAAGACAATGTTACAGGTAAAGTTCCCGCTGAACTTTTTGTAAAAAATGCAACCGTTAGAGCAGGAGACATTTTTTTAAAGATATGAAATGGGTTTAGCCTGCGCACTAAAAGAAACAGAGGAATTATAACAAAAATTTGTATAAGGTTTCCGCCAATTACAATTGCAGTATATTGTCCAAGTGCAGTTATCGAAGAGCCGGATGATATTTGAGAAGTTAATTGGGCTGAAAAGGCCAATATGCCTATAGGCAGCGCTTTTATTAAGGCGCGGATAAGTGTAAAAAGAAGTTCTTGCACGCCGTATAAAACTTTGATTAAAGCTGTTTTATTTTCTGTTTCCTTCATAAAAGATAAACCAAGCCCAAATGCAGCGGATATTAAAATTACAGAAAGAACATTGCCTGAAATTAGCGGCTGAAGTATGTTATTTGGAATGATTGAGAGAAGGTAGCCGGAATATGAAAGAGCAGACAGGCTTTTTGGAAGAACATTTTGGGCTGCATTGTTTAATATAATATTGTCAGGCGTAAAAATAATATACAAAATAAGGCTGATTAAAGCTGCACAAAAAGTGGTTAAAAGAGTGTATGTTATTGTATGTGCAAAGATTTTTCCAGTGTTCTTTTTTGCGCCGAGTTCTGACAATGTTGTAATTACAGCAAGTGCAATTGTTGGTACCGCTATAAATTGAAAAAGCCTCGTAAATACTTCCGCGACAAAATTAAACACTCTGTTTAGGAAGCTTATCCCGAGGCACCCGAGGATTGCACCTGCAATTAAAGCTGATATCCAGATTATAATTTGTTTTCCCTGTTTATTCTTTATCATAATTCCGCCTGATTTTATTATTTTTTCTATCTTATAATTTTATCACGATTGAAATATTGTAAAACTCTAATGTTTGGTTTATATATAGGGGGTATGAAAATTATAATTTATGGGGCGAATGAAACAGGCTCAATCATAGCAACAGAGTTTTTTGAAGACCATGACATTATTGTAATTGACCCTGATTCCTCCCGGTTAGAAAAATTTAATAATCTTGATTTAGCAACAATTGTGGGTGAAGCTTCAAATATAAACGTTTTAAAAGAAGCAGGAATAAAAGATGCAGATGTTTTTATAGCATGTACCTGTCTTGATGAAGCGAATATTGTAGCATGCCTTATGGCAAAGCAGCTTTCAAATGCACAGACTGCCTGCTTTGTATCGAAAAAAGAATGCAGAAATTCTTTGAGTATTGTAAAAGAATCAATGCAAAAAGATGGTGCTTTACATATTGATTATGTTATCTGGCCTGAAAAACTGCTTGTAAGTGAAATTTTCAGGATTGTAACGGTTCCGGATGCGATTAATGTTGAAGATTTTTCGCTAGGCAGGGCAAAACTTCTTGAATATCGCATAAAAGAAAATTCAATGCTTCTGGATAAATGTCTTAAAGATGTATTATTTAATGAAGAAACGCTTGTTGTGGGTATAAAAAGGGATGATGAATTATTTATACCTAAAGGAGATGATAAATTCCAATTAAATGATAAAGCAATTTTTATGGGAACTGCTGAAGGGCTTGATATTACAGCATCGCAGTTTTTTGTGGAAGAAAAAAATCCACTGAAAAGTGTTGCAATAATAGGGGGCGGCACGGTAGGTTTTGAGCTTGCAAAATCATTGGAAAAAACCCCTATAAAAACAAAGCTTATAGAAAAAGATTATAAAAGGTGTGAATTTTTATCAGAGCAACTGAAAAAAACGCTTATTTTAAACAGTGATGGTACAAACCTCGAACTTTTAAACGAAGAGAGGATAGGGGAGTGTGATGTAACGATTTCTGTTACTGATAGTGATGAAAAAAACCTTCTTTGTTCTTTGCTTGTAAAACAATTGGGCGTAAACAGAGTTATAACCCGTGTGGGGCAGATGGCAACGGCATCTTTGTTTGAACATGTAGGGGTGGATGTTGCGGTTTCTGCTAAAAAGGCTGCATTGAATGAAATAAAAAACAGGATTGTAGATTATAAAGAAGGCTTGCTTGCAACTGTTGAGATGGGACTGGCTGAAATTTTGGAAATTAATATGCCAAATTCATTTCAAGATGTTGCTCTTATGAAATTAGTTCTGCCAAAACGTGCTGTTGTTGCCATTGTTCAGCGTGGAACAAGGGTGATTATTCCAAAAGGGCAGACGCTTATTCGGGCAAATGATAAACTTATAATATTTACAAAGACTGAAGATGCCGAAATAATAAGGAATTATTTTAATAAACTGATATGAGATTAAATGTTGTAATAAATACGGTTGGGATAATTTTAAGATACATTGCGCTTGTGATGCTTTTTCCCTGTATTTTTGCGCTTTTTTACGGCGAATATTCTTCAATACCACCTTTTATTGCAGGGTCAGTTGTATCCATTACTTTAGGGTATTTATTTTCATTAAATAAGGCTTCAGAAAAAGATATTGATACGATAAATAAAGCGGAAGCGCTTGCAACGGCCTTTTTTGCATGGGTGTGTTTTGCGCTTGTGTGTGCTGTTCCTTATTTATTTTTCAATTTAGGGGTTGTAAATTCTTTATTTGAAGCAATTTCAGGGGTTTCAACAACAGGTTCCACTATTTTAAGAGATTTTTCGATATATCCTAAAACATTTTATTTCTACCGCTCTATGACCCAATGGTTTGGTGGAATGGGAATTATAGTTTTATTTATTGCGGTTTTGCCAAAGTTTTCTGTTGCAGGACGGCAAATGTTCTTTGCGGAAAATCCTAACCCGTCTGAAGAAAAAATTACCCCGAGAGTCCGTCATACAGCAAGCTGGCTTTGGGGAATATATTTAGGACTTACGGTTTTACAGATTATTATTTTAAAATTATCCGGGCTTGATTTTTATAATAGTATTTGCACATCATTTTCAACAGTTGGCGCGGGCGGGTTTTCACCAAATCCGGATAGTATTATAGGGTACCATAATAATTTTATAACAGTAATTGTTATGATATTTGCGTTTTTAGCAGGTACAAACTTTATTTTGATGTATAAATTTTTTGTACAAAGAAAATTTAAAGCACCTTTTAAAAGTGAAGAATTTATGACATATCTTGCCATAGTAGTTTTATTGGGTTTGTTAATCGGCTTTTCGCTTTATAAAAATATGGATTTTACCCCGAAAAATGCGCTTTTAGCAGGGTTTTTTCAAACAATAAGTATTATGACTTCAACAGGTTTTGCATCATCTGATTTTAGCGAATGGGATTTTTCAAGTAAACTCTTATTGATTTTGCCTATGTTTATCGGTGCTTCTGCAATTTCGGCCTGTGGCGGGTTAAAGATTACAAGATGGATTTTTGTATTTAAATATATTAAAAGAGAATTGAATAAAATAGTTCATCCTAAAGGAGTGTACCCCATAAGGCTTGAAGGCGGAGTTGTAAATTCTGAAACAGCACAGCAGATTATGGCTTTTGTAATATTTTATTTTGCAATATTTGCAATATCTGCATTTTTGGTCGGGTTTATCGAGCAAAATTCAAGCGTAGCAATAGTTGGTTCCATCGCGTCTCTTGGAAATATTGGCCCCGGGTTTGGGGCAATCGGGCCTTTGAACCATTTTGACCATTTAACCGTTGCTACAAAATGCATATTTATGTTTGATATGCTTATAGGAAGGCTCGAATTAATCCCGTTTTTAGCCCTTTTGCATAAGGATTTGTGGGAGATAAAACGAGGCTGATTTTTGACATTTGGTTTAAAAATTTAATGTCTTTCGATTTTCTTTTCCAAAATATTATATAAAAAAGGACACGAGGGTTCTTCATTTAATCATATAAAACATTTATCATTAAATTAGGGGGCGAACTTTTAACGGTCCTTTTTATATAATATTTTTCTCCAAGAAAATACAGGCTTTATACCGACTGCGACTCATTGATTCTTCAGGGTTTTTTCAAGGGCGGCTTCAAGAGTTTTTATCTTATTTTCAAGAGTTTTTACTTTTAATTCGCTATCGTCTGCCCCAAGGGATGTTTTTTCATATTTTTTCTTTAAAAGAGATTGTTGTTTTTTTAAATTATTTACAACAAAAAACATAATAATAAGCCCTGTTAAAAATCCTGCACTAAAGTAAATAATTATTTCTTGCATTTATTTATCCCTTTCTGTTAATTTAAAAAATCTTTTAAAATCGTTATCGTATTGTGTTTCATTAAGCTGAAACTCCATTAATTTTTCTGTTACGGGGTGCGTAAAGCTTAAATAATAAGACATTAATAGCTGTTCTTTTGTGGTTAAAACCGTTTTGCTTGTAAAACCCTTAGCGCCATAGAGTGTATCATTATAAACAGGATGGTTAATTGATGATAAGTGACATCTTATCTGGTGTGTGCGTCCTGTTTTTAGTTCAAGCTCAAGCAATGTAAGGTCAGAATATCTTTTTAAAACCTTATAGTGTGTAACGGCCTCCTGCCCTTTGCCTTCGGGCGCCGTGTTCATTTTAACCGTTTTTTTAATAAAATGCACAAGGGGTTTATTAATTATTCCTTCATCTTCTTCAATTATGCCGTAAACAACGGCTAAATATTTTCTTTTTGCGGATTTTTCCCGGATTTGTTTTTGAAGGTTAAGATGGGCATCATTTGTTTTTGCCACCATAATGAGTCCGGATGTGTTTTTATCTAGCCTGTGAACTATTCCTCTTCTTTCTTTACCTTGAATGTCAGACAGATTACACCCGTAAAAAGCAAGTGCATTTACAAGCGAATTTTCTTTATTTAACGGTGTTGGGTGAGTTAATATGCCTTTTTGTTTATTTATCACTATTAAATAATCATCTTCAAAAATGATATCAAGCGGGATATTTTGGGGTTTTATTTCTATATCTTCTGTCTCTTTTTCCAAAATTTTAATGTTATCACCGGTTTTTATTTTATAAGAGGCCTTTTCGGGTTTTGAATTTACCAGGATAAGCGAATTTTCTATCATTTTTTGGATTTTAGAACGTGTAAACTCTGGTAAAAATTCAATTAAAGCGCTATCAAGCCTTTTTTTATTAATGTTTTCTCCTGCTGTAAATTCCATTAAATGATACCGCCTTTGTTATTTTGCCCTCTTTTTTATTTCTTCAAAAATGATATAGAAAAGAAGAAGAATAACAGATGTTGTGATTAAAATATCAAAGAAATTAAACACCGCAAAATCAATAAAGTTTAGTTTTATAAAATCAATTACATAGCCATTTTCAAGCCTTTCAACAAGGTTTCCCAAAACTCCCGCAGTAAGCGAGATGAGAGCAAGTATTTTAAATTTTTGGCTGAATTCAAGCCTTTTATAGGCATAAATCAAAAGGAATATAACAACGAAAATTCCAAATATTATAAGAAAATTTGTTTTATCATGAAATATACTGAATGCCCCGCCTGTATTTTTCATATAGACAAAGGAAAATAAAGGATTATTTGCGCTCAAAAACTGCATATCAGGCTTTATACATAAATCTCTGACTGAAATACCAAACTGCCATAATACTATGCTTGTTAAAATATATAAAATAAAGGCTTTTTTATCCAAAGGCATTACAGCTCTTCTTTCTTTAATATTTTATCAACATATTCTCTGTCAAAGGCATTTTTTGCAGCATAAACATTAACACGTTTCATAAGAAATGCTATGCCTGACATTTCATAATTTATTGCAGTTTTTTCTTCATTTAGTGAAATTTCCGTTATGCCAACAGAAGCTAAAGAATATTCATTTATACCGTTTTTATTGGCCTGAACGATGCGCTCCAGCATACCTGTAGTAGGTACCTTTCTAAAGCTCTCAAGCGGGGTTTTTGGTGGATATTTAATTTCTTCTCTGCTTAATGAAGCTAAAAGAATTGAATCTTTTGGTTTTTCTTTAATATTTAAACTTATACAATATTCTTCACCCTCTTTTGCAACAAGAGGGGAAACTATATCCATCTTTATATCCTGTGCTAATCCGTATTTTATGGATGTTGATTCTGAAATTATATTATCAGCATAAATTTGCCATCTTCCCCCTGTTTTTTTAAGGTAAATAACGTAATTACAAACGCTTTCCATTATACCTTCAATTTTTTTATCAGTTACAGGTTTGTTGTTTACAATGGCCTGAGTTAAAGCTTGTTTTTTTGAAATTGAAGTATCTGTTAGTTCAACAGATGCCCAATTGTTCATTACATTAATTGATTTAATTTTGCTTTTATATTGTATATCAGGATATGTTTTAAATGTTTCTTTTATAGCTGCAACAAAAGCATCTAGGTCGAAACCGTCATAGCTTTGATATTCTTTAGAATAAAATTCTTTTATTTTATCAGCATCGTGGGAATTGGAGTATTTGTTTAAATTACTTAAAAGACTTCTTATTTGTGCTTTGTCGCTCTTATGCTGGTTAAAAATATTATTAACAGAATATGTTTCAAAAATATCGTTATTTTGTGAAGTATTTGCCGAAACATTTATTTGTGTGAGTAAAATCAGGGCAAAAATTATAAAAAAATTCTTCATTATCTCTTCTTTTCCTCTTTTTTATTATTTTATCATCTTTGGCGAAAAATCATATAGTATTTTTGTTCACCATAATATAAGATTACCTGATAAAATTCTCCTTCAATGTCATTTACATCAATATAAGCTTTAGGAGCAGGCATTCTTTGGGTTTTTTTGGGGAAAAGTCTTCCTATGAAATCTGATGCGCCTTTTATTCTTTTTTCCCAGAAGCCTTTCTTTTTTTCGGGAATATACTGGTCATAGAAAAGCGGGTTAACTAAATCTGTTTCATAGACAGGGATTAAATATTTTACTCTTCCCTGTTCTTTAAATAATACATACGTTTTTCCGTCTTTTTTTCTTGGGGTTAAAATGTAATATCCGGGTTTAATTTCTGTGCCTTTAAAAATAAAAGGCACCCCAACCCTGAATAAAGGATATGGAGAATACATATATTTTGTATAGTCTTCAGCTTGATAGGGGTCAATTCCAAAAATATATTCAAAATCTGCAGGTTCAAGTTTTTCATAAATTTCAGCATAAGTTTCTTTTTCAGCTGAAAAAGCAGGTGTTTGCAGAAAAAAAACGCCAATTATAAGTAATATTAATATTTTAAAAATATTTTTCATAATAATTTTTTAATGCCGGCTTTTTAAAAATCAATTTTTAAGTTTGTTTTATCCGACATACAATTTTTCGTTGCCTAAAATTTCAACAATGTTTAAAACAAGATAGAGTTTATCGTCTTTAACATATTCTATAATTTCGTTTCTAATGTCCTGTTTTGTGTTTTTACCTTTAGATTTATTATTGAAAAGTTCATTTGACTGAATATTCATTGTGTTTGAGATTTCATCAACAATAAAGCCTATTTTAAAATCTTTGGATTGAATTGCAATAATTGTAGATTTATCGGTCATGTTTGAAAATTCATTATCAAAATATTTTCTTAAATCAATAATTGTAATGTAATCGCCCTTTATGCTGATTAAGCCCTTAATGAAATCGGGGGTGCAGGGTATTTTTATAATATTTGTTTCAAGATATTTATAAAACCCCCCGACATAATCTATTTCAAGGCAATAAGTATTATTACCTATTATAAAGCTGATGTAAACATCTTTATTTTGAAGTCCTTTGTAAGGTGCATTTCGGGTTTTTTCGATTAACTGCATCTTTCTTTGGTGAAGGATTTCTTTTGATTTAATATCCCTTGGCAAGAGTCTTGATGCTTTTTCACTGAAGCTTACATTTTCTTCCTGAGCGTTTTTAAGCCAATCTTCAAGTAAATCAATATTTATTACAACCGTGCTTGTGCCGTTGTTTAAATATATTCCTTTTGTAAAACAGTTTTCTGTTGAATACGGCGGAGGAGCAATTATTGATGTATCAATTTTTTTAATATCTGAAATATAATCAACAATTATTCCGTAAACATTTTCTTTTCCCTGCATAATAAGAATATGCGTGCTTGCATCATATTCTTTAGGTTCAATTTTTAAAACCGACCTTAAATCTACAATATGTATAACTTTGCCTTTATATTCAAGAATTCCTGCGACAAAATAAGGCATTTTTTCAGGATATTCAAGCTCAACAAGTTTTATAATTTCAAGAACATGTAAAGCAGGGAAGGCATAAGATGAGCTTCCTATTTTTACAAAAATAAATATATCATTTTCCTGAATGTTATCCGTTACTGTGATTTCATTCATTTTCAATTACAACCTTGTTTTTTCCTGTCTTTTTAGCTTTGTATAAAGCTGCGTCGGCTCTTTCGATTAAATCAGATGGGAAGCGCATATCTTTTGCATAGGTTGTGGCACCCACACTTATTGTAACCTGTATTTGCTGGTTATTGTGTATAAATTGTTTATTTTCTATATTTTTCCTAATTCTTTCCAGCGGCATAATAACGTTTTGGATACAGGTTTCAGGCATTAAAATGCAAATTTCTTCTCCGCCGTATCTATATACAAAGTCGGTTTTTCTTAAAGTGTCTATAAATATTTTTGATACTTCGCGAAGCACATAATCTCCTGCCTGATGCCCGTATGTATCATTTATCATTTTAAAGTTGTCAATATCTGCCATAGCAACTGATATTATTGTACCGTATCTTTTGGCTCTTTCAAATTCCTGAATAATCACACTGTCAAGGTGACGTCTTGTATATAGTTTTGTTAATTCATCAGTTATTGAAAGGTAACAGGTTTTAACGTATAAGAATTTTAACCTTAAATATAAATCAAGTTCAGATTTTGCTGTAGGCATAAACTTAAGCTTGTTCCATTCAACATTTTGGGTAGAATAGAAACAAACTTTACCTATAAGGTTATTTTCATAATAGAAGTCAAATTCTTTTCTGGATTGAAATTCATCGGCACTTTCTACTATATTTTCACTTGTGCTTTCTGTTACTTTTTCAATTTCAAAATCTTCAATAAAATCGGGCAATACCTGGCGCCAAATATCAAGATAAACATTGTCTTTAAGTTTGCAGCCTTGTTTATCAAATATTAACCTTTTTTTAGTGGAGCCGTCAGGAGAGTGGAAATATATACAAGCTGCTTCATATTCAATTATTGTAGATAAAATTTTAAATATTCTTTCCGCAATAACTTTATCATCGCTTGTATAGTCGATTAAATTTCTAAATTCATTTGTAATGGTCGCCTTCATTAAGGCATCATCCAAAATTTTATTAATTTGCGGGATAATTCCTTCCTCATCAAACTCATAGGTCTGAAGAGCATCTTTGTATCTTTGCGAAACGGGAAATTCTCCGCAAATTTCTTCTGCTATCTGAATTATATTTTTAAAATCTGCATCTTTTTGTATAAATCTGTTGGCGCCTGATTGTGATGCCCAGAATTTATCAAGCTTTTTGTCAAGAACTGTTAACATAATAATGGGAATTTGTTTTGTTTCAGGGTTGCTTTTTAATAGCCTGCAAAGCTGGAAGCCGCCGAGGTGGGGCATTAGAACATCTGAAATGATTAAATCGGGAGCTGTTTTATAAACCTTTACAAACCCTTCCACCCCGTTTTGTGCGGTTTCAACATCAAACCCGGCGCGCTTAAAGAAGATTTTTAAGCTGCTAAGTTGTGTTATACTATCATCAATTATAAGAACTTTTTTTGCCATAATTCATATTATTTACTATAATTAAAATAGATTATACATTATTTTTTGAAAAAGGGGAAATATGTTTAAAGAGGATAAAAAAAGAAACACACTTACAAACGAATTAACCAAAAAAAGCACGTTTGATATAGTCGTGTTGTTTGCTATATTTTTAGTTTTGTATATGGTTTTTGAATATGCAGAGCTTGATACGACCTTGATGGCCGTAACAATTGTATTTTTGTTTATACTTTCATTATTAAGTTTTGAGTTTACAAAAAAACAATTGAAAAAAAGTATCGATAATGTTGTTTTTGATGTAATTGACCAAACAGATGATGAAACAAAAAGAATTGAAACCACAACAAACAGTCAGAAAGAAAATATTAATCTTTCCTTTGCAAAAATTGCAAATATTGTTTCCCTTTTAGAAAATCTTAAAGAATATATAGCTTCAATGAATGAAGTAATTAATAAAACACAAGTTAAAACCCATGATTCTCTGAACTTTACAAATACAGAGCATCTGGCTGTTAAAGCAAATATTGAAAAGATGTTTGCAATAAGGCATAAAATCCAGACCATTGCTGAATTAATTCTTGAATTGTCTGAATTTATCCAATCAATATCATCTACAATCGGTGTTGTTGAAGATATAGCAGAGCAAACAAACCTGCTTGCCTTAAACGCTGCGGTTGAAGCTGCAAGAGCGGGTGAGCATGGTAAAGGATTTGCAGTTGTTGCGGGTGAAATTAGAAAGCTTGCTGACGAATCAAAACAGGCAACAACAAAGATTACGTCATTAATTACAGATATTCAGCAAACGACTAATTCAACCGTTATGGCAACAGAAGAAGGCACTAAAGAAATTGAAACAGGTATTGATTTAGCACACAGTATCGGCAGTAACATTGAACAATTAATTGGTTTTATGAATGAAATTTCATCAAGTGTAAATGAAATTATAGCTTCATCCGATAAACTCAAAAAAGACACCCAAAACACAGGCGGATACATAAAAGAATTAACAGATATGCTTGAAGCTAATTTTAAAATTACTGAAGAAAATTATAAAAATATTGAAAATTTACACTTGCTTACAAAATCATTCAAAACAAGTGTTTTAGATGAATAGAGATTTAAAAGACCGGATAAGCCAATGGAATTTTTGCAAGAAGAACTTGATGAGATTTTAAATATTTTCCAGCAAGAAAGCGGGGAAATATTACAATCTATGGATAAAAATCTTCTTATTTTGGAAAAAAAGCCAAAAAATACAGAAATTGCGATGCAATTATTCAGGGATGCCCATAGCCTGAAGGGTTCAGCCAGAATGCTCGGGTTTAACAGTATACAAAATATTGCACATAAAATTGAAGATGTTTTAGGGCTTGTAAAAGAAGAAAAGCTTATTCCTGATTCTTATATTACAGATACAATATCTTCTGCTTTATCTTTTATCTCAATGTTAATTGAAAAAACGCTTGAACAAAAATCAGAATATACAACTGATGATGTTAATCTTTATATAGAAAAGCTTGAAAAAATTGCAGACGATAATAAAGAAAATAAAACCTCTTTTACAAATGCTGAAACTGAAGCTATAAAGTTTTCAGAAATAAAGAAAAAAATCTTAAAAAACCTCAACAGTATTGAAGATTGCCTTACAGGAATTATATTTATCTATTCTAAATGTGCGCAGGAGAATAACTTTGGCCAAATTTCCGATATAAAGCCAATGCTTAAAAAATTATCCGATATTCTTTTTGAAATCGGACTTGTTGATATGGATAAGATTTCAAGCAAAATAACACAGATTGTAGATAAAATCTTGTCCGATAAAAATCACGATGGGTACAGCGCAAAAGACACTGTTATTATTGATTTGAATCTTGAAATCAATGAACTTGTGCAATATTTTAACGAAGCTTGCAAAAATGAAGATATAAAAGTTAAAAACTATTATGAAAATGCATATAAACTTGTATCTGAAGAGCCAAGAGCATTTAAGAATGAAGAACCCAAAGAAACCACTCCTATAAATAAACTTAAGGATGCAGAACTTCTTGAATTAATTAAAAATATTTCAAAAAAAGTGCCGACACTTTTAGAAAACAAGATCAATCTGGCTGAGATAAAAAGCCTTATTAATGAAACAATTTCAAGAATCGAAGAGGAGAATTTTAAAAAAATCTTCGTTACAATTCTTAAGATTATTGCAATATATGAAAATAATAATGCTCCGTTTGATAAAGATACTATTGCGATTATAAAAGAAATTGTTGAAACTGCAGGTAAAATCATTGAAAAGAACTTTTCAAAAAATTCTTTTAAAGATATTTCCGATGACATTGAACTTTTAGATCAAAAAGCTGCAATTATAGAGCAAATGGTGCAGTTTTCAATAAACAGCAAGCCTGCAATTCAAAACAAAAAAAGTAAAACGAAAATTAAAATGCAGCAGTTAAGCTCTAATGATTGGCTTGTAAACTTTGACACAACGGCAATTAAGACACTCCGTGTAGATTCCGGGAAACTTGACCAGCTTGTTAATCAAATCGGAGATTTAATTGTTACAAGGATTAAAACAAGAGAACTTTTAAGTTTAGCAAAAAACATACAGAATGAATTTACAGAATGGCAGAAAAACTATCATAAAGTAGGGTATTATATGAAGTTTTTCGATAAGAAACATCTTACAAATCAAGGGAGCGAAGAGGCGCTTGTCCGGAATATGCAATCTTTTATCGGATATAATAAACAGCTGATAACGCTTCATGGCGCCAATTTTGAACGCATGAATACTTTAATTAAAAGTATAGATACCCTGATGAAACAGCTGCAAGAAAATAATTCAAAATTATATTCAACTTCAGATGAACTTGAATCAATGGTAAAAAACATGCGTATATTGCCGCTTTCTACCGTTTTTGGCCTGTTTCCAAGGATGGTTCATAACATTGCAAAAGATAAAGGCAAAGAAATTGACTTTAAAATAGAAGGTGCCGATGTTTCTGCGGATAAAAAAATTATTGAAGATATAAAAATTCCTATTATGCACATTATAAGAAACTCTATAGACCATGGCATAGAACAGCCTGATGAAAGGGAAAAGCTTGGTAAAGACAGAGTTGGAAACATAGTTATCGAAGCTATTCAAAAAGAAAGCAAAATCATTATAAACATTAAAGATGACGGCAGAGGAATTGATGTAGAAAAAATTAAACAAAGAGCAGTTGAAAAAGGGCTTTTTACCCAGAGTGAAATAGATTCACTTCCTGAAGAACAAGTTGTAAACCTAATATTCTATCCCGGTTTTTCAACGGGAGATACTGTTACGGAGTTATCAGGACGGGGCCTCGGGCTTGATATTGTTCATACTAAAATTTCGCAATTAAACGGCAGAATTGATGTATATTCGGAATTAAATAAAGGCACTCTTGTTACAATGGAATTGCCTACAACAATGGCAACATTGCGCACATTTATTATTATGGAACAGGGGCAATTATACGCGCTTCCTGCTGCATCAATTCAGACGGTTTTAAGAATTGACCCTAATGATGTATTTATAAGGGATGGGAAAAACCATTATATCCATAATGGTGAAGTAGTGCAGGTTTATACGCTGTCTCAAATTTTAGAACTTGAAAATAAACCAAGAGAAGCAGAAAAATATACCCTTGTGATTATTGAATCCGAAAACTCAAGGCTTGGAATAATTATTGAAAAATTGATAGGTGACCAGGAAATTTTACACAAAAAACTTTCTCCGCCATTATTTAGGGTAAAAAATATTGCAGGAATAACCACTCTTGCATCAGGGGAAATGTGCTTAATTTTAAATATGACAGACATTTTAAACACTGTATTATCAAGGAAAGTAAGCACAAATATTATCCCATCTGCTAAAGCCCGTGCGCTTGAAGCTAATGCTAAAAAGAAAATCTTTGTTCTTGATGATTCATTAACTACAAGAACGCTTCAAAGAAGTATTTTGGTTAATTGCGGTTATCAGGTTGAAGTTTGTGGCAACCCGAAAGAAGCTTTAAAAGTTCTCAGTGAAAATCATTTTGATTTAATTGTGACAGACCATGAAATGCCTTATTTAACGGGGGTTGAATTTGTAGGTAAGCTGCGTGAAAATAAAGCTTATTCAAAAACGCCCGTTATTGTTTTGACTTCAATAAAAGAAAGCATTGCGAGAAAAATATATGCTGATATTGATATCAAAGAATTCATGCAAAAAGATAATTTTGAACAATCTAAATTTTTATCTTATATAAGCAAATACCTTAATGATAAAAATAGTTAAGCGGGGCAAATAAATGGAATTAGAGGAATTTATAAAAAACTATTTATGGCAAAATTCCCTAAAAAGCCACTCAAAGCATGTTTGTAAGTTAAGTTTAAAGCTTTTCCACAAATTAAAAGATTTTTTTCCTGAACTAAAAGAGTTAAACAATAAAGAAGATTTGAAATTGCTTGAATATGGGGCGATGTTGCATGATATCGGGGTGGTTTTTGAAAAAAAGATGGATAAGGCGCATCATAAAATCGGCAGAGATTTAATTTTGGAAAATAAAATATCAGGGCTTGAATTTAGCTCAAACCTTATTGTCGCAAATATTGTAAGGTATCATAGAAGAGCGCTGCCAGATTGCAATAAACATAAATATTACAAAATGCTTAACAATAAAGAACGAAAAATTGTGGATATTTTTGCCTCAATAGTCAGGCTATCGGATGCTCTTGATTATAATCATTTTGATATGGTTGATGAATTCGATATAAAATATGACGAAAATTCAAGAATTTTGACATTGTTTTTAAGCGTCAATATAATGTTAAATATCGGTTTCAAAGAAATTTTGGATAAAAAGAAAGAATTTCTTGAAAAAACACTGAATATAAAGGTTCTATTTAATTAAATGAAGATTAAAAATATTATATTGTTATTGCTTGCCACAGTTTCTTTTCAAAATTGCGCGAATGCTTTTCAAATGAGCGCAGGGATAAGCTATGATTATATTAAAGATATAAATGAAAGTGTCATTTATAAATCTTCATTTGATTTTGTTGATGTTAAAAATATTCAATATTCAGATTTAGGATATTTTATCAAATTTAAACCCTCAAATATGCTTTCAAGTTCTGAACTTTTTATATATAAAAAAAATAAAAGACAAATCGCTGCAGGGCAGCGTTTGGCACCGAGTGTTTATAATATTTCATTTTCTAATAACGGAGAAGTGGATTTTGATGATGAAAATTTAAGTGTTGAAGAATTAATCAAAAAATACCCAAACCGTCCTGAATATATTTATGCTTATGCTATAAAATTAAAAAATGAAGAAAGGTATGAAGAGGCTTTAAATAAAATAGATAAAGCTCTTGGATTTGATAATAATTATGCTTTGGGGCATTTTTTAAAAGGTGATATTTTAAGGATACTTGGAAACTTTAAAGAAGCTGCAAGAGAATACTTTGCAACTCTCCAAATTAATCCTTATTGCACAGATGCTTATTTTAATATTGCAAAAATGCTTGAAGTATACGGAAAAGAAGAGCTTGCTTTAAGCTATTATCAAATGGCATATATAGTTGACCCTGATGATTTAGAGATTAGAAATTCTATTTTAAAATTAAACAGAAAATTAGGAATGATTTAAAATCAGGTACTTAACGAGATTTTTAAATTTTTCTCTGTCGCTTTTTGGGTATAAAATTTCACAGTTTGTGCCATATCTTAAAAGCCTTTTAAATAGCTGTTCTTTATCTTCTTTTTTATTTGTTACCACAATATAATCTTCAAAAGGAGAAATTATCTCTCCCTCTTTTATTTGATAAGTATTTTTAAGCCCGCCTGTTATTTTAAAGGTCGTAGACAGACTAAAATCTGTACTTTGTGCAGACAACGGGGTTTGTTTTATATCATGCAGCAAAGATAGAGGAAAGTTTTTATTTATATTTTCCTTAACATCATAAGCATAAAGACAGACAGAATTTTTTAGATAATGAAATTTTAAAGGAACAACAGTATAAGTTTTATTTTCGACTGTTATTTTAATTTTTCTTGCATTATCTCCCATAAAATTTGAAATTGTTTCAATTTTGTCTTTAAATTTGCTGATATCAATAAGATTTTTATCTTCCATAGAGTAAAATACCGCTTTATACCTTTTAATTTCATCAGCATCTGTTAATGTGAAGAGTTTATCCATAAATTTTAAAAATTCAGAATAATCACTTTTTGTACATAAATTTTTGGCAATTTTTTGAAAAGCTGATAAAACGCCTAATTCATTATCTGAAAAATTTAAAATCGGATATTTTATATAAAATTTATTTCTTCTTTTTTGTATATCACAGCCTGCATTTCTTAGTGTTGTAAAATATTTTGAAATTGTTTCTTTGTTTACAAAGCTATTGTCTTCTTCAAGGGTGGATAAAATTTCTTCAACAGTTACGGGTTTTTCTGTCATAAGTTTTAAAATTTTTATAATTTTTAAGGGTGTAGATAATTTTTTTGTTTTCATTTATATTTCCCCTTCATACATTGCTTTTATTTCTTTTAATTTCAACAAATACTTTTCTTTAATGTCTTTATTGTTTATGGAAATTAAGTCTCCACCAAAGCTTAAAAGCCTTTGAATTAACATAAAATCGTTATCAGCTTTTATTTCGAGCCTTATAAAATTTTTATTTTCGGATAAAATTTTTTCTTCAGATAAAAGGTCTAATTCATTTTTCAGACTGCTTTTAATTTTGCAGGTTGCGCTTTTTGATTTAGTTTTTGGTATTTTTTCAGTTTTTAATATCTTTAAAACTTTTATTATATGATCCACTCTTAATGTCGTGATATCAGGATAGTTTAATGAAAAACCGGTTATATAGAGTTTTGAATTAATATATTTTATATCTTTTAATTTTATTAAAATTTCTTTTTTACCTGAATTTGGGGAATTATAAAGAAGTTTTACCTCTTTTTTCCTTTTGGATAGAGCATAAAGTTCTTTTAAGAGTGCAAAATCAATATTCAAAAAATATTTAAAATCAGCAATTTTATTTGTATTTTCGTCTTTTTCAATAAATTCAGCTATTTTCAAAAAAAGCTTATAAAGCTTTATTATAAAATCAGGCTCGGATAATTCAAGCACAGCATCCTTTATGTTGCAAAGAGTATCTGCTTCTTTTTTGGAAAGCTTAAACTTTATAGGATTCCAGTTTATTTTATACCGGTATCCTCCTCCCTTTTTAAGGTTTTCTATTTCAAAGCCTGCGGATTTTAGAGTATTTATATCAAGAGTGATTGTTTCTCTTGTTATATTTTTAATATTGGAATTTTTTAATAAAATATCCAAAATTTCATTTTTTGAGGCAGCGCCTTTTAATAGTATATTCAGCACAGATAATATTCTTAACCCCGTTATTGAGGCTTTTTGTTTTAATTCCATAAAATTTTCACATTTCAAACTAAATTCAGCAAACTTATTATACTATGTTAAGTTGTGTAAAGTCAAATTTTGTTATATTAAGATTTTTTGCTATAATGTAATTTAATAATGGTTTAGGTTTGATAAAAAGGAGTATCTTTTTAATGTTGTCTAATGAATTAAGTGATGCAGAATATGCTCAACTGTTAAGCGGTTATGAGTATAAATTTCAAAAGGGTGATTTAGTTAAGGGAACAGTTTGGGGCTACGATTCTGAAGGTGCGATTGTTGATATCGGAGCAAAGACCAATGCAATTTGCCCTGAACGCGAAGCAAAACTTAATAAAGAAGACAACATTGAAGATATTCTTAAGAAAAATGAAAGTTATGAGTTTTTAATTGTGAGAGATGAAGACGAGGAAGGGCGCTTTACTGTTTCTTATAAGAAGGTTGCAGCAGCTTACAGCTGGAAACAGCTTGAAGAAGTAAAAGAAGCTGATAAAGTTATCGAAGGAACGGTTGTTCAAACAGTTAAAGGCGGTGTGCTTGTTGAAGTAATGGGCGTTAGGGGTTTTGTGCCGTCTTCTCATCTTCGTGCTAAAGAAATTGAAAATATTATTGGCCAAAAGCTTGAATTAAAGATTTTGAGCATTGATGTTTCACAAAATAATTTCATTTTATCAAACAGAAAAGTTTACGCTGATTCCATTGAAGATATCAAAAAAGATGTATTTGGTCAGCTTGAAGTAGGTGCTGTTGTAAAAGGTGAAGTTGTAAGAATTGCAGATTTCGGTGCATTTATTGATATAGGCGGGGTAGATGGTTTGCTGCCCTTATCTCAAATCAGCTGGAAATGGGTGGATCATCCGAATGATATTTTAAAAGTTGGTGAAAAGATAAATGTTGAAATTATCGGAATAGATTTTGACAAACAAAGAGTATCGCTAAGTTTGAAAAACTTAGAACCAGACCCCTGGATTGAAGCTAAGGGCAAAATTCAGGAAGGTGCTATTGTAAAGGGTAAAATTACAAGAATCAAGCACTTTGGCGCATTTGTTGAAGTTTATCCTTGTGTGGAAGCACTTTTGCCGCAAAATGAACTTTTGCAGTATCAAAACGAACACGGGGTTATCTTAGATGTTAACGATGTGATTGATACTGTTATATTAAAATTTAACCCTGATGATAAGAGAATTTCACTCAGCACAAACCTTGAAGATGCAGATAAATAACATATCTTGAAAAATGTGCAAAATGGGTTAAAATAAATATAGATACAGGCACGGGTGGCGAAATCACCCATACCTGCAGCCCTAATCAAATAGAGCTTTTAGTGTGAGAGCTAGTACAATTATAAGTATTAGCTCTCGTTCGCTGATTTCAACTAACATTTTAACCTCCTTTCGTTAGTTGAAATGTTTGGTTTGAAATCTTTAGCCTGTACCCTTATTCAATTTTCAACGTTCTAAATATAATTCAAAAAACAAACTAAACTAAACAATATCAATCAAAGGGATTGTGATTAAAAATTCTGTTTTTTCAACATCTGAAGAAACAAGCTCAATAGAGCCTAATTGTTCTGCCAGATATTTTTTGGAAACATTTAAACCTATGCCAAACCCTTCTTTTCTTGTTGTAAAACCGTCTTTAAAGATTTTGTTTTTAATATCATCTTCAATGGGTTCACCGTGGTTTTGAACAGAGATTTTGGCGTAGTTTTTATCTTTTGATAATTCAATTATTATTTCATCATTTTGGGTAAATTGATTAGCGTTTTTAATTACATTATTTAAAACTGCCAGAAATTTTCCTTCATCAAGCAGCACTTTTCTTCTGTCGTTATCTAAAGTTGAATTAATAAAAATAATTTTATTATTATTCTGTTTTACAATTTCTTCAAACATTTCAACAGATAGTGGAATAACATCTTCAATAAACATTTCTTTTAATTGCAGGTTTTCAAACTGTTTTAATTCATTTAATTCCATATTTATTAAAGAAATGGATTTTCTTATTAAAGATGATGTTTTATCATCATTAAATTTCTTCTCTAAAATTTTTGAATAAATATCAAGCACGCTCAGCTGATTTTTTATTTCATGGCTTGTGTGGCGGATTTTATTTTTTAATTCCTTTGTTTCATCTTTTGGTTCAAAATCAAATGCTTTATCTTTATAATCATTTTCGCTTATGCTGTCGTTTAAATCTTTTACAATGTTTGAAATACAAAAGTTTAAAAGTTCATTTTCACGTCTTTCCGGTTTATGTGAATAAAATTTTTCTTTAAGATTTTCTTTTATATCTGTTTTAACGTTTTCAAGCAATATATCAAAAGCCTGGTTTGCATTTTTAGAGTTTAATTTTAAATAAACGTTTGAAAATTCTTTGTTTTCATCATCAGAATAGTCCCAAATAAAAACAGCGTTGTATCTTGAAGATGTTAAAAGAATAAATTCTAATTCAACAAGGTCATCTTTTGAAACAATATCGGGGTCTAAAAAATTATACATTTCAATATTTCTTGAATATTCAAGTCTTTTTATTATGCTATCAAGGTTTTCTGTGTTTTTTAGCCTGTGAAGAATAACAGAAGGCACATTTTCACTTGCAAGTGGTTCTAAAATGCTTCTTATTATCGAAATTATGCTTTTTTTTGAAAACAGGCTGGTATTCAGCCTGTCTTCTTTTATTATTAAATTTTTTAAATTTTGATAAAATGATGACATCTTTTATCTTTCTATACTGCAATTTTTATGTTGTTTCTTGTCATAAAGCCGTTTTTAATTGCATATAAAACAGCTTGTGTTCTATCATTTACCTGTAATTTTTGGAAGATATTATTCACATGGGTTTTAACAGTAGTTTCAGAGATAAATAATTTCTTTGCAACCCCTTTATATGTAACCCCTTGGGTAAGTAATCCCAATACTTCTTCTTCTCTGTTTGTTAAATAGTTTAAAAGATTTTCTTCATCTTCTTTTGCATTTAGTTTTTCATTCTTTTCAAAGTTTTGGAAATATTCAAAGAATTTAGAGCATAAAACGTTTGGAAGGTAAATTTTTCCTTGGCGTACTTCATCAAGCGCGTGAATCAGCTGAGCTGATGCCATAGTTTTTAAGATATATCCCCTTGCACCTATTTTCATTGCTCTAAAGATTAAATCCGCATCGTCATAACCTGTAAGGGCTATTACTTTTGTTTTAAGGTTTAATTTTTCAATTTCTGAAATTGCTGTGATACCGTCAATATCAGGCATGTTCATATCCATTAAAACAATATCCGGCTGATATTTTTTAATTAAAGAAAGTGCAACATTTACGTTTCCTGCATTTGCAATTACTTCATAATCGTTTTCAAGGTTGATTAATTCTCTTATTCCAGAAGCATGGTCATAATTATCATCTACCACAAGTACTTTTGTCTTTCTTAAAAACTCAGCTCTTCTCATTTTATCCTCCGTTTATAGTTTTTTAATCTGCTTTTTAATTCGAATAATGTAATCTATTTGATTGACTACACTTGAATAATACCCCATAAGGTGTAGCCTAACATCAATACTGGGATTGAATTTTAGGGTATTTAGGGTGGATAAAATTATCTAGATCTTAAGATTGAGTTTTGGTTTAAAACAGCGAAAAATCGCCCCTTTAAACTCTGTCAATACAACTTTTTCAGGCGGGTGAAATATTGACAAGTTTAAAATTTGCCTTTAGGTCATCTAAACCAAATCCGGAATAATTATCGAGGACGATGCCTTTATCTACATTATAATAAATGTTGTGGGGAGCGCCGCCAAATTTATCAAACAATACTTCATCAGGTTTTATGCCTTTTGATTTTAGGGCTTCAAGGATATCTGCGTGCAGTTTTTCGCTTACCCCTTCCTGTCCGCCATAGAGTAATGCGGAGCATCTTTGGTTATCTTTGCTCAGTGCATCAATAAACGATGAAATTCTATCTTTCATACGTTCAATATCTGCCTGCTTTTTGTGCTTTCCGGGGGAAAGATGGAGCATATAGGCATCTTTTTTATTATTTAAAATTATACTTATGCAATCATGGATGGCGTCCGTGTATCCTTCAGGTGAGTGTACCGTTTCATCCGCTGTATATAATTTTCCAAGTAAATCTGCCACAGAATATGAATCTTTAATAATTTTTTGTTCGGGCTTTAAATCCCTTTTTATAAAGCTTTGAAACCCCCATATCTTTTGATGGGCTTCTTTTGTAGAAAGGGTTTCAGGCAGAAATAATAAAGGCAGGCGATGCGGCTGCGTTCTGTTTTGTATTAATAGCTGCGCCTTTCCCGATACACCTTGCGCCTGCAGCAATTTTTCACAAGCATCATTTAATTGTGCTGCAGGTTTTGAGACTGGTATTTGCGGAACATTTTTTTTGGACTGCTGTTCGCAAATTTGAAATAATTTTTACAGGTTCTATCTTCATAATAATTCTGTTCTCATAATTAAATTAAAACCTTTCTCGCCCAAAAATTGACTTTTATTTATTTCATCTAGTCAAGCAGGGCTATTTTTATTTAAAAGTACTTCTTTTATATTGTTTGTTATATAATTGAACATAATGGCAAATATAATGCCAAAAATAATAATATATCTAACATAAAAGGATATTATGGAATTTCATATAGGAGAACATTGGGTAGTTAATATATTGGGGCTGAATGTTCACATGGATACACTCATTACCATGTGGCTTGTTATGGGCTTCATTTTATTATTGTCTCTTATAGCCGTCTTAAATTTGAAATTAATTCCGAATAAATTTCAGGCTGCTTTTGAAAATATTGTAAGCATCTTTATGGGGCTTACAAAAAACCTCGGCGGGGTAAAAAGCGCCAATACTACGCTTTTAATGAGTATATTTTTATTTATTATTCTTGGAAATATGGCAGGGCAACTGCCTTGGAAATTAATACATTTGCCTGAAGGTGAATTTGCATCTCCTACAAACGATATCAACGTAACGGCAGCGCTGGCGGTTACGGTGTTAATTTATTACATAGTTCAGGGTATTATTGAAAAAGGCCCTTCCTATTTTAAACATTATTTTAAACCCATGCTTTTTATGACACCATTTAATATTTTAGAAGATTTTACAAGGCCTTTAACCCTTGCAGTCCGGCTTTTTGCGAATATTTTGGCTGGTGAAATTTTAATTATGGTACTTGGCGGATTAGTGTTTATGCTTCTTACGCCTGAAACTATTTTGCATATCACACAAAGAATATTCTTAGGGCTTTTGCCCGAGTCTTGGGTTTATAATATAAGCTTATTTATAGGGTCGCTTTTGCCTTTACCTATAATGTTTTTTGAATTATTTGTAGCGTTTATCCAAGCGCTTGTATTTACATTGCTCACGGCAGCATATATTGAAACGGCAACGGCTAAAAATCATTAAAATTAATAAAATAAGGAGAAAATAAAATGGAAACAGCAGCAGTAAAATTATTATCAATGGGTATTGCAATCGGGCTTGGGGTATTAGGCCCTGGTATTGGCCTTGCACTTGCAACAAAAGCTATTATTGAAAGCATCGCAAGACAACCTGAAGCTGAAGGGCAAATTTCAAAATATTTCTATATCGGCGCAGGTTTAATTGAAGCATGTGCTATCTATGCTCTTTTGGTTGTAATTTTAATTGCATTTGTTATTAAATAATGGTTTTTGAAGGGTTTTAAATGCTTTTAGAATTTGACGGTACATTTATTTTTGCACTTGTAAGCTTTATCATCTTTGTTATTTTGATGAACCTTATCCTTTATCGTCCTATTTTAAAAATTATGGATGAAAGGCAGAAGTTTTTCGATAAAAATGACGATACGGTTTTAAAATCAAAGCAAAAAGCTGCGGATATTTTAAAACAAAAGGATGAAGAAATTTTGGGTGCAAAATTGGAGGCGTCAGATATTTTATCAAAAAATAAGGAAGAATTGAAAAACAGAAAAGAAAGCATTCTTTTAGATAAAAAAGATGAAATAAAAGAAAAAACCGCCAAATTTACAGAAAATCTACATAACGGGAAAAATCATGCAAAAGTGCAATTGAAGCAGGAAGTCAGCGAATTTGTAAAATTGAGCGTGTCTAAAATTTTAAACTCTGAAATTAACGATATTAATGTATCTGAAGAAGATGTAAATAGAGTAATGGAGGGGCAAAAAAATGCATGAAGCCACCCTTTATACTAAAATTTTAGAATCAAACCTTATTAATTTTATCATTATGATAAGCATTTTAACTTTCATTTTTAAAAAATTTAAATTAGGAGCCATTTTTGATAAGATGGCGTTTGATATAAAAACATCAGTTATGACAAGTGCTGAAGCTGCTGAAGCTGCTCTAAAAGAATATAAAGAAGCCAAAAGAAGCACAAAAAACCTCGACAGCGTTAAAGATGAAATTAAAAATAAGGCTGAAGCTGAAGCAAAGCGCACAAAAGAAATTTATGATGATTTAATTTCAAAAGAAAAAGATGCACTCGATGTGCAATTTGAAACAAAGGCAAAAGCTGATACATTAAAGGCAAAAGAGGAAACAACGAAAGAATTTATGGACGCCGTTATTTTGCTAACCAAAGATGAAATTCAAAAACGTATTGAAGGCGAAAATGGCGGAGAAATCCAATCAAAAATTATAGATAAATGTATTGCAGATATTGATATGGTTGATTTTTCGGGGGTGAAAATATAAATTATGGCAGTACTTACACCTTCTAAAAATTTAAAACCCGCAAAAAGATACGCTAAAGCCCTAATTGAGCTTGCTTTGGATACTTCAAATGCTAAGGATTGCATATCTGTTGATAAAATATATGATGATTTTTCTTTCTGCCTTCAGGCTATTAATGAAAACAAGGAATTAAAAGATTTTCTTTTTGCTCCTCCTGTTTCAAAAGAGGATAAAAAGGATGTTTTAGAAAAAGTTTTTGAAGGGAAAATTGACAACCGTATTTTAAATTTCCTGTTTTTATTAAATGAAAATTCAAGGCTTGAAATTTCAGATGAGATTTTAGGGGCTTTAAAAAAATATATTGATGAAGAAAAAAATATTTTAAATGTTGATATTATAAGCGCCGTTGAGATGAACGATGTGCAGAAAGAGGCGCTTAAATCAAAGCTTCAAAATAAAACTGGCAAAATAATAAACCCAAAATATTCAATTGATAAAGGAATTTTGGGGGGTTTAATCATAAAAATTGATGATACTGTTATCGATTTGAGTTTAATTAAAAGAATTGAAAATTTAAGAAAATAATGAGGTTAATAAAATGACACACGGGCAAACAATTTCAGCGAGCGAGATTTCAAACATTATAAAAGAAAAAATTGCAAATTATAAAACAGACCTTGATGTTACAAATACAGGGGTTGTAATTGAAGTAGGCGACGGGATTTGCAGAATTTTCGGCCTAAAAAATGTAATGGCATCCGAGCTTGTTGAATTTGATGATGGTAAAGGAACACTCGGGATTGCCCTTAACCTTGAAGAAGATAATGTAGGGGTTGTAATTTTAGGAGATTATACCCAAATTAAAGAAGGAATGAACGTTAAAGCGACAGGGAAAATTGCTTCTACTCCTGTTGGGGACGGGCTTATCGGAAGAATAGTTGACCCTACAGGTATACCGTTGGATGGCAAAGGAGATATCCGATACGACAAAACCCGCCCGATTGAGCGCATTGCACCGGGGATTATTTCAAGAAAATCAGTGCATCAGCCTCTTCAAACAGGTTTGACCGCAATTGACGCCCTGACACCTATCGGCCGCGGCCAGAGGGAATTAATAATAGGCGACAGACAAACAGGCAAAACTGCAATTGCTCTTGATACTATAATCAATCAAAAAGGGCAGGATGTTATCTGTATTTATGTTGCAATAGGGCAGAAAAAATCAACAATTGCCCAGCTTGCTAAAACCCTTGAAGAACACGGGGCGATGGATTATACAATTATTGTTTCAGCTTCTGCTGATGAATCTGCTCCGCTTCAATATATAGCGCCTTATGCAGGGTGTGCTATGGCGGAAGAATTTTTGGAACAAGGACGCCACAGCCTAATTATTTATGATGATTTAACAAAGCATGCGCAGGCATATCGCTCTATGAGTTTGCTTCTTAAAAGACCTTCGGGGCGTGAAGCGTATCCCGGGGATGTTTTCTATCTTCATTCAAGACTTTTGGAGAGGGCTTGCAAATTATCGGATGAACTTGGCGGAGGCTCAATTACAGCACTTCCTATCATTGAAACACAAGCAGGGGACGTTTCTGCGTATATTCCGACAAACGTTATTTCAATCACAGACGGCCAGATATTTTTAGAAACAAACCTTTTTAACGCAGGGCAAAGGCCTGCAATAAACGCCGGTATTTCGGTTTCACGTGTAGGTGGGGCTGCTCAAACAAAAGGTGTAAAACAGGTTGCAGGGCAATTGAGGCTTGATTTAGCGCAATACCGTGAATTGGAAGCTTTTGCACAGTTTGCATCAGACCTTGATGCGGCTACAAAAGCACAGCTTTTAAAAGGTGAAAAATTAACGCAAATCCTTATACAGCCCCAGTATAAGCCTTTAAGTGCTGCAAAACAGGTTTCAATTTTATACGCAGGAAACGAAGGATTTTTGGATAATATTGAAAATTCTAAAATTCAAGAGTATAAAAACCAGTGGTTTGAATATTTTTCAACCAACCTTTCAGATTTAGAAAAAAGGCTGAATGAAGGTGCAAAATTAGAGGAAGCTGATAAAAAACTTCTTTGCGACCATCTTAAAACATTTACAGAAAGCGTATTTAAAGCATAACTTTTCGCTTTTTGCAAAGCTTTGTTAAACCCTTTAAAACAGGTAAAAATATGGCAAATTTAAGAAATATAAAAAATAGAATTTCAAGTATAAAAAACACCCAAAAGATAACCCGTGCCATGAAGATGGTGGCAGCAGCAAAGGTGAAAAAGGCTGAGGCTGCAGTGAAATTATCGCGTCCGTTTACTTATGAACTTTTCAGGATGTTTATAAAAACTTATGATGAAATAAAAGACAACATAAATGGTGGTTTTGAAGCGATAAAGGTAAAAAATGCGATTGATAATTACCCTGAACTATTGAATTCAAGAGAGGTAAACACTGTTGCGCTTGTTGTAATTTCTTCAAACAAAGGGCTTGCAGGAGCATACAGTGCTAATATTGTAAGGTTTACCTTAAATAAAATTAAGGAATTAAATGCGCAAAATAAACATGTATCACTTTATCTTGTTGGGCAAAAAACACTTGCACCATTAAAGAATGCCAAAAAAAATCTCGATTTTGAAATTAAAGAAATTTATACAGGCATTTTAGATGATTTATCTGTTTCTTCCGCAAAAATTGTAGCTGAAGATTTAGCTATTGATTTTGTTGAAAAAAGGGTAGACAGGATTGAACTTATCACGACGCGCTACATTAATACAATGACTTATAAAGTTGAAGAATGGACCCTTTTACCTGCTATGAGTCCCAAAGAAGGGCAAGAGAAGGCGCATGCGATGCAGTTAAATAAATTTCACAGGGAAGAGTTTGATAAAGAACATAAAGTAGAATACGAACACAGTATCAAACTTGATTCTTTGATGGAATTTTTGCCAAACCCGAAGGCAGTATTACAAAAAATTGTTCCTATGTATATTACAAATGTTATTTATCAGACTATGCTTGAAGCACAGGCAAGCGAATTATCTTCAAGAATGACTGCGATGAGTGCTGCAACAAACAATGCAGAGGATATGATAAAAACTCTTACAGTTCAATACAATAAAGTTCGCCAGGAAGGCATTACGCAGGAATTAACCGAAGTTATTGGCGCATCAATGAAAAAATAGCTATCTTTTATAAGATACCATAATTCCTGTATCCAAAGGAATAAGCTGGCTTTGGTAATCAGGGTGGCTGCAGATAGCTTCTACATAAGGTAAAACCTTATTGTAATGTGATAGGATGTTGTCTGCAGCAATTATCCCGCCTTTTTTTAATAAAGGGTGGATTAACTTAAAATATTTGATATATTCTGATTTATTTGCATCGATAAAAACAAAATCAAACACAGGTGGTGTTTCGCTCATCACCATCTCTTCCAAAATCATCACGGCCTGCCCGAGTTTTGTTTCAATAATATCATTTACGCCCGCTTTTTTAAAATTTTCAATAGCTTCGTTTAATCTGTTATCCCAAAATTCAATTGTAGTAAGGCATCCGCCCGTTTCTTTCAAACTTTGGGCAAGCCAGATTGCACTATATCCGTTTGATGTACCTATTTCAAGCGCATTTTTAGCACCGGACATTTTTATTAAAAGGTTTAAAAAATTAGCGCTTTCATTATCAACGTTCCAAAAATCTTCCCGCGTTTTATCAAGCTTTGACAGGGTCTCAAGCGCCGCATCATTAAAGAGTTTTTCATCTTTGCTTTTTTTGATTACAACAGTATTGGATAAATCTTCCCGAAATTTCATTACAATGATATATCCTTTGTACCAATTCCTTTGTTTTCAACCACATCGCCTGTTTTCGGTGCATCAATTATGATTATATTTGAAACATTGACATCGGCATTTTGCTTTTTGGTTATAACCATTTTTTCTAAATTTAAAAGAAGGAATTTTTTAGTTTGAATGCCTGTAATAACTGCATTTGGCTGGTTAGGAATCATTGTTATTTTTGAATAAAAACCAACATTATCAAGCACGATATTTTCAATAATTTTTTGGCTTTGTGTGTCATAAACATTGATTATACTGTCTTTTGAGCATAATATATAAATTTTATTCTGGAAAAATACGGCGTCTGTCGGTTTTTCATTTAATTTTATTTCGGCAGTTAAAATATTTTCTGCTTCGTCATAAACCGAAAGTTTATTTTCTGTGCGCGATACGGCGTAAATTTTTCCTTTTTTGTATAAAATTCTTGATAAATTTTTGCCATCTGCAATGTATTTTGCAGTATAAGCACCGTCAGTTTCTTTTAAGCTGTAGATTTTTTGTGTGTTTCTGTCAATAAAGGCAAGCGCTTTAGCATCGTCTGAAACTGCTATTTTTTCGGGAGATTGTTCCAGTTTTACAGCTTTTATAAGCTTTGCTGTATTTAAATCTATCATATAAATTGTAGCAGCATTAGCAGAAGCCACATAGGCAATATTGTTTACAGTGTCTAAATCAGCGTCTTTTGGGGTATTATCAAGATTAATCTGGGCTACAGTTCTTTCGTTTGTAAGGTCAACAATTTCAACTGTTTTAGAGCCAAAATACATAACAAGCGCCAGTTTTGATTTATTTGAAGCAAGAATTTTAGCCGGAAGCCCGCTTAATTTCACCTCATAAAGCGAATTTTTCTTTTCTCCGTCATAAACAAGCACAAATTTGGACATATCGTTTGAAATTAATGCTTTTTTGTTTTTAAGTTCTGCAAGGGGGGTGATTTTCCCTGTGCTATCCTTTTTTCCGCCGATTTTTGTATCAGTTGCAGCAGTAATTAAATGGTCATTTTTTTCTGGAATAACAAGGTTTCCTAAAATTATTTTTAAACTTTCAGGCACCTGAAACCCTACAGGCACAAGCATATCTTGCGGCATTACGCCAAGCTTTACCTTAAGGGGGAGGTTTTCATTTTTTGTTATTGAAAAATTGCCGTTTTTATCTTTTAAAAGCTTTAATAATACAAAATTGTTATTAAAAATTATAACTTCAGGTTTTGTTTGCGGGGCGCGGTTTAGGGGATATGTATATTCAACCTTTAAATTCGTTGCATCTTCTGCAGTTTGTGCCGGATAAAGAGGTACATACATTGTGCCATCCGCTAAAACTACAACAGAGTCAAACCTTTGGGTAGAATTCGGGTAAATTTTTTGTAAATATGCCCAAAAATCATCGGGAAGCCTTGATGCCATTGCACATTGGTTAATTAACATGAAACACAAGGTGATTAATAACGCTTTTATTTTCATCAAAACTCTCCTTTTTCTTTAAAATACCCGTTTAAAAGGGTTTTTGCCCCGTTATTATTTTCCAAGGGCAGTTTTTACTTTATCTATTATATTATCTTTTCCTGTTTTGTCATCTGCTTTTTGGATATCGTACAGGGCTTTATACAATTTTTCTTCCTCTTTTGAGATTTTTTTCGGGGTTATTATTTTGATTGTTACATAATGGTTTCCCCTTTGCTCACTGCTGCCCAAAAACGGCACGCCGCGGCCTTTTAAAAGAAGTTTATCAAGGTTTTGTATACCGCTTGGAATACTCATTTCAACGGCGCCATCAATTGTTTCGACCGTTGCTTTATCGCCTAAAACTGCCTGTACAGGCGTAATTTCAAGAATTGTATGAATATCTGCACCGTCTCTTATAAATTTTTCAGATTCTTTTACGTGTAAAACAACATATAAATCCCCCGGGTTTCCGCCGTTTTTGCCTGCATTTCCCTCGTTTGAAAGGCGGATTTTAGAGCCTGTATCAACGCCTTTTGGGATTTTGATTTTGATTGTTTTATCTTTTTTAACCCCGCCAACGCCATTACATTTTTTGCAGAAAGAATCAGGGGATTTACCTGTACCGTGGCATTTCGGGCAGGTGGTAACGGAGGTAAAACTTCCTAATATGCTTCTTACATTTTGCTGAACCCGTCCATGGCCGCCGCAGGTTTTGCACACTGTTTCTTTTGCATTTTTGTCAAAACCTGTACCGTTACACTCTTCACAGGTTTCTGTGTGTTCGATTTTTAATTCTTTTTCAATGCCGTTCATAGCATCCATAAAATCTATCTGGATATCCATTCTAAGGTCGGCACCACGTTTTGGGGCATTCGGGTTTTCTCTATATTCACCGCCAAAGCCGCCCATTCCACCAAAGAAAGATGCAAATATATCGTTAATATCCCCAAAGCCAAAGTCAAACGGGCCATTTGAAGAATATCCGGCATTTTTGAGGCCGTCTTCCCCGTATTGGTCGTACAATGCGCGTTTATCGTCATCCATTAGGGTTTCATAGGCTTTACCAAGCTCTTTAAACCTTTCTTCCGCATCGGGGGCTTTGTTTACATCAGGGTGCAATTTTCTTGCTTTTTGTCTGAATGCTCTTTTTATATCGTCTTTTGAGGCGTTTTTCTCAACTTCCAGTATCTGATAGTAATCCATTGATTATTGCTCTTCCTTTTGTTCGTTGTCGTTTTCTGGTGCTTCGGTTGCAACGTTTACAAACACGGGCCTTAACACCTTATCAAAAAGTTTATAGCCTGTCTGCAGCTCATCGATTACCGTATTAGCAGGGTAATCATTAGTAGGGGTTTGCATTACAGCCTCATGAAGATTTGGGTCAAATTCTTCCCCCTTTGCATCAATTTTTTTAAGGCCGATTTTATCCAAAGTATCGTAAAGCTGCTTTACACATACATCATAGCTTTCTTTAACCTTTTCGCATTCGCTCATATTTTCAACAGATTTTTTTGCTCTCTCAAATGTATCCAAAACGGTAATAATTTTTTTCAAAGTGTCTTCTGCGCCATATTTTAAAAGGCTTTCTCTTTCTTGCATCTGGCGTTTTCTAAAATTATCAAAATCGGCTGCAAGCCTTAAATACTTATTGTTTAAGCTATCAAGCTCAGCTTGAAGAGTTTCCGTATTTTTGTTCTCATCATTTTTAACAGGGGCTTCTTCTTTATTTTCAGGTGTTTCAGGCTCTTCCTGTTTTTTATTATCCTCTTTTTCAGAGTTTTCAGCTTTGAAATTCTCATCTTCAAAAGGGTTGTTTTTGTCTTCGTTGTGCTTGTTAAACATAACCTTTCTCCTTTAAAAATGTCGTTAATAATATTGTAACGTATCAATATTCTATGTCTAATTATATTAACTTTTTATTAATAATTTAAAAAGGTAAGACAGGGCTAGGTATATGTTTTAAAAATTTAAACCTTTGAAGTTGTTGTAACAGCCTGATTTTGCACCCCGTTAGCAAGGATTATGCATTCATTTTCTTTAATGTCTACAATTGCCCAACGTACAGGTTCAAGCCCTGCTTTAATTATAGCGTTTTCAATATGTTCAACTTCAGGCAGGATGCCATTTTCAAACTTTATTTTTATTCTCTTTTCAATAATGGCCATAATTTTACCGTTTTTTGTGTAATTTTTTATTAAAATTAGTTTTAAATCATTGTGCTGCAAGAGTTTAAAATGTTAAATGCCTTTAAAACACCTCTACATCAATATTCCTGCCATGCAGGCAGAAACGTAAGAAGCGAATGTTCCGCAAATTAAAGCTTTTATACCTAGTTGTGCCAATTCTGAACGTCTTGTGGGCGCAAGCTCGCCTATACCGCCGATTTGGATAGCGATAGAGCCGAAGTTTGCAAAGCCGCATAGGGCAAAACTTGCTATTGTCAGGGCTTTTGGCGTTAAAATATCCTTCATTGCAGCTAAATCAGTGTATGCGATAAATTCATTTAACACCAATTTTTCACCCATTAAAGCCCCTACTGTAGAAATATCAGGAAGCGGCACACCCATAACAAGGGCAAATAGGCTGAAAAACGCGCCAAGCAAGGTTTTTAAGCTTAAATTGTTAAGGTCTAAAAATGGAAGTGAAAGATGGAGATTGTTATAAAGGAAATGCCCCAAACCTCCTAGTATCCAGTCTATCATAGCTATCAACGCAAGGAGCGCTATAAGCATTGCAATAACATTTAATGATACCCTCATGCCGTCTGAAGCGCCATGAGCAATAGCATCAATCAGGTTTACGTGTGTTTTTTCAATATTTACGGATACTTTATCTTTTGTTTTGCTTTCTTCAACTTCAGGGTAGACAATTTTTGAAATAACCAAAGCCCCTGGTGCCGCCATAATAGAGGCTGCAAGCAAGAATTTTGCCGGAACGCCCATTGCAATATAAATTGCCATTACACCCCCTGCAATACAAGCCATTGAGCCTGTCATGCTGGCTAAAAGCTCTGATTTTGTTGCAGTTGCAAGGTACGGGCGTATCATAATTTGGGCTTCAACCTGCCCTACAAAGGCGCTTGCGATATTTGAAAGAGCCTCTGCGCCTGATACATTCATTATTTTGTACATAATTTTGGCGAAAAACGCCACTACGCGCTGCATTATACCGAAATAATATAAAATATTTACGATGGCCATTACAAAAATAATTGTTGCCATCACTTTTATTGCAAATAAAAACGATGCACCGGGGTAGAAAAGCTCGTCTATCCTTGCTCCGGAGTTATTTAAGAAGCCGAAAACAAAGTCTGCACCTGAGTTTGAGAAGTGCAAAATCTTTTCAATTCCTATCGCTAAAATTTCAATTATTTTTTGCCCCAAGGGTACTTTTAAAATAAAAACAGCTAGAAAAAACTGGAGTAAAAGCCCCGATATTACGGTTTTTAGGCTTATTCTTTTTTTATTGTTTGACATCCAAAAACAAATTGAAAGTATAATTATTATCCCTAATATTCCAACAAATCTTTCCAATTTTTTCTTCCTTTTTTAAATTTTGAAATGGGGTGCTATTTTTCCTAAGTTGTTTTTATTATATTCTAAAGGGTTTTGACTTTGCAAGAAAAATATTTTTTAGTATAATCTTTTATATGAAAAGCTGATATATCATAGGTTTTCAGGATATGGTAGAATTTATTTGTATAAAAAATGATGATAAAATAAAAGAATTAGCAAATCTTGCAAAAACTATCTGGAATGAATATTGGGTATGTCTTCTAAATCAGGCGCAAATTGCCTATATGGTTGAAAATTTTCAATCTTATGAAGCTATAAAAAAGCAAATTCAAAACGAAAATTATATTTATAAAATAATTTTAGAAAACGGTGAAAAAGCAGGCTATTTCGGGGTTTCTATTAAAGATAAAAAAGCTTGGGAAAGCGATAATCCAGATATAGGTTTTAAATATTTATTTTTATCAAAACTTTATATGAAAAAAGAATTTAGAGGAAAAGGCTTAGGGCGCAAGACTTTTAATGAAGTTTGTAAAATTGCGGATGAAACAGGGGTAAAATTTATATACTTAACCGTGAATAAAAATAATATTAACACCATTAAATCGTATGAAAAATGGGGTTTTAAGACTGTTGAAACAGCTGTAACCGATATAGGATGCGGCTTTGTGATGGACGACTATATTATGTGTTATGAAATTTAGTGCGTAAATTGCCACACTGCGCCTGAAACAAAGGGGTGTTTATTCTTCAAATGCAACAGGGGTAGTGGTTTTCAGAGTTCTTACAAGCTCTAAATCAATATCGGCGTATATTGTGCCATCTTCATTTCCTGCTTCAGCTAAGATGTCAGCTGTGGGAGATATTATCATAGAATTGCCAATATTACCCAATGGGTCTGCATTTCCACTTTCGTTTGATGATACAAAATAAACAAGGTTTTCTGTAGCGCGGGCAATATTCAATGCCTTAAAAATCCTTGTGTTTTGTTCTTTTTGCCCCTTTATGCTTTTTAAATAAGCCCAGGCAGAGGGATTTACAATGATTTCAGCTCCTTTTTGCACAAGTTTTTTATAATGAAGCGGATATTTAATATCAAAACAGATTGCAAGCCCGACACGCGCAAAATCAAGTTCTGCAACGATTGGAGAATTTTCCCCAGCTGTTACTTTTAAATTTTCAGTGCCGCCAAAATATTTAAAAAGGTGGATTTTATCATATACTGCAACGGTTTTACCTTCTCTATTCAGCACAAACATTGTATTATAAAGCTTTTCGCCCCTTTTTACAATAATTGTACCTGCGGCTATATTTACCTTATATTTTTTTGCAAGATTTGCCACAAATTCAATAACGGTGCCGCCATCAGGGGGATTTGGGAAATCAACATATTTATGTGAAACCCCTGTTGTAAAAAATTCCGGTAAAACTATTAAATCAAGCGGCTTTTCAGAGTTTTTGGTAACAAAATTCTCAATAATGTTTTTTGCCTTTTCAAGGTTCGTATCAATTTTGTTTAATACAGGTTCAAATTGAACGCTTAAAATTCCTGCCATATCTTGCTTTCCCCTCCTTAAAAAATTATAGCAAAAATATTGTAAACTTTTGTTAAAAATACGGATAAAATGTTAAAGTTTAAATGTAAATGTGCCGATATCTATTGTGTAACAAGTTTTATGACAATAATGAACAAATAAAGAACAAAGGAGTGCTTTAGAACAATGGGTATGTCTGCAAGCCAGGGCCGCTTCCTTATGTTGACGGCGCAAAAAAGCAATAATGAATTCCAAGCCCAATCTATTACTTTTCAACGGATGATGCTTGCTGAAAACGTTGACCAGTGGACGGATGAATATAATAATGCTATGGGCAATAAAACCCTTTTGTTCGGGCAGGTTACAAGCAACAATGGCACTAATATTGTTAATTATAATGCACGGCTTCATTACGATGATATTGTAAGAGAAGAGGCAGATGGCGGCATGGGGATGTCTTTAATTTCAGCTACATCAAATAAAATTGTGGTGCCAACTTTACCGGACCCGCTTCCTGAGGGCAAAACAAGGGATGATTATTTTGTTTGCCCGGATGTTAATGATGCAGATTTCTTAGAGAAAAATCTCCGTGAAGGCAACTTCATGTTTGTAGATTTTAATATGAAAAATATTGTAAAATTTGACGAGAGCGAATGGAACAAAATGCTGTATAGTGACAGCAGGTTGACCTGTTTTCTTTCTGATGTTGATGATAAGACAGATGATAACGAGGCGCAAACTCTTTATGATAAAAGACTTAAAGAGTTCCACCATGCTGATAAACTGATGGAATGTGAATTAAAACGTCTTGAAACAGAGCATAATGCTCTTGAAACTGAGATTGAAAGCGTTCAAAAGGTTATTAAAGATAACGTTGAAGCCAGCTTTAAAACCTTTGGATAAGCTGCTTTATGCCGGATTTATACAAAATATATAAAAACACAAAGGCATTTAAACCTTTGTGTCTTGAATAAATTTACTCCATTGTTCATTTTGATTGCCCCAATTTTTTGGGGCTTTTTATTTAATATTTTTAAACGGAAAATTTTTACCTTTTATTAAAATAAATCGTATTCCGTTGCCATTAATCTATTGCCTGTAGTTTCTGTAGGATGGGGGTTTCCGCCAAGACCTACTTTTGCCATAGCGGCTTTATTTTGTGCAATTGCAGAAACTACACCCTGTCCTTCATAGGCTTCTGCGCGTTGTGCGGGGCCTGCGGGGGCGTATGGATTGACTCCCTGAACGCCTTCTGAAGGGACGCGAGGTGATTTGCCTACATCGCCTTTACCTTTAAAGGGGTTATTGGATGCAGGATACATTTGTGCTGCTAATAATGAATTGTAATTGTTGATTGGTGCTGTCATTTTGTTTAAAACTCCTACAATTAAATAAAAACAAATCGGGTTTTAAAATTTCAAAATTTAAACTTTATGTTACAAAAGTTAATACTTACTTCTTTCCTTTTGGGGGATGAAATTTTCATATCAGAACGGAAAAATACAAGAGTTTTATTTAAATTGAAAGGATTTTAAAAATGAGATTTAGCCTGATTAAAAGAGAACCTTCATTTTTCTTTGAAAATATGCATGAGGATCTTCAAAGGTTTTTAAAAGATACATTTGGCGATATTGAACCTTCAAAAACACCTATTGAACGCACTTTTCGCCCTGCCGTAGAACTTTGTGAAGATAAAGAAGGGTATAAAATAAAAGTGGAATTACCCTGTGTTAAAAAAGAAGATATTATACTTGCCTTGACTCCTGAAAATGTTATCATTACGGCTGAATCAAAGTTTGAAAACAATGAAGAGAAAAAGGATGTCAAATATTCGGAATTTCGTTACGGAAAATTTTCAAGGAATATCTATTTTGAACACCCTGTAAAACTTGAAGAAGCAGACAGTGAGTTTAAAAACGGGGTTTTATATATAAATCTTAAAAAGATTGAACCTAAAGGGGAAGAAGTTAAAAAAATAGAGATAAAATAAATTTTAAAAAGCCCGCAAGTATTTATTTTGCGGGCTTTAACGTTTTATACTTTCATAAAATCTTTTGATAATTCTTCCTTGATTTGTTCACAATCAATATGTTCAATCGGCGCACCTGTTTCTTTTTGAAGGTATACATCTTTTATTCCCGCTTGAACAATAAATCTTTTACATAAGATACAAATAAAATTATGGCCATAAATGTACATTGTGGCACCTTTGCATCTGTCTTGCCCTGCTTGAATTATAGCATTTTGCTCAGCGTGGATTGAACGGCAGGTTTCATATCTTGTGCCTGAAGGTATTTTATTTTCAACACGGTAACAATACCCAAGTTCAAGGCAGGATACTACTTTTGATGGTGTACCATTATAGCCCGTAGCTTTTATTTTTTTATCTTCACCCACAATTACAGCGCCTACTTGCGCTCTTATGCAATTTGAACGTGAAGCACAGGTTTTTGCAATTTCCAAAAAATATTCATTCCAAGGCTTTACCATAATAAATACTTCCTTTTAAAATGTTTACAAAAATATTATACGGCAAAACTAAAGAATTGTTGTCATGTTTTCTCTTTGCTTGGATGATCCGTTGATTGTACCGATACCGTCCCAGTTTTCAGATGGGGAAATTCTTATATTATATCCTAAAACGGCTGTGATATCACGAAGTTCACTCCATTTCACGGTGTCCGTGTTCAATTTTCTTGAAAGATTTGATTGTGTGAAAGAATACCCAAAGCGCCTGTTCAGCTCTTCTGCCAGGCGTGTTAAAGACACATCCCTCATTAGGAGCATTCCTTTTATTAAATGTTTTGTGCTTATATCTCTTCCGTGCATATATCAATAATGATGTAATCTGTGTACTAAAGTTGATTTTTTATATTAAATCTGATATATTAATATCAAATATGATATAAATTAAAGGTTGTTCAATATGTTAGATTTGTTCATCGCTGTGAAGGGCTGTTTTAGCCCTAAAATTGCATTGCTTAAAAACTCTCGTTTTTTTAATTCTAAATTAAAACGCGGAATTTTTGAATTACCCAATCGGGTAGACCCGGGCAGGGAGTCTTTCAAACGGGGCTTCTCCCTCGTTGAAATGCTTATGGCATTATTGGTAGCATCATTGCTTCTTGCAGCGCTTGCACCTGTGATGACCCGGCGCATGCAAGATTCAATGACAATATCAGTAGAAGGAGAAATACCCGGTAAAATAACAAAAATTCATGAAATAGAATATGATTCTGTTGATTGCCCTGCAGGAAGTAAATTAAAAACGGGTACAGATGGCAGTCAATATTGTGAAGGAGAATTTATAGTTCCCCAAGGATATAATGGTCCAATGAAAGTAACAGTCATTGGAGCAGGAGGAGGAGGTGGAACAGCATCTACAGCAGGATATATAGAATATACAAATGCAGGAACAACAAACAGTTTTATAGTCCCCGCCCTTGTTAATAAACTTGAAGCAACATTAATATCAGGCGGCGCAGGAGGTGGTGCAGGACAGGTGCTCAAAGCCTGGGAGAAGCTAACCGGCGGAGTTGAAACTTGGACTGTGCCTAATGTGACAAAAAATAAATATGTTAATGTTAAAATTTGCGGTGCAGGCGGGGGTAGGGGTGTATCCGATTCGTACGGCAGTACAGGCGGCGGGGGCGGGGCATATATAAATAAAGCCGTTTTGTTGTATAACGACGCTTCTATTGCAGCGATAGTAGGAGGCAGGGGTTCAGA
>CAJTLW010000005.1:0-88165 GCA_910577515.1 uncultured Vampirovibrio sp.
CAGGTGCTAAAGCCGCCAATAACAATGATGCAACCAACAATGCCATAAGCATTTCAACAAGTGAGAACGCTTTGCGGCACTTTGACAGCAGATGGTTATTTTCGGGTTTTAAACGCCCATGACAATGCACACCCAAAGGTGCACAAGAAAAAATAAACTTTTTCATAACTAATTGTAACCTTGTGTTAACTATTTACGATAAAACAACTTAATTCACTTATTTGGAAGTATAGCATATAGGAATATAAATTCTCAACTTTGTAAAAATATTTAAAGAAATATTAAGAGAGATTACGCAATGGCAGTTTCGGGTACATTTGAAAATATATTTGCACAATATAGCCTTATAAAGGCTGGAAAAAAGTGGACTTAACAAAACTTAATGTAAACATAAAGATATCAGTATTGATAATAGTGTGCAAAGAGTGTTAGAAAAATTTAAAACGAGGAATGGGGCATTTTAGGAAGCCGGATTTCATAAATTGAATAATGACGAATTAAAAATATATTGTAGAATATAGTTATGATATAAAAAAAGAGGTGTTTTATAAAAAAATCACCTCGAGAAATTGTTTATCTTAAATCTGCTCAATCAAACTATCCCTGCACTAAGTTCACCATAAGGCAGGACAAAATGATATTACCCGGTTGGGCAGCTTTTTTTAAAAAGTTTTAAAATTATAATGCAAATTTTAATTACATCGTAAAACACGGCATTAGCGCTTTTCCTAGCGCTTAAAGCCGCACAAAGCAAAAAATGCTTTTGCAAAATTCCAAACATTTTGTAACCTTTTTACGATAAAACAACTTTAATTAAACAACTTAAAACATAAGAATAATAACATATTTTAATGCAAATTACAAATATTTTTTTAAAAATTTTTATAATGCATTTTATCTGTTTATGGGTTGCTCAATATAAATTCCTTCTCCGCCAAGGTATTGTGCCTTTTTGCCATCTAAATAAAGATAAACAGGCAATGGACCTGCATAAATGCTTACAGTTTTTACAATTTGGTTTAATCTGGCTTGAATTGACTGTGTACCACCGCCTTCGCCGAATTCTTTAGTGAGGTTGATAATTATGGCATTTTCCGCTTCATCTTTTTTAACCGAAATTAAACGGGTATCAGAAGGAATCTCAGTAAAAATTCCATGCGCTTTTTCTTCATCGGTAGGCCCCTTCAAAAGCAACCCTAGAGCGCTATACAGGGTTTTATTTTTAGCTTTTCTTGAAACATATTCAATACTATCTTCGCCGGATAAAAAAGCAACTTTCATATCTTTCAGTTTATTTTCTGTTTGGTTTTCAGAGCTTTCTTCAGGCGCTTTATCTTGCACTACAATATTTTTAGCATCTCCGGTTATTTGTAATTCAGGGCTGAAGGCCTCTTTTGAAAAATAAACCCAGGTAAAATATCCAAGACAAAAAACAAGCGTTATAATTAAAGTTCTTACAAAAATTCCCATATTTTTTCCTCATAAACCGCAAACTATGTGCTTTTTCATAATTTTACAGATTAATTACTTAAAAACCTTTTTGCATACAATTTTATTATCTGATAAAACCCCGATTGATACAAGATTATTTTGAAAAATTAGCATTAAATCAGAATTTTTAAGCTCTAATTCTCTTGGCACAAACGAAACACCGTTTAACACTTTTTTATATTCTTCTTCATTAAGTTCATAAAATGGTAAATCAAGCGCCAGATGGGGCTTTATAGCATGTTCTGCAGGGATAATTTCATCTGTGGTTTTTGAATTTGTAACATTAAAATTGCCCGCTTGAGTACGCACTAAAGAGGTTAAATAGGCGGCCGTGCCAAGCTTTTTAGCCAAATCCAAAGCAAATGTTCTAATATATGTACCTTTGGAACAAAAAATTTCAACTTCAGCTTCAAAGGGAATTTTTTCTTCAGGGTTTTCGGAAGCGGAAATTTTGGGAGTTGAATTTTCGGAGGTAGAATTTTTGGGGGCAGAAATTGTTACAAAATTTAACAATTTAGCTTCATAAATTTGAACCTGCCTTTTTGGAATTTCAAAACCAAGAAGCTCTGTATTCATATTCTGAATTAAAACATCTAAATCGCCTTCGCTTGTTGCATTTTGGTTTTTTGAAGCCGTAAAATTAGGCTCTGTATTTTGATTTTCACATGTCGAAACCTGCCCTGATTCATTATATTTAGTATTTTCAGCCCAATCGGGCAATTTTTCAAAAGCTCCATTTTTGCCCCCCTTTTTATTTTTTTCCTTCTTTCTTGCAAGGTCGCAAAGCTTTTTACCACCTACCTTTACAGCACTATAAGCAGGTGGAATTTGCTCTATTTGCCCTTCCATAGATTTTAAAGCGCAAAGAAGGTCGTCTTTTGTGAAATTAGGGATGTTGAATTGGGTTATATCGCCTTCAGCATCAGCAGTTGAGGAGAAATAGCCAAACCGGATTTTTGCAACATATTTTTTATCAGAACCAAGGTAATCCAAGAGCCTTGTTGCTTTTCCAACCCCGACCTGCATAACTCCCTCAGCCAGAGGGTCAAGGGTACCTGAATGCCCGATTTTCTTGATTTTCAGGCGTTTTCTTAGCTTGTAAACGACGTCAAATGAAGTGATACCGCGGGGTTTGAAAATATTTAGAAAATAAAAAGCCTCATTTTGGGTGCCATTATTGGATTTCTCATCAGCAAAATCGTGTGAAACGGCTGCAGCATCGGCATTTCCGGCATGGGTTTGATTTTTAGACAACTTAAATTTCACCCCTTGAAATTTGGTCAATCAGCTTTGTAATTCTAAAACCTCTTTCCAAAGACTCATCTAAAATAAAATTCAATTCTGGTGTTTTCCTAAGCCTGATGCGCTTTCCAACCTCGTAGCGAACTTTTGGAGTAACGGTTTTTAGCGCTTCTACAGTCTCTTTTTTCTTATCTTCATCTGCCATAACGCTATAAAAAACTTTCGCATAGGAATTATCATGAGACACCTCAACATCAGTAATAGAGACGATTCCGGTGATATGCGGGTTTTTTATTTCGCGAAATAAAATGTCAGAAATCTCTCTCATCAAGGCTTTTCGAACTTTTTCATTCCTAAGTGTCATGGTTTTTTCCTTATAAAATCAGATATTAAAAAATTATGTTAATAAGAGTCAATTAAGCTCTGGATAAGGCTTTTACCCCTATCGTTGAAAACAAAATTAAACTAAAGAGCTTCTTTCGATTTCTTTTGTCGTGGAAACTTCGATAATATCGCCCTCCTGAAGATCATTAAATTTAGCAAATGATATACCGCATTCAAAACCTTGGGCAACCTCTTTAACATCGTCCTTAAAGCGTTTCAGCTGGTTAATTTCGCCTTTATAAATTTCTACGCCACCTCTTTTTACAATAGCAGTTTTAGAGCGGACGATTTTGCCTTCTGTGACATAGCAGCCAGCAATTTTCCCGGTTTTTCCGAAGGTAAATATCTGGCGAACTTCAGCCGTACCAAGCTCAACCTCTTGAATTTCAGGCTCTAATAAAGACAACATAGTCTTTTCGACATCTTCTAAAACCTGATAAATAATATCATATTTTTTAATTTGAACAAGCTCTCTTTCAGCCGCTGCAAGGGCATTTGCGTCTTCCTTAACGCTGAAACCGAGTATTATGGCATCACTTGCAGATGCAAGCATAACATCGGCTTCTGAAATATCCCCAACACCAACGTGCATAATTTTTGGGATAACCTCAGTAGATTTAACATTTTGAATGGCCTGTGAAACTGCCTCAGCAGAGCCATTTGTGTTTGCTTTTATGATTAAATTAAGATTTTTAATTTCATCATTTGCAAGCGTTTCTTTCTTAACATGTGAAACTGCCATAGCCTCAAGCCTGTTAATGCGCTCCTGCTGCTTTCTTTCAGTTACAATCTGCTTCATAGCCTTTTCATTTTGAACAACTTCAAAGGCATCTCCGGCCTGCGGTACTTCATTTAACCCCAGAATCTCTACAGGAGTAGAAGGACCGGCTGTTTTTACTCTTTGGCCTGAATCATCAAGCAAGGCGCGGACTTTACCGCCAACAGTACCCACCACTATTGAATCTCCAACCTTTAAGACACCATTTTGAACAAGCATTGTTGCAACAGGCCCTTTTCCTTTATCAAGGTTAGCCTCAATAATAACACCCATTCCGGGGCAATCTTTAACAGCTTTTAATTCTTGCATTTCGGCAACAAGAAGAATGTATTCTAAAAGTTCATCTATGCCTTTTCCTTGAATAGCAGAAACCTTTACGCAGATTGTATCTCCACCCCATGCTTCAGGCACAAGACCATACTCTGTCATCTGCTGTAAAACCTTATCAGGGTCAGCATCCGGCTTATCCATCTTATTTACAGCCACAATAATCGGCACATTCGCTGATTTAGCGTGATTTATAGCCTCAATAGTCTGCGGCATAACTCCATCATCCGCAGCTACAACCAAAATGGCAATATCAGTAGATTTTGCGCCCCTTGCTCTCATTTGCGTAAAAGCTTCGTGACCAGGTGTGTCAATAAATACAATTTTCTTATCACCCTGCCAAACAGTATAAGCGCCAATGCTTTGGGTAATTCCACCAACCTCTGTTGATACAATTTTATGTTTCGAAGCCCTGATGCTATCAAGCAGCGTGGTTTTACCATGGTCAACGTGTCCCATAATCGTTACCACTGGCGCCCTTTTGATTAAAGATTTTTCATCAGCTTCTAAAAGAATTTTATTTTTTTCTTCTTTTTCTGTTTCTTCCTGAATAAATGCCTCTATATCTTCATCCAAAGGCTCAATATCAAAATTTATAACTGCTCTTTTCGCTGTATCGATATCTATAGGTGAATTTACAGTCACCATAATTTTTTCCATCATTAAAAACTTAATGATTTCTGCAGGAGATTTTTTGATTTTATCTGCAAGTTCTCCAACTGTCATGGGTCTGTTTATTACAACCTGTTTTACTTCTTCAACAGACTCAACTTCTTGAACATGCTTTTTATGTTTAGATTGAACAGCTTTTTCTAAGCTTATTCTTTCCTGTTCTTCTTCTTTGCTTTTATAATTCTTTTCTTTTTTCTTCTTTTTATTTCTAAAATCCTGATTAGCATACATATCAGGAGAAATTATATGCCTTTTTATAGGAGCCTTGGGTGCCTGATTATCACCCGGTTTTTGCTGTTTGTTATCTTTTTTAGGCGCATCTTTTGAAGCTTTTTGTTCGTCTTTTTGCGCAGGCTTACCAAAATTTTTACGTGTAAGTGAAGCAATATCAGGTATTTTTGGCGTTTCTTCCTTTTTGACAGGACGAGAAACTATATCTTCCTTTGGTTTTTCTTGATGTTTTGGCGCAGGACGTACAATTTCAAGTTTTGGACGCTCTTTAACAACAGGCTCTACAACTGGCGGTTTTGGTTTTTCCGTACTTGTTTTCACAACTTTTGTAACAGAAACTTTCGGAGCAGCTGGAGTTTCTTCCGCCTTAACAGGCTCTTCGGGTTTTTCAACCTTAGCTTTTTTTACAATAAATGCTTTGGGTTTGGCCTTTTTTTCCTCAGGCTTAACATATAAAGCCCTGATATTATCAATATTACCCTGTGTTACAGCCACACTGTGAGATTTAAAAACAATCCCAAGCTTCTCTTTAGCTGTTTCCATCAGTTCTTTAGCGCTGACATTTAGTTCTTTTGCAAGTTCGTGAACTCTCATTTTGCTTCCATTATATATCTTTACAATTAAACAATAACACAAGCAAAATTTTAAGTACAGAGTTTTAAAAATTTATCAATAAATTTTATTCATCAATTTCCTGAATTTCGAGTTTTTCAATAAAATCTTTATCAGAAAAAGTATCATTTACTTCACGGAGCGGACAATTTGTCATAATGCGCATTTTTATTGAAATACAACTGCCCTTATCATCATTTATTATTTTTCTTTCAATCTTTTGAATTTTATCAAACTTTTTATCTACAAGTTCATTCATGGCTTCAAGATGCACTATTGGCGCACTAAACCTGATTTCTAAAAGTTTTGATGCATAAGATTTACTTGATAAAAAACTTCTTTCAAATTTTCGAACCAAAATAAGTACAATTAAAGAAAAAATTGTAGCTGTAGCTGCAGCACTATACATACCTGTTCCACACGCCATACCTATTGCAGCACACATCCAAAGCGTTGCCGCTGTTGTAATACCGTAAATATTATTTCCATGGCGCATAACAGTTCCGGCACCAATAAAACCAATACCGGTTATTATCTGTGCAGCAATCCTTGCAGGGTCATTCACGCCTACAAACCCTTCCATCACTTGCATTTTAAATGCATAAATGGATAACAGTGTAAATACGCAGGCCCCAGCTGAAACCAGGATGTGCGTACGCAAACCGGCAAATTTTCCTGTTATTTCACGCTCTAAACCTAAAAGAAAAGCAAAAAGAATTGATGCACCTATTCTCAAAAAAAGTATACATTCAAAATCCCAGGGGTTATTAAAATTTGCAAAATTTATTAAATCCAAAACCTTTTACTCCATCTTTATGTCTTAATCTTGCTTTTAGGGTCGAGTATATCCCTTATTGTATCGCCGATTAAATTATATGACAAAACAGCAACAAAAATTAAAAATCCAGGAGTTAAAAGCCAGGGACGATAAATTATATTTGCAAATTCCTGCGCCTCTTTAAGCATATTACCCCAGCTTGCATCAGGCTGTTGAATACCAAGCCCTAAAAAACTCAAACCGGATTCAGCCAGTATAAAACTTGGTACCGATAATGCCATTGCAATTATCACATAGCTTGATGTTTGCGGCAAAATATGTTTTAAAATTATTCTTGATTTTGAACACCCGGTTGTAATTGCAGATTTTACATAATCCTGCGTTTTAATAGATAAAACCATACCGCGGACAACTCTTGCAAAGCCTGCCCAACCAATAAAAGCAAGAATAACGGTAATCAGAGTGAATCTTTGCGAACTTGTCATGCCAGATGGCAAAATTGCAGCAAGAATTATCAAAAGATAAAAACTTGGAATAGACATTATAGCTTCAGCAAAGCGCATCATAATATTATCAAGCACCCCGCCTATATACCCTGAAATTCCGCCATATAAAAGCCCGATAGGAAAAGATATAAAAAGTGCCAAAAAGCCTATAGTAAGAGAAATTCTGCCGCCGTACAAAATTCTTGAAAAATTATCGCGCCCGTTGATATCAAGGCCTAAAAGATAGAGTTCGCCGCCATTTTCAACGCCGACAAAATGGCGAGTACATTTAAAAAGCCCTAAAAATTTATATTCAAAACCGCGTGTAAAAAATTTTAAATAATATTTATGTTCCCTATCCTGTTTATACTCAATACTAAGGGTATCTTTATTAAACGTCCTTACCCAATTGTACGTATATGGTTTCGTAAATTCCCCAAGTTCGTCAATAAAATACACATTAGATGGCGGAGAATAGGAAAGAGAACGCTTTGAATAGTTTTTATCATATACGGCAAAAAAATCAGCAAACAAAATTGCAATGTATAATATGACAAGTACCAAAAGCGCTAAAACGCTTATTTTATCTTTTAAAAATTGCCTTAATTCTGGCGAACGCTCTAAATCAAAAAATTTCATCAACTTACCCTCACTCTCGGGTCAGTAAGTTTTAAAAGAATATCAGCAAGAATATTCCCCAAAATAAGCATAAAAGAACCTATCATAAGGCTTGCCATAACAAGATTTATATCTGATTTTAAAACAGCTTCCAAAATCAGCCGGCCAAGCCCTGGATATTGAAAAACGTATTCAGTTAATGCAGCACCCGATAAAAGGCCTGCAAATTCAAACCCAAGCATTGTAACAAGCGGATTTATAGCATTTCTTAGCGCATGTTTTACAATAACCTTACCTTCAGATAATCCTCTTGCTCTTGCAAATTTAACATAATCACTATCAAGAACATCTAAAAGATTTGCTCTCATCTGGCGGGAGAGACCTGCAAGCGAGATAGTTGTTAATACAAGAGTGGGAAGGAAAAGATGATGGACAACATCAAGTGTCTTTTCAAACAAATTCATATTATAAAAATTGGCGGAAGTAAGCCCCCCAATCGGAAACAAGCCTGTTTTTTGTGCAAATATTAAAAGTAAAATTGCAAAGAAAAATGAAGGAATTGCCATCCCGATTGATGAAAATATCGTTAAAAGCCTGTCATAGACACTTCTGTAGTTTAGTGCCGCAATGACACCGATTGGAATTCCTATTATCCATGTCCAAAATAATACACTAAAAGATAAAAGCAGCGTGTTTAAAACCCTTTCTTTGATTTTGGATGAAACACGCTCTCCTGTAACGGTTGTACCCATATCGCCTTTTATAAAATTTTTGGCCCAATAAACATACTGCACATAAATTGGCTTATCAAGACCAAGCCTTTGGGTTTCAGCTGCAAGAGTTTCTTTTGAAATAGCAGGGTTCAATTTTAACTCTGCCAAAGGGTCAACCGGCGATAGTCTTATCAAAAAGAAGCTTATAATCGACACAATAACAATTATAGGCAAGCTTTGAATTATTCTTTTAAATATAAAAACCCATATAGACATCACTTGATACTTTACAATTATACTGTATGTTTTTAAATTAACCTGTAAGGCAATTCTTGGCTTGTATGGAAACAAAAGCTATTCAAAAAGATTATTAAGCCTGTCTTGAATTTCCATCGGGTCAATTTCATTTGTAATACTGTTTATATCATAAGCAATTTGGAAGAATTTAGCTGCTTCAACCTTTTCGCCTTTAATAGATAAAGCTCTTGCAAGGTTGTAATATGCAAGCGCATAGTTTGGATTAGCAGAAATAGCAGCCCTAAAGCAATCAGAAGCTTTCTGAATGTGCGCTAAATCATCAAGATAAATTACCCCTAAATTGTTATGAGCAATAGCGTATCCTACATCATATTTTATAGAAAGTTCATATTCTTTAATGGCTTCGGATAATTCGCCCATGCCCCAATATAAATATCCTAAATTGCAATGGATTTTCGCATTATTTGGTTCCAGTTCAAGCGCCCTTCTGTATATTATAAGGGCATTTTGATAATCTTCTTTATCATAAAAAGCACTGCCAAGGCTTATATAAATATCTAATTCTTTCGGCGTCAAAAGATAAGCCGATTGAAAAGCTTCAATTGCAGCATCTGTATTTTTTATAACATTTTGCTGCACATATCCTAAAGTCTGCGCCACAATACTCGTCCAATCCTGTTTCGGGTTTAGCGTAATAGCACTTTGATAGTGTGAAACCGCCTGTTCATATTCACCTTTCATAAAATAAAGGTTTGCTATATTACTGTGCAAAATAGCATTATTCGGATGAATTGAGATAAATTTCAAATAAGTTGAAATTGCATTATCATAATCACCCATCTCTTCATAAGCCTGCACAAGCCCTGAATAAGCAGAAAAACATAATGAATCAATCCATCTTGCCATTTTATATTCAATAATAGCTTCTTCGTGTTTGCCTATTGCCCTGTAGATATCCCCTAAACCACAATATAGAGGGGCAAACCCCGGAATTCTATCTATCATTTTTGTATAATAATCAATAGCAGTATCAAAATCTTTCAATTTTGAAAAATATCTTACTTTGGCTAAATCAGGAATTATGGCAACTATTTTCAACTTTTGGAAAAAGGTTTTCTTTGCTTCGTTATCAAAAGGCAGAAAAATAAATGAAAGAATTAATTCCAGTTTGCTTTGCAATTTTGTTTTAAAAGACGAAAAGAATAAAACCTTTAAAAGCCTATGCTTTAAATAATGTATTCTAGAGGATTTGAAAAACGTAAACCTCAAGGCGTTATTAGCCTCTTCAAGTGCATCTGTGTATCTGTCTTTCTTTTTTAAACACTGTGCCATCATATAATGGCATTGCGCCCTATCGGCCCCATTTTTTATAGCAAGGTTGAAATAGTTTACGGCTCTGTCCAATTCCCCTTTGTGGAAAAAAGCAAAACCTATTTTATAATAAATTTCACCATTATCAATTAAAGCCTCTGATGCTCTTTGATACTGAGTTATGGCCTCATCTATATATTGCTTTGCCTGGTAAACGTCCAAATGCCAATCCATATAAAGGTCGCCAAGACGCACATGTAAATCAAAACGGTTTGGTTCTTTTAAAAGAATTGTCTGACAAAATTCAATAGCTTTCTGGATTTCGCCGTTCTTTTTAAATTTATTAATCTCTCTATTTATATTTTTAATATCAGTACTCAAAACATTCTTACCCAATAATTCTAGTAATAATAATTCTAATTTAGGCTAAAAAAACATGCAAATTTTTTACACATTCTTAAAACTTGTTTAAATATTCTTCAAATATTCTTCAGGTGCAAGAATTGAAACTATCGCAGGGTTTAGAAGATATTTCCCCGCAATGCTTTGAATATCCTCTTTTGTAACAGCATTAAGTTTTGCCTTGTATTTTTCTTCATAGTCAAGGCCAAAGCCCATAATATAATCATATCCCGCAACTGAAGCCAATTGCATATTTGTTTGTGAAAAATATTCAAGCCGCCCTAAAATATTTTCTTTAGCACCCGTAAGTTCAATATCTGATACAAGACTATCCACCATTTTTTTGGATTCAATCTTGAAGCCTTCAAGAGATTTTTCTATATTCTTTGGTTCTGTACCTATATAAAAATAAAACAATGAAGAGTGCTTCAACGGCTCAAGCGCACTTCTTACAGTATAAGCTAAGCCCTGTTTATCCCTCAATTCTACAAAAAGCCTGGAAGAAAGACCGGATGAACCTAAGATATTATTCATCACAACAATTTTAGGATAATCTTCACTAAATTGAGTATCAACTATTATTCCCTTAAAAATTTGCGCTTGTTTTGCATCATTTTTTACAATCTTTATAATGTCTTCTCCACTGCTTAGAGAAGGAATTGCAAGTACATTCTCAATTTTTGAAACATTATTATTGTTTGTTTTCATAAAATTGAATTTTTGCACAAAATAATCAACGATTTTATCTTCATCTTTGATGTCACCCGCTATAGAAATCACTTTTTTTGCATTCATAATTTGTGCTAAAACATCAATAACATCCTGTTTTTGAATTTTATCAATATCAGCAAGGGTTTTATTTAGTGAATTGCCATAATAATGGTTTTGATAAACTCTCTCAATTAAAGCATCAGATGCTTTTATCTGAGGCGAATCAAGGTCTGATACAATTTCACCTTTGAGTTTAAAAACTTCTTTTTCAAAATTTTCAAACGTAGAATTTTGTAAAATATCCGATAAAATATCAAGCGCAAGTTCAAAATCTTCATTCAAAAATAAAGTTGCAACTTTAAGATAATCCTGCTTGCATTTAACAGAAGTTTCAATACCATTTGATTCTATTAAATCAGCTAGTTCTTCAGCTGAGCGTGTTTTAGTTCCCTTTAATAAAAGTTTGGAAAAAAGCGTATAAATTCCTGCCATTTTCTCTGGAATATCAATTGTAAAATACATACATACTGCCATTCTTGGCGTATTTTTGGTATTTCTTAAAATTATATCTATATTATCCTTTTGGATTAATTTCATTATTTTCTCCTTACTTTGCGCCTGATTGCATGCTTTTTGGCATCAATATACTTATGGAACACTGATTTTTTGAAAGATACTTTTGTACAACACCTTTTAAATAAAGCACATCAATCTCATTAAGCGCCTTTAAATATTCATTCGCAAGGGATACATCCTCTAAAACTGTCACGTAGTGACCTATCGTATCAGCTATTTCAGAAACAGTTTCAGCACTTTCTGCAAAATTCACTTTCAAACGTTTTTTTGCCTTATTTAATTCATCCTCTGAAATTTCAGGCAATAAATCAAGTTCATTTTTAATTTCATTGACAACATCATCTTTGAAAGATGGATTGAAGTTTGCCTCAATAAAGAAATTATCCCCGTCCTTAAACTGGTAATGACAGGTGCTAATGTCATAAAAATGCGGCTTTTCAGGCTCTTCAATAAATTTCCTGTTTAATCTGGAACTTTTCCCTTCCCCAAAAATAACCGAAATTAAATCAAGAGCTATTGTTTCCTTTAAATTTCTCGCCCTGTCAGCTAAAAAGCCAAACATAATATATCCTGTTTGAATTTCAGCTGTATCTTCAAGCACACAAGGGTTTTTGATTAAAGTTTCAATCGTCCTTTCATCGGATGATAAAAGTTTTTTTGGAAGATTGTTTTGAAATTTAAACTCTTCCATAACCTTATTTATAATTTCATCATCATTAAACTGCCCTACAATAATAGTTGTCATATTTTTCGGGCTGTAGAAATTTTGATAATATGCCATAATATCATCCCGCGGAATTTTGGCAATAATTTCTTTTGTTCCTATGACATTTCTTTTATAGGGATGTTTTTCATACATTTTATCATTTAGAGCATCGTATACTTTCCGCCAGCTTCTATCCTGCCCCATCCTTATTTCTTCAATAACAACACATCTTTCACGCCCGTCTTTTGGAACAGCTCCATTCGGGTTAAAAGTTTGCCCGATTTCATCATCCGGCAAAATAGGGTCTACCATCATATCAGCATGCATGTGAAGTGCTAATTCTAAATGCTTTTTAGGAATTGTGACGTAATAAAAAGTGTAATCTTTCCATGTTGCAGCATTAATAATACCGCCCCGTCTTTCAAGCGTACAATCAAATTCGCCCGCTTTATATTTATGGGTTCCCTTAAACATTAAATGTTCAAGAAAGTGCGAAACACCATTATTATCAGCATTTTCATTAATAGAGCCTGTTTTTACCCAGGTGCTTATATTTACCATGGGGCTTTCTTTCTTTGCAAGCACAAGTTTATGCCCGTTATCAAATGTTATAATTCTTAAAGGTTCAGGCAAATAAGGATATTCAACCAATTTTTTTTCAATTATTTTTGTCATATTTTAACCCCTTTGGTTTTTTATAATTTAATGTACATCTCTGGCTAAATCAGCCCGGAGAACTTCAGCACCCTTTAAATATACATGGTTTATCTTATTTTGTTCAACATCAGTGTTTACAACAATTAAAACCCTAAGGCACTTTTCAATAGCATTAGGTACATCAAGCTCCTGATAACACATCATAGGAACCATATCAAACCCGCATTTCAGTCTTGCAAATTTAGCAGGGAAAGCAGCATTCAAATCTTTTGTAAGCGTGAAAATAGCGAATGCTATATCAGCTTGTTTAATGTCATTCCTCTTTAAGATTTCACCGACAAGCTCCGCCGTAGCTTCTTCAATACATTCTACTGTATTAGATAAAACGGTTGTTGCTCCTCTTATACCCCTTGTTTCTTTATTTATCATTTATTCAAGCCTCCCGATTTTATCCCCGCATTTTATTTTAGCCCCCAACGACCAGGCAAATGCTGCCATCTCGCCTTTTCCTTCAGGTTTCACCGTTTTAATTAAAATAGCTCCATCAGAACATTTTACGCTAATTCCATCTTTTGAAACAGAGATTACCTCTCCGCATTTAAAGTTTTCACAACCGTCAATATCACAAAAATCTGTTTTTAAAACCTTAACAATTTTGTCATTAAAAAGGAAATGACACGTGTTTATGCCGCAATACGCTCTAACTTTATTGTGTACATCATTTTTCTTATTTTCAAAAGATAATTCTTTTTCTTCTTTAGTCATTTTTTTTGTAAAAGTAGCATCATAACTGTTTTGCGGACATGGCTTTAAACTGCCGTCATATAAGCCTTTTAGAGTTTCTATTATTAAATCTGGAGATTTATCAGATATTTCATCATGCAATTTTACAAAATCCGTATCAAAATCGAGCTTAATTTCTTTTGTAAGGCAAATATCCCCTGCATCCAGCTCTAAAACAGTTATCATTGTTGTAATTCCTGTTTTTTCATCTCCTGCAAGCAAAGCAGCACAAATAGGGTTAGCGCCTCTGTATTTTGGAAGAAGACTTGCATGTAAATTTACAGTATGAAACTTAGGAATATCAAGCACTTCCTGTGATAAAATCTGCCCGAAAGCAAATGTTACAAAAAAATCAGCATCATAAGATTTTAATTTTTCAATAATTTCCGGCTCTTTTGAAAGCTTAAAAGGTTCTAAAACATCTACCCCTGCTTCAATTGCAGCAAGTTTAATATTTGAATCCGTTATTTTTTTACCCCGCTTTGAAGGTTTTGGGGGCTGTGTTACAAGGGCTTTTACTTCAAAATCATTTGAATTAATTAAGGCCTCAAACGAAGGAACTGCAATATCCGGGCTGCCAAAAAAAACTACTTTTATACCCACCTCTATTGCCGCTCCTCATCATTTGCTTTATTTAAAGCTTCATTAGCTAAAATTTGTTCTTCAAGCTCATCCTCTTTTATAAGCCTATCTTCTTCAATTTGAGGTAAATTATTTTTATTTAAAGCCTCTGTTGCTTCAAAAATATTTCTTGAATGGTCTATAAATAAAATTCCATCCAAATGGTCATTTTCATGCTGTATAGCATAAGCCAAAAGTTCTCCGCCCTTTGCCTCCATTACAAAAGGTCTGCCGTTAATATCTAATGCTTTTACCAAAACATCTGAATATCTGCGAACGTTTACATACGCTTCAGGAAAACTCAAGCACCCTTCTTTGACACATATTGCACCTGATTTTTTAATAATTTTGGGGTTTACAAAAACAAGCGGATTATAAGGCTCGTTTTCTTTTGAAACATCTATTACAAAAATTCTTAAATTTTCCCCAACCTGAGGTGCCGCAAGACCTACACCATTTGCTGCATACATGGTATCAAGCATATTTTCAATCAAAATTCGGATTTTTTTTGAAATTTTACCGACTTCTTTTGATTTTTGTCTCAATAAAGGGTTTCCGTAACTTAATATCTTTAAAATTGCCATAAAATTAATCCTATCAACTTAAATAAGATTTTACCATAAACTTTAAATAAAGAAAAATATTAGACTTTCGGGTAATTTAATCGGAAGAAAAATCTGAAAAAATAATTATTGAAGGAATGATAAAGAAAAAGGGAATTTTCTGATGCTGTATGTGCTTTTGAGATGGTTTTTGTATTCGCTTATTATTCTTTTCATCGCTTGGCTTATTCCAGGAATTCATGTTTCAGGTATCCAATCAGCCTTAATTGCAATAGTAATTATCGGTTTGATTAATGCTATCCTGAAACCCCTGGTATACCTTATTACATTACCTATCAATATTATTACCCTCGGGCTTTTTAGTCTTGTCATTAACGCATTATTGTTTATGCTGGCAAGCCACCTCACCCCCGGTTTTAGTGTTGAAGGTTTTTGGAGTGCGCTTTTAGGGTCGTTAATACTTTCGGCTCTAAGTATTCCAATTAATAATTTGGAAAAAGAGCCATAAGCCAAATATAAAAAACCAAAAACAAAAATTGCCTGCAATAATAGGTTTGCAGGCAATTTTGATTTTTATAAACTTGACATTTGCCTAAATATTAAAGACAATCAAAGTATATCTTTATTGGAGGATTTTTAGATGAAAGGGATAGTACTTGCAGCAGGAAGCGGAACAAGGCTTTATCCAAGCACAATTGCTGTAACAAAGCAGCTTTTACCGGTTTACGATAAACCAATGGTTTACTATCCTATTTCTGTTTTAATGCTTGCAGGCATTAAAGATATCCTAATAATTACTACACCGGATGATGCCGAGAATTTCAATAAACTTCTGGGAAACGGCAGTCATTTTGGTGTAAATTTTTCATACAAAATTCAAAATGCTCCAAACGGCATAGCAGAAGCATTAATTCTTGGTGAAGATTTTATTCAAAATGAGCCTTGTGCCTTAATTTTAGGAGATAATATTTTTTATGGCCCCGGTTTTACAGGCCTTTTAAAAGAGGCAACAAAAAATGCCAACGAAGGCCATGCAACAATTTTTGCCCACCAGGTAAAAAACCCTGAAAGATTTGGCATAGTTGAATTCGATAAACATAATAATGCAAAATCAATAGAAGAAAAACCTATAAGGCCAAAAACAAATTTTGCAGTAACGGGATTATATTTTTATGATAAAAACGCTTCGAAATATGCTAAAACTCTTACACCTTCAAAAAGAGGTGAGCTTGAAATAACAGATTTAAATAATGTTTATCTTAAAAAGAACATTTTAAAGGTTGAAACTTTAGGAAGAGGGTTTACCTGGCTTGATACAGGACTTCCAAAAGCACTTTTGGATGCAGGTGCTTATATTAGAACAATTGAAGAAAATCAGGGCATAAAAATAGCCTGTCTTGAAGAAGTAGCTCTAAGAAAAGGGTTTTTAAACAAAACACAACTTAATAAAATATTAAAAGATTACCCTGATAATGATTATTATAACTATGCAAAAGAAATAGTTAACAGCTGGCAAAATTAACCGTTTACATGGGCAAGGATTTGTTCAAATTCATCAAGCATTCTATTTAAAGATTCAACAAGCCCTGGGGATGTACGCACATATTTTTGTCCGTTGCTGTGTTCGGAATAAAGCGAAGCACCAAGCCAGCTCGGGTCTTGAAGAAATCTTATAAAATTATCATCAAAGCCTAAAGCCTTTGCTCTGTCTATTATCTTTTGAACGTGCTTTTCATTTGGCTCGGGTAACATAAATATCCCGTCTGCAATCTTTTCACCAAGCATAACGCTGTCATCCGCTTTTCTTACATGGGGAGAAACCGCTTTTATAATTTCACCCGCTTCGGCTTTTGTTATATTTCTTTTAAAATATATTGTAATGGGGTCATGCCGCGTATACCAATCGCCGTTGCAGCTTGGAGTTTTATAATTTGCAGCCCCTCCAAATTTTACAATAATATCATCAAGTTTTTTTATTAATTCAGGCTCCGGCGCAACATTTAGGCTTATTCTGCCGATTGTAGGCGCATTAATCTTTGTCGTTGACATTCTGTAATGCCAGCCGTTTTCATTAAGTACGCTAATATTTTTGCTGCGGGTGCCTGTAATATTTGCAATATTATCAGCACATGTCTGCGTTTTTGGATACGGTACTTTACAGCATCTTATCTGTTTATAAAAATCATGTTGAATATCACGATAGAGCATCATGGGTCTATCAGCATAAAGATTAGACTTGTCCGGGAAATATTTTTCGATAATTTTAAGCCTGTTTTGTTTAAAAAGTTCATCACCGGTAAGCTGCGCTGTAGTATTTTGAGTTTTTTGAACACTTGGAATTGCCGTCTGCTTAGTATCTGAGGACACCGTCTGCTGAACTCCTGAAGTAGCAGGTTTTGAAACAGCCGGAGCCGGGGCTTGTTGAACATTAGAAGAAGCGGCTTTTGGAGTAACTGTCTGTTGAGCACCGGAAGAAGCAGTTTTTTGAACATTTTGTGCGGCAGCCTGTGCGGCTTTATCCGGCCGCCTGTGTCTTAAAACACCGATAGCAATAACGCTGCCTGCAATAGCAAGCCCTGCCAGTGTCAAAAAGAGTTTCTTACTTTTATTGTCGTTATCAACTTGCGCCGAAGCCTTAGGCACCTGAACATCCGGTACAGAAGGTTTTTGATATAAAAACGCAGAGTTAACACTGCTCAAATTTTGCACATTATTCATTATATTTACCGCACACCACTATATAAAAATAAAAACAAAAGAACTTTAGAAATTGTCAATAAATTATAATAACTTTTCAGCAATAATTTTTGCGGCGGTTTTAATAAATTCTTCGCAAGGGCGTTTTGCATAATATTCATCCGTTCTTTTTGATGGCATTGGCAAAAATCCTTCTTCAGCTTCGTTTTCAAGCCCTAAAAGTTCACGGCAAATTATTGTATTATGGGAATTTTTAAACTCTTTTGCAAGATTTTGGATAAGTTCATAATGAGCGCACTTAATCTCATCATTACAAGGCTCAATATACCCTTTTAAAAGCCCTGCAATAATAAACATAGCGGATACAGCGCCGCAAACTTCACGAAGTCTTCCCATGCCTCCGCCAAAAGAAGATGAGATTGCTAAAAGCGTTTCCTTATCAAGAGGAAGTTCATCGGCAAAAGCCAAAAGCACCGATTGGGCGCAATTATAACCGGTCTTAAAATTTTCACCGGCAATTTTTGAATAATCTTTTTCCATAAAACCAAAAGGGCTGATAAAACCCGAAATAAACTTGGGCCCGGAGACTCTGCCGACTGAGAAAGTGACTAAATGTCACTTTGGAAGGAGAGGGCAAAAGCGAAGCGATTGCATCCCGAACGGGCACCATAAAAGTAATAAAGAACAAAAAATAAACTTGGGCCCGGAGGGATTCGAACCCACGACCAAGGGATTATGAGTCCCCTGCGCTACCGCTGCGCCACAGGCCCGTGACGACTTCTTTACTAAAATACCATTAAAACTTTTAAAAATCAAGCAAAATAATAGCGATATTTTCAGGTGAAAAAGAAACTACGACAAGAGTTGTGCTGGATTGCTTCGCTATGCTTGCAATGACAAAGCAAAATCAATTAATCTGTTATATAGCCTGCAATAGCAGATTTTGCCGCAACATAAGGAGATGCAAGGTAAATAAACCCTTTAGTATTTCCCATGCGTCCTTGAAAATTCCTGTTTTGTGTTGCAAGACAAACTTCGCCATCTCCAAGTATGCCGCCATGTACACCAACACAAGGACCGCATCCTGATGGCAGGAATGATGCGCCTGCATCTACAAAAATATTTAACAAACCTTCTTCAGCAGCTTGTTTAAAGACAGTTGGAGAAGCAGGAACAATTATAAGACGTACATCAGGGTGTTTTTTCTTACCTTTTAAAACATTTGCCACTACTCTTAAATCTTCAATTCTTCCGTTTGTACAAGTTCCGACAAATACCTGGTTAACTTTAACATCATTAAGTTCTGAAGCAGGTTTTGTATTATCAACAGTGTGCGGACAAGAAACCGTACAGGGAACATCTTCAGCTTTTATTTCAATAATTCTTTCATATTTAGCATCAGTATCTGCTTTGATTTCTCTAAAATCATTTTCTCTATTATGTTCTTTTAAAAATTCACGCGTTTTTTCATCAGATTCAAATAAACCACATTTTGCACCAGCTTCAACTGCCATATTTGCAAGTGTAAATCTTTGCGACATTGTCATGTTTTTAATTGTTGAACCTGTAAATTCAAGTGCCTTATATGTTGCACCATCTGCTCCAATCATCCCGATTAAATATAGCATTAAATCCTTACTGGTTACATTAGGGCGAAACTCCCCTTCTACAACAATTTTAAATGTTTCAGGCACCTTTAACCATGTTTTCCCAAGCGCAAAAGCAACTGCGATATCTGTTGACCCCATGCCGGTTGCAAAAGCACCCAAAGCACCGGATGTACATGTATGAGAATCAGCCCCGACTAAAATTTCTCCAGGGTTTACAAAACTTTCAATCAATCTTTGATGACAGACACCTTCCCCAATATCAGATAAAACAGCGCCATATTCTTTGGCAAATTCTCTTATAACAAGATGCGAATTAGATAATTCCTTTCTTGGGCTGGGTGCAGCATGGTCTATAAAAAGAATTGTTCTTTTTGGGTTTGCAAGCTTAGTTTTTCCAAGTTTTTTAAATTCTTGAATTGTTAAGGGGCCTGTACCATCTTGAACTGCTGCAACATCTACTTTTGCAATAACTAATTCACCGGGTTTTACATTATGTCCTGCATGTTCTGATATAATCTTTTCAACTAAGGTCATCCCTGCCATCTTATCTTCCCTCTATAAAAGTATCTTTATCCAATATTATATTTAAAACATTTTAAAAAGTGAATAAAATTATATAAATTAATCCCGCTTTTTGAACCTTATAACGTATAGAAAATTTTAAAAATTGTTATAAAATAAAGGAATGAAAAATAATTTGGAATATTTTTGCATACTTGGAGGCGGCGGCATAAGAGGCTGTTCTTATACTGGTGTTTTAAAAGCTATTGAAGAATTAAACCTCGAAATTACAGGCTGGGCAGGCTCTTCCATAGGCGCTGTTGTTGCAACACTTTATGCTTCAGGATATACGGCAGATGAAATCGACACTGTTTTTAAAGAAATCAATATGGATTTTTTTAAAGATATAAATCTTTCTTTAGGAAAAGATTTTGCACTTTCAAAAGGCGGATATTTTTACGACTGGATAAAAGATAAAATTGAAAGCAAATTTTACGGCGCAAACTATATTAAAGGCAAAATGCCACCTGTCACCTTTAAAAACTTGGATAAAGATATTGTTATATTTTCAGTCAATTTAAGATATTTAAATTTTTACGAATTTTCAAAACAAAAAACTCCTGATGCTGAAATTGCAGGTGCTGTAAGGGCATCTGTCAGTATGCCGGGGCTATATAAACCCGTATTAGATGGCAAAGATTGTCTTGTAGACGGCGACCTTGTAAAATGCGCACCGCTTTGGAGAGTGTCTGATACCATAAAAAATATTGACACACGAATTTTAGAATTTCGTCTCGAAGATAACGAAACCGAAAAAAATATATCAAATACAGCTACTTACCTAAACGCTGTATATAATACGATTTCAGGCTTTGCAACAGATTATATTATTGATTTATACAAGGATAAAGATAAATTTGATTATATAAAAATCAATCTGCCCGATATTTCCGTTGTAGATTTTATGATATCAGCTGATAAAAAAGCTGAAATGGCACGCATTGGTTACATTACAACAAAAGAATATTTTGAAACACAATACCCTAAAAAAAGAAAACATTTGTTTAATACATATTATGAAATTCAGTTAATGTTAATGAAAATAAATAACGAAATCAAAAATGACAGGATTAAAAATGCGTATATCATTTTAATGGAATTGATGTCTTTTCTTTGTGAAAACAAAAAATTTATAGACATTAAAATATACGATAAAATAAGAGATTTTAAAAATATTTTCAAAGAAAATTATAAGATTTCAAAATTTCTTTTTCTTAATGGATACAATTTAACCGATTTAGAATATACACAAAATTTCAATAATGATATTATTAAACTTTTAAACAAAAAAGTTTTGGAATTGAAAGACGAAAACAATACCTGTAAAGCTTGATGCTTTCGACTATTCTGCTGAATAAATTCCATATATGATATCGTCTTCCAAACCTTTTACCACAGAAGGACGGACACCGAAGTTTTGAATTATGATTGAAAAAGCATAGTTTTTACCATCTTTGCCGGTTAAATACCCTGTTAGCGAACTTACGCCAAAAATAGTGCCGGTTTTTGCCCGTAAATTTTCCCCAATTTCACACATTCTTCTATTCAAAGTGCCTTCATTTGCACTTATCATGTAATCTTTAATCTTTGAATTTTGATTTAAATAAACAAGAGCATCACTCATCCAGGAAGTTGTAAAAGCATTATACCTTGAAACACCTGAAGCATCGGATAAATTTATTTTATCTTTATCTGATATTAAGCCTGCTTTTTTATAATAATCAAAAAACATTCCCTTACCGTTGTTAAATGTCCCTAAAGACGGAATAAATACAGGTTTTTTATCTTCTTTTATATTATAAGCATTTTTGATGTATTCTTCTCTATCTTTCACCCATACGCTTCCAGCAAGCTTAAACATAACTTCGGTTGAAAAATTATCACTGGTTTTTAAAATATGAGACACTACATCTCTTACAGGGCGCCTGAAAGATGCAATTCTCTTCGCATCGCTTGGCACTCTTTTTTGATAAAAAGATTTAGAATAAGAAATATTGTTATCATCAAGGGCTTTTCTTAATTTATAGGTAAAAAACTGTGCTGTGTCTAAAACCGGAAATTTTTTATTCAAACTATCAGATATTGTTCCCCGAAGTGATACAATTCCAGAATTTTCACCATAGTTTAAAGAAGGCACTATATCTGTTTTATTAGAAACAACTAATTCATTTATAAAAGAAAATTTGTAATCATCTTTTTGAATAATCTTAATATCATTTTTTTCCTTTAAAACAGAGAAGTTTACAATAACAGTGTTGTTATCAATAATATAGGGTGAAACTTTTGGTGAATTCGGCCAAAAGTCATCAGCTGCCCAGCCATCAGGATAATAAATTTTATCAATAACAGTATCATCTATATAAAAATTTTTAATTTTTCCTGTATATACCTTTTTTAAGGTTTTTATCAAGGTATCCAAATCGCCGGAAGATAATAATGGGTCTGCCCCTAATTTTAAATAAATATTTTTATCTTTATCAATATATAAAATGGTTTCAAAATGATATTTATCCCCCAGTGTATCAAGAGCAGCAGCAGTTGTAAAAATTTTCAGAGAAGATGCCGGGTTTAAATAAGTTTCAGCACGTCTTGTATAAAGGCTTTCATTACTATCAACATCTTTTACGGCAACAGAAATAACTGAATTGCGCCCCAGGCCTGTATTATTAATGGCATCATTTATATTAGAGGTAACAGATGCAAATGAAGCCTGAAAAATACTTAAAAAAGCAGCTAGGAATATAAAAAAATTTTTTAACATACAAAAGCACCTGCCTTATTTTCAGCAATACAAACATATTCAGGATAAAATCCAAAATCATTTACTTTTCTGTTTTCTAAATTAGGATAATCTGCTCTAATACTCTCCACAATACCCGTATCGATAGTTTCAAATATAAAACCTTCATCCTCATCTAAAATAGCCAAAGTTTCACCAAGTGGGGCTGCCAAAAGAGAACATCCAGAATTATAAACATCATCTTTAATTAAACCTGTTTGGGAAAGCGCCAGAAAATAAGACTGATTTTCAACAGCACGGCTTTTTGCCATAGCATCGTATTGAATGCGCCTTGTTTTCGGCCAGGCAGAAAGATTCACGAGCATATCAGGCATATTTTTATCCGTCATATAGCTTCTAAATAATTCCGGAAACCTGATATCATAGCAAATTGAAAGCCCGATTTTAAGTCCCTCAACGTTTACAATTAAAGGTGTATTCCCCGATTTCACGGCCTTTGCCTCGCCATCTGGCGAATAAAGGTGAATTTTATCATAAAAAGCGCAGAGTTCACCCTTACGGTTAATAACAGGGCAAGAGTTTTTGTAAATTATATCATCAAGAATATCTGATTTTTTTTCTATCCTTATATATGAGCCGCCAATAATGTTTACATCATACTTTCTTGCAATTTCTGATAAAAACCCAACGGCATCTTCGTTTTTTTTAGCTAAATCCTTAAAACAATCAGTATACCAGCCTAAAGTCCACACTTCCGGCAGAAAAATAATATCAGGCCTTTTGATATCTTTGCAATGATTGCTATAGAAATTTGAAATTAAATCAGAAACCTTTTTGCAATTAGCTTCATAGTTTCCGATAACGGAACTCATTTGAATTGCTAAAATATTTTTCAACATTTGCCTTGTTATTTCCTTATATTTTAGGCATTAAAGCTCTTCCGGACTTGCAATTCTTCCTAAAATTGCACTTGCAGCCGCAACTGCGGGAGAAGCAAGATATACTTCAGACTCAGGATGACCCATACGCCCCACAAAGTTTCTGTTTGTAGTAGAAACAGCACGTTCACCTTTTGCAAGTATACCGGCATGGCCACCCAAACAAGGCCCGCATGTAGGTGTAGATACAGCACCTTGAGCCTCAACAATTGTTTGTACATATCCAAGCTCAATTGCTTTCAAGTATATGTCCTGCGTTCCAGGGAACACAATTAAACGAACATTTTTATGAACCTTTTTACCCCTTAAAATATCTGCAGCAATTTTTAAATCAGAAAGTCTTCCATTTGTGCAGCTGCCTATCACAACCTGATTAATTTCAACATTCCCAACTTTGCTTATCGGTTTTGTATTTTCGGGCAAATGCGGAAATGCAACAGTAGGTTCAATGTCAGCTACATCATATTTTATAACTCTTTCATATTCTGCATCAGGGTCAGATGTGTAGAATTTATACGGCCTGATTGACCTTCCTTTTAAGTATTCTTCAGTTATACTATCAGGCGGAATAATACCATTTTTAGCACCCGCTTCGATTGCCATATTGCAAATAGTAAATCTGCCATCCATAGGCATTTCAGAAATGGCGCTTCCAGTGATTTCAAGTGTTTTATACAACGCGCCATCTACGCCAATGTCACCAATTAAATGCAGTACTAAATCTTTAGCACTCACCCATTTGTTTAATTTACCGTTAAATTCAACCTTAATAGCCCCGGGAACTTTGAACCATGTCTCACCTGATGCCATAGCACATGCTAAATCGGTTGAACCTACACCTGTTGAAAAAGCACCCAAAGCACCGTATGTACAAGTATGCGAATCAGCTCCTATAATTAAATCACCTGCCGTCACTATACCGCTATCAGGCAAAAGCGCATGTTCAATTCCCATTCTGCCAACTTCAAAGAAAAACTCTAAATCCATTTCGCGGGCAAATTTTCTGATTAAATTAACCTGCTCTGCAGATTTAATATCTTTGTTTGGCACAAAATGATCTGGTACAAAAACACATCTTTTCGGGTCAAAAACCTTGCTAACACCAATTTTCCTAAATTCATTAATTGCAACAGGCCCTGTAATGTCATTTGCTAAAGTAATATCAACTTTGGCCGTAAGTAACTGCCCTGCTTTTACTTCCTCCAAGCCGGCATGAGCTGCAAAAATTTTCTCTGTTATTGTCATTGGTCTTGTCATTGGCGTTTCCCCTATTGATTACTGTTGTCTGATAACTAGTCTTGTTTTGGACTTTGTTTTGCTTTAACATCTAAAAGCGCATTGTGCGCTATTACATATACCGCACAAGTTTTCAAATTTTGAACATACCAGGCACAACTTTCTTGCGCACAAACTGCATTAATGTCTTTGCCTGATGAAATTAACGGGCAAATAGGAATATTACCGTTGTTTGACATAGTTTACCTCAATTTCTATACTTTTTATTCTATCTCATTGTTTTTTCTAGTTCGCGAGCTTGTCTTTGAAGATTGCAACTGTTTTCATCGCATCTTTTTTCATAATCTTTATAAATCTTTGTTCTGTTTATAACTTCATCAAAATCTACAAGATGTGCATCAAAATCTGGTCCATCTACACAAGCAAATTTAACTTCATTGCCAACAGTTACTCTGCAGGCACCACACATGCCTGTTCCATCTACCATTATAGGGTTCATTGAAACTTCAGTTTTAATACCTTTTCCTCTGGTTAAATCCGCAACAGCTTTCATCATAGGCATAGGGCCAACCGCAATAGCATAATTTACGGTTTCTTTATCCATAATTTCCTGCATTACACCAGTTACAAAACCTTTTTGGCCAAGCGAACCATCATCTGTTGTGATATATAATTCACTGCAGGCATCTTTCATTTTATCCTGCCAGAAAATAAGGTCTTTATTTCTTGCACCCATAATCATATAAACCTTATTGCCAGCATCTTTAAATGCTTTTGCAATTAAATAGCAGGGTGCTGCACCATATCCGCCAGCCAGGCAAACAACAGTGCCGTATTTTTCAATGTGTGTAGGCTGCCCCAAAGGCCCTACGATATCTTCAATTTCATCCCCTACTTCAAGAGAAGCAAGTTTCTTGGTTGTATAGCCAACAGCCATATAAACAATCGTCAATTCCTCTGTTTCCCTGTTATAATCAGCAATTGTTAGGGGAATTCTTTCAGAATTCTTATCAGTTCTTAAAATTATAAATTGCCCCGCTTTAGCATTTTTTGTAATAAAAGGAGCTTTAATTCTAATCTCAAATTGATTTGCACATAATTCCTTTTTATATAAAATTTTATATCCCAATTTTTCTCTCCTCGTTTTATAGCATGATAACTTCAAAATAATTATACTATAAAATTCAAAACTGAGAAAATAAGTAACAAAAAAGCGGGATTTTATTTTCCCGCCCCTTTGCAATTTAAATTATCTAAAAAAGTTTCTTTCCGCTGCTTATAAGCCCCATAACATCGCCAAGAGTGTTAAACAGGCCATTTGATGAATTATTATTTGAAGCAGTATTTTTATTTAGATGACTGTTACTTGTATTTAACATATTATTATTTAGACCAAGCATAGATAGCATATTATTGTAAACCTGATTTTGGTAACCATTTAAGAAATTTAGATAATCATATCTGTTAGCCAATTCATTATTCACAAGTTCATTTCTTTTTGCTTCAACATTTTGTGCCAAATCGCTTATCGCGCCAGCTCTTTTTGATTCAATATCATTAAGATTATCCATAAATATTGAATTGTTAACATTGCCAAATCTTCTTGCAATATCATTTTGCATCTCCCTAATCATCGGAGTATAAGTATTTTGAATAGTATTTATACCCTGGTTTAGATATGCATTTACCTGATTATTAAGATTTTTCACCGTTTCGTCAGAAAACACATTAACATTTGGCATATTTTCATAAAATGACTTTTGTGCAAAATTATAAGCAGCCTGTTCATAAGGATCCATATTATATGAAGATTTCACTCCATTTTTTGTACTTGAGGCGCTGCTTTTATTTTGGCCATTTACCGTAATAGAAGAAGATAAATCGTAAATTTTTGGTTTGTTTTTAGTTTTTTTTGACATAAAAAATTTTCCTTTCATTTCACAAACAGAAAAATATAAGGAAAATCAATTATTAAAATATAACAGCATTTATATTTTATCATATTGCCCAATGCTTTGTATAGAGCAAAAATACTCTATTTCAGGCATGCTAATAATAAAAAATCTCCGGAACTTTAAAAAGTATACCGGAGATTTTTAAAATAAAATCAGATTTTATTCTTTTGTGTATTCTGCATCAATAACATCGTCATTGTTATTTGAAGCATTTTGTTCGCCTGAAGAAGTGTTTTCTGCACTGTCAGTATTTTGTGCATCCTGACCTTCTTTTTGAACCTGTGCATAAGCAGCCTGGCTTATAGCATACATTGTTTGCTGAAGCTCTTCAGATAATTTTTTAATTTCTTCATGGGCTTTATTTTCATCAAGAGCTTTTCTTAAAGCAGTTTTTTGTTCTTCAAGTTTTGTTTTATCGGAATCTGAAATTTTACCTTCAAAATCTTTCACAATTCTATCAGCAGCAGATATCATGCTTTCAGCATTGTTTTTAGTTTCAGCTTCTTCTTTTTTCTTCTTGTCTTCTGTAGCATTAGCTTCAGCTTCTTTTACCATTTTATCGATATCAGATTCTGATAGATTTGAAGAATTTGTTATTGTAATTTTTTGTTCTTTGTTTGTAGCTTTATCTTTAGCTGTAACGTTTACAATACCGTTAGCGTCAATATCAAAAGTTACTTCAATTTGAGGCATACCTTTCATTGCAGGCGGAATACCATCTAGTCTGAACATGCCGAGAGATTTATTGTCTCTTGCCATTGGTCTTTCACCTTGAAGAACGTGGATATCAACAGCTGTTTGATTGTCATCAGCAGTTGAAAATACTTGTGATTTTGAAACAGGAATTGTTGTGTTTCTTTGTACTAAAGGTGTCATAACACCGCCAAGAGTTTCAATACCAAGAGTTAAAGGTGTTACATCCAAAAGAACGATATCTTTTACCTCACCTGCTAAAACACCCGCTTGAACTGCAGCACCAACTGCAACTACTTCATCAGGGTTAACGGATTGGTTAGGCTCTTTTCCTGTGTATTCTTTAACCAAAGCTTGAACTGCAGGAATTCTTGTTGAACCACCTACAAGAACAACTTCATCAATTTCATTTTTAGAAATGCCTGCATCTTTAATAGCTTGTTCAACAGGTTTTTTACATCTTTCCAATAAATCATGAGATAATTCTTCAAACTTAGCACGGCTTAATGTCATATCTAAGTGTTTTGGACCGTTTGCATCAGCTGTAATAAACGGAAGATTGATATTTGTTTCAACAACGCTTGATAATTCGCATTTTGCTTTTTCAGCAGCTTCTTTTAATCTTTGCATTGCTTGTTTATCTGATTTTAAATCAATACCTTCGGTTTTTTTGAATTCTTCCGCAAGAAAATCCATAACTTTTTGGTCAAAATCATCACCGCCAAGGTGTGTATCTCCTGAAGTTGATAATACCTCATGAACACCATCGCCGATTTCAAGAATTGAAACATCAAATGTACCGCCGCCAAGGTCGAATACTAAAACTTTTTCAGTTTTTTCTTTTTCAAGACCATAAGCAAGAGCAGCAGCCGTAGGTTCGTTTACGATACGCAAAACATCAAGTCCTGCAATCTTACCTGCATCTTTTGTTGCCTGTCTTTGAGCATCGTTAAAATAAGCCGGAACCGTAATTACAGCGCTTGTTACCTTTTCGCCCAAATAATTTGAAGCATCATCAGCCAGTTTTCTTAAAATCATAGCTGAAATTTCTTGCGGCGTATAGTCTTTGCCGTCTATGTTTTTCTTAAAATCTTCGCCCATGTGGCGTTTGATTGAAATTACAGTTCTGTCAGGGTTTAAAATTGCTTGACGTTTAGCCAGCTGGCCAACTAATCTTTCACCTGATTTTGAAAAACCAACAATTGAAGGGGTTGTTCTTGAACCTTCAGCGTTTGCAATAACTGTCGGTTTACCACCTTCCATAACAGCAACCACTGAGTTTGTTGTCCCAAGGTCTATACCTATTGTTTTTGCCATAGTATTTTATCTCCTTATATAAAATAATCTTTTTCTCTAATACTTTAAATTTATCACCATAATTAATAACATTTAAAAAAATAAACAAAAAATTAATATTTTAATCAAATTCTATGTTAAAATCATATAAAGTAAGAGGCTAAAATTATGGATTACAACATAGAAGAAGAGTATTGCAAAATAATTCAATCCAAATTAGATTTGGAAGATTTTGACGGAGCGCTTTTAAATGCAAAGAAGCTGCTTAAATATGCGCCTGATTGCGCCAGAGGATATTATTATCAAGGGCTTTGCCATTATGCATTGTGCGATTTTGATGCTTCCATAAATAATTACGAAAAATGCATCGAACTAGACCACAATTTCGCAAAGGCATACTACAACCTTGGAATTGCAAAGTATTATCTTGGCTATTTTAAAGAAGCTAAAAACTATATAGAATATGCATACAAACTGTTCACAAATAAAGAAGACAAAACAGCATGTGCAAAATGTGTTGATTCGCTTGAATTTATCCAAGAAGAGCATGGGCTATGAAGTTTCTGTTTTTAAGCGCAATATTGGTTGGCATAATAAGTTTATTTTGTTGTTTGCTTATTTTGAAATACTTTAAGCTTTCAATAAAATATGAAAATTTAATAATATATATTAAAAAAATTACAACCCTTGTAAGTTCAGCAAGATATGGTAATCTCTGCTCAAGAATAGACAATGACCCTGATAAAATAACAGGTGAATTATCTAAAAACCTAAATAACCTTTTAGAAAGCATATTAGATAGAGATGTAATGATTAATGAATATGTTGAAAACGAAAAGGAGGAAACCAATTTAAAAGAAGATTTTATTGCAAGCTTAACACATGACCTTAAAGTGCCGATTATTGCACAGGATAACACTTTTGACCTTCTTTTAAATGAAAAATTCGGCACACTCACAGATATTCAAAAAGAAGCACTTATCAAACTTAAAATATCTAATATGGATTTAAAATATTTAGTAGAAGCCTTGCTGGAAACCTACAAAGTAGAACACAAAGGAATTATCATCAATAAAGAAAAAGATACTTTAATAAATAGTTTTATAAAAGATGTCATAGCACAATTATCAAGTATTTTTGAACTTCATAATAAAAAAATTGATTTTAAAACGGAATTAAATGATAATTTCACAGCAAATATAGACATATTTTTAACAAAAAGAGTTATAAATAATTTAATACTAAACGCTTTAAGTTATAGTACAAATTCTGATACAATAGATGTTTTATTAAAAGGAACAAAAGAAAGTTTTTTAATAAGCATAAAAGATTACGGTATGGGAATTGAAAAAGAAGATATTGATAAAATATTTAATAAATTCTACAGTGGAAAATCAAATTTAAGACAAGCATCAACTGGTTTAGGGCTTTATTTATCAAATAAAATTATAAAAGCTTTAGGTGGAAAAATTGAAGTAGAAAGCATCCTAAATCAAGGCTCTACTTTTACCATCACATTGCCTTCAGAATAAAGAAAACAGGGTGAAATGTACCCAATTAGCAAGCTTTAAACACTAAAAAAGCGGTGTTAATGACGCACCGCTTTTTATAATTTATTAAAGGTTTTACACTTCTTTTTTTGGTAAACCAAAAACTATTTTGAAGCTTTAAGTTTATTAATCGCAATTGTTAATCTTGATTTTTTTCTTGCAGCTGTGTTTTTGTGTAAAATACCTTTTGAAACAGCCTTATCGCAAAGCTTATAAACATTTGAAAGAGCAGCTTTTAGTTCTTCTTCTGATGCATTAACAGCAGCTAAAGCCTTTTTAACTGCAGTTTTAATTGAAGTTTTAAAAGCAGTGTTTCTTTCATTGTTTCTAATTGCAACAAGTACTCTTTTTTTTGCAGATTTAATATTTGCCATTTTTTATTTTCCTTTTCTTTTTTAAACTGACATTATCTGCGAGGTTTTTTAAGTGAGTACCCATATATTACAAAAAATAAACTTAAATTACAAGAGGATGAATAAATATTACCCAAGCCCCATATAATATTGATAAATCCTGTCTCCCAAAATAAAAAAAGCAGCAATCATACTGGTTACAGCCATCAAAAGAACTGACGCCGCCCCCATATCTTTTGCAAATTTTACAAGACGGGAATATTTATTTTTATAATAAGCATCAAGTGCAAATTCAAAAACAGAATTTATAAGTTCCATTACAAGTACAAGAGAATTACACAACAGCAAAATACAAAATGCCAAAATGGAAACTTTTAAAAGAATTGCAGCCAAAAGTATAGCAGATGCTATATATAAATGTTTTCTAAAATTCCTTTGCGACCTAAAAGCAAGATAGAGTCCATCAAAGGCGTGACTTGCACTTTTTATAAAACTTTTTGATTGAAATTTTTTCATAAAAGACTTAAAACCCGATTCTGAATATCTACAATAAAATTGTAATCCTCTTCTATCTGGTGGTCAAATCCAAGCAAATGCAAAATTCCATGGCAAATTAACGTAAGCACTTCTTCTTTGATATCAACTTTTGCTTGTGCTTTAGCAGTATCAACCGATATCAAAATCTCCCCAAGGTATATATCACCTTCCATTACCATTTTAAAATCATCATCCGCAAAAAGTGCAAAAGTTATAACATCTGTCGAACAGTCCTTATCACGATACTCTCTGTTTATTTCCTGAATTTTTGTATCATCAATAAATAAAATATCAAAAGACAAACTTTTAAATTTTAAACCGGAAAAACAAGTATTATCTCTAACTTCGTCTATTTTTAAAAGATTGTCTAAAATCTTGGGCAACAATGCTTCAACTTCGCTTAATTCAAAGCCAAGTTCACCCTCGTATTCAGATGTAACATTATAAAAATATTTAATTTTATTCTTCATTATTTTCTTCATCAGGCTTTTCCAACATTTTTTCCTGACTTAAAACTTCCTGTGTATCGGTAGATTTTTGCTGCTGTTTCTTTTGAATACGCTTTTCAAGTTTTTCTTCAGCGCTTTGAGTTAATTTAATTTTATTTTTAACCTCATCGAGGTCGTTTAACTGCTGATATTTAATCCTGTCATGCTGCATACCCCTTAAGATGCGATTAAAGGTAACGGCAATTATCTTGATATCTTTCAAGGTTAATGGACTATCCGACAACTGTCCGTCATTCAGACGTTCTGTAATAATCCTGTTTATCATATTTTCAATTTCATCCTGCCCCGGATTTTTCAAAGACCTCACAGCACTTTCAACGGCATCTGCTAACATTAAAATTGCGGTTTCTTTTATAGCAGGCTTTGGCCCGGGGTATCTAAACTGCTCCTCCCTGACATTTTCCTTACCTTCAAGCGCAACGGCCTGAGCATAAAAATGTCCTGCAAGTGCTTCACCGTGGTGCTGTTGAATAAAATTAATTACAACCTGCGGGAGGCCATATTCCTTTGCAAGTTCAATGCCATCTTTAACATGGGATGTTATAACCATCTTTGAGAGACGTGGATTAAGTTTTGTATGAGGATTTTCAATTCCAAAATATGATTGGTTTTCAATAAAGAACAAAGGACGTTTTAATTTACCAATATCATGATAAAATGCCCCAACCCTTGCCAAAATAGGATTTGCACCAATGGCTTCAGCTGCTGCTTCACAAAGATTGGCAACCATTAAAGAATGGTGGTAAGTCCCTGGAGCCTTATATTGCAAATTAGATAAAAGCGTCTGATTATGGTCTGCAAGCTCAATAAGACCGTACGGGGTAACAATTTTAAACATTTTTTCAATCAAAGGAATAACCCCGAGCGCTATAACACCGGTTAAAACACTTGTCAAAAGTGCAATAAGCATAAACGAACCGATTTCACCAATCTTTAACTGGTTTTCAAGCATTGCAGAAACAATGGCACATACAAAAAGCACTGCACCTGCTTGAAACCCGCATTTAATCAAATCAAATCGCTTTGAATAACAAATATTTGAAACAAAATAAACCGCACTTACCGTAACAACCGCAAAACAGGCAAAAAGCTGGGAATCCAAAAATAATACTGCGCTAATAAGCGCAAGTAAAAGCATGCTTGTTACAAAGCCCATAACAGGAGTTGTAAAAACTGATACTATAATAGTTAAAGCAGTAAAAGGCATCATATAATTTGATACATTTGAAGATGAAATTATCATACAAAGATATACAAGAATAATAGCAAATGATGCAATGATAGACATATATTGATAGGTAAGATATTGTTTTTCAAATTTCTTCACATAAATTAAAAAACATCCAATGCAAATACAGGTTAATAAAAATATCCCCAAAACCCCTGCTTTATTTAATTCCAAAGGATTATATCCGGATTTTTTAAGTGCATCTTTTTTAACTTGCGTTAAAGGCTCACCAGGTTTAATTATAGTATCGCCCTTGTTAAATGTAACAACTATTGGTTTTACCATGCTTTTTGCATTTTTTCTTGCAACATCTGTAGCATATTCATCAACAATGAGGCTTGGCATCAAAACCTGCTCTATAATTCCAGAAATAGCCCTTGTTTGCATTGTCCCCGAAGCACTGCCTAATATATTCAGAATACTGGTCTCGTTTGCATAATATTCAATCTCGCTTTCTGTAACGCCAGCCTTTAAATATGCGTCAATAACTGTGTTTGCGTTCAAAAAAGCATTTTCAACATTATGGGGAGAGGCCGTAATAAAATATTTTATAATGGATTTTTCCTTTTGAATATCCGGAATATCAAGAAGGGAAGAAAGTTCAGCCTCTTTTTTTAAAGATTCCATAGAGGAAAACTTAATCTTCATAACATTTTCTTTTAAAGCATTTAAATTCGCCTTTATATACCCCTCATCCACAGGCATTACAACGGGACGGATTTTACTTGCAATATCCCTTTTTATAACCTCGGTTTTTTGGGTATCAACAACTTCAATCCTCTTTTTTGCCTTAATAAGTTTGTTACTCACCCCGTTTTCAACAATATTTTGATAATAAAAATATCTTGAAGAAAGTATGATTGTAATAATTAATGCAACAAGCAAAAATGCAAGTGCTATAAATATATTAGCAAAGATTGCACTTTGCGGTTCTTTTATAAGAGCGTGTATTTTCTTCATAAATTCTATTCACCTTTAAATAATTTTACATTATTATACAATAAATTTTTGCCCTTGATTACAAGTTTGTATTATACTAAATATCATGATGAAAAAGATTAATATTAACGGGTTTTTATTTTTAACATTTTTAACATTTTTAGTTTTTGCTTTCAGTGCAAGCTCAGCCTATGCTTATCCTTGGATAAACGATTTGAGAACACTTTTTATAAGCAACAAAGCGATTATCTATACGATAAATATTCGCACCTTCGGCGCTGAAGATAAAAACGGCAATGACATTATTGAACCATGGCTTGGCGATACACCAGGAACATTTGTAAATGCTCAAAAAAGACTTGATGACATTATAGAAACCGGTGCAAATACCATTTATCTTTTACCGGTAACAAAGGTTGGTAAATTAAAAGCGCTTGGAACATCTGGTTCTTTATATGCAATGGATAGTTTTAATGAATTAAATCCGCAGCTTGATGATAAAGCAGATGCAAAATCGGTATTTGCAGAGGCCAAGAGTTTTATTCAGGCTGCACATAAGAAAAAATTAAGAGTAATCCTTGATATGCCAAGCTGCGGCTCTTATGATATGTCTCTAGAAAAGCCCGAATTATTCATTAAAGACAAAAAAGGAAACACTGTTACCCCTGCTGATTGGACTGATGTAAGACTTTTTAAAGTACAAAATAGCGATGGCACATTAAATAAAGAATTGCTTGATAACTATAAAAAATTTGCAGATATGGCATTAGCACTTGGGGCAGACGGCATTAGGGCTGATGTTGCAGCAATCAAACCTTACGCATTTTGGAAAGAATTTATTGATTATGTAAGAAAATCAGACCCTCAATTTTTATTCATAGCTGAAGCTTCTGTTGAATGGAGCAACCCTGCACCGGGGTATGTTGAATATGCAAGCGTTGAAGAGCTTTTAAAGGCAGGATTTGACGGACATTATGGCAGCTGGGGTAGTTTGAGAAAAATTACAAAAGCAAGTGATTTTCATAAAAAAATCACTCAGGATAAAAAATTAAGCGATAAATTTGACGGTCAAAAAGCAGTTATGGCATCATTTGCAACCCATGACCAACAAAGCCCTTTAATCACTGGAAGTGATAATTATTGGGAAATGGTACTATGGCTAAATGCAACACTTCCTCTAAATAGCTACTTCTTAGACGGTTTTACAACAGGCGATAGCTATTTATACAAGTATGAAAATCAAAAAGCTGGTAAAACTTTCACGGATGACGACCAATATTTTGTTCATAGAGGCAAAATGGATATATTTAATGCATCCAGAAGGCCTGGCGGCACAAGGGAAGATTTGAAAACTAAATATTTAACAGCACTAAAGTTTAAATATTGGGCAAAAAATATTCTTGTAGATGGAAAATATGTACCGTTGAAAACTTCAAGCCAGAGTGTTTTTGCTTACGCAAGAGCAAACGGGGTAGATGCAGTTGTTGTAATAGGAAACCTTGATACAAAAAATGAACTTTCAGCAAATGTATATATACCAAAATTAAAAGAAAAAAGCTTTGTGTCACCGATGAGAATGGGCGAGCCGCCTGAAACCAAAAATGGCAGACTAGCCGTAAAGCTTCAGCCCGGCGAAATTCAGGTTTTTATGTTAAGTAAAGTTCCTGTTAAATAAATTTAATTTTAAAAGCTCTGCAAAATAAACTGCAGGGCTTTTAAAAAATGTTACCTGAAAAGTTCAATTGCTCTGTCTAAAATTCCAAGACATTTTGCAATTGTTATGCCGTAATTTGTAATTGCAACTCCATTATCTTGAGCAAGTTTTATTCTGTTTAAAACCTCTCTTCTGGTTGTCATACAAGCTCCGCAATGAATTATTAAAGAATACTTTGAAATTTCACAAGGAAAATCATGTCCTGAATAATGTTCAAAAATTATATCTTTGCCTGCAAATTTCTTTATAAGGCCGGGAATTTTTACCCGCCCAATGTCATCTTCAACAGGATGATGCGTACAACTTTCTAAAATTAAAACTTTGTCTCCATTCTTTAGAGTTTCAATTTTTTCAACACCCTGAACAAATGCGTCCAAATCTCCCTTGTTGCGGGCAAAAAGAATTGAAAAAGAGGTTAAAGAAACATCATAAGGCACAATCTCGGATACTTTTTTAAATGCTTGCGAATCTGTTATAACAAGTTTTGGAGGATTTTTAATTTTATTTAAAGCTTCTTTTAATTCAATATCCCGAACACAAACTCCGATTGCGCCGATATCCAATAATTCCCTTAAAACATTCACCTGAGGCAATATTAGCCTGCCTTTCGGCGCCTCTTTATCAACCGGAATAACAAGAACAACGGTATCTAAAGGCTTTACAATATCTTTTATAATAGAATTTTCCTTCATAAATTCTTCAGGCAAAATCTTGATTAGAACATTCTTGAATTTTAATACAATATCATCATCTAAAAGAGCCGACACCTTCAAAATTTTCCCGAAACCTTCAAGTTTTTTGACATTATTTTCGCACAATTCACCCTTATCTGTTTTATTTAAAATGATAAGCAAGGGTATATTTTTACTTTTAATTTGTTCTAAAAATTCAAAATCACTCTCAATAAGCGATCTGTTATCAAAAACTACAACGGCAATATCTGCTCGCTCAAGCGCCTTAAGGGTTTTTTGAATTCGAAGCTCACCAAGTTCACCAACATCATCAAAACCCGCTGTATCCATTAAAGTAACAGGCCCGATTGGCAATAATTCCATTGATTTTTCGTTAACATCTGTTGTGGTGCCTGGCATATCAGATACAATAGATAAATCCTGCTCTAGAATTCTATTTACAATAGAAGATTTTCCGGCATTTCTTTTGCCAAAAAACCCTATATGCAGCCTGTTTCCCTTTGTTGTCTTCAAAATTTACCCCTTTAATTTTTAAAAATTGCGGTTATAATAATTATAGAGCTTTTACACACAATGTAAATACCAAGGTACACTGTGTATTTTAAAACAAGGGGAAGGAAAAATGGCAAAAATTCTAATATCCATGCCGGATAAATTTTTAGAATCAATTGACAAACTTGCAGATACCGAACAAAGGTCAAGAAGCGAGCTTGTGCGCGAAGCACTTAGAAACTACATCAAAAGAACAAAAAACATACAACCAGAGCAGGCTAATTTGAATGCAAAACTTCTTGAAAATCTTTTGGATTAGATTTTTTTAATTTCATTAACAATTTCTTCAATCTCTTTGGAAACTTCAAAAGAAATATTTTCTTCTTTCGTGTTTTCAAGGGAATTTTTAACCATCTTTGCAAATTCAGCTTTTTTATATTCTCCAAACCCTTTGTTCTTAAAAAGGTTGTGTAAATTTTTTGTCATTTTTAAATTAAAATCAAAATCATCTTTGCTGCAATGAAGATTATTTGAGAAGTTAGCATTAATAGATTTTATAATCAACTCAATGGGCAGAATGTCTTCAAATTCCCCTTTTTTAATAAGATGAATTTTATCTTGCGGTCTTAATTTTGTTAAAATTAACTCTTTGGTTTCATCTGCATCAAAATCAAGCAAAATAAAAACAGGAAGCTTAATTTCATTCACCATCTTATAATACTTTCTTGCTACCTGATTTTTTCCGCCTGCACCTAAAACAAAGACCCCTTCTTTGTTAAAATTATATCCCAGCTTTAATGCAAATTTTGATAACAATATTTCTTCAGTTGCACCTTCTGTTAAAATAACTTTTTTGATATTCAGTTTGTCAAAATTTAAAGGCGGATTTTCATTATTAAGATATCTTATAGCTCCACTAAAATTTAACCCTGATTTTAAAAACTTAACTTCATCATCACTAAGGTTAAACATCCTCTCTTCTTCTTTAAAAATAATGTTAGATAGATTAGAATCGTATTCAAAAGGAATTGAGGCATTAAAAATTTCAACTGCAATATTGCAAAGTGCATCAATATCTAAGTTTTCTTTATTAAAATTTGCATCAGATATTAAAAATTTATTTAAAATATCATTAAAAACCCTGTTATATCTATCATATACAGGTTTAAATCTTATCAGTCTGTCAATACAGATTTTTATATAGTCTTTTGGAATTATTTTATACTTCATTAACCAAACTTTACAAAAAATCGGCAAAAAATGCAATTATTAACCTTGATGCGAAGCAATTTTTTTTACTTTTGCGTTTTTAATATTATAAGGAAGTATTCAAGGCATGATTGAAAACGTTAGGCTGAAACAACCAATACATAAAATAAATTCCACAAATAAGGTTGAAAACAATCAAATGACTCAATCTTTAGGTATTTCTGCGCCTTCATTCAAGGGAATTATAAACTTCCAAAATCCTTTTTCTAAAAGCGAACTTGGAGTAAACACAAAACTTACATCTCAAAAAGATATTGAGATGTATAATGCTATAACGACCCTTTTAAGTACATCCGGCACAGAAAAAATAAGCCCTCTGGACAATGTATCAAGATTACAAAAGCTTGATGCTCTATTAAAAAACGGCACTCTTTTAAACAATGCCTCAAACGACAACTCAACAACCCTTGAAAACCTTTATAAAATAGCTATAAGCCAAAGAGGAAACGGTTTCAGCAATGATAAAATTTTAGGCCAGACACTTGATGCCCTTTATACTCCCGAGATTATTACGCAAGCATTTGGCGATATCCCGTCTCATGTTAAAGCAGAAATTCTAAAAAGCCCTGATGTAGACGATACAATTAAACAAAATCCTTCATTGCTAGATGTAGCAGGCTCTGGCACATGTGTTTCAGCAAGTTTTGAATATCATATGGCAAGAAAACATCCTGCCGAATTTGCAAGATGGGCAGAAGGTCTAACATCTCCCGATGAAGCCGCTGAACAGACAATTAAAGCATCTTCCCTAAATTCAAGCTATCTTGAAGCCTATAATATTTTAATGAATATGTTTGATATTAAGCCAGAAAAAATAGATTTTAACACTCAAGATTTTAAAATCAAATTAAAACCTGATAAAAATGCCAAAATCCGCGCCCAAATCCAAAACAATTTCTGGGATAGAGGCGAAAGAAGCATTCTTGATGTTTATATCCAGTCCACTTTTATGCAAATGGGGTCAGAACAAACATATAACTCTCTTACAGACAAAAGAGAAGGTAAATTTAATTCAAACCCCGAAGGGCTTGGCGAATTTGAAAAAATCTTTATTGAAAGCATTATAGAAAACAATGAAAGGCTTTCTATGGTTTATCAAAAAGTGGATGATAAACAAAATCTGACAGGATGGGGCTGTGATTTAGAAACAATACAAAAACACATAACACAAACTCTTGATGCTGGCGAAGATGTGATTGTTGGTTATGTTTTAACAAATGAAACAAGCGGAGATACCAAAAACCCAAATTACGTAAACACCCCTGATAACAGACCAAACAAAATTGTAAATGGACATGAAATAACAATTGTTGGATACAAACAGGATAGCAGCGGTAAAATCACCTTTATTTGCAATGATACCGATGATAATTATAATGGTTTAATTGAATATTCAGCAGATTATCTGATACCAAAAATTCACCATGCAGGATACCCTGCAAAAATCGTTGAAGCAGATTACGACCGCATAACAAACGAAGTTTACGGCATAAATACTGCTGCATAAATATTTTTTGCTAAAATATGCTATCATTACTATATTGCGCAATTTTAGCTTGGAAATTTTAATGAAGAATAAAATATATTTTAAAACAAAATATTCTTCGCCAATAGGAAAGTTAACTCTTGTTTGTGATGACAAAGAAAGCCTCGCCGGGCTTTGGATAGAGGGGCAAAAATATTTTGGCTGCAGCATAGATGCCGAAATAATTGAAAACAACAGCCTTGAAACATTTAAAAAAGCTAAAAGCTGGTTAGACAGATATTTTATGGGCAGAAAACCTGAAATTTCAGAACTTTCGCTTGCACCTATCGGAAATAATTTCAGGCAACAAGTTTGGCAGATACTTTGTAAAATTCCATACGGAAAAACTGTAACCTACGGCGAAATAGCACGTATAATTGCAAAAGAAAACGGTAAGGAAAAAATGTCAGCACAGGCTGTCGGAAATGCTGTTGGACACAATCCGATTTCTATTATCATTCCCTGCCACAGAGTAGTTGGTGCAAATGGAAGCTTAACAGGATATGCAGGCGGAATAGAAACAAAAATCAAACTCTTAAAGCACGAACAAACCGACATTTCGCACTTTTTTATTCCTAAAACCAAACAAAAACTTTAAAAAATAAAAGGCGGCACCCAGATTCGAACTGGGGGTAAAAGCTTTGCAGGCTTCTGCCTTACCACTTGGCCATGCCGCCATAAGGAATAAATCCATCTTTATAAATACTATTAAAGACAAAATATAATGTCAAGGTTAACTTTAACTAATCAAGATTAATATTTTTATATAACACTATTGAAATTAAATATTTAGCCCGTATAATGATATAACAAGACAACTAATAATTTTGAGGTAATAAAATGAAAGAAAATACACATCCTGATTACAAAAAGACCACAATTAAATGTGTTTGCGGAAATGAGATTGAAACAGGTTCTGTTGAAGAAAACATTACTGTTGAAATTTGTAACGCTTGCCATCCATTCTACACAGGAAACCAAAAAATCCTAGACTCTGAAGGAAGAGTTGAAAGATTCAAAAAACGTTACGAATCTAAAAAATAAATTTAAAAACAACAATATGCGGATACAAACCCTCAAAAAATCTGATTTTCAAGAGCAATGTATCCGCAATTTTTATAATTTTTTACAGGTCAAAAGCGGAAAAAACCATAGGGGAGTGCAAAATGGCAGAAAAACAACTACAAGTAAATTTAATATCTAAACCTGAGAATATTTTAAAAACTGTCTACACTGCTTGCAGAACATGCTACAGTGCAAAGCTCCCGATTGAAGTGTATGAAGAAGCACCAGATAATGAAAAAATGCTCACACTTATTAAAAGAGTAATTTCTTCAGGGCATTTTTCTACAATAGAGCATATCCAATTATCTTTTGCAATCTCCAACGTATCACGTGCCTGCACACACCAGCTTGTACGTCACAGACACATGAGTTTTTCCCAAAAATCACAAAGATATGTAAAAGAAAAAGGTGAATTTGACTATATTATTCCAAATTCAATCAAAAACAATCCAGTCTTAAAAGAAAAATTTGAAAATCATATAAAAGAAACATCAAACCTTTATTTAGAAATGACAAATGAAGGCATTCCTGCAGAAGATGCAAGAAGCATTCTGCCCAATGCTGCAGCCAGCTCTCTTGTTGCAAGTCTAAATTTAAGAGAATTAATACACCTTGCAAACCTGAGGCTATGCACCCGCGCCCAGCTTGAAATAAGACAAATGGTAAAAACTATGTGTGATGAAGTCATTAAGGTTGAACCCTGGCTTTCAGAATACCTTGTTCCAAAATGCATGCGTCTTGGTTATTGCGACGAAGATAAATCTTGTGGCAGGCTAAAAACAAAAGAAGAATTATTAAACTGTTAATGAAAGGATAAAACCTGAAAAATGAAAGACATGCTGGATAAAATCCAAAAAATAGAACAACGCTATAACGAATTAGGAATTACTCTTTCAAATCCTGATGTCATTGCAGATTATGAAAAATTCAGAGACCTTTCAAAGCAAAGAAAACAGATGGAAGAAACCGTTGCAACATACAATGCATACAAAGAAGCACGCGATGCTATAGCTGAAGCAAAAGAGCTTTTACACGGTGAAAAAGACCCTTCAATGAAAGAATTTTTAAATAATGAAATAACTTCAAATGAAGCAAAAATTCCAATTTTTGAAGAGAAAATGAAAGTTTTATTACTCCCTAAAGACCCAATGGATGACAAGGATATCATGCTTGAAATAAGAGGATCTGCAGGCGGCGATGAAGCAAATATATTTGCTGGCGACCTTATGCGCATGTATATGAAATTCGCAAACAATAAGGGCTGGCAAACAAAAATTTTATCTATAAATGAATGTGAAGCAGGCGGTGTGTCTGAAGTTGTAATATCTGTTAAAGGCGGGGATGATATATATTCACAGTTGAAATATGAAAGCGGCGTACACAGAGTTCAAAGAGTTCCACAAACAGAATCCCAAGGACGCGTTCATACATCCACTGCAACTGTTGCAGTTATGCCTGAAGTAGACGATGTTGAAGTTGAATTAAACCCTAATGATCTTGAAATTTCAACAGCACGCTCTGGCGGTGCCGGCGGACAAAACGTAAACAAAGTTGAAACTGCCGTGCGTGTAGTGCATAAGCCCACAGGATTAATGGTATTTTGCACAGAAGAACGTTCACAATTGCAAAACAAAGAAAGAGCGCTTCAAATTATCAAAGCAAAACTTTATGATATGGAAGTGCAAAAGCAAATGCAGGAAGTAACCGATTTAAGACGTTCTCAAGTAGGAACAGGCGACCGCTCAGAACGTATCAGAACTTACAATTTTCCGCAAGGACGCCTTACAGACCATAGAATAGGTCAAAACCTTAATGTGTGGACTGTAATAGAAGGTGAACTTGATGAATTAATCAAGCTTTTAATGGAATATGACCAAAAATTAAAGCTTGAAAAGCTTGCTCAAGAATAAGGTCGGGAATAAATCAATAGGCTTTAAAATCTATTGATTTATTTTCCATATATGTTTACATATACCCAATATGAAGCATAGACTTTTTTAATGTAGTTTGCAGTTTCGGAATACGGAACATTTTCTACAAATTCATCAAAGTCTTTATTTGCTCTTGAATTGAGCCATTTTTTCACAGACCCGGGACCGGAATTATATGCTAAAACACATAAAGCTTCATTGCCGTTAAAAATCTGCATCAAATGCGCAAAATATTTAGTACCAAGGCTTATATTATATTCAGGATTATAAAGCTTTGATGTATCATATAAATTACCATCCATCATCCTTGCAGTATCAGGCATTAGCTGCATCAGTCCTAAAGCGCCAGTTACGCTTTTTGCTTCATTGTTAAAAAAGCTTTCTTCTCTTATAAGTGCAAGCATCAAATATGGGCTTACATTATTTTGTTGGGAATGTTTATTAACAAAATTCTTGTAATATAAGGGGTATGCCAATTTATATTTTGAATTAAGAAAAGATATTCCTTTTGGATTTTTATTAATTTCATCCCTTGCAAGCAAAACAGAATATGAATATCTGCCAGCACGTGCTGCAAGCCAGCTATTTAAAAATGCATCATCAAGTTTAAAATTGCGTATGACATCATAATCATTAAGTGTAATAAATTTATTTAAAAGCCTATATTCTTTACCCGCAAGTTCAAAAGAAAAATCATTTAATGAAAATTTATCACTTATTAAAAGCTTTTTATCAGTCTTAAAAGGAGTCTTCACTCCCTTTAAAATTGCATTAGCACGAAATGCATAATAAGAATTTGGAAAATTATAAGCTATATTTTGCAAAATAGAACGCGCTATTTTTTTATGTTTCATTTTAAGATGAATTTTAGCAGTCCAAAACATAATTTTTGGCTGAATATTATAATCATTATATACATTTGTAAAAGCTTTTGAAAGCTTAAGCGCCTCTTTGTAATTTTCATTTTTATAATTATGCCAAAAAACAAACCAGAGGGCATCTGGCGCCACTATAGAATTTGGATAGGACTGATAAATTTTTTCATAATTTTTAACGGCAGAATCATAATCTACATATTTTGAATATAAAAACAAAGCTAAAGGATAAAACTGCTTATTTTTGGTTTCATAAGCCAGATTGTATGCAGCCTGTTTTTGTGGCAAATTGGCTTTTCTTATATAAAGCGCCATTATATCCAATATGTCTTTTTCATCATAAGTTTTATGCTTATAATTAATGGAAACACCGCTTAATATTACCGAGGATAATTCTTCAGTATTTGATAATTTATCATAATTTTTCGCAGTTAAAAGCCAAGATTTTTCAAAAGGTACATCAGCCAAAACATTTAAAGAGCGCTTATAATACCCATTTTCATAAAGTGCATTTGCAATATGAATCTTATCATCCAAAGAAATAATACTATCTTCATAATTTTGCAAGTAATTCACACAATCAAGCGCAAAGCGCCCCAAAGGCGCATATTCAATATATTCAATAAAATAATCTTTAGCTTTAATTTTATTGCCCGCATCATAATATAAAACCCCCAGCTTATATGAAGCAGCCTTAGCAAAATCACTCTCAGGATACCTTTCAACAAGCTTTTTTAAATTTGCTTTTGCACGAACAATATTCCTTTTTCCTCCAAGCTCAAGCTCCATCAGCGCAAGCTTCCAAATAGCCTCAGGTGCAACGGCAGTATTTTTATAAATTTTGGCAAACTTTGAATATTTTTTAATAGCAGTTTTATAATCCTCTAATTCATAAGCACATGTCGCCTGCCGATACAAAGCAGGCCCAAAATAACTCGATAAAAAAGAAATTTTCTTAAAATTATAATAGGCGTTTTGATAATCAGCTTTATTATAAAACTCTAAACCCTGTTTATAAATTTTATCCGTTTCTTTTTCTGAAAAATGCCAGAATACTTTAAAAGAAAGTAGCAAAAAACTTCCAACAAACAAGATAAACGTCAAAAAAGCTAAAATTTTTCTATTTTTCATACCAAAAGGATTATAACATAAAGAGCTTATTAGGTGCAGAAAACTTAACAATAATACAAAAAGCGCTTAAAAAATTAAGCGCTTTTTAAAATAATTTATAAGGTTCTAAATTTTAAAATAATGCTGGTTTTTTAACAGGTGCAGCACCAGGAATTGCTTCCCAATTTGCAGCCATAATTTTTTTGAATGATTTTAGAGCCGTATCTTCTAATTCGCCCAACTCTTCAGCATCAATAATAAGTTTTCTTAAAGGAAGTAATGCTCTTTGGTCGCGAAGAACACCAAGCGCAGCAGCAGCCCCTGCTCTTACTAAATCATTTTCAGAAGCATTTTCCATAACTTCAATCAAAGCGGGAACAGCTTTAGTATCGCCAAGTTTACCTAATGAAGTAACGGCATAAATTCTAACATTCACCCATTCGTCTTTTAACATTTTAATAATTTTATCAACAGCTTTTTTATTGCCGATTTCACCTAAAGCACGTGTAGCATCACATCTAACGTTAACTTTTTGATGATCTAAAGATTCAATCAATGCATCTGTTGCAACATCACCAATTTCAATTAAAGCATCTGTAGCAGTAATGCATACTTGCGGGTTTTCATCATTTAATGCTTCTACAAGAGGCTCAACAACAATTTTACCGCCCAAACGACCTAAAGCACGGGCAGCACGAACACGTACATCCACGTTTCTGTCTTCTCTTAAGGATTCAATCAAAGGCACAGTTGCTTTCGTATCACCTAATTCACCAAGCGCCCTTGCTGCATAAAGACGCACTGAACCGTTTTTGTCATTTTTTAATACATCAATTAACGGGGCAACAGCTGTAAAATCACCCATTTCGCCAAGAATTCTTGCTGCATTATAACGAACTTTTTCAGAATTAGAGGTTTGTAAATCCTTTATTAATTCTTCAAAAGATTTTTTAGCTTGTTTTTTACGGTTGTTCACACTAATTGTCATTACTTAGTTTCCTCCAAATAACAATTTATTTATCATTCCTATTACTTTAAAAGTAAAATCACTTCCTACATCTTTAAAAACATTTTTATAAAAAATATTGATATTTTTTCTCTAATTGCTTTAAAAAGATTTACATTTCTCTTCTAAACCCAAAAGGGTAAAAAGAACACTTTATACTATAAATATAACATTTTTTTTAGAGTTTGTCCTACATTATTTATATTACTTAACAAAAAAAATCAATTGTTTTTTTAAACATAGGTAACAAATAGAAAATATGTAGCACGTTTGCTTAACAAAACTTAATAAAAAAGACACGCATAAAAACAAAAAATGGCAACTTTTTTCATTCAAAATAAAAAATAAATAATAAAGTAAAACAAAAAAATATTATTTATTAATAATCAGCTTTCGCAATTTCACGTTGATATAAAAGTTCATCAGCCATTTCACAAGCATAACCGATCTTGTTGTTCATAGCTTTATGCTGAACTGCAGTTTCAAAACCAAACCATCCTAAAATAGTTAAAACGGGTGTTAAAAAGCTATTCTTTGATATAAATTTCGATGCCTTAGGGTGCTTATCTAAAAATTCTTTACCTTTATTATTAAGCTTTTCAACCCCACGTCCTAAAAGAGAACTATCAATTTTTTTAGAAGTTTTCTCAATAGAACGAGCTATTTTATCGGCTGAGGGTTTAAATTTATTTTGTAAGAATTTACCACCACGAAAAACAGCGTATCCTGCCCCAAAAGCAAGTGCAGTTTTAGCTGCTAAATCAAAGAGGCCTGCTGCAACCGGGTGTTTTTCTCTAAAGTTTTCAAGCTTTTTAGAAGCATTTTCAACCCTATCCATGCCTTTATCATATTTATCACAGATAAGAGCTGTACCACCAAATATTAAAGCGGTGGAAAGCGCCGTTTTTGCTTTTGCGGATAAACTACCTTTAGAAAGCGCTCCAAATACAATCGGAACCACAGAAACAAATAACGATGGCAAAGCATTTACAAGCTTTCCTGCCATCGTCTTATCAGTTTTCTTTTCCGCATAATTTATGCTGGCTAATAAAATTTCATCATCACTTAAGTTGGCAACAATATTCTTTTTACCCTCATCAAACCCGCTATGCTTTCGCACAACCAGCGCAGAACGATTCATTTGCGAACCGAGATAAAAATTAATTCCTGTAACCGAAGAATCGGAAAACATTATTGCCTTTCAAAATTCAAAAAATGATTACACTATATTAATACACAAAAATAAAAAAAATTGCTACTATTTTTTTAGATGTTACAATATTATTTAACAAATGTTTATCAAAAATAAGCATTTTAAAGGCATTAAACAACACTCGGCAGGGCTAAAGATAGGAAATTTAAATGGGTAAAAATTTTATTAAATTTGTAGATGTTACAAATAGAGATGGCGTACAAACTTCCAGATTAGGTTTGGCAAAACTTCAAAAAACCATAATAAACCTCATGCTTAATGACATGGGTATAAACCAATCAGAGTTTGGCTTTCCCACAACAGAGCATGAAAAAAACTACCTGAATGGAAACCTCATGCTTGTTGACCGCGGCGCTATTAATAAAACAAAATTATCTGGTTGGATGCGCGCTTTAGCCGGTGATGTTAAGAAATCTTTTGAAAATATACCAAAGCTTCAATATGTAAATTTATCCCAATCAACATCAAACCAAATGATAAACGGTAAATATCAGGGCAAAAAGTCAAAAGATGACATTTTGCAGCAAACACTTGAAGCAATTAATATGGCAATAGAGTATGATGCCAAAATGATTGGCGTAAACGCGGAAGATGCTTCGCGTTCAGACCTTGATTATTTAATAAAATACGCAAATGAATGCAAAAGATATGGTGCAAAACGTTTCAGATACTGTGATACTCTTGGATATGACGACCCTAAAACGGCATACGACAGGATTTATACCCTTGCTAAAGAAACCCAAATGGATATCGAAATGCACTTCCATAACGACCTTGGCATGGCAACAGCATGCTCTGTAATGGGGGCTAAAGCAGCAATAGATGCAGGGGTTGATGCCTGGATTAACACAGCAATAAACGGTATGGGTGAGCGCGCAGGAAATGCAGACCTTGTATCTTGCATCCTTGCAATACTAAAATCAAGCGGTTTTGCAGGAAAATATGAAATCGATCCGCAAATTGATATCACAAAAGCATGGAAGCTTGCAAAATATACAGCTTATGCCTTCGGGGTACCAATTCCTATAAACCAGGTGGCAGTAGGGGATAATGCTTTTGCTCATGAATCAGGTATCCATGCTGACGGCGCTTTAAAAGACAGAAGGAATTATGAACTTTATGATTATGAAGAGCTTGGAAGAGGCGAACCTGAAATTATTGAAACAGGAAGAATGATTACAGTTGGCGAATATGCGGGTATTAAAGGGTTTAGAAACGTATATGAAAATCTTGAACTTGAATTTCAGGATGAAGATGAGGCAAGAAACATTCTTGAACTTGCCCGCTATGCAAACGTTCACACCCAAAAACCATTAACTGACAGCGAATTAAAATTCATATATTTCTACCCCGATGTCGCAGCAAAAATCATGACTGTTGAGCCTTATTATATGCCGCAAGGCGCCTTGAAAGAACGTATGGAAAGACTGGAAGAAATTCAGGCACATAGAATTGTATAAAAATGGAAAAAATATCTAAAAAGGTTTATATAGAAACACTTGGCTGTCAGATGAATAAATCTGACACAGAAAGGATTTTAGGCATTTTATCACATTTTGGTTACTTGCCATCTGATGAAAATAAAGCCGATTTTTTCATGGTAAACACATGCTCTATTAGAAAATTATCCGAGGATAAAGCTTATTCAAAGCTTGGTGTTTGGGGCAAAATGAAAAAGAACAATCCTGATATTAAAATTGCAATAGCAGGATGCGTTGCCCAACAGGAAAAAGAAAGTCTTTTAAAACGCTTTCCATATCTTGATTTAGTTTTTGGAACACATAATATTTATGAATTGCCGGAATTAATCAAAGAACTTGAAACCCAAAACCCTGATGGCTCAAGAAAAAGAATTTGTGCCATAAGAGACAAGGCAGTTCCCGAAAAAGAATTTAATATAATCCGCTCCAAAGGTATAAATGCCTGGCTTCCCATTATGGAAGGCTGCAACAATTTTTGCACTTATTGCATTGTTCCATACACAAGAGGGCGCGAACGAAGCCGGAGCGTAGATGTTATTATCAACGAAGCAAAAAAAATAATAAAAGAAGGCTACAAAGAGATTACATTACTCGGTCAAAATGTAGACAGCTACGGAAAAGACTTGGATGGAAAACCAACCTTTGCAAAGCTTTTAGCAGAGCTTGATAAATTGGAAGGAAATTTTAGAATAAGGTTTACAACTTCATACCCGACTGATATTACAGATGAAGTTATTGAAACCGTAAAAAATGCAAATAAAATTTGCGAGTGTTTCCATATACCGATGCAAAGCGGAAATGACCGTGTTCTAAAAGCTATGAACAGGCGCTATAACCGCGCTCAATATGCTCAAATTGTAAATAAAGTACGCACCCAAATTAAAGATGTAACTATAACTTCTGATTTTATTGCAGGCTTTCCTTCTGAATCTGAAGAAGAATTTCAAGATACACTAAGCGCTATTGAAGAACTTGGGCTTGATTATTCAAACACAGCGGCTTATTCGCCCCGCCCGAATACTCCTGCAGGCAAAATGGTTGATAAATTTATCCCTGCAGATATTAAGAAAAAACGCCTTGAAACTTTAAATAACGTTGTAAAAATAGCTTCAAAAAAATCAAATGAAGCATCTGTTGGAAAAATTTATGAAGTATTAATTGAAAAAATTAAAGAAAAAGATATTAAAAACGGCTCAAAACGAATAGCAGAAGGTAGAAGCAGAAATAATAAAGTAGTGCATTTTGAAAGCAATACAGCAAATGTTGGCGATTTTGTAAATGTAGAAATTAAAGAAGCTCTTCTTTGGTGCCTGAAGGGGGTTGAAATCTCCTCGCAATCAAAAAAAGAAACCGTAGTGCTTGAGGCTGCAAAATAATGAAACCCGCTTTTAAAAAGGTAATAAGAATTATAACAGGCTTTGCAATTCTTATTTTGCTTCAATTCATAAGTGAAAAAATAATCCACATTATCGGTATAAATTTTCCTCCAACAATCCTTGGCATGATTATCTTTGCGCTTCTTTTGAATTTTAAAATAATTCCAATCTGGCTTGTAAAAGATATCTGCACAATTGCAATTTCAATCTTGCCTGCACTTTTCGTACCGCTCTTTGTCGGGGTTACGGTTTATTACAGCATCATAAAGCAAGATTTAATCAGCATTTTGGCAGTTATTATTCTCACAACCTTTATCACAATGGTTTTTACAGCATTTTTTGTTGATAAAGTGATGGAATGGACAGGAAAGAAAAATGTTTAACGATATCTTCCTGAAATTTTTATATTTCAGCCTTACATTTGCAATTTTTTATCTTTGCAAATTTTTCTGCCGCTTCCGCCTCTTAAAAAAGCTTCCGCCAATAGTTTCCTCTGCAGTTTTAATAATTTTATTATTAAAATTTTTCAACATAGATTTTAGCAAATACAACTCAGGCGCAAAATACGTTACATACCTTCTTGGGCCTGCAACAATAGCCCTTGCATACCCTTTAATTAAAAATAAAGAAGTCCTGCTTGAAAACAAGCGCGCTATCTGGTTTGGTTTTATTTTTGCAACATTTATTGCACTGGTTTCTACCGCTTTTTTGGGTAAATTTTTCCACACAAAATTATCTTTAATAATTTCTCTTCTTCCAAAATCAGTAACCACCCCTATTGCTGTTGAGATTTCAAAAACAATAGGCGGCATTCCAGAACTTACCGCCTGTGCTGTAATTATAACAGGCATCATAGGCGGACTTTGCGCAAGAAGGCTTTTAAAATTATTCAAAATAGATAATGATATTGCAATAGGTTTATCAGTGGGTGCTGCATCTCATGTTATGGGAACATCATCTCTTGCTGAACGCAAACAATTTAAACAGGTTGCAATTTCAACCGTTGCCCTCACAATAGTTGCAATTTTTACTGCTCTTTTTACCCCGCTCTTAATCAAGCTCTACCACTACCTAGCCCCGATGCTTGGAATATAATATTATTAAATAATCTAATTTCGAGGACAAAATGGTTTTAGAAAATAAATTCAATATAAAAGAAAGTTGTGAACTTGCACGTATAGAAGAAAAACTTAGCAAGTAAAAAGCTCTTAAACTCTTTGAAACAGGCTGCTTTGACAAACTTGAAACCGGCACATTTGAAAGTTTATCTAAAAAAATAAAAAAGCTCCGGATTAACGGAGCTTTTTAAATATTTCCTTTAATATAGAGAGGCTATCTTCCAATCTTGCTGGTTAATTCTTCTCTTGATTCTTCATACCCTGCTCTTCCCATAAGCGCATACGTATAATTTTTAGCCTGTTCTACACCCGGTTGGTTGAACGTATTGATATTATATAATTCACCTGCTATTGCAGTTTGCACTTCAAGCATATAGAACAATTGTGCCAAATAATAAGCATTAACTTTAGGCATTGAAATTGTCAAATTCGGGCGTTTAAAATCAGCCAGTGCAACTGCTGTAGAATCAGCCTCAGCATTAATTAATTCATTAATTGTTTTACCGCCAAGGTAATTTACACCTGTGCAATCAAAGATTTTTGGAATTTCAAGTCTTGTATCAAATTCTTCAACACGAATAAAGTTAATAATTTTATCGTGTTTACCTTCATTATAAAGCTGAATTTGAGAGTGCTGATCAGTTGCACCAAGTGCTTTAATAGGTGTTGGGCCAACATTTACCTTGTTTCCATTGTTATCAACTTCTTTGCCAAGTGATTCAGCCCAAAGCTGTACATACCAATCTGAAACATATTTTAATCTGCTTGAATATGGCATCATAACTGATAAATAATGGCCTTTTTTAGTATCCATTAAATAGTGAATTAAAGCATTTTGTGCTGCAATATTTTTCCTGATATCCGTATTTTTGAGGGCTAAATCCATAGTTTTTACACCCTCAACAATTTCATCAATATCAATACCCACAAGTGCAAAAGGCACTAAGCCAACTGCTGAAAATACAGAAAATCTTCCGCCAACATCATCTGGCACAACAAAAGTTTTGTAGCCTTCTTCATTTGCAATTTGTCTTAAAATACCGGATTGTTTATCTGTTGTTGCAACAATATTTTTTCTGTAATCATCCCCTAAAAGCTTTTGCATTCTGTCTTTTATAATCATAAACTGGCTCATTGTTTCAGCTGTTGAGCCGGATTTTGTAATTACATTTACAAGAGTTCTTCTTAAATCAAGCATGTTAAGCATTGCATTAATTTGATCAGGGTCAATATTATCAAGGAAGAAAATTCTCGGGCAATTGCCTCTGTCTGAAGCTGAAAGCAAATTCCAATAAGGCTTTAATAATGCTTCAGTTACCGCAATTCCACCTAAAGCAGAACCGCCAATACCTAATACAAGAATGTTATCAAAACGGCCTTCCACCATAGCAGCATATTCTTTAACATACCACACGGTTTCTTCGTTATAACCAAGATTCATCCATTGAAGCCATTGACCGGGTTTATCTTTTCTTGAATTCAACTCCTTAATGATATTTTCAATTTTTGGAGCGTATTCGCTGAATTCTCTTTCGATATCAAGCCCGTAATCTGCCCCGATTACTTCCTGAGTAACATTTTTGTAATTAAGTTTAATCATCTTTTCCTCTTACAAACTTACTAATATCTCTTTTAATATTGTACCCAATCACAATTACTTGTAAATAGTTTTTAAAAATCGCCCTACAGGAGAGCCTGAAAGAGAATGTAAAATATTAAACCGCAGGTTTAAATATTTTTATGAAAAGCGTTGAAGAAAAAAATGAAGAGTTTGTTTTAAATATACTCCATGATATCAAATCCCCGATTTTAAGCATAAATATAGCGCTGGAAAACCTGCAAAATACACCTACCCAAGAGCTTTTAAACGATATATATAAAGTAAACAGGCATAATTTAGACTATATTGAAAACTTGATGGGGAATTACTCTCTTAAAAAAGGCAAATACCAGATGAAACAAGAATATTTCAATATACTGAATATTATAAATGAAGAAATATTGGCACTTAAGCTTTTAATTATAGAAAAAAATCTAAAATTAAATTTAATTACAAACAATGATGCAATTAATGTTAATGCCGACAAAGAAGCTGTGCGACAGGTTTTTTTAAACCTTCTTACAAACGCTGTCAAATATTCGCCAAATTCTGAAGAAATAAAAATTGAGGTTTCTAAAAATAAAAAATATGCCTCTATTTGCATTACAAATACAGCAACAGAAAGAATCACAGAAAAATCCACAGGGCTTGGACTTCAAATCATAAAAGATACTCTTCTAAGCTTAAATGGCAAAATTTACCACACAAAAAATAAAAATAAAATTTGTTTTTATATAGATTTACCAATTTAATTTTTATTTTGGCAACAAAATAATTTCCCGGGTTTTATAACCCGTATGAACAGTTTACAGATAAATAACAGAGTAAGCTTTGGCGGATACAACGCAAGGGCGCTTAAGGGCGTTGTTATGAGAAACTCTATCGGCTTTGATATGTCAAAAATTGCGTCGCAAATGAGTGCAATAGGAGATAAACACGGTTTTGATGTGATATGCGAAAGCAGATTAGCAGATAAAAAGCCCTGTAAAAATCCTTCCTTTTTAAGAAAAATATTAAATGCAATCACCGGCGAAAATTTAGAATATGATCATCCCTGGGTTCAGGATATTTTATATTTTACAAAAGATAAAATGCTTATAGAAAAACCGGAAGGCATAAATCATCAAAGACTTTGTGAGATGTTTCATATAGGAAGAAAAGATGTACCTTTTAGAGATTTTATCTCAGGTGGAAATTTATTTTTATTACAAGATGGCGATGCGCAAAAAATATTGATGGGAAGCTCTGAAAAATACGGAAAAGCAAGGGGGCTTTTTAAAAAAAGCGATATAACAGTGCTTCCGCAGGCGGATTTTCATATAGACTTATTTGTAAGACCACTAAAAAACAATGTTGTTATTGTAGCTGATGACAATATGACGTTAAGCATGCTGGAAGCGGCAAAGGACAAATTGGAAAGCTTTATGCACCAAGGCAAAAAAGATTGGCTTGATAAAATATATAAAAAACTTTGCACAATCATCAAAAATATGCGCTCAGCACGCGAATCGGGGAACTTTGCAGACACAGATGAAGTAATTTCAACCTTGCAAAGAAACGGGTATGAAGTGGTAAGGACGGCTGGAAGAATATACCATGACAGAGTTTCACGCTTCAATGTCCACGGATATCTTATACACAAACTAAATTTTATAAATGCAGTTGCAGCAACGGATAAAAACGGCGAAATAGTCTATATTTCAAACAAAACAAACCTGCTTGAAGAACTCGGACTTACACCTAAACTCGCACAGGAGCTGGGGCTTGATTTTGAATCAAAATTCAAAGACTCCGTAAAAGAATATATTAAGCCCGAAAATATCTATTTTATTGAAGGTGCGGATAAAGCAGACCCCATAATTTACGACAATATCGCACAGATTTTGGAAAAATGCCACGGCGGAATCCACTGCTTATGTGCCGAAATACCGGCATAAAAACACAACGGTATTTCTATATATTCCCTAAATCTACAATTTCCATTTTATGGGAAATTTCAGCAATAATTCTGGATACTTCAAAACCTGAAACCATAACCTCTAAAAGCAATTGCGAATTAATTAGAACGGTTTCCGTATATTCCATAGAATCGGTATCTAAAACCTCAAATTCAATGAAATCTTCCCCGACATATTTAATTTTCCCAAACTGGGCATCAGTTGCCCATCTTAAAAAAACCACAGCTTTTTCTAAAGCTTTTAATTTTTGTATCATCCTCATAATATATATGATATTATCTTTTTTATGAAAGTCAATTTTATAAATAAATTTTAACGGAGGAGCTTTAAAATTATGACTTTAAGGCAAAATTTGGATACAAAAATTATCTATAATGCTGTTTATAATTTAATTGAAACCGCAAATACAAATTTACCCTCCTGGGTTTATAATAAACTTTCAAATTTTAATTGTGATTATAAAGATAAAATTTTAAAGAATGCTCACCTTGCACAAAAAAATAAAAGACCTCTCTGCCAAGACACTGGCCAGGTGCTTGTTTACCTTGAAATAGGACAGGATATTTTTCTAGAAGGCGAGAACGTTGAAAGCATCATAAATAAAGCAATTGCAGACTGTTATAAAGAAAAATTTTACAGAAAATCTACTGTTAAAGATGTCCTCTATGACAGGTCTAACAAGGGCGACAACACCCCGGGGCTTATCCATATAAATATTGTTGGCGGAGCTGAAATCAGTATCCTCGTTGGAATTAAGGGAGGCGGTGCAGAAAATATGACCACTCTTAAGATGCTTAACCCTACTACAGAGCTATCTGAAATACTTGATTTTGCTAAAGAATGCGCCATTAATGCAGGTGAAAATGCTTGCCCGCCTATGTGTATAGGAATTGGTGCAGGCGGATGTGCAGAAACTGCAGCATTTTTAGCTAAAAAGGCATTGTTTGTAGGAAAAACTGTCGACTTTGATATAAAAAATGTTTTTGAAACCCGCATTTTAACCGCCCCAACTCACATTGCCTGCCTTCCTGTATGTGTAAACATAAGCTGTCACTCGCTAAGAAGTACATCGGCAAAAATCATAAACGGTGAAATTCAATATACAAAGGGGTTTGAAAAATATAGCGATGTTGAAATCGTCTCAAATGCACGAGAGATAAGGACGGACGACATATCAGCGCTAACAAATTTAAAAAATGGTGAAGAAATTCTACTTTCAGGTAAAATTATAACTGCACGTGATGCTGCCCATAAAAGATTAGCTCAAATGATAGATGACAACGAGACTTTGCCCCTATCACTAGAAAATAAAATTATATTTTATGCAGGCCCCTGCCCTGCTTCAAACGGTGAAATCATAGGCCCCGTGGGTCCTACAACGTCAAAGCGCATGGATAAGTATGCACCTCTTTTATATAAAAGAGGTGTTTTGGCTACAATTGGCAAGGGCGATAGAACGATAAACGGCTTAAATAAGCTTTATTTCAAGGCAAACGGAGGCATAGCATGTGTTCTTCAGGCTTGCATCAAGGCTTGTACGCCAATATGCTTTGAGGATTTAGGCACAGAGGGAATTTATGAGCTTACTGTAGAAAAACTTCCCCTGAAAACCGTCTGGCTCTAGGCCTACACAAATAGTATAAAAATTTAAACAAAATTTCAATTGTTAAACATTGACAGCAGGTTTTGCTTGGGATAATATTTTTATGTTGAGACAGGTTGGCTGTGTCTAAATACCATATTAAATGGTTACAGTCCCTAAAAACCTTAGAAAGGAAAACGACAAAATGTATGCTATAGTTGAAACAGGCGGCAAGCAATACAAATTAGAAGAAGGCAGATATGTTGATATCGAGCTTCTTGACGCCAAAGAAAACGACAAAGTAACTTTCGACAAGATTGTAATGCTGGTAAACGGCAAAAAATCAAAAGTTGGTCAACCCTATGTGGAAGGTGCTTTGGTTGAAGGTTCAATCGTAAAAAATGACAAAGCAAAAAAGATTATTGTTTTTAAACAACGTCCCAAAAAAGGATACAGAAAAAAACAAGGTCACAGACAACAATACAGCCGCGTTATGATTAATAAAATCAATACAAAAGCTGGTAAAAAAGCACAAGATGAAGCAGGAGAAGAATAATGGCACATAAGAAAGGTGTAGGTTCGTCCAAGAACGGAAGAGATTCAGAAGCACAGAGATTAGGTGTCAAAAAATTTGGCAACGAAAACGTGCTTGCTGGCAATATACTTGTTAGACAAAGAGGAACAAAGTTTCATCCCGGTAAAAATGTAGGCATCGGTAAAGATGATACTTTATTTGCTTTAATCGACGGTGTGGTTAAATTCGAACCGCACAGACGCGATAGAAAACAAGTAAGCGTATACGCTAAATAAATTATAGACAATATAATTTTATTTGATACAATAATCATGTTGATAATTTAATAAGAAATTTAATGGATGGGGGCGTAGCTCAGCTGGTTAGAGTGCATGCCTGTCACGCATGAGGTCGCGGGTTCGATACCCGTCGTCCCCGCCATTTTTTAAATAAAGCACCTTTAAGGTGCTTTTTAATTACAAAAAATAAGACTTTGGGAGTATAAGATGGATTTAAAAGGTTCTAAAACAGAAAAAAATTTACAAGAAGCATTTGCAGGAGAATCACAGGCCAGAAATAAATATACATATTATGCAGCAAAAGCTAAAAAGGACGGCTATGTGCAAATTTCAAAACTTTTTGAAGAAACCGCAAACAACGAAAAAGAACATGCTAAAATTTGGTTTAAATTATTACATGACGGCTCTGTTCCTTCTACAATTGAAAATCTTAAAGATGCGGCAAACGGCGAAAATTTTGAATGGACAGATATGTATGCAAAATTTGCTAAAGAAGCAAGAGAAGAGGGCTTCAATGATATAGCATCGCTTTTTGAAAATGTTGCAAACATAGAAAAAGACCATGAAGAAAGATACAGGAAGCTATTAGAAAACATTGAAAAACAAGAAGTATTTAAGAAACCCAAAGCTGTTGTTTGGGAATGTGCTAACTGTGGATATTCTTACACTGGAGACGAAGCTGTTGATGTATGCCCTGTATGCGCACATCCTCAAAGCTTTTTTATGATAAAAGCAAACAATTATTAATAAAATGCAAACAAAAAAGGGATTAAATCCCTTTTTTTAATATATTTTTTAGAATATAGCAAAAATAAAAAATTACAGTTTTTATACCGAACATAATATATTAGCAAACTATATCTGGAGGAACAAGAAATGAACAAAATCGGTATCAATTTGCATACGGGCATTATGCTGAACGCAAGTTCAAAACAGGCGGTAAACAACAGAATATATTTAACACAAAATAATCAATATGACTCTGTTTCATTTTCAGGCAAAAAGGGTGGTAAAGCAGCAAAATTAGGCATTATAGGTCTTGCAGCCGCAGGGCTTCTTAGCCTTCCTATTACAGCAAGAGCGACAGATGCAAATGCTGAAACTAAAAATTATAGTTCAACTCAAATTTCTGCCAGTGTGGAAAACAAAGAAAATGATAAAACAAATTCTGCAGTTACAATCTTGGAAAAAGATAAAAAAGGCAGAGTTTTAGAAAGCGAAGAAAAAATTTTCCTTGAAGGAGGAAATTACAAAATCAACCATTCGGAATTCACCTATAAAAAAGATGGCACTATAATTGAAACTATAACTTATTCATACGGACATAATGACAGCGATTTAGATTATTCAACATCAGAAGATCCAATTACCACAATCACAACATATCCGAACGGTAATACAAAAAAGGAAATTAAATACCCATATAAAGCAGCTGGCAGCCCCGTAAGTGATACAACAATTACAACCGAATATAGCGGGAACAAAAAAACTGTTACCACTGAAGACAGAAATAGTAAAACAATTGAAATATACGAAAATGATACAATCGTTAAAAGCACTACAATAAGAATGGGGGATTCCTGCATAGGTGAAGACCCGGATGAAGCAGCCAGCGTCATAACAAAAGAATATAAAGATGGCAAGATTGTAAAACAACAAGAAAGAAGGCTCAATACAGCTAGTATGGGCGAAAACTATTACACAATAATTCGTTCTGAATTTCAATATAAAAAAGATGGTACAATAATTGAAACCAGAACCAATTCATATGAAGACAAAAACGGCAATATACTTCATTTATCATCAATAGAGCCTGTCATTACAATAACAACAATTACAACCGAATATAGCGGGAACAAAAAAACTGTTACCACTGAAGACAGAAATAGTAAAACAATTGAAATATACGAAAATGATACAATCGTTAAAAGCACTACAATAAGAATGGGGAATTTCTGCATAGGTGAAGACCCGGATGAAGCAGCCAGCGTCATAACAAAAGAATATAAAGATGGCAAGATTGTAAAACAACAAGAAAGAAGGCTCAATACAGCTAGTATGGGCGAAAACTATTACACAATAATTCGTTCTGAATTTCAATATAAAAAAGATGGTACAATAATTGAAACCAGAACCAATTCATATGAAGACAAAAACGGCAATATACTTCATTTATCATCAATAGAGCCTGTCATTACAATAACAACATATCCAAATGGAGATACAGAAGAAAAAACTACATACCCTAAAGCCCCATAGGGTCAAAGTATCGGAAATCAATATAAAGCTGACAGCACCGTTGTTAAGAAAATGGCTATGGCAAAAGAAGGAGAACGCGCCTTCAAAAAATTAACCAGCAGAAGTTAATATCAATAATAAAAATACAGGGAAAATCAATTCCCTGTATTTTTTTATCTTAACTTATTATATTCGCTAGCTGAAACTTCTTCCAGCCATTCTGTTGAAGAGCTTTCTGCGGGTACTTCAAGTGCAAGATGAGAAAACCAGCTATCCTTAGCCGCCCCATGCCAATGTTTTATTTCAGCCGGTATATTTACAACATCTCCAGGTTTCAATTCTCTTACGGGTTTTCCCCATTCTTGATAATAGCCCCTTCCCTGCACTGCGATTAAAATTTGCCCTCCCTTATGATGAATATGCCAGTTATTCCTGCATCCAGGTTCAAACGTAACATTTGCAATATTAAGCTGCTCTTTTGATAGAGCGTTTAAATAACTTGTTCCTTTAAAATATTTTGCATAATCGACGTTTAGCTCACCAATTCCAAACATTTCAGCCTTTGGCATGCTTGCAAGAGTTAAAATTTCTTTTATTTGATTTTCATTAAGCCCCGTATTTTTACCCATTTCAATATGCGCATTTAGCTGCGGCTCAACACCACTCATAGACCCAAGTGCGGCAATAGTTGCCACTTCTCTTTCCTGATTAGTCAAAACACCGCGTGCAAAAATGTCTGCAAAAAGATGTTCTTTTAAATAGGAATCAATTGCAGGTGCAAAATCAAATAAAGCACCTTTCACATGGTCTCCTGTCAATTCTACCTGCACTTTGTCACCATAAGCAAATTTATCCATATCTTTTGGAAGAATCTTGCCTTCTTCGCCAATTTTATCATTTTTATCTTTACGGTTTTCAAGAACATTCATAAATGCGCCAATACCGTTTAGGCTCCTTGGAAAACCGCAATAAGCATACATTTGAACTAAAATTTCTTTAATCTCATTTACGGTTAAACCATCATCCAAGGCAGCATTTAAGGCACCTTTCAGCTTTTCTAAATCTCCAGCAGCAGTATAAGATGCTATTTTTACAATATTTGCCTGCTTTGTTGTTAAATTTTCCCCTGCCATAACTTTACCTCCGGTTAAAATCATTGTTAATAAAAACAAAATAAGTATTTTTTTCATAACAAATAATTCCTTTTATCTTCATAAAAGAATTATAAAACCTGGAGCCAGCTTTAAGTCAACAATATTTTAACAGAATTATTTTTTAAACAAATGCCTGATTTCAGAAAACAATTTAATTAAAAGCCCTTGCAATAAAGTTTGGCGCTCATAAAAAATAATTTTGCCGTCAATTTTTGGTAAATTCATATCCGGCCTGAAATTTGAATGACGAAAATCAGCGCAACCACCGATAGATAATATTTTTCCAAAATTTTTAAGCGAAGAATGACGAAAATCAGCATTACCACTTATTTTTACAACATTTTCAATCAATTTTTCTTCATCAATTCCGATATCAGAATATGTAATATTTTTTGAAGGCTGCCTATATTCAGAAAGACCAAATAAACCATTTCTTTGGATAAAAACCCCGATGTTGAAATAATCAAAAATTTCTCTAATATCATTTCTGCTTATTGCATCCGCTAAATCCGCCTTGATTTCTTCAATTTCTGCAAGCAAAAATCTGTCTTTTATTTGTTTATCCGCTTCAAAAGGTGATGTTGCGGCAATATTTTGTTCTGTCTGCTGTTTTTTTTCACCGCAAGCTGCAGTTTTTATATCAGATACAATATCTTCTTTATTATTAAACTCTTGTTCCATAACTATCTTTTGACCTTTTTACAATTTTATTATACTTTATAAAAAATAAAAATAAAAAAAATTGCCACAATTATTAAGAAAGAATTTTAAGAAACTTTTTATGTTAAAATGATGTGGAAGTTATTTTGAGAGAAATTTTATGGAAATAGATTTAGTATACACCTGGGTGGATGATAAAGACCCTGCTTGGGCAAAAAGAAAAGCCGAGTTTGATGAAAGCGCTAAAGATTGCAATAAAGATGCAATCTCAATATGCAGGTTTTTCAACAACGATGAATTAAAATATTCTCTGCGCTCTGCTGAAAAAAATATCCCCTGGATTAGAAAGATTTTTATTATAACAGATAACCAGACCCCTGATTGGCTTGATACAAATAACGATAGGGTAAAAATAGTTGACCATAAAGAAATTCTTCCAAATGATAAGCTGCCTCTTTATAATGCAGCTGCAATAGAAAATGGAATATCGGAAATTAAGGAACTATCTGAATTTTTTATATATGCAAATGATGATATGTTTTTTTGGAACAAAATGGAGCCTGAATTTTTCTTTGAAGGTGAAAAACCAATCTGCAGGCTTGGGTCCAAAATAAAGAAAAATAAAGAATATAAACACCTTTATGGCGCCATGATTTATAGAGCATACTCTCTTGTAAAAGAAAAATTCGGGGTAGAGGTTCCATATTTTCCACACCACAATGCAGACAGCTACAAAAAATCTTTATTTAAAGAATGTAAGGAAGTATTTAAAGAACAGTTTGATGCCACAACCAACAATCGTTTCAGAGATTTTTCCGATATGCAAAGAAGCGTCATTTCATATTATTCAATAGCAAAAAATGAGGCTTTAGCGAAAAATGTAGCCTTGAATTTCTTTGAAAAATTAACAGGTAAAACACCAGACAGTGAATTTATTTCTGCAACTATGAAAAAAATTCCAAAAATTAAAAACACAAAAGCAAAATTGCTTTGTATAAATGACACACTAAAGACCACTAATGAAGCAAGAAAGCTGGTTAAAGAAATATTAGATGCAAAATTTCCAGAAAAATCGAGTTTTGAAAAATAATGAAAAATATGCAAGATAAAGAAAAAATATTTTTAATATTCAACACATCCTGTTTTGGGGATGTTTTAATATGCAATTCCTTGTGTCAAAACATAAAAAGGCTTTACCCGAATTCAAAAACCGTTTTTATTGTAAATAAACCGTTTTATGAAGCAGCAAAAGGCCAGGATTGCGTTGATGAGGTTATAATCTACGACAAAAAAGGCGAACATAAGGGCATTAAAGGATTTTTCAAATTTATAAAAGATTTTAAATATAAACATCCTGATATTTCAATTATAGCCTATAAAAATACAAGAAATTTCTGGACAAGTGTATTTTTAGGCTCTAAAAAAATATCTAACGGCAAAAAATTTGATTTGAATACCCCATCCCAAACCCAGGTTTTAAACCTTTTAAATAAAATTACAAAAGAAAAATTGGTTGACTGCCCGATAAAATTTAAAGCTGAAGGTAAAATTCCAAATAGTTTAGATAACATGCTTTTTGAAGGTGAAAAATATATTTCTCTTTGCACCACTACAAAAAATCCGCCAAAGGATATGCCCTTAAAAGATGCCGTTCGCTTGATTGATTTAATAAATAAAAATACAAAATATAAGGTTGTTTTTACAGGCGCAGGGGCAGTTTCCAAAGAATATGCAGAAAACCTTAAGAAACAAGGGGCAGATTTTATTGATTTAACCGATAAAACTTCTATTTTAGAGCTTGCAGAAATTTTAAAACTTTCAAAATGTCTTATAAGTGTTGATACAGGAACAATGCATCTTGGCTATGCCGTTAGCGTTCCTTTAATTGCTGTCTTTTATGAAGATATAACCCTTGGAAGATGGGCGCCAAACCCGAAATTTTATAATTCAATTTTAATCAAAGAAAACCAGACTCCTGAAAATATCTTTCAAAACGCTATGAAAATCATCGGGTAAATTTTTCTTTTAAAAACTTTTCAATTTCTATACCTGTTTTTGTCTTTGCAAGCCCAGCTTCAGAACTCTCCTTTAAAGACACGGCCATAAGTTCACCTGTTTCCTTCATTGCATCCACAACATCATCCAATGGAATTTTAGATTTCACTCCAAATAGCGATAATTCAGCTGCAACAAGCGCATTGAACGCCATAAAAACATTTCTTTTTACACAAGGTACTTCAACAAGCCCGCTCACAGGGTCACAGGTCAGCCCTAAAATATTCTTTAAAGAAAGCGCACAGGCATTTAAAATATCTTCATTTCTGCCTCCCAAAATAAAACATACTGCACCTGCCGCCATAGCCGCAGCTACACCGCATTCTGCCTGACACCCTGCAACAGCACCAGCAAGTGCCATTTTTGATGATACAATTTCACCGATTATACCTGCTAAAATAAGTGCATCAACAAGTTTTTCATTAGGTAGACTTAATTCTTCGCCAAGCGCAATTAATACACCAGGCACTATTCCGCAAGAACCAGCCGTAGGGCAGGCTGCAATTTTTCCCATCCTTGCATTTTCCTCTATAACAGATAGAGTATAGATTATCACTTTTTTTTGAACAGGAGACAATGTTGAAAACCTTGCCCCATCAAGTTTTAAGGCTTCAATTGCCTCTTTTACAAGTGCAGTATTTTCGCCAGATAAGCCGCTTTTAGATAATTCATTAGTTTTTAAGCCGTTTGAAACCGCTTCTTTCATTGTGTTTAAAATGTTTTTCACTCTTCTTCTGAATTCTTCAACCGAAATTTCCAAAAATTCTGCTTCATTTTTCTGCACAAAAGAATAAATATCGGCTGTTCCTGCCTCATTTAATGCATCTATAAGTTCTTTAAATGTTTTTATATCCATCACACAATTTTTTCCAGTTTTCTAATAAAATACATATCGTTAATTTCAGATAATTTTTTAAGAGTATATTCTGAAACCTCATTATCAAGCGCTATACCCATAGAAGCTACCTGGCCTTTGGCGTTCCTGTCGCAGTGCATTGAAGCAATGTTTACGTTCTGGCTTTGTATCAAATTTGTTACTCTATATACAACTCCTGGCGCATCTTTATAAATTAAAATAAGAGTAGTGTAATCCCCTCTTAAATCAAACTTGTATCCATTGATTTTATTTATACAAATTTCTCCTGCACCAAGAGAAGCCCCTGTCACTTTTACTTCATCCTCGCCCAAAAAGCTAATATCAACAGTATTTGGATGCACGCTATAATCTGCCTTATAATGAAAATTGAATTCAATTTCATTTTCTTTTGCAATTTTATCAGCATCTTTTAATAACGGATTATCAGGATAAAACCCCATAACGCCAGCTAACAGTGCAAGCTCTGTTCCATGACCGAACCCTGTTTTTGCAAAGGAATTATACAAGGTAAAATCGACCCTTTTTATGGTGCTGCCAAATATCCTGCCCGCCATTAAGCCTATCCTGCAGGCGCCTGCAGTGTGAGAGCTGGATGGCCCAATCATAGAAGGACCTATTATATCAAGGAGTGTTTTATTTTTGCTCATAAATTTTCTTTCATTTAATTAGCTTAAAGCGGCAATTTAAAAAATTTAACTTTATTTTAACACTAAAAACAGGTATTATAATAAAAAAAGAGGAAAATTTAAATGAAAAAAACTTTAACAGGCATTATTTTTACATTTTTAATTATGATGGGAGTAACTATGAGCGACGCTAAAAATTCAATCGATGCAAATGCAAAAAACTATACACAGGTGAGAGCATCACACATTCTTGTTGAAACAAAAACACAAGCTTCAGGCCTCAAAAACAGGATTGAAGGCGGGGAAGATTTTGCACAAATGGCAAAACAATTTTCTAAATGTCCTTCAGGCCAAAGAGGGGGAGATTTAGGATATTTTGGCCGCGGTCAAATGGTACCTGAGTTTGAAACTGCTGCTTTTAATTTGCCTAAAGGCGAGATTTCAGAACCTGTCGAAACTGATTTCGGCTGGCACATAATTAAAGTTACCGATAAGAAGTAATATAAAAAACATAAAACATTCCTTTTTGTTGGATAAAATATTTTCTTATAAGATTGCTTTAAATTACACCATAATTTGGAGCAATCTTATTTTAATAGCCTTCATTGTCGTTTTCGCCTTGATAAGGTGGATGCGTCGTCTTCTCATTTTCAAAACTGCCTCTTGTTGTCATACCTCGTTTGTATTTTATTGTTGTAAAAATATTTACTCTTTAAAACTCTTGTAAATTATTTTACTTTTAAGGTTTCGACATATTTTTAAAAATCTTTATACTTTCCCCGTCCCATCTTTACAAAACTTAAGAAATTTTAAAGTATTAGTTTTTAAATATTTTTTTTACCCTTTTTGCAAAATAAAATCGAATAAGTTTTATGATATGTCTTACGATATTTCCAGATTTATAGGCATTGGAAACAATATTAATCCATTGATTAACAATTGCCTCTCTGCCGTAAGTTTCCTTTATTTTTTTTCTGCATTCAACAAAATCAAAATCAAATTTTATCTCGCCAGATTTTATTTTTTCAATCTTCTCATTCCAATCTTCATTATCTTTTACGATAAAATCTTTCGGATAATCCAAAAACTCAGCAAGTCTTACATATTCCGGAATGTCACTAACCAAAGCAGGAATACCAAGATAAAGTGTTTTTAACATTCTGCAGTTATCTTTCGCAAGTCCTGCCGGATTTTTTAACTGCGGAAGTACAATTAAATCAAACTTTTGTATATTTTTGTCCACAGTATCTAAAGACCATTCAATATCTCCGCCTTTCGTGATAGCAGTGACGCCGTTAATATTTTTAGATTTCAATATTTCATAGTTTGTTAAAGTTCCAAACCAACCTATTTTTGGATTGGATAAATTATACTGTCCAAGTGGCATATCTTCATCAATTACATCGGGGGTACAACCCAGAACCCCTATATTGTTATTATATTTAAGATACTGCTCTTTCATATACTGACAGCTTGTAATTACAAAATCCGAATTAAATATCAGATACAAATGTTTATCCGTGTACAAATCATCTATATCAAATACAATAAATTTGTCGCTGCGCATAAACCTGAAAAATTTCTTTTTGAGACAATTGTAAATACTTTTTTGGAAAACAATAATATCTGCCTCTTTTAAATTCTCATTTATTGAAACGTTATAACCTCTTTTAATAAGTTCATCTGCTATATCGTATACTCTTATGCGCGTAGAACCGGTATTTTTATCCGTAGCGGTGTAAAAAGCTATTTTTTTATTCTGAAATTTCATATTTTTCCCATTATTTAGATGCAATTAATCTAAAATCTCTATTACACAATTGACAATGATATTCAGGATTTTCTATTTGTATATTTTTATATCCCAATTTTTCAAGCTCGTATTTTAAATGCTCGGCAGACCAACCAAATTTGTATGTAATATAATTAACTTTATTTTGATGTTCACCCAAATCAAAAGCATATATTGCACGAAGTGCTTCAATATATGACAAATAGCCCTTTTCATCACACAAAGAGTCAACACCTAAAATATTTTTTGAAAGCTTTTTTATATCAGGAATTTCTATAATAAGCCTTCCGTCATTTTCAAGAAGATTATAGCAGTCTTTTAAAAAATCCAGAGCTTCATGAAATCTGAGGTACGAAAGGCCGTGAATTATTTTAATATTTTTTATTGAATGATTACTAAAATATTTTTTTACATCAATCATATCCATAATTAGGTCTGTTTTCACGGACGGATTTGCATCAATATTAACCCAGCCCTTTTCGTACAGGCGACCACAGCACAAATGCAGGTTTAGCTCCTTCTTTTTAAAATATAAGAATAATATATGCAGTTTTTTATACAATACATTATTTTTAAACACTATATTAACTATTTTTCTTAACTCATTTTTCATAATAGAACCCTTATCTTGCATATTTTATAACTTGCTCAGCTATATATTCCCTGTCTTCTTTGGTTACCCACCAGCCCACAGGTATACAAAGATGTGTCTTATTAAACTGCTCAACACCAGGAAGGTTTGTTCTAAATTCCGCAAACATTGAGTGGGTATCATTTCTTGCATGAACTTTTGAAGCCATAATGTTCAATTCTTTTAATTTCGACATCAATTCATCTCTATTGTTCACATGTATTGTATATAACCAATAAGCAGATTTGCCGTCAGGATTTTCGGGTACAATTGTAATATTTGCAGCATCTTTAAATGCTTCATCATAAAATTTGGCATTTTCCCTGTGTTTAGATAAAATTTCGGACAGATGTTTAAAATTAGCATTTCCTATAACAGCACAAACATCGTTCATGTGGAATTTGTATCCGGCTTCCGGCACATCTACTTCACATCTTAAATCAATACCTTCCCTAATGGTTCTATCTATTCCATACCATTTCAAAAGTTTTGCTCTTTCAAAGTCTTTTTCCGATTTCATCCACAATAGACCGCCATCAACGGAAGTTATATGCTTTATTGCTTGAAGAGAGTTCATTGAAAAATCCGAATGATTGCCGAATTTTTGACCTTTGTATTCCATACCCATAGAATGTGCACCGTCTTCAACCGTTTTTATTCCTGCATCATGCGCAATTTTATTTATTTTATCAATATCGCAAGGGTTGCCGCCCCAATGCACCATTGTGACAGCTTTTGTGTTTTTTGTAATTTTTCTTTCAATATCTTCAGATGATATTGAGCCTGTGATGGGGTCAACATCTGCCCAAACAATTTTTGCACCGTTGCTTAAAATCGGGGTATTTGTGGCTGTGCAAGTTATAGGTGTTGAAATTATCTCATCAGTATTTGAATTATAATATCCCTTGTAATCGTTTGGATGCAATGCCATATGATATGCAAGATGCAAACCCGAAGTTCCTGAATTTAAAGTCACAAGCTTGTCATTACCTGCATATGCTTTCAAACTCGCTTCAAACTCCTGAACTCTCGGACCCTCGCCAATCCAGCCGCTATGAATTGTTTCTAAAAGAGGTTCATCGACATCATTTGACACATAAACTTTAAACAAAGGTATTGTTTTCTCTATCATAAATTTTCTCCTTATGGATTTAAATGCTTTTTATTTTTATTAATTGTAATTTTGACGCCAAAAAAACGAATAAGCTTATACTGTTTAGAAGAGTCATTTTTAACAGAAAATAAGTTTTCAGCAAATGAAATTTTTCTTTCAGGCTGTTTTTGAGCCGATAAGCTTTTAAAAAACCCGGGATAGAGATAATCTGCCCAACACCCTTGAGGACGTCTGTGTGCTTTGTTAAACTCCTGCTCAAAAATATTATACAAACCATTCAGATATTTATCATTGGCTTTTTTCTGTCTCTCTTTTTGTTCCGGAGTTCTCCACGGTTCAGCCATTATTGAACAATACAAATCATCATTTTCATCAATTTCTTTAACCCTTTTTAAAACATCATCAAGATTATTAAACTCATTAACATTTATAAAAGATTTTGAATTGAATTCATTTACTATATCAGGATTTCCGAAATACACAGGAATAGTATTTGCCATCATTGAAGTGATAATTTTTTCTGACGTATAGCCCCTGAAAGAAGCATTTTCGGCAGCAATAGAAAATTTATAAGGTCGCTTTAAATCAATACTAATTTTTGCCCAGTCATCACAAAACCTTGTATCATTAATCTCAACATTTTTTAAATGCCTTCCCAAAGATTCCACCTGTTTATATTCGGATAACTTATAAAACAACGCATCTCTGGTGGGATGGGAAACAGAATTGCCATAAATAAAATTACAAAATTTAGTTTTTTCTTTCAAAATATCTTCAGGTTTTTTGCTGTTTTTAGATAAATCAAGTTCATCTACAGTATTATATAATTGACCGATTCTATCATCAAAAACGGGTAATGCCAATATTCTGGAACTATCAAAAGAATCATAACAAACAGCATAATCAAATAAATTTAAATCAGGATATAATGCCTCCCAACAAAAGATAATTCTTATAACTTCGGGCTTTAAATTTAATAATTCAAAAAAATCTTCCTTACAGCGATAAATAGATTCATTACAAATAAAATAATCAAAGTCTTTGTCTAAAACCCTGACATTAAACCTTTTTTCTAAATATTCCAATATTGTACCTATTGAACCAAAACCCGATGCAAATTTTACTTTTATAGTTTTTTTCACCATCTACACCCCGTAATATTCCCTGTACCATTGAACAAAATTATGTACACCTTCTTCTACAGTTACTTTTGGTTTAAAATCAAAGGTTTCATATAATTTTGAATTATCAGCTTCAGATTTAACAACTTCACCTGGTTGTATCGGCATAAAATTAATAATTGCTTTTTTGCCGATTTCTTTTTCCATAAGCTCAATATAGTGCATCAACTTAACAGGTTTTGAATTCCCTATATTATAGATTTTAAACGGTGCAACACCACTTGAAGACGGGTCTGGAACAGCAATATCATCCTTCCAGTTTTTATCTGCTGCAGGCAAATCTCCTAAAAGAACTTTTGAAACCCCTTCTGCAATGTCTTCCACATACGTAAAATCTCTCACCATTTCACCATTATTAAAAACATTTATGGGTTTTTCTTCAATAATGTTTTTAACAAAAATAAAAAGTGCCATATCAGGCCTTCCCCAAGGGCCGTATGCATTAAAGAACCTTAAGCCCGTTGTTGGAATTTTAAAAAGATGTGCATAAGAATGAGCAATGGCTTCATTTGCTTTTTTAGTTGCGGCATAAAGACTTAATTGATGATTACACCCATCCGTTTCGCACCATGGCATTTTTTTATTTGCCCCGTATACAGAAGCAGTTGAGGCAAAAACAAAATGCTCAACACTGTTGTTTCTACACTCTTCCATCAGATTTACAAACCCTATTAAATTTGAATCAACATAAGCATAAGGATTCTCAAAACTATAACGAACACCTGCCTGTGCTGCAAGATTTAACACTCTTTGGGGCTTATAATTATTGAAAAGTTCTGCAAGTTTTTCTCTGTCGATTAAATCCATTCTTGCCTCAATAAACCCGTCAAATTTACGCAAATTTGCTATTCTTGCTTCCTTCAAATTTATATCGTAGTAATCATTAACATTATCAAGCCCGATTACCGTATGCCCTTTTTTTAAAAGATTTAGCGCAGTAAAATGTCCAATAAACCCCGCCGTTCCTGTAACCAAAAGCTTCATTTATTTATCCTCTCCTCTGAATTCAATATTTAGAGGCTTTAATTCTTTCAAAAGCCCGTAGATAGGTAAACCTTCGGTCATTTTACAAAATGCATTAACATCCTTTGGAAAACATTTACCACCGTAGCCAAATTTACCATCAGGCCCTGGCACCATTGTGTGCGGAGCATTAATATATCCACTCAATAATATCCCTTCCTGAATTTTTCTGTAATTTGCCTCCATTTTTTCACACAAATTATAAATACCGTTAAAATAAGTAACCTTTAGCGCACCAAAGACATTATGGGTATACTTTGTAAGTTCTGCTTCCAAAGATGACATTGTTATAAATTTTTTATTCACGAAAATTTTCTTTAAAAGCTCAATTTCAGCAGTAAAAATCATTGGCTGTGAACAAAAATCCTGATATGCAGTTCTTTCCGTTAAAAATTCAGGCATAAAATGCACTTTACGGTTACATTCTTTTGAAAGCCTTTCGCTTGTTCCGGGCAATATCGTAGTTCTTATGAATATAGGTTTATCAGGCAGCTTGCAAATAATTTCTTTTAAAAGGGTTAAATCCTGTGTACCGTCTTCTTCTGTTGGAATATGTATGCTCACAAAAACGATGTCAGAATTGCTTAAATCATCATTATATCCCTTATAAGGGTCACTTATTAAAAGATTTATTTCAGGATTATGCTCTTCAATCCATTTTTTTAAAGCACCCCCGATAAATCCGCATCCTACAATCCCAACACTAGTTTTCATTCACAATGCCTCTCGTTACTTCCAGTTTTTAATTACAAATTCATAATAATTTAATAACTTTTGCGCAATAGTTTTAGGGTTAAGTCGTTCCGTTGTTTTAAAAGCAGCCTCTTCCATGGAAGTTTTCTTTTCTTTATCCATATCCATCAATTCTGATATTTTCTTAAACAAACTGCTGCTATTTGCGGCTTGTGCCAAAAGACCATTTTTACCGTCATCAATTAGCTGGGAAAAATTTTCTTCAGTACCAATTACTATTTTTTGAAAGCGCATTGCTTCAACACATGTGTTTGCAAAATTTTCAGTCCTTGAAGGTAAAACAACTCCGTAAGATTTTTCTATCACAGGATATAAAATATCATGCGGCTGTGCTTTAAAATGCAAAACCCTGTCTACATATTGCCTTGCACTTGTTTTAATAAGTTCAAGATAATTAACACCCTCTGTATCAATATTTTTACCTATTAATACAAAATATAAATCAGGATATTTTTCTAAAACATCATATATACATTCAGCAATTTCTTTACAGCCTTTTAATTTCCCGATAGAGCCAAAAAATAACAGATATGGCTTGCCACCCGTTTTTACATTGATTTCATCCGCAACAGAATAATTAAATTCAAACGTTTCATCCAAATAAGGTGATTCAATTATTTCAATATCTTTTTTTAAATTTAAATCTTTTTTTAATATCTTTGCAATGTGCGCAGACGGGCCAAATATAAATTTTGAATTGTGAATCTGTTTTGTTTCAAAATCAATTTCATTTTCATTATGCACACCATAGCAAAATTGGTGAACCTTTGCCCAAGAAGACAATCTGAGGCAGGATGGAACATTTTTAAGAGGGAATTGTCCTATTCCAAGACAGCTTGCATATTGAATAATATCTATCTTTTTCTTTTTATTTTCAGCTTTTAATTTATTAGAAACAATGCGTTTTCTGAAATATTCTTCCTTGATTTTCCTTCTTTGCTTGCCCCTTAAAAAACACCAGATAAGTTTTTCAAAAAAAGTCTTTTTAAATTTTGTATCCCTGTTTAAAAATTCAACATTTATACCGTTAAAATTGATTTTTTTATCAACCGTACTTCTAACTAAAACGTTTACATTATGACCCATTTGAGCCAAAACCCGTGTAATTCTGTATAGATAATTAGCTAAACCCCCATCTATTACCTTTAGGCTGTCACAATCAATATATTCTGTAGTTACAAAAAATATTCTCACCTATACATACCTTACGCACATAACATTTTAAATAAAATGTTATGTTAATAACTATCCTGTCGTTCAAAGCTATCCTATCACAAAAAGCCGATAAAAACTTTATTTGTAAAAGTTTGTTACAGCTCAAACCCTTGATTTATATATCCAAAAACCCTCTCAACAAGCTTATTTTAATCACAGTAATAACATTTTATTTAAAATGTTATGCTCAGCAGGAATTAAAGATGAAAGTAAGCATTGTTCTTCCGGTATTCAATGGAGAAAAATTTATAAAAGATTCAATTGAAAGCGTTTTAAATCAAACATTTAAAGATTTTGAACTTATAATCGTAAATGATTGTTCAACAGATTCTACCCCTGATATAATAAATTCTTACGCCGAAAAAGACAGCAGAATTAAAATCATAAACAATAAAACCAATTTAAAACTCCCGCAAAGTTTAAACGTTGGCTTTAAAAATGCCAAAGGCGAATATTACACCTGGACTTCTGATGATAACATTTATAAAGAAAATGCCATTGAATATATGGCAAGCTTTCTTGATAAAAACAAAAATACCGCCCTTGTTTCCCTTGGATTTGATGTCATATCATCAGATGGCAAATTTTTATACTCCATAAACAATAATGGCAAAAATCCAAAACAGCTTTTGTATTCCAACAATATTGGCGCCTGTTTTATGTATAGGGCTTCTATTGCAAATCTTGTCGGTACATACAACCCAGACACATTTTTAGCCGAAGATTATGATTATTGGATGAGAATAGCATCAAAAGGAGATATAGCATACATTAATGAAAATTTGTATATTTACAGAACCCACGAAAAAAGTTTAACTGTAACCCGTAAAAACGAAATTATCAAAGTAGCAAAAGAGGTAAGGTATAAAAATTTATACAAACTTGCAAAGCGCCTTTCAAAAAACTTTTTTCAACAAATTTTGCTTATGCTGCAAGTAGTATATAACAATTTAGAGCATAAACCGTTTTATCGTGAAAAAAATAAAAACAAAAGAATAGTTCACATTTTCGGCATAAAATTTTCATATAAAAAGAAAAGAAAGGCGATAAACTCACCAAAAACTTATAATGAACGCCTTACAAAAGAAGAATGGGGTAGTTTATATAATAAAAATCAACTTGAAAATCTGATAAATTCTATAAAAAATAAAGATTATTACATCCAGACAAAAGATTTATTAAACATAATTCCCAAAAATTCAAAAACTTTAGAAATAGGAAGCGGGACAGGGCAAACTTCTCTTGCCTTAGCCAAAAAGGGCTGTAATGTCACATTGTTGGATTATGCAAAGGAATGCCTGGATTTATCACAGGCAGCAGCAAAAGAATTGAATTTGAATATCAAAACTCTTTGCACAGATGCAATTGAAGATTTGCCATTTAGTGAAAACGAATTTGATTATATATTCCATAGCGGCTTATTGGAGCATTTTACCAAAGAAGAAAGGATTTCAATGCTAAAACATTGGCGTCCATATTGCAAAAGTATGATTTCACTTGTACCAAATGCTTCAAGCATAGCATATAGGGTTGGCAAACAAATTATGGAAGAAAGCGGAAATTGGCCTTACGGAATTGAAACTCCGTTATACAGCCAAGTTGATGATTTCAAACAGGCAGGGTACAGCGTCGAAAAAGAATACACAATAGGAGTTGAACATTCGCTCAGTTTTCTTGAAAAAAATCATCCACTAAGAATCGTTTTAGAGAATTTAATACAAAACAATAAAATCAAAGATGACTATATGCAAGGGTATTTGCTTGTAACAATAGGTGTAAAAAAATTCTAATTATTATAACAAGAAGAGGTTGCGCAAATATATGGCAAAATTGATTTATAAAGAAAAAATCGGCAATAAAAGAATAATTCATATTTTTGGAATTAAGTTTTCATATAAAAAGAAAGAAACTGCAAACAAGCCCAACTTCTGTAAAATTAAAACCTACATAAAAGAAGTACTGAAAAATAACAATAACATAAGAAAGCTTGTTGTTATACCATCAGACCCAATAAAAGCGTACGATAATAAAGGAATTGACTGGCTGCAATCTTACTACAACCCCAATCGCTTTTTTGATGAAGTTTTCTTATTAAGTCCTCTTGAAAAAGGTATAAATTACAAATACGGAATGCACGTTATAGGGGTAGATGACAAGATTTACAAAAAAGCACTTAAACTTATAAAACCTGACGTCATCAGAGCGTATGGCGGATATTGGGCAACAACATTTGCTATTAAGAATAAAACCGAAAATACCCCAATTGTGTCAAGCATCCACGACGACAGGGAAAGTTTATTTCATAAAGAAGTTGACAAGGCAGATTATGTAATATGTATGTCGCAAGCTTGTGCAAATTTGGCAAAAAACAGAGGTATCCCGGATTCAAAAATAATAATTATGCCAAACAGGGTAGATTTAAATACATTTAAAAAAACCATTATCCATAACAAAGGATTTAAAAAAGAACATGATAAATATAATATTTTAAGCGTCGGAAGATTAACATCGCAAAAAAATATAGACAATAATATCAGGGCGCTGCAATTTTTACCCGAAAATTATTCAATAACATTTGTAGGCAGGGGTTCAAATAAACAATATTGCAAGCTCGCACAAGAATGCGGGGTTTTAAACAGGGTAAATTGGATAGAAACAATTAAAAACTCCGATTTACCTTATTATTATTCAACTTGTGACGTTTTTTGCACACCAAGCCGCTCTGAAGGCTTTGGAATCGTATTTATTGAAGCTGCCGCTTGCAATACCCCGATTATTACATCAGATATCAAACCAATGAACGAATATTTAACCCATAACAAAGATTCATACCTGATTAAAGAATTTGAAAATCCGAAAGAAATCGCAAAAGCAATAAAATTCGTATGCGAAAATAAAGAATACTCAAAACTAATCTCAAATAATTCCAGATTAGCGGCAGAAAAATTCGATAAAAGAAAAATAGATAAACTGGAAGCAGATATTTATAGTTCAATTATTAACAAAAATAAGCCTTGAGCTTGCTTGCTAAAAACATTTTCTTCTTTTGACCCTTCTTTGAATATTAAATAAATATTGTTTATTTTAAAGGAGGAGTTATGACAACAGTTGAGCCAATTAGAAGTAAATCTAAATTAAAAAAGATTGAAGAAATTTTAAAAAAACAAAGCGAAAGAAACCTTCTTTTCTTTATAATAGGTACAAATTGCGGATTGCGCATATCAGATATTCTGGCGTTAAATGTGGAAGATGTAAAAAATAAAACCCATATTCAAATTGTAGAAAAGAAAACAGGAAAATTCAAAAAAATTCCAATTAATGCAAAGCTTAAACCCTTAATTAAAAATTTTACAGCTGGTAAATCCTTAAATTCACCTCTGTTTAAAACTATTTTTAATAATAGAATGGAAAGATTTGCAGCATACCATATTATAAAAAATGCTTGCAAAAAAGCACATGTGGAAGAAAAAGTCGGTACCCATACTTTAAGAAAAACATTTGGATACCACTATTATAAAAAATACAAAGACATTGCTATGCTGCAAAAAATTTTCAATCATTCAAGCCAGGAAATAACTATGCGCTATATAGGTATTGAGCAGGATAAAATTGACAAAAGCTATAAAGAATTTATTTTATAAACCTAAACTGTTATCATAGATGAAGCATGATAGCATGTTTCTGCGTCATTAGGGTCTTTTGTAAGCGCTTGGCTGAGAATAGCGCGCATTGATGCACCTGAATTTTTTTCATAATCAAGCTCAAGTCCATCAAATTCACCTATTTTCCCAAGCGCAAGGGTTTCTTCAGTTGCAACCCTAAACTAACACAGTTGCATTATTTAAACCCTCTAAAAATTTTATTTTGCTATAATGTTTTTTATGTTATCAATAATTTTTGCAACCATTTTAAGAATAACCGCAAATTCCGGCCTTAATACCTTACAAAAAGGATTATCAAAAACCTTTTCGCCCCTGAATACAAATTTTAAAACTTATTTTCTTCTTGCAATATTTAGCATACCGGCTTTTTTAATTTTTTACCCTAAAACCTCATTTGAAACAATAATCTGGTCGTTCATAGGAGGGTTTTTTGGCGCACTTGGAAACGCTTTTTTAATTGCTGCCCTAAAATATGGAGAACTTTCAATATTAGGGCCGATAAATTCTTATAAAGCAATTGTGGGGCTAGTTTTTGGAATAATTTTAATAAAAGAAATCCCGCATCCTTTTTCTATTTTAGGCATATTTTTAATATTAGCAGGAAGCTTTTTTATATTTGATACTACAAAAGAAGGTTTCAGCCTTTCATTATTCAAAAGAAAAGATATAATTTATCGCCTTTTAGCTCTCACCTTTAGCGCAATTGAGGCTATTTTTATAAAAAAAGTAATACTACTATCCGATATTACAACATCCTTTTTGTTGTGGGTAATTTTTGGCTTTATTTTTTCATTTATCATCTTAAAAATAAACCGCAAAAAAGCTTTTGAAACCACTTGTTTTAATAAAGAAATTACTCCCTTTATGGCACTCTCTCTCCTTGTTTTTATTATGCAGTATTCAACAAATTTTATTTTTGAAAAAATCCCGACTGCAGCTGCACTTTCTTTATTTCAACTTTCAAACATTTTAAATGTATTTTTAGGCTGGAAAATATTTAATGAAGGTCACCTGTTGAAAAAATTAATTGGCTCCATCATAATGGTTATAGGAACTGTAATTATAATTTTTAACAGATGAAAAACTACAAAACAGGAGAAATATATGCTGAATTTCAGCTTAAAAATGAAATTTCAATAATGAATTTCAAACAAAACCATGCAAATATTTTTATATTCAAAAAGTCTCCGGATAAAACCCTTATTGAAACCGTTAAAAATTCAAATCCTTTCTTTCAAATTTATACCAAAAACAACATAGTTTTTCTTTTATTAAAGCTAGAAACCATTGATTGGATTGACATTCCGTATATTCACCAAGACAATTTGCCCGATATAATAGATGATGAAATTTCAGGATATCTATGTACAATTTATCTTATAGATTTTGTTTCAGGCAAAATTATTTTAAAAAAACACACCTGTTTTTCAAACGGTCTCTCAAAAGCATTTTATTATGCACTTTTAGAACAAAAGAAACATTTGCCAAAAAACATTAAAGAAAAAATAAATTCTATCCGCGCAAGCTTCCACCCAAATGAAATAGCAAGGCTATCTTTGGGTAAATAATATTATATATTAAAGATTTTTACTTTATCTTTTTCAACATTTAAAAATGCTGCAAAATTTTTAATACGCTCAATATCATCATCATTGTGAAAACTTATATACCAGTTGATTTTATCAGGATTTTGATGACATTTTATAATTTCTAAAAAATAAGGATAGTCAACAAAAGACAAAGAATGCCCAATAACTATTACATTGTTTTTACTTGAAAGTGATTTAAAATATTCCCTGTTTTTTTCAATAATATTTTTTGTCTTTTTTGCAGCCTTTTCGTAATATTCTTCTATTCTATATGCCGCAGCCTGTGTTGCATCATATCTTGATTGCGATTTCCATCTTTTAACATTGTCTGTATTTGAAAAATATCTTAACCTTGCAGGGCTGTTTTTTGGGAGCATTTTAACATTGAAGGTATTTTGCCAATCACTATATAGCTCGTCTGTATCATATCCATGCCCTAATATTAGAGGTTGTTTTTTATTTCTTCTGTCGCCATGGATATATTTTATACAACCACTGTTAATTCCATAGTGTGTCTCCAAAAATTCTGTATAATTAAAATTGATGTAATCCGCATGACAATTCAATAAACCCGCCAACGGAAAGTGTTTGTCTTTAATATTCAATTTTTCAACCCATCGCCTGAATTTTTTAGGCAGCTCCTTTTCAATAGTTTCAACAGGCATTGTAGTATTTTCAATTGCAAGAAAATAATCGGCTGCAGAAAAATCATCATCAAATTCATCTTTGACATCAAACATTTCAAGGCCTGTATCTATGCCATCCAAAATAAAAGCCCTGTCTAAATGGGCAAGACTGTCTTCAAAATTTCCCCAGATATCGTCTTTAAAAATATAGATTTCAAGACAATCTTTTAAATAACAATAGTTTCCAAGAGATTTTTTAAAATCATAATATGTAGATTTCACCCCATGGGCTAAATCAAACCCGTTTCCTATAACAAAAAGAGCATCATCTGTAATACTTGAATTAATTTTATTGACATCAATACCTGTAAACATGCCCCACCCTAAAATAAAATTTATATAAAAATTTCGGAACGATGCCGCTATCGTTGGCAAAGTATGAGCCTTACGAGAGAGGTATGCAGCCAGCTAATTTTTAGCATAAGCGTAAAAAATTGCGTGCGTGCCAGGATGCAATCCTGTCTGATAATTGTTAATTTATATTATATAAAAATTTCGGAACGACAGGATTTGAACCTGCGACCCCTACCACCCCAAGGTAGTGCGCTACCAAGCTGCGCTACGTCCCGAAATTTACTAAACTATTCAATTATCAATTTTTATAAGTGGTCGGGATTGCATCCCGATATTAGAACTTTTGTGAAAAAATTTATAAGCCTCTTGAAAAAACCTGAAATATTCCAAATCATAGAAGCAATAAAGGTTTTCAAAGCGACTTAATATTTCCAAGAAAAATTATATATAAAAACTCAAAAAAGCGCAAGGATATTTAAATACTTACATTTTAATTGGATATTTTGAGATACTTCTTCTATTTTAAATTTTTCACAATTTCAACTTAATTAATTTGTTGACAATATAATCAAATATGTTATAATAAAAATATGGAACATTGAAAATTTAAGCACAGGGTAAAAGATAGCTCTTTTCAAAGAACATCAGCAACAATAAAATACGTCAGTTTCGGCTGATAGTTCAACGAAAGGGGGATTGATATTATGAATGAAATCAATCTGAGTTTAATATTAATTCTTTTGATTTTGTACTTAATAAAAAATGATACTCACCTAAAATAGATGAGTATCACGTCAATTTCTTACAGAGCTATTGGCTAGTTTGGTAAACTGCCACCCTGTGTTTTCATTATAAATCATTTATTAAATTTTTCAAGAGGTTTAAATGGCAGAAAATAATAACCATGGCGGAAAAAGACCCGGTGCAGGGAGAAAAAAGGGATATAGAAAGCCTGAAAGTGAAAAAGTAAAAACAATTATGTTTGCAAGGCGCGTAACAAATGAAGAATATCAATATTTAGAAAATGCCCTAAAAGAATTCAGATTACAAAAAACGGTGCTTTAAGATGATAAAGCACCGTTTTCAAGTTTTTCATAAAAATTATCGCTTTCCTATGATATAATCATATATTTTATCAATTTTTGAAATTACCGCATCTAATTGTTTTTGCTGGCTTGAACTTTCCGCCTTTGTGGCATAAGTGGCCGCAATATGTTCATCAAATTTGTGCAAGCGTTCTTCAAGATTTGCAGGGGTTACAAAAATATTATAATTAATAAAAAAGCCCATAATAACAATAATTATAGGGCTATATTTTAAAATGCTTTCTTTATCCATTATTTTTAAACCCTCTCAAAATACCACTTAATTTTCCCTCGGATGAAATCCCCAACCTGATTTGGTGCAAGGTTTGGTTCATACGGGATAAAATTAATATCAATTTTTCCGGCACTTTCTGTTTTTGGATTTTGCTTGCCAAATTCATAATGGGTTAAAACCGTTGCAGGGCTTATCACAATTGCATATTTTTTGCAAAGTTCTGCAGCAAGTTTAAACATTCTTTCAAATTGAATTTTTTGAAGCGGGTATTTGCCTTGGTTTGAAGCACATTTGAAGCCTGAATTGCCACATAAAGCAATCCCTATTGAACCTGTGTTTCCACCCCCTGTGTGCGCTGCATATTTGCCGTCATAGCAATTCAAATTATCTTCAGGCTTACAAACCCCGGGTCTGACATTAGCAGTATTATGCTGCTTATCATACTCTATTAAATAATGATAATGCGCTTTCTCGCCTTCGTTTGGAACGTAAACCCCTGCCGTCCAGTGTAATATAATTCTTTTCATTATATCCCACACCCCCATTCGCTGGTTTTAGCCCGTTGAACTGCTTTTTCAATCAAGCTATCTGCCAGTTTTATCAGGGTTTCGCGGAAAAAAGGAATAATAGGTTTTAGATAAATCGGAAGCTTCGATAACAAAAAATCAATTGCAAGCTCCTTTTTAGCAGCGCCCGTGCCGGAACCGAGCAAATCCTCTGCATAATTAACAGCTTTTTGTGCCAGTTTTTTAAAGCATACATTTGCTTTTTTGATAATAATTTCTTTAAATTTCATAATTCCTAAATCCTTTCATTTTTATGCTAAAATAAAACCGTTAAATTTTTAGGCAGGTTTTAGGCAGGGAAACAACCCACCATCTAAAAATTAATGTTGCTTATGTGTTTTGCAGCATTTAAAAAAATTAAACAACACTGACCCGTAAATCTCGTACATCGGCGGGCAGGCTACAATAAAGAAGGTAGCAAACAAAATATGGGGGCTATTTTCTTTAGCCCCCTTTTTCAAGTTCTTTTAATTCATCTCTCAACCCTTGAGCTTCCTGCTCAAGCTCTGCAAGTATATCAGCTTCCCCTGCTCGAAGAGGGCGGATTGTTTTATTATCTAATTCCACAAGCTTTATCTTAATTTCAGCTATTCTTTGCTGCTTTTGGGTTTTAATAGCTTCCATCTTAAGTTCGGCTTTGGTTTTTGGAATAATTTTATCCGGTGCTTCAAATTTATAATCTTGAATATTTTGTGCAATTTCTTCAGATATTGCGATATTCAAGATATCAGCATCCAAATACTTAGCTTCTGTTGCATCTAATATTTCATTATTTTTAATATGTGCATAAAACATAATTAATTTACCTTTCTATAAGCATGAACGTTTAAAGATACTATGTTTAAGGTAGCAGAGCCGACCAGTTTTCTCAATTTGAACCGAACAAATCGACTTGAGTTATCAACTACTAAATTAATAAATGATTGGGAGCCAACCGTAGTGGTGCCAGTGGTAGTCCCTCCTATATCCATAAATAGCTCACCGTAAAAAGTGGTAGTAATCTCAGCCCCCCAATATGTTCCTGCAGAGCCACTAATTTGCTGATAATATGATATTTGTACTTCATACTGAGCATTTGGGTCGTTATCTGATGGTAAATAATCAGATAAATCAATGGTATACACACCCGCTGCAGTAGTGGAACTTAGTTTTAAATATTTGTTAATCCACTTTGATTTATTTGCTTTTGCAGTATTTAAATCCTCTGTTTCTTTCTCAAGTTTTTCAATGTCCGGCTTAATATTGTAGGGGTTAGATTTTACCCCTCCCCCCCGATTTGGGCGGTTTGTGTGTTATTATCCATTAGCTTCCCCCTCCATCATTAGCAGTAAAGAGTTTTCCAGTTCTTGCAGCTCTTCTCTTAAGGCTCCTGCTTGGTTTTCAAACTCTGTAAGTTTATAAACATCATCCGGGTTTGGAGCTTCATTATTTAAAATGCAAAGGCTTATAGCCCTTGAGCTTCTTTGCGAAGCATTGTCAATTTCAATAAGCTCCGCCTTAATTTCAGCAATTCTTGCCTGTTCTTGTGCCCGCATATCAGCTATCTTTATTTCCTCTGCCGTCTTTTTAACCACTTTACCGTTTTTAATTTTAAAGTAGTTCGGATTTTGTTGAATAAGTTCAGCCATCTCATTTGTTACAAGATATCCTTCCTCGATTTCACCCAATTGTTTGATATCTTGAATAATAAAAACGCCTTGATTTTCATTTGCAACCTTGAAATCCTTACGATAATCAGGTTTAATGAGCCATTTTTTGTTTTCAATATCAAATACAAGGGCTTCATTGTCTTTTAATTCAGGGGGTTCAATGGTTGTAGCATAAGCAGGAACTAAAGGTACAGGATGCCCTTTAAGTTTTGTTTCTTCTGGGTCAAGGTCTGCCATTGTTGAAAAAGTAAATTCTTTTGTGTCTTTATCATAATGATAAATTCTTATATCTATAGTTTCAGTCATTTATATTTCTCCTTTATTTGTTTTAATTATTTATTTTGCTTACCTGTAGCGGGTTTTAACCCTGCATTTAATTGAAGGTGGGCGAACTGTTGCATTATCTTGATATATTGGGTTTGACCTAGATGCATTAAAACTAAATCCACTGTACAGACCACCGTGGAAAGCATTTTGGTCAGATTGTGCCCCACCAATTCGCTCAAATGCTCCTTCGCATTCACCAGTAACTTGATAAGGGACTGGTTTCACTTCTCCCCTAATGTTTGGCAAGGTCGCCTCTAAATATCCAAGCTTGCCGTCAGAGCTTCCCCAAATGCTCCTATTTCTGTAATCAGGAGCATAAAAATAGCCTTCGGGCGGTGCTTCAGCACCTTCAGGTGTATAATTATATCCATATTCTTTGAATAATAAAGGGTAGGTTTCAATCTTAACCAAAGCCCCTTCAAGCCAGATTTCATTTTTCTTAAGAACGCATTCGCTTTTTGTAAAGCAAAAAATCGGACTTCCGATATTTGAAAGATTTGAATTGCTTTGATTATTATATGGATTTGTTGTTAAATCTGTCATAATTTTTTCCTTTAAATTCTATTTATACCTTGTTTTCCACCTAACTTTAAATGAAGGTGTGCGAACTGTCGCATCATCTTGATAGATGGGGTTTGAATTGTGGGCATTTATTATAACTGTGCTATAAGATAATTGATTTGCCGTAGCAGTATAATGTCCAATAATATTATTTGAACCCTCTAAACCAATACACCCGCTTGGATTTCCAAATGTCCCCACACCATGTGGACCACCATTACCAAAAACGTATACTGAACCATTGATATTTGGCAATGTTGGTTCTAAATACCCAAAGTTTCCATCAGGGCTGCCCCAAGGTGTTTTATCCCTGCAATCAGGTAATACAAAGTTTTCAGGATTAAGCGATAAGCCGTAATCATCGCCATAAATCTCATAAAGCTTACCATACGCTATTTTTGAAACCTCAGCCCCTTCAAGCCAAATCCATCCTTCACTAAGCTTGTTTGAAAACGTTGGTACAGGGTCGCCAATTTCATTACCTGAAATATTTTGAATATTATATGGGTTGGTCACTAATTTACCCCCCCCCCCCGATTTGGGCGGTTTCAGAGTTTTCATCTCCTTCAGCAGGTGCAGCAGGAACCGTATAAATCCCTACTTCGACCTGATTTGTAATCTGCCAAATACCTGCAGGTGTAATTTCAGCATCTTCATCCGCAGTAGATACAGTATAGATATATGCTAAATGCGGAGCAACGCTTAAATTTTGCCATAAATCCCCATCAACAGGATTTTCAGGCGGGTTTTTCTGCCTGTAAACCTTAGCGCCATCAACTGCAGTAAACTCAATACCTGATACAGTTTCAGCCACCCTAAGGCTATAAGTCCCTGGCGCAAAATTTGTTACATCTAAAGTTAAATCTTCAGATATTGTAACTGTTTTCCCGTTCCCATCAGTATAAACTGCCGGCGCTTTAAGTGTAATTATCTTGCTTTCAACCGTTGCTCCACTCTCACCATTATCTTCAGAAGGTTCGGTTTCTGAAGCATCAACCGGCACTTCAGGTGCTACGCTAACCGTGTTTAATTGAAGCAGTGCCGCTTCCCCATTCTCATCCACTAACCCTGAATTAAAACAAAAAGGTGTATACGGGCTTTGTAAATGCTTTAAGGGCACCTTCTTTTTATCATCAAGCGGTGCATAGCCATCAGCCTCACCTTTTTCTTCCAATAATTGAAACGTTCCGCCCTGAAATTGAATAACAACATCAGAATTTATGGCTCCTAAATCAATTCTTGCTCTATAATCAATATCAAAGCCTTCATCTGTTCTTTCTGTACAATCAAGCTTTGTATTAGCGCAAGCCACAAGCCCGTCTTTTTCATCAAACAAGCCTATTTCTGTTATAACACAGCCTTTTAGGCTCTCGGGTATCACAATTTCAGCATACCTGCTGTTTTTATTTTGGCTTATTATAATCCCCGGATAATCGGCAGAATTTTTGTCAAAAACAATATTATTCAGCCTTGTTGTTTTAAAATCAGGCTCAAGTTCTCCTGTACCGAGGGCTATATACCATCCATCCGTTATAATTTTACTTTCGCTTGAAAGCGCCTTATTTATTAATTCATAACCATATTCTGTTATTTTTGTCTTATATTTTCCCATCTTATACATCCTCATTTGGTATAAACACTACAGCTGAAACCTTTGTATGCCCGTAAAATTTAATATCTGCCTTATTTTGTTGCACAACATCAATTTTTAGCCCTAAATGTGCCGCTTTTATATCATCAATTGTTTTGAAAACATTCTTTAAAGTGTTATAAATAAAGCTTTCAGCGGTTATTTTTATCAAAATAATGCCGCCTAAAAAATCAACAACACTAGCCCCCGACCTCCAGCCATCCATAATATTTTGAATTAAAGCAATGCTGTTATGCCCTTTAGCCCGCCATTTTGCCCTGATATTTGCTTGCCTGTCTTCAATGTTTTCTGCAATATCTTTAATTTTTAAAAACTTTTCCCAAAAAATACATCCTTTTTCATCAAGCCTGTTAAAATGCAAAATGTTTAAAAGTCTTATAATAACCGCATTTATATTATCAAAAAGCATCCGTGCAGCTTCAATGAAAGATTTTATAAATTCATCTTTCCTGTAAATTTTATGCAGATATTTTATCATTGTGTCATAAAATTTCATCCTTCACCTTCTTCTATATCTTGAAACCCGCTCACAAAAGTAATTTCCAAGTTTCTAAGTTTTGGAATTTCACACTGCCCTATTGAAACATTTCCTTTTTTCAAATTTACGGTTAAATCTTTATGGTCTAAAACCCCGCTTGCCTCTAAAATTTCAGAGCTAAATTTTGCATAAGAAATTCTATCAATCTCATTCCCGTCTTCATCCTCTGCAAATGTAATATCTGTTAAATATTTATCTATAGCTTTTTGAATATTATTTTTAACCTCGTCTTCTGTTTTTGAAGCGGTTTTTTGAACAGTGAGCACAAGGTCTAAATATAAAGGTGTGGCGTATTCAACCGTGCAATAGCTGCCATTTGGCGCCTGACCGCATCCAAAACCCCAGCCGCATTTTGTACCGTCTTCTTTTAGTTCATAAGGGTCAATATAATTTTGAACTTCCTTAACTAAATCATCATTAGAAGCTGAACAATTTGCATCAACAATTACAACCTTCACTGTATTGTTCCCGTTCCACAAAGGAAAAACTTTAGCTTCCTTTACCCCCGGGACTTCTTTTGCCCATTTTTTATAAAAATATTTATTTCCGCTTGTTAAAGGAATTCTCAAATCTTCATAATACCTTTTTAAAAGGTCATCCTTGCTTTCTTTTTCATATCCGCCACTAAATGCGGTTTTATTTGTAACAGAAACTATACCTTGAATAGTTGTAGGGATAATTGTTATTGAATTTTCAGGCACATTCCCCATAATTCCTGCTTCTAAGCATTCAACTTTAAATTTATCCCCCTCATAAACTTCATTTGTATCAATTGCTTGAAACCTTGTGCCATCAGATGTTTGGAATACATCCCCGGCGTGAATTGTTCCTTCACCGTTTAAAAGGGTTAAAAACCCTGATGATTTTGTTTCCTTCCTTGCTTCAACCCCTCTTGTCTGGTAAACAAAATTCTCCAAATCCTCATATTCCATATAGGATAAATCCGTTAAACATTTTGCAATATAGATTATCTTTTCCCAAAGGGTATATAAAACTTTCCCTAAAGCTACAAAATAATCCCAAGCAAAAAAACCTACCGTTTTTTGATATTTTTTATCCAACGCCTCTAACCCCTGAACTGCTATTTCTTCAGGAGTAATTTCCGTGTTATCTATTAATGTCATTCTATCCTCCTATGACATAAATTTTCTCTATATCAACCTCTACAAGTTCACCGTTAAAAAGCTGCACTTCAAGCTTTATATTTAAAACCTTGCCGTTTTTTGAAAGTTTAAAATCTGTAACCTCGCTTATTGCAGGGCAAAGCGGCAAACCTTCTTTAAAATCTCTTTCAATTTCAGCTTCTTCATAGCCATAGCCTATGCGTTTTTTACCATAAAGCTTTTTAAACCTTGTGCCAAATCCTGTGCCTGAATAAATAGGGTAAACATCTTTTTCTGTATTGCAAAATTTAACAATCCATTGCCTTACAGCTTCGATTTTATCAACTATTTTTGGTGAACCGTTGCGGATTATAACCCTAACATCGTCTTTATCTTCAAAATCTATTTCAGGCTCAAACCCTATATTTTCATCAAAAAAATCTTCGCTCATTTTTATTTTTCCTTATTATTACTGTCTTCAGGCGTTAAAATCTTATCAAGTAAAATATATTTATCATCTTCTTCAAGGCTTCCGATTGAAACATAATCACCCTTTTTTAAATTGCACTTTAAGGCTAAAAGCTCAGTATTTATGGTATTTATAGCCTCCGCAAGATAAGATATCGCATCTTTCATCTGACACTGTGCCCCGCCTTGAGAGTGGATTTCCGTTATACTTTTTGCATTTTTAAGGGCTTCAGGAACGTTTGAACTTAGGCCGCCTTCGCTATCAATACTGCATCTAAACCTAAACCATTCCGATATTTCAAGTTCTTCACCTTCAGATAAAAGGATTTTCCCATCTTCAATCTGAACAATAATAGGACTGATTTGAGCCACTTTGCCGATTATGATAGATTTTAAATCGCAAGGGTTGTTTCTTTTATTCAATTCTTTTGAAAGGATTTCGGGAAAGCTTTCATTTAACATAGATTTTCCTTATTAATTTCTATACAAATCTTGTATCTGTTGTATCCATATGCTCTTCTAGTTTCGGAATTTTCCTTATTTTTATAGTAACTTGTTCCTTGACACCGCTTATTGTATGGTCTGATGTTTCTATTAAATATTCACCATCCAAATTTAATTCTTCATTCTTTAAATCAAAAATAGCACCCTTTTTTAGATTATAATCACCGATAACATTTAAATTTATTTCATTGCTTATAGTATTATCTTTTTCATCAAGGGTCTGAGTTATTGTATAACTATGAATTGTTTTTAAACTATCCATTGTAAAAGCATTTGCAATATATCCTTTTAAATCATTATTTTTCTCATACTTTACAAGGTTTAATTTGCCATCCAAACAATTAAAATAATATTCATCCTTTAAACCGCTTTTTAATGCAAGTTTGTATATATGATTTAAAATATTTGAAGCAGTTTCTTTTTTATATATTTTTGTGATTAATAATTCTTTATTATTTTCCCATTCTTTTAAAATTTCCCCGGGTTCAATATTAATTTCAGTGCAAAGCTTTTTAATAGCATTAACAGGATTATCATTTTTCACATCTATTGTTGCTGTTTTCTTATCAAGAAAATATCCAAAGTCATATCCTGAATATTTGTATAAGCCTTTTACATTATCTTTTGAAGCTTTTAGCGGTTCTTTTTTATTTATAATCCCATAAAATACAATCTTTTCACCAAAGTTTATATCATCTGTAAATGCAAGGGTTTTTGCAAATAAACCTATCCAATCTCCCGGCATTAAATCACCATTTGTTGTTGTAAAGTCAAAAGAAATAAAAATATCCCCAAAATTAACGTTTTTCCATGTTATTTCCGTTATATTTAAAATTTGTTCTATCTTTTTCTTTTCTTTTATATTATTTATTTTGTAAATCTTATATACCATTTTGAACTTTCCTTTGTTAAAATCGTTTTATATACTGGAAGGGTTTTTTATGAAGAAAATATTTGTTTTATTTTTAATACTTGCTTTTATCATTCCAATAGCATCTTCAAAAGAATTTAAAGAACTAACACTTCAGGATTATTTTTATAAAGAAAATGTATATATCCGCAAAATAGGAAGCGACTGGGTAGAGTATTCTGGTGGTAAAATCTCTCGTATAGGTGATATTAGAAGCGGAAAAATCGTTGAATATAATTCGGATGGCACTATCCGCAAAATAGGAAGCGACTGGGTAGAGTATTCTGGTGGTAAAATCTCTCGTATAGGTGATATTAGAAGCGGAAAAATCGTTGAATATAATGAGAACTAGGCTCTCCTTTTTCTTTTTCTTTAATATTATTATTTATTTTGTAAATCTTATATACCATTTTGAACTTTCCTTTGTTAAAATCGTT
>CAJTLW010000005.1:88264-88444 GCA_910577515.1 uncultured Vampirovibrio sp.
TTATTTATTTTGTAAATCTTATATACCATTTTGAACTTTCCTTTGTTAAAATCGTTATAACAAATGCAAGGAATTTAATTTATGAAAAAATATTTTATTTTATTGTTACTTTTAATATTTTGCATTCCAGTATTTGCCGAAAGTACCATCCATGCTATAGGCGATAAAAGATTTGAATAA
>CAJTLW010000005.1:88541-155873 GCA_910577515.1 uncultured Vampirovibrio sp.
TATGTACACGGCAAACTTTACACAATTGACGGCAAGGGTGTTACATATAATGAAGATGGTACCATCCATGCTATAGGCGATAAAAGATTTGAATATGTACACGGCAAACTTTACACAATTGACGGCAAGGGTGTTACATATAATGAAGATTAATTATTTCGCTTTCAATAATCCAAACTTTTCAAGATTGTCTTTTGCAAACTGGTCTTTTTGAAGAGTACTAAAGTTATCTATAATCTTTTTATCAGTTGCAAAGAAATTATAGAATTTATCGTAAAATTCTTTTAATTTTATTGAATAATTGATATCCCCTGAATTATCAACAGAATACGTAAAATTTTCAATTGACATAAGAGTATTTAAGATTGGAATTTTTGTTTTTGTTGTAAAAATTATTCTTATCGGATAGCTATATTTCTTCATTAATTCAATAAAAGATACATAAACCCATCCGTTTTGGTGCGCCGTATGCGGCACAAAATTATAATTCTTATTTACAGGGAAAAAGCTTGACCAGTCTATTTCTTTTGGTTTTTCGTTATCAATGATTGTAAATTGATGTTCAATCCCATTGTATGTTGTGCTGTTGCCAGCTGAAACAATTTGAATATTTTGCGGAACAATTGGTATTATAAACACACTAAAATTTGCTATATCCGTTAAAATTATATTCATGCAGGTATTGCCTTTCTAATCTCAATTGCCATTAAATTCATCATTTCATTAAAAAATTCACGATTGCCCAATACATTGCCTGCAACATTCAGATTTATAGTAATATTTGAACTGTTGTTGTTTAAAATATCCCGGGTTTTATTATTTGGAACAACGTTTGCACCCTGCGGCAGGTTTACGATTTCGGGCCCGTATTCACCAACAAGTGCGGCACCTCCTGAAGAAAATGCAGTGCCCAAAGCATGATGTTTAGGGGGTTTTGGGTTATTATTTTTAATTTGTTCCGTTTTATTATCAGCCCATGATTTTACTTTGCCTGCAACGGCACTAACCCCACCAACTTTATCTATAAGAGGAGCAAGGGTTTTTAGCATTTTTATTACCATACCTATTGGGCTTGTCCACATTAAAATTTTTGCACCAAATTCAACTATTGGTTTTATAGCTTGCCATGTTCCAACTGCAAGCAATTTTACAACAGAAATCACCGCACCAACCGTTGAGCGGAAGCCTTCTGATTTTGCATAAGCAACACCAAGACCGGCAATAAGGGCACTAATCCCAACGACTGCAAGCCCGACAGGATTACAAAAGGCTGCAATAAACCCCGTCACGCTTGTTATTATTTGCAATGCTCCAATTGCACCCACAAGCGCACCCACCGCAGGAACAATAACATCAAGATGACTGCATACAAAGCCTATAGCATCTGCAAAAGCACTAAAGGCAGGAATTAAAGCAGCTTTTATTTGCGGCAAATTACCTATAAGCTCATCTGCAAGATTTTGAACAATCGGAATAAACTGTGTCCCAAGGGTTATACCTATCGCACCAAAAGTTCTTTGCAATGTATCCATTGTATCTGTTAATTGAACCGCCCCATCAATAGCTTCATCAGACATTACAAGCCCTAAATCATTGGCTTTTTGCCTTAGTTTATCAACACTGTCGGCTGATTGGTTCAATAAAGGTTTCATCTCTAAAAAGGATTTACCTAAAAGTTTTTGCCCGATAATAGCGCGTTCTGTCGGATTTTGAATGTTTTGAAGTGCTCTTATTGTATCATTAAATACTTCATCCTGGCTTTTTAAATTCCCGGCGCTATCTTTAATGGAAACACCAAGCTTTTTAAAATAGGAAATACTGTCTTTGTTGCCTTTTGTCACCATCTCCATTTGGTTTGCAAGTGTTTTATAACCCATTTTAAGACTGTCAACACTGCTGCCGTTTTGTGACATGATATAATCCCATTCTTGATAGGATTTTCGGCTCATGCCAATTTTTTGGCCCATCTTATCGATATTATCGCCTGCCTGCATTGTTTTTGAAGTTAAAGCAGTGACAGCACCAACGGCGGTACCTATAACAACCGTTGCACCTTGCATGGCATTTTTTAAAGCTCCATCAACCTGTTTTGCCTGTTGCCTTAATTGGGCGTTTAGTTTTTTAGCCTCACCCTCTGCTATTCCGAATTTTTTGGCAATGCCCGTTATGACAGGAGAGCACTTATCTTTTAAACTGAGAACAACGCCGATAGTCTTTGCCATTTTTTATTTTCCTCATCTTTTTCAATTAAAATGGAAGCTGTTGCAAATTTCTTTTCTGTATGTGACCAATTGCAAATAGTTTTAAAATCAAGACCTTTCTGCAGGTAATGATGGATTAAAAGCAAATCATCATCACCTAGGATTGCTTTTTTATTTTCTCGATATCCTCGTAATATCCGTATTTTTTAAGAATATGTTTTGCAAGACTGTCTATTTCAATAATATTTTTTCCAAAAGCCTTTTCTACAATCATAATTGGGTCTTCAACATCATAATTATTTTGCAATTCCTTGCTTCTAAAAATAGGACAACATTCATAAATAAGTTCATAATCCGCCCTTAGTGGTTCATCCTTACTGGAAGCATTTACAATTGATAGAATTTTATCGGGCGAAACATCTTCAATCTCAATTTCGCCATCAAAAGTTTTTGAATAAAAAGGCTTATTTTGTTTTTCTTCAATAACTTGTTTTGCCTTTAAAACATCCTCTATTGTTACTTTTTTTACCATTTTATATCCTTTCTTAAATTAAAGAAGGGGGCTTAAATAAGCCCCGCATTCCTTATTTTTCAAGCCATTTATAGTCTTCTGCCGCATAAGGCAGGCTTTCTTTTGTTGGTGTCTTTTGTGCTAAATCTATTAAATTTAATTCATCAAATGTAACGCCGATAACTTTAACGCGCTGTATTCTGCCGGTATTGTTATTGTATGCTTTACCAATTATTGTTATATCCGGTTGCTCGCCATCTTTGTATTTTTCAAAAAGATTAATAAAGCGACTGTCTATTTTATATTTGGTAAAATCACCTTTTAGTTCAACTCCTACTATTTTTCTTTTCTTTGCAAAATGTTCGGATTGGTCAACATCGGCATAAATATTTGTTTGTTTTAAGGAGAATGCTTCCATACTGCCGATTTTAACTTCTTCGGTATCAGTTGAAAGCCAAACTGCGCCATCTGTACCGTTGAAAATTTCTTTTGGATTTAGATTATTTGCCATTTTATACCCTTTCTTTTTAAATTATGCAGAGATTAATACATTTCAACTTCAATTTCGCAAGCTTCAATTGCATCCAAGAATTTAACATCAAATTTTAGACACATTTTTTTCTTATATGAAAGTTTTGCAATATCAAGCTCAGACATTGCATTGATTTCATCTTCATTTTTCCCGGATGCAATCCATAACTCGCGAAGCCTGTCTGTATCGATTTTTACAGTATTATTGTATTCTTCATCAAAAATATCTGCCTTTTCAAATTCATTAATAAAGCCAAGGGCAGCAGAAATAAATAATTGTTGATTGTCGTATTTATTTTTGTATTTGCCTTTATAGCTAGTTCTAAAAGCATATTTGACATCTGTATCAAACCTTTTTATGCCTTCCATAATAGTTATGGATTTCATATCTTCAGTGTTATTTTTTGAAACTGTTGTTAATGTATTTACAGGATTTGCAACCCTTACGCCTTCTTCTTCGTTATATAATGTCATTTGCCCTTCAATAATTGCTTCCGGCATATCAACGCTTTCAAGTTCAGATAAAATAAAACCTGAAATTGACATATCATATGGACATCCGGCACAAAGCCCCGCAACTATGGGTAAAAGGTCAAGCCCTGTAATTTTATTTGAATTATTAATTAAAACACCGTTTGCAAGAACTGCAGAAGGGTTATTTATAGAGCATACCCATTTTGAATCAGCTTCAATATTATAAACAAGAGCAAAAATTTCATTTTCTTTTGCAAAACTTGCAATTGAATTTTGGTCGCCCGTTTCTACTGAAAAGAACCAATCAAATTTTAGCTTTTTCACTTCATCAATAACACTTGCAAGAGTATCTTTATATTCAAAAAGAATTAATTTTGAAGGCGAATGATTTAGGGCTTGTTTGATTTTGGTTTCTAAATCCTTGTTTTCAAGCTCAAAAACTGCAGATTTAAATTCCGTAACTTTAAAATTGTTTTCAAGTTCTGCATTTTGCCTAATCATAAGCAATTTACCTTTGTTGCCAAATTTTATTAAATTTGCAACACGCTGTTTAAATGCGATTGTACAAGTTTCCAAGATATCACTTAGTTCTAATGTTTTTGCCATATTTTATATCCTTTCTTTATATTTCAACTTCTTCCATAAATTCTTCATTATTGTATTCATCAAATTTATTATCAAAATCTGTGCCGGTATCACACCCTGTGCCTGTTGTCTGGTCTATTGATAAAGAAATTATGCAGCTTAGAACATAATCCTGTTCATTAAGGGTAATTGAATAACTATCAATCTCTTGAAACTGTTTTTGTTTTGCGGTTGTATTTTCATCTGCTAATTCAATACACAAAGGTTTTTTCAGGATTTCCTTTAATTTCGTTTCAGCTTCTAAAAGCTCAAGTAAACTTTCTTCCTTAGCAAAATAAATGATTTCAAAAGAATATTCTGTATTTTCTAATTCAGCTGCAGTTTGTATACTTTTTCCTGTGATGTATTTTATATAAAAACAAGGCGGATTTGGCGTTTTTATGTCTTTAGTTTGAACAGGAACAGTTGAAAAATTTGCTTCCAATAATTTTTTTATTGAACGGTAAATATCTGTTGTTTCTATCATTTCTTGCCTGCCTTATCTACTTCGTTAAAAAGAAAATCTTCAACATTTTTATAAAAATCCTCTTTGTAATTTGTTTTTGAAATTTCCATAACATGCCTGCCTTCTTGCCAAGTTCCGTCTTTATTTTTATGGCCGGTTTCAATTAAATGCGCATGTCGGGCATTGTTATAGGCTCTGCCGCACAAATTTCCATCTTTTTCATAAATTTTCCCAACTTTAAAAGATTTATGATAATATCCCGTTTTCTTTTTAACTAACCGTTTGGCTTGCTGCCTCATTTCAACACAGAGCCCCTGTTGGGATTTTCTTAAAAACTTATTTGTTTCATTGGGGAAATTTTTTAAGGATTTTTGCAATAAATCTTTTTTAAAATCCTCAAGTTCATCAAAATAAAAACCTGTTTCCAACTTACCTACCTCTTAAATTATCTTTTGACAAAAATACTTCCATAATTTCATTTTTGTTATCAACATTATCAATATATTCAATTTTGTATAATTGATTATTGATTTTTATAATGTGGTCTTCATTTAAGTTTGGATAATTAAGATATCTGTATACTATTTTATGAGTTGTTTTTGCAAGCTTGCTATCACCTGAGCGCCCATAAAGCATATTTCCTGTTTTACTTTCAAAACTTACAAATAAATTTTGTTCAACAGGAATATATTCATAAATTTCTTCACCAAGTTTGTTTCTCTGGCCTGTCGGTTTCTTTTCCAATATGTCTGCTAAATGTCTAAGCTTCCCCGGGTTCATAATCCCCCCTTACTCCTATATGCGCCATTAAATGTTGAATTGTATAGGGCAATTCAGTCATATTTTTTTCACCGACTGCCTGCCTGTTTTCGTAATAATGGGCTACAAGGTAGCAGATAAGGAGTTTATATTCGTTTTATTTTTAATAGTTCTAGCCATTTTATTAAATCCTTTTTGATACCACACCCCCCATGAAACAACCTGTATATCACAGAAAAGTGCTGCTCCGGTGTTTTGAAAAATCTCCAAAACGCTTTAATAGTGGGGTATACAGCTTTTGTCATCACTAAAGCCTAAGTAACATCAGCGTTTGCGACTTACAAACTAAATAAAGCATAACCTTGCAACATCTCAACAAATATTCTATACAGGCACCATCTGCCCGTTTTCATCAAATCTGAAACCTTCAATCACACCTGAATATTTTTGAAAATGTTCCCTGTTATGGCAATCAATACAAACCAATTCCAGATTATCCCAGTTCAAAGCCATCGTTGCATCGTTTATATTCTCTTCATTCAAATACACTTTATGGTGAACTATTCTGCCGTTTGGCTTTTTGCATCGTTCACAGATACCAAACCTGCTTGCTTTGTACGCCTTTGCACAATCCCGCCAAGCTTTAGAATTATAGAAATCTTTTGCAAAATCTCTCGCCATAAGCAGAAACAGTGAAGAAAACCCATTATTGGTTTAAATATTTAAAATTTTATCGCAAACAATATCGCCGCGTTCACTTATTGAAACCTTAAAGTAACCATCAGTAACAGGCTCATCTGCAATTTCAGACATTCCATCAATCATATCCACCGTTTCAAGCTCCTGCTCAGGCAATATTCTTTCTCCCAATTCGTAAGTTTTTAATACATTACTATTTATATTATTTTCAAGACAATTTAAAACTTCTGGATGTGGAACTAATTTATAAGATTTATTTCCATCTGATGATATTATAGAAATACATTTTTTATTATTCATTGAAATCAGTATATTATTAGGGTTATTATGTATTGAACCATGATGACTTATTTTAACTACATCCGCCGATATTTCATGCTTATTAAGAAAATCTTCACATTCTTTCTTTGGCACATCCGCATTTAAAAGAATTTGCCTTCCGCCGTATTCGAAATGCATAACAACAGATAATCTATTAAAAATTGGTCTGTCTTCTTCGGAAAAATATTTTGCAAAAACCTCTTCGCCTGTTTCTAACTTTGGATTTAAAATTTTTACCTTAAAACCATTGATATTAATTTCTTCTCGCCCAGCTGCACGAATCGGCTTTTGCCACTTTTGCCTGCAAGACATAAATATTCTTAAAGCCTTCATTAAAGGTGATTCTTTTTTGGCAAACTCACTGCATAAACCTATATCAAAAAGAATAAATTTATCAATTTTTTCTTTATAATATTCAGCAATTGCATCAATTCCATCAAAATGGTCTCTATGAGGATGTGTAACACAGATAAAATTTAGCCTCTCAACATTTTTTTTAATCAAAAACTCCAATACGTTAGGCATAACCTGACCGTCACAAATATTGGAATCTATAATACCCCATTCTCCATTTGGAAAATGTATAGCTATTGAATCTCCATGTTTAACGTTAAAGAAATAAAGTTCTAGCATTCCTCATTCATGGCTTCTTCTATTTCTGCATACAAATCTTTAATTTCGGACGCGATTACACCATTATCGTATTTTTCAATACTCATAATTATTTTCTTTGAACCATTATTGTCTTCTTTTGATGTGACAATATAGAATTTTGCACCTGCATACAAAAGCTGTTGCTCTTCAAGCATGTCTAAAAACATTTTTTTAAATATACGCCTTGAATGATGCTTACTAAAATAAACCCTTGCGGTAACTGTCTTATCATCAAATGAAATAACTTCGGCAGGAGTTTTATCAACTTGACACTCAGTATCATTTTTTATATCAATAAAGTACCCACTTCTTGCAAATGGAGTAACTTCACCCGACTCTTCTACTAGCATCTTCTGGAAGAATTGGGGGGTAACAATCCCTAATTTATCACCTGGGCGAAATATAGGAATATCAAAATCACATTGTTCAGAATTATCCGTTGCGCTTTCTTGCAGAAATTCCTCTTGCAAAATTGTTTTACTATTATCTTCCAAATATTTACAATTTTCTATAATTTTATTCATATCAATTATAATTCCACTATTTGATTGCAAATTTCATTATAATGTTTATATAATGCGTAAGATTTATTTATAGCTTGTTCAAGTTCTTTCATTCTTCCATTGGCATCAGCATTATCAGAAGTAAAATTAAAGATATAATTTGCAACTATTTCATAAATATGTTCATTATCATTTTTTGTATTAACTTTCCCGATGCCATATATACCTTTACATCCAAATTCATCGGTTAAATCAACCGGTAAGGAAACATCAAATCCTTCATTATTTGGAAAATCAGATAATTTTTTATGGATATCTTCATTAAATAAACAAAGTCTATTTTCACCTTTATTATAATGAAGCATGAAACTTAAAACTACACTTTTAGCTTCTTGAAGCCTAAGTTGAGCAAATGTAAATAAAATTTTTTCAACAAAATCTTTATTGCTATCATAGTCTTTTGTAAGTATTTCCATTTGTCTGGTAAGTCTATTATAACAAAGTTGAATTTCTTTTTCACCATTAGCATAAACAAGCATTGGAGAAGGCTGATTGTTTGAAACCAATGTATCATTTATTTTTATTTTTACATTTGTTGTATCTAATTTTTTAAAATCTTTTATTAAATCAGTACAATTTTTAGATATACTAAGAGCATTTTGAAATTCTTCAATCGTATTGTAATTATACCCAGTAACAATAAAAGCTTCTTGTTTATATATTATACTCATTTTTCCACACTAAATTACTTCTATTTAAGTGCAACATAGAAATAATTTATATCAGTCCTTCACACATGCATACTATTATACTAATACTTAAAATTCAAATTTTTAACATTAATTTTATTACACATTGTAATATATCTTATAATTTTAACATCCTCCACTTATCTTAACCTATACAAAGAAAAATCAGGGTGTGCCGCATGGACTTTGCGCACCCTTTATAAGTTTAAAATCAGGAGTTAAATTTTTTCTAAAATACAGCTTTGATAGTTGTATCCATCTAATAATGATATAACCATTTGTAATAGCAGCATCTACAAAATGTTTCAATATCAAGACCGTTTAATATTGCCTTTAAGCCTTCCATAAAGTCCCTGCCGTGCATTATAGGAACGTGGCAATTGTTGCAAACAGGTATTGTAAACCAATCAGGGTTCTTTCTTCCAAGCCCGGAACCATCTTTTATATGGTGCGCTTCCCCGCCCTTGCCTCCACAATAAATGCAGGTTAAACCCCTTTGATATCTTAAATATGCTTCATCTTTTTCCTTAAAATCCTCCGCATAAACAGATATTTTAAAATCTTCTTCAACGTTTCTTGTCCAACAATACCTTAATTCCGGGGTTAAAATAAAGGCTCTTTGCCCGTTTGCCCCGTTTAATATAGGCGAATACTCAATAAAATTCAGGGTTTTTGATATAAAATCGGAAGCCTCTTTTTTATTCATGCCGGATAACGTTTTGATTATTTCCCGATATTCCCCGTTTGGCAGCATCTTTTTATCAAAAACACCCGTTTCATAATAAAGCCAGGTTTTAATAATTTCAGGGGTATAATCATCAAACCCGAGCGTTTTAAAATGCAGCAAAAGCACTTTTATGATGCCGCCGAATATAAACCCTAATTGTTCTTTGCTTTTGGGCTTTTGGATGGTTTCATAAGAAACATTCAAAATATCCCCTTGTTTATATTGCCCTAAAATATGCCCTAAAACCTTTTTAAGGTATTCTTTGTTCGATATTATAAAATTAATTGTTTGCAATCCTCACGGGGTTCGTAGTGCTTTTGGCAGATGCTCCCATCTGACCAACGCACCGCCTCACGGGGCTATAGTATGCTTTTTTCTTTTGCCATCTGTTCACCCCTAAATATTTTACCCCCGCTGTTGTCGGGCTTGTGGCCTCAGGATAAGTCCAAGGAATTAGCCTGCAATTTGGAATGTTTTTAACAGGGCATAATATCGGCTTTTGTTCTAAGTAATCAATAGTGGATGCAAAAAATGTTAAAACATCATCTCCGGATAAACTTTGTTCATCAATTAAATGCTTTTTATCCCCTTGCAATTTATAGTATAAAATTCTTGCTTTTCTGCAAGGATTATTTACATCCTGCCTTTTGTTGCAATTTAGTTTATAAATTTCAATGTAGTTGAAGGATTGTTTTTTTCTTTGAAGAAAATAATCAAAATTTAAAAGTTTTTTGCCTAATGCAACTCTTAAATCATTAATGGCATTCATCCAAGATTTTAAAGCTTGTTTAAGGTTGCCTTGCGATATAATAAATTTCTCAAACTTATCAAAGGTATTTACATCCCTTGTTGAATACTTTACTCCACAGCAAACAATATCCATTTTATGCCTCCATGCCGGCTGATTTAGTTTTCAAAAAAGCCCCAAAACAAAAGTTTTAAGGCTTTTAACATCTGTCATACGTAAACTCTTTAAATAAAAATCAAATTAAAGAAGTGCCTTTCAGACGTAGAACATAATATACCCCCTTTGCTTAACTTAAATAATAAAAATTCCCACGCCCGAGGGTGTCTATGTCTTGGGTGGGGATAGAAGCTAGCCTAAGCCTCCAAGCATTTTTACCATAACATACTTTTCAATAAATTTGAACAATTGTTAAGCAAGGTTGTTAAAACTAAAACCAAAAATAAGTTGACATATTCATTTTTTTAAAAGCTACCCTATATTTTAGCCTCCTTGAATTATTTATTCTCTAAGTGGTATCCAAGTTAGCATATTGCTTATACAATGTCAAATAGGGTATTGTTAAAGGGTTTTGGCTTCATACTTTTTTTGCAGCAGTTCAAAAAGCCCTTTTCTTTTCTCTAAAGAATTCTGAAAACAATTGCCATCCACAATTTTATATCTTAAATATAAATCCCAAATTCTTCTATAAATGGTCTGTTTAGAATAATGCAGGGCTTTTGCAATATATTCAACTTCATATCCGTTTGCAATCATTTTAGCAACTTGCACATGTTCAATAGTAAATGCACCCTTAATTCTCTTCATGCCGGTTTTACCCCATTAAAGCCCGAGCTATCCATGCAATCAACTCGGCGCTCTTCCAAATCGTCATAATCAGCATAAAAAATAAAATATAATTTTGTCTTGCAATATCATTCATCTTTCACCTCATTAATTATGTTTAAACAACCCCGTCAATTATTGTCGGTTCTTTATTTGGCATTTTATCCTTCTTTCTTGGAATTATGTATCTCTATTGCTCGGTCATATATTTTATAAGCAATATCGTACTCATCTATATTTTTTTTGTTCTTATATTGTCTTTTTAAGTCTGTTATAATGCTATATTTACTTGGGCATAACGGATGATTAAAACATTTTGCAAGTTCTGCAGCTTCTTTTTCTATTTCTTTTTCAATATCAATTTTTGCCATTATTTTTCCTCACTTTCTTTAAGTTTTTCAATTCTATTGCTGCTTCTATCTTGGTCTGAGACAATGCTTTTTACAGTATTCAAAATCTTTTATATAATTCTTGCAATACATTTTTGTATCTGTTTTATCAACAATCTCAGCACGATTGTTGCAATAAAAGGGATTATCGTCACCTACACTTTGATTTTTACAAATAAAACAATTGTAGTAGTGTCTATATCCACTTCTCCAACGACCTATGCTTTCAATATTTATAATTTCTTTTTCACCTTCAAAAGTTTCTACTGTAATATTTTCTTTATACATTCTTATCCCCTTTTATAAACTATTTTCCCTTGCCTGTATCCGCAAACATTATGATAGAGTTCAAATAAGCTTCTTTTTTGAATATCCTCTTTATTTGTTGTTGCAAATAAAACACGCTTCTGGATTTCTCTTGTATCCGCCGTGTATACAAGCAATTTGCCGGATGCAACATTAAAATTTACAAAAAATCTTTCATAGCATCCTATTTTTTTGTGTCTGTGGATATAGACATTGGGTCTATCGGCTGAATAAAGCATTATTCCGCTTTCTTTAATCCACTTTAAAACTTCAGCTTCCGTTATTTTATTTTGCAGCATCTTAATAAACCCTTCCAATTTTTAAAATAATCGGGAAAAATGTATCAAGGTATGTGATTTCAACAAAGGTGCCTTTCGGGTAATTCAAATAATATCCCTTAGCTTCTTCATTGTTCTTTAATAGAGCCATAAAGCGCTGCTTGGCACCATTGCGTTTAATATAGAAAACAACCCTATCGCTGTTGAAACCTGCAATTTTACTTGCAATTATTCTTCCCTTAAGTGTTTTTCTTTCATATTTTTTCTTTTTAGGTTCAAAATACATTCACCTAACTCCTATACCGCCTGCGAAGGGCTTATACTTCCTCATATTCAAAGGTAAACAGGTTCCCCAGAACCTTTTCAATCCTTTTTCTTCTTAAAGCCTCTGCTTGGGCTTCTATCGGGTATTTTGCCATCTCATCAAGACATTTTTGTTCTTCTTCATAAATCCATATTTGCATTTTTAAAATAAAACTCCTTATTTGTTATCATTACTGGTTTTCGGGCTGTTCATAATCATTTTCGCTAAAGCCGTATTTATTGATTAAATCTCTTGCTATTTTTGATTTTCCCCGCCAAAATGCAGGCAGGTTTTTAAGCCAGCTTAAGGCTTCATCCTTTGAAAAATTTGAAGGACTTACGCTGTTTTTTGCTATTTGTCTGTTTTTTTCTAAATATTCCTGTGTTTTAGTAACATCCGGGGTTGTTTTTGGCTGGGCTTTGTATTTTTGAATATTTGCCCTTGCGTATTCAACAAGGCTTTTAGCCGGAAAATGCGTCTTTTCGTTTTTATTAAAAACGGTTAAAATCCAATCATCCGTGCATTTTAGAATTCCAGCTTCATTTTTTAAATTTTCGCTTAAGGAAATAAAGCAGTTTTCAATATGTTCATCCGGGATTTTACCTTTCACCCGTTTCAAGAAGAAAGAAAAAAGACTGCCTTCCTCCCCCTTAACCCCCTCTATAGGAAGGGGGTCATTATCAATATCATTTTCATTATCATTATCTGTATCATTATCGGCTTTTTTGGGTTTTTGATTTAACCGTTCGGTTTTTTCGGTTTTCAAATTAACCGTTTGGTTATTTGGGTTTTCAAAATAACCGTTCGGTTTTTTGGGTTTATTTGAGTTTTGTTCGGTTTCATCTAAAACCATTCGGTTATTTTTAGAACTGTCCGCATTTTCTCTGGATGGTCTGCCTCCCTTTAAACCGTTTTGAGAGTTTTTAACACATCTTTTATCATAAGCATCCTTATCTCTATCAATTGCAGCTTTAATAAATTTAAAAGCCATATTTAAAACGGGGCTTAATTCAATGCTCACGCTTCCTGTCATATCATATTCAAGAATTGCATCAAAAATTTTCCCTTTGTCTTCAAAGGATAAATCTCTCAGATGCTCGTAAAAATCGTGGTATACAAGCACCGCTTTCTTTTCTTTTGCCATAATATTTTTCTATCCTATTCTTGCTCCTCGCGTTTAACGGGCGCGCTTCCTTGTTCCTCACAAGGTCGCTATCGCCCTCAGCTGTGGTGCGCTATCTTAAGGGGTCTTGATAAGTGTTTGACCCGGAGTTTTGAACTCTCGCGTTTGAAGAATTCACATTTTCTTCTTTTAGAGTTGCAAAAATTGAATAATCCGGCGCCTCGGGGCTTGATTTACTTGAAACTTTGCACATCATAAAGTAATAATTGCCGCTTACAATTAAAGGTGCCGCTTCTTTTTTAATACTTAAACTTTGGTAAGTTGTTCCCTTTTGACTGGTTTTATTCCAACCGTTGCCGATTTCTAAAGCCATAATTTTTTCCCTTTCTGTTTCGTAGTGCTTTAAAGGAAAATTTGTCATTTCCCTTACGCACCGGCTCACGCGTTTAAAGTATGTAAACAAAGGCGCAAAACAAATAAAATATTATTGCGCCTGATATGAATTTAAACCCCGCTTTTATTAAATCAAGCGGTGTCATTATTCCTAAAGATTTTAGATAATTTAAAACTATTCCCATGCCGGGACTTTCTCCTTTAAATTTTTATTAAAAAACCTTTTTAATTAAAAAAATATGCCGGATAAAAAGTGAAAAAATCCGGCATAAAGTATCACTAGATTAGTTTAAGGATAAATTTATACCGATTTTAAGCTGTTCATCAATCATCCCCGAGGTATTTTTCCCCATCTTCTTCTTCAACCTCAATAATCGGAATTTCGTTGTAATAAACATTTATTAAAAACTGTTCAAAAGAGCCTAAAATGCCAAGCTTTAGCCTTTTTGTTAAATCTTTTGAATATTTGCCATCCTCATAAATTGATGTAATTTTGAATTTTTTAAATTCTCTATCAATGCTTTGCAATTGGATTTCATAAGTGTAATTACCATAATCAGTTTCAAAGTCTTCATTTGTTGAAAGAAGGATTTTGTACCATTTTGAATACGTTAAACCGGGTGTATTATCGGTAATTTTCCAATTGGCATATTTATCGCAATATTCATCATCGTCCATCTCTTTAACGTATTCTGTATATTTTGAAATCAATTCATCAAGGGTAAATTCAAGGTTTTCGGGCTTGATATATAAATCCTTAAATTCTTTTAAAACCTTATCTGCAAGCTCTTTATTCTGCTCTTTTTCAATAATATTAGCTATTTGCTTTATAATTTTATTTGTATACCCCTTAAAATCTAATATTGATAATGAGGTGCTGATTTCTGTTTCAATCTTATTTTTAAGAATTTTTTGTATCTCCCAATTTGAAACGGAATGAGCAATTGCATTTAAAAGCTCTTTTTCAACAGTATCTTCAATCTTTTTTTGAATTTCGCTGTTGTCAATCATTGAAGCCACTTTTTCATTTACGATATTTTGAATATCTAATCCCGCCATTTTCTACTCCTTTTTCTATAAAATCGCATTATATTTTGTTAACCCTTAAGGGCTGCATTTTTATAAACCCTTTGTTTCGCTAAATCTTTTGCCATCATAGTGAATAATTTTGCAGCTTGGCTCCAGTCTTCAGGTTCATCCGCAAAAGAAACCTTGTATTCAATGGGCTTTTCCCCTTGTGTATAAAGGGTATAGATTTTCTTTTCCTTTTTACCTCTCATACCAGTAAATCCCCCGCCGTTCTTCTGCATCTACGGTAATTTTCAATATCATTTTCTGTAAATTTATATCCCCTTCCTCTGCGCTCACCAACAAGCTCACCCATTTTAATTGCCTTATATATGCTTTGCCTGCATATTAAAAGAATTTTTGTTAAATCTTTTGTTGTGTATGACTTCTCCATATCCCTGCTTCCTTTTTGTAAATTTTTCATTACAAATTAAGCCCCTTATTGGTGCTTTAACTCACTCATGTGTTATTATTTTGTTAAATAAAGTTAATTTAAGTTATCCAATGAAATGATTGTATAGTTTTACCAACAAAAATGCAAGTAACACTATACATATTTTACAAAACTTCATTTATTTAGAGTAGGAAAATGGAAACAACTGGGCAAAGATTAAAAAAGATAAGGACTAAATTACACTTGTCACAAGAGGATTTTGGGCATAAACTTAATCTTTCTCGTGCCGGTATTGCGGCGGTTGAAGCTGATAATAATAAATTTTCACAAGATGTATTGTGTAAACTGTTGCTAACATTTAATGTGAATATTAATTATTTATTGGGCGGCAAAGGCAGCATGTTTCTAACACCAAAATTTGAAGATGTTGAAGATGAATTCACCCAAAAAGTAGAAGCAATACTAAAAAAGAATGGAATTATTTTATAAAATAGTATTAAGATGGGGATAAAATGGTCACAGTTTATAATAAAAAATGCTTGGCTTGCAAGCATCAAAACATACATGAAGTTTTAAATAAATGCCCCATTTGTGGCAGCTCAAATTTATTTCAAGATTTGGAATTAAAAAATAAAAGAAACTGCAAAAATAGAAATAAGGGCAAAAACCTTGTTAAGTTTCCTAATGATTATACAATAATTGACATTGAAACCACGGGACTGTCTGCTGAATTTGATGAAATAATAGAGCTTAGCGCCTTAAAAATTCGAAATAATGAAATTATTGATAAATTTTCCACACTAATAAAACCTGATTATGCAATTGACCAGTTTATAACAAATTTAACCGGAATAACCAATGAAATGGTGAAAAATGCACCCAAAATAAAAGAAGTGTTAAATGAATATCTTGATTTTATAGCTGATGATATTATTGTGGGGCACAATGTTAATTTTGATATAAATTTTATCTATGATAATTGCTTAGAATATTATGAAAAGAATTCTCTAATGATTTTATAGACACTCATAGAATTTCAAAAAAAGCATGTTCAATAGAACGCCATAGACTTAATGATGTTGCTGAATATTATAGAATAGATGCCACAGGACACCATAGAGCGGAAAACGACTGCTTAATGACAAATGCAATATATCAAGCAATGAAAAATGAAATTTTATCAAAATATGGTTCAGCCGAAGAGTTTTATAAACAAAATTGGTATCACGGATATCAGAATAACATCGCCAAAAACATAACAACACAAAAAACAAATTTTGATGAAGATAATTTTTTCTATAACAAATTTTGCGCATTTACAGGAAGCCTAACCATTCAAAGAAAAGATGCTATGCAAAAAATAGTGGATTTAGGCGGCAAGGTTGCAGACAATTTAACCCAAGAAACCAATGTTTTGATTATCGGCACACAAGATTACAGTAAAACAAAAGAAAATGGCAAGAGTAATAAAATGATTAAAGCTGAAAAATATATTTTAAAAGGACAGGATTTGCAAATAATTTCTGAAACCGAATTCTTTGAATTAATCAATGAAGCTGAAGCCATGCCTGTATAAATAAAGACCCCAAAATATATTCACACCTTAGTATGAATTTTTATCCCATAATTAAGAACCAATAGGGGCATCAGTCCTTAAAAAAATGCCTTATAAATGCTTCAAATACTTTTGTGCCTGCTTTTTCACCAAAAACCTGCACCAGAGAATAAAGCATTTTTGTTAAAATATGCTTTTTATTTTTCACGCCTTCCAAGACCTATTCAAGTTTTTCTAAATGGGATGGTTGTTAAGTTAAGCTTAATAAATTTTAACTTTTATGTTTTGAATTCCAAACTATAATAGAAAAAAGATATTTTTAAATCAATAAACTATTCAAATCTGTAACAAAACTTTAAAATTGCAAAAGCCAGGACAAACATGCAAAAAACAACCTTAGCAAACCTTGAAGACGGTTTAATATACAATAGAACCTCTTGTGATGAACAAAGACAAGAGGGCTATAGCATTGAATATCAAGAACGCACAAATAAAGAATATGCCCTTAAAAATAGAATAAACCCGGCTAAAATCTATAATTGTTCTGAAAGTGCAAAAGAACCAGGGCGAAAAATATTTAATGAAATGCTGAATTTTGCCAAAAAACACAAAAACATTAAACATATAATCTTTAAAAAATGCGATAGGAGCGCAAGAAACGAGCTTGATGCAGGAATGATAATACATCTTGCAAGAACAACAGATTTAAATTTCCATTTTACTGAAGACAGGCTAATTTTAAACAAAGACTCAAGACCATACGAATACAATATTTATATGCTAAATTGCTCCATAGCTTCCATGTACCCAAGGGATTTATCGGTTAATGTCAAAAACGGTCTTAAGCAAAAAGCCGATGAAGGGCATTTTCCAAGTGTTGCGCCTTTTGGCTATGAAAATGTAAGAATAGGCAAAAGAAGCTATATAGAGCCAAAAGAAGAAGAGGCTTTGGTTGTTAAAAGGATATTTGAATTGTATAATACAGGCCTTTATTCTTATGAAAGTTTGGCTAAAAAATTAAGGCAGGAAGGATATAGAAAAAGCGCGGCTACGCCCATTGTTAAAAGCACTGTAGAATATATTTTAAATAACCCTGTCTATATGGGAGATTTTATCTTTAAGGGCGAATATAAAACCGGAAAACACAAAGCTATAGTTTCAAAAGAAACCTTTAATCTTACACAAAAAATAATACAAGGGCATAATACGCCAAAATGCAGCAAACATCTGTTTTTATTTTCAGGGATTGCACAATGCGAAGTATGTGGATGTGCTTATGTTGGCGAAAAGAAGATAAAAAAATATAAAAACGGCACGCAAAAAGAATACCTGTATTATAGATGTACAGGGAATAAAGGCGGCAATTGCAAGAAAAATAAAAAATATATTCAAGAGCAAACAATCGAAGATGGTTTTTTGGATATCTTAAATAGAATTAAAATTCCAAAAGAATATCAAAAAATCATTAAAGATACTATTGCGTATGAAATGCAAGAAGCCGATGCTTCAATTGAAGAAAAAATCAAATATTTAAACAAAAGAATTAGTGAATTAAAAACAAAAACCAAAAAATTGTTGATGATGCGATTGCAAGATGAAATAGATGCCGATACCTTTAAAGAGCAAAACACTGAATGGCAAAATGAATTATCAAATTGTATAGAAAATTTGGAATCATTACAAAAGGATAACCAGGAAATATTTTCAATTAGCGAAACTGTGTTAGAACTAGCTGAAAACGCCTCGGAATGGTATTTAAGCCAATCGCTCGATAAAAAACGACAAATTATAAAAATTGTGTGTTCGAACCTTTTTATAAAAGACAAAAAACCGCACTACGAGCTGCATTCAATATTCCAACACATGCTAGATTTCACCCAAAATTATAAAATATCGGGATGACAAGATTCGAACTTGCGACCCCCGCGACCCGAACACGGTGCGCTACCAAGCTGCGCTACATCCCGATAATTATTTAGATACAGCACACACGGTGTTTTATTCTTTTTGACAAGCCTAACGCTTATCAGGGCTGCGCTATATCTCAATAAAATTAGTGTGCAAATCAAACATTGCACACTAATTTTACCATTATAAATTTTTGCTTGCAAGCAGTTATTTCATAAAATCATTGGTTTCGATTTCAGGCAGTCTGTAGTTTCCGGATATTAAATTCACCATTCTAAAAGGTGCATCTTCAAGCGTTTCATCACATAATTCGACGGATACCCTTTTTTCACAATTATTTACAAGCATTTTTTCTGGCTCATCTGCTTCGGGTAAATTATATCCGGTCTTTATTAATTCCAGCATATCGTTTTTTGGCGCAAATGTCTCCAATTCGATATTTTTAGACAGAGCATGCCCTGCATTTGAAGCAGAAGATGAAATCATCTCAACATCATTTAAAATATTGTGTTCATTATTTTGAGCCATTAAAGCCTCAACATCAAAAATACTTCTTTTTTTATTTTCAGATTTCATTTTTTGCCCCTTCAATATTCTATATAATAAGATTTCGGCAAAAAATCAAAAAAATTTAGCTTATGTTAAGAAATAAAACAAAATTATTTTTTCAAAAAAAGCCCCTGTTTAAATTTTGCTTTTAAAATATCGAAATTTTTTAATAGTAAATATGGCAAATAAAGTGTATTTTTCATTGAAAGCAAGAGTGCAAGCGGCACATTAGAGTGTTTTAAATCAAGCATATTAAAGCTTATGGGTTTCGGGCAGGTGCATTTTGAATTCAAACATGGCATCGCACAATCAAACATTTTAAAATTTTTATCCTTAATATTTCCAAAAGAATGCGCCTTATTAAATCTGGAGCTATAGCATCTGTAGGCTTCTCCGTTTTCATAAATAAGAAGAAATTTATACCCTGCATTACACATTTTAGAAAACGTATTTAATACCCGCCCCGGCTCAATTTCAGCGTTTTCAGCCAAAAATTCTGCCGCCTCTTTGTTGTATTGAACATAAGAATTTTTCACCCTCATGTGCTGCAGGCAAAATTTAACCCCATTTTCCTTTAAAAATTCTGCCATATCTTTCAAAACAGGATAATTTTCATCACTCAAAACAGAACCTACACAAAAGCTTGCTCCTGCAGGCTTGTAACTATTAAATTCTACAATTTTCTTTTTAAATTCTTCAACATCTTTTACCTGGTTTGAATGATACGAAACAAAAAGTTCACGCAAGTTTTCGCCCACAATATCAACAATTTTTTTATAATTTTCAAGCGGATAGGAAAAATTCGAAATAACAGATAATTTTAAACCGCAATTTTTAATCTCTTGAATAACATCATAAAACCGCGGATGACACAATGGTTCACCCCCTGAAATCGTTATTTCAAAATCATTATCAAGGGTTTTTATAAATTTCAAAAAAGCATCAATGGTTTTATCATCGGCATGGGATGTATTTTTATAAAATTTTTTAGACTGTGAGCAATATTCGCACCTGTAGTTACACTTTTGTGTAATTAAAAAATCAACGCAAGGATGAATTTTTTCTATCTTTTTCTCCATCTAAACCCCAAAATCATCTATATGAAAATTATATTATAAACAAATAAAAACACCCAGAAAATCAATTTCCATGGGTGTTTTTAAATTTATTAAATCATTCAAAATCATAAAAAAGATTTAAAAGATTAATATTTATAGTGTGCAAAAGCTTTGTTAGCTTCAGCCATTTTGTGGGTATCTTCGCGTTTTTTAACAGAAGCACCGATACCGTTTGAAGCGTCTAAAATTTCAGAAGTCAATTTATCAACCATTGATTTACCGCTTCTTTTTCTTGCAGATTCAATCAACCAGCAAGAGCCAAGAGCTTGGCCTCTGTCAGGTTTCACTTCAACCGGCACTTGATAAGTTGAACCACCGATTCTTCTTGCTTTAACTTCAATCAAAGGTGTAACGTTTGTTAATGCTTTTTTGAAAACATCAACCGGTGTTTCCTTTGTTTTTTCTTGAATTTTATCCATAGAAGAGTAGAAAATCTTTTGTGCTATTGATTTTTTACCCCTTTTCATCAATCTGTTTATAAATTTAGCAATATCTACGCTGTTATACATTGGATCCGGCGCTGGAACTCTTTTTGCCGGTTTAGAACGTCTTGACATATTATCTGTTTACCTTTCTTAAAAGTATTTTGTATCAATTAAAGGCAGTACATCCAGCACAACGCACCGCACTAGCTTTTAAAGTCTACTTTTTACCGGCTTTTGCTCTTTTAGCGCCGTATTTAGACCTGCTTTGTGTTCTGTTTGCAACACCTGCAGTATCAAGTGTGCCTCTTATGATATGATATCTAACACCCGGCAAATCTTTAACCCTTCCGCCTCTAATCATAACAACAGAGTGTTCTTGAAGGTTGTGACCAATACCAGGAATGTAAGATGTTACTTCAAAACCATTTGTAAGCCTTACCCTTGCTACTTTTCTAAGAGCTGAGTTAGGTTTTTTAGGTGTTGTAGTATAAACTCTGGTGCAAACACCTCTTCTTTGAGGGCAGTTTGTAAGCGCCGGAGATTTAGTTTTATCAACGATTTTCTTTCTTTCATTTTTAACTAATTGGTTGATTGTAGGCATAATTTTCCCTTTTGCTATTATTACTTTGTATAGCTATTTGACAATAAACAAAGCTGAATGTCAAATGATATTTGAAAATTTTAATATTTTTAAAGAAAAAAGTTTGACTTAGGGTTTTAAAGGGAATATTATAATTGATATGAAAAGTAAAGACATAGTTAGAGCTGAAAATTCGCTTCGTGAGTACATTTTGGAAGAATACAGCGATGACGTTACGGAGCAATCCAGGATAAACCTTTATAAATACAAGGGTTTAACGATTACTATTGCCTGGAAACCAAACGTAGAACCTAATTTCAATGTGCAAATTATGGCATTTGAAGCAAGCTTTAGAATTGAAACCGGCCAAAAAATAGAAGGCGGGCTTCAAGATAAAGATGTAAGTATGATATCAAAATGGGCAAAGCAAAGCCAAAACAGAACTTTAATGATGCGTATCTGGGTAACAGAGGCTCGTGAAAAAAGAGAAATCCGCTTAAAACCATTTGATATGGTATAAGTTTATTAAGTTTGTAACAATTTTCAAAAATATGTTTAAAAACTTTTGTATATTTTTTTAAAAGATGCTGAAAAAACAGGTTTTATTTCTCGAATTTTTTAAGCAAATTGTCTGCAAAATCAGTAAATTCGCCTCTTTTAATAGCATCAGACATCATAAACATAAGCTGTACAAGGAAATGTATATTATGAATACTCAAAAGCATTGCAGCATTTGCTTCTTGCGCACGATAAAGGTGCCTGATATAGGCTCTTGTATGGTTTCTGCAGGTCCAACAATCACATTTTTCATCCAAAGGGCTAAAATCTGCCTCAAACTCTTTGTTTTTAATAATTTTATTACCTTCAAACGTGAAAAACGTACCATGGCGGGCGTTTCGCGTTGGCAAAACACAGTCAAACATATCTACGCCGGCTTTCACCCCATTTATTAAATCAACAGGAGTACCAACCCCCATCAAATACCTCGGTTTGCCTTCCGGCAGAAGCGGTGTAACCAAATTAACATAGTAATTCTTTATATCCGTTGGCTCTCCGACGCTTACGCCCCCTATAGCGCACCCTACAGAAGGTTTTGACGCAATATAATTAGCCGATTCCTTTCTTAAATCATCAAAAAACGCCCCTTGAACAATTGGGAACAAGGCCTGACGCGGATTTTGGTGTGCTGCAATACATCTATCCAACCATCTGTGTGTTCTCTCCATTGCAGATTTTGCTTCTTCATAAGAACAGGGATACGGCGCACACTCATCAAACGCCATGATAATATCTGCGCCTAAATCATTCTGAATTTGCATGGAAATTTCAGGCGAAATAAAGTGTTTGGAGCCGTTTTTAGGGTCAGTAAAATATACTCCGTCTTCTGTGATTTTTCTCAATTTTGATAATGAAAATACCTGGAAACCGCCTGAATCAGTAAGCATAGGCTTATGCCAATTCATCCAGCCATGAAGCCCCCCTGCCTGCTTTACAAGCTGAGTACCCGGCTTTAGATACATATGATAAGAATTTGCAAGGATGATTTGAGCGCCTGTTTCTAAAAGCTGCCTGTTATCAAGCATTTTCACCGCAGAATTAGTCCCTACCGGCATAAATACAGGTGTTTTAATAAGTCCATGTGGAGTAAAAAACTCACCGCATCTTGCTTTAGAGCCTTTATCTTTTGCAGTTACCTTGAATGAAAAATATCCCTTATTTAATTCTGGAATAAGATTTGAATTATCATTTGAAACACTATTTGAAACAATCTCGGGCATAAATTAAAATTCAGGCTCCCATAACAATTTCAAGCATGGTCTTGTAATTATCACAAATTTCATCTTCCTTAAACCAAAGCTCCATCTCTCTTTTAGCGCTTTCAGGACAATCAGAGGCATGAACTGCATTATATTCCTTTACCGTGCAAAAATCAGCCCGAATTGAGCCTACATCAGCCTCATCAGGATTTGTTTTTCCAACAATGTGGCGCACCCCAAGAATTGCATTTTCCCCTTCTAAAATCATGGCTAAAACAGGACCTGAAGTTATATATTCAAGCAAAGGTGCGTAAAAAGGTTTCCCAACATGCTCTGCATAATGTTTTTCAGCCAATTCCAAAGAAACATTTGTTAATTTCATGGCGATAATTTTATATCCCTTATCTTCAAATCTGGAGAGGATTTTACCCATCAGCCCGCGTTTTACAGAATCCGGTTTTAGCGCCACAAATGTTCTTTCCATAATGCTTTTTCCTTATTTTATGAATACTAATCTTCAAAGTTTATTATACTACAAAGAAAAAACATACAGTTTGAATTTTAATTTTATTAATCAATCTGGTTTAAATTACCCAATTTGGCCATCTTTACCCCGGTTCTAAAGGTATCACCAGCTTTTTCCATATATTTATCAACATCAAATTCGGGAGAATGCTCTGCCCAACTTGAAATGGCAGATAAAAGCGCATTTTTATTAAACCTTTTTACAAGCTCGGAATCCAGATGGGACGGCACTACATCACCAATTGTTGCAGAAGCGAAATACATTGGTACAGGTGTTTTAGGGTCTATTGAAGGGTCAATGGTTTTAAATATTCTGATTGCGTCCTTCTGGCTTTGCGTAAATTCTGTGCCTTTTGACACAAGCATTACCGTTTCATACCCTAAGCGGGTGCCATTGTAAGTTTCACCGTTTGCATAAACAAAAGAAACATATTTTTTGCCATCATCAAAATGACCTGCTTGTAAACATCTTCCATTTTTTTGTAATTCAAACATCATTGTGACATCAGGTTCTTTAGTGCAACACTGCAACACACTTTTAAGCCTTTTCATTACGCCATTTTCAACTTCATAATTTGCAAAATCCCTTGTATGATCCCTTGCACTAATAAAAACACGGGTATCATCGGCATAATTATGGGGCTTAATTTCATAAGCATTAAATTTTGGATTTATCAATTCGCCGGTTGTCAGATGGGATAATGTTGGAAGCCCTTTTCTAAAGTTTACCCAGTCTGCAACATCGGCTTCCACGCTTTTTGGATTATACAAAACTTCTGCCCTATATAAAATTTCGCCGGTATCTTCAATTATTTTTTCAGGACGAATTTCCGGCTGAAAATATTTTTTAGCAGCTTCTCCGGCTTTTTCCGTTGCATCAGAAACAGTATTTGCTGCTGCCTGCGCCGCTTTATCGTTGGGCTTAAAAATCTTATCTATAAAGGCTTTACACCCTTCACCAAGTTTACCTTTCCTTGCAAGCAAAATAAGCCCGCCGCCTAAAAGCAAGGTTCCCGCTGCAATGCCTGCTATTAAAGGCTTTTTATTATTTTTCTTTTCAAAAGTATCCTCTTTTGGGGTTTTGTTAATATTGTCTTCTATATTTTGAATATTTTTTGAAACAGATTTGGGCAAAGTTGCTTGCGGTTTTTGAGCTGCAGCACTTTGTGCGGACACATTTCCTATATAGTTATTTAATAATTCACTTGGCATAAAAATTTCCTTTATATTATTACAACACCCGGAAAACAGAAAAATTGCCATTTGAAAAATTTAAGTAAATTTTTGTGTCATTTCTTAACCTTTTATTTATTTTTTGACAGATTTTTTTTATGATTATAAAAAGAACTTTTAAAGACTTTTGGGGAAATTTTAAATCAATGTATTCTGTTGATAACAGACAAAGATTATACGGTAAAAATTTTTCAAACGGAGTTGATGGTTTTGAAAACATAAGCCTGCAAAGCCTTTTTAGAAAAAGCAGGGTTTCAGCTAAACAAAAAGAAGCTGCCAATAATTATATGGTAATAAAGAAAATTTTTGGTTTTTCTGCCGTAAATTCAAGAATAACAAACTCTGAAATCTCGCTTTTAAGACAATATGGCATGAAACTTTTGGAAGAAACCACATCACGTTCTATGTATAATGAACTTGAAACTCTTATTGAATGGTCAAAAACGGGGGATATTTTAAAAAGAACTCATTCTGATACAATTTTTGAAATCAGAGTAAAAGAATTAAAATTTTTACAAGCTAATAATTCCCTTATAAGGTTGGGCGAATTATATGACGGCTATAATGTTTTAGAAAAATATATAGAATACATTGCAGGATAAAAAAATTTAAGTAAAAAATTGGCGGTTATCTAAAACCGCCAATTTCATTATAAGCAAAAACTATTTTTTAATTTTTTCGTATTTTAGCTCTTTGCCGGCTTCGCTTTTTAGAGTTAGATTGTCGCCATCAAACTTATATTCCATAGTGCCAGCAAATGTTCCAAAATATTCGCTTTCTGCCTTCATATCTTCAGGCGCACCTGCCATTTTTGTTGATGCCATGTAAGAAAAAGTTACTTTATTATCAACAGCTTTATAAGTTCCAAAATATCTGTTTAAAGCACCGCCAAAATATCCGCCTTTGTTATTAAACCCTAATGTAATGTCAATCGGATATTTCGGGCTGATAAGTTTGTATTCGTTACCTGCAGCATTATTTACAAACGTACATGATGCAAGTGATAAAAACGCAAACATTGAACAAAAAAATGTATTCATAAAAATTTCCTCCTTAATTATTAAATCTAAACAGCATTATATCGCCATCTTGAACAATATATTCTTTACCTTCAAGACGCGCCACACCTTTTTCACGTGATGCCGCCCAGCTACCTGCAGCAATAAAATCATTATAAGATACAACTTCTGCCTTAATAAAACCTTTTTCAAAATCTGTATGAATAACGCCTGCAGCCTGCGGAGCTTTTGTACCTTTCGTAATAGTCCATGCCCTCACTTCCTTCTCGCCTGCCGTTATATAGGTTTGAAGATTTAAAATATCATAAGCAGATTTTATCATCTTTTCAATACCAGAGCTTGAAACACCAAGTTCTTTAAGATAATTTTCAGCTTCCTCTTTTCCTAAAGAAACAAGTTCTGCTTCAATTTGGGCGCAAATCATAACAACTTCAGCACCTGATTTTTTAGCGTATTCCTTTACTCTTTCGACATATTCATTCCCTGTTGCAAGTTCAGCTTCAGATACATTTGCACAGAAAATTACAGGTTTTGTCATCAAAAGATGAAAATGATGAAGTAATTTCAACTCCTCTTCATTAAAAAGTTCTTTAATATTTATAAAATTACCCTGCTCTAAATAAGGCATAAGCCTTTCTATTATTGAATTTTCCAAAACTGCTTCTTTTTCGCCGGCTTTTACCTGTTTTGCAATTCTTTTCAGACGGTTTTCTAAAGAAGTAATATCGGCAAGAGCAAGCTCTGTATTAATAGTTTCAATATCATCAACGGGGTCTATTTTTCCGTTTACATGAATTGTATTAGGGTCATCAAAACATCTTACCACCTGAATTATGGCATCCACTTCCCTAATATTATGCAAAAACTGATTACCAAGACCTTCGCCCTTGCTTGCACCTTTAACAAGCCCTGCAATATCAACAAATTCAATAGCTGTAGGAATAACCGTATCTGTTTTTACAAGCTGCTGCAGTTTATAAAGCCTTTCATCAGGCACTGTTACGACGCCTACGTTTGGCTCAATTGTACAAAACGGATAATTTGCACTCTGTGCATTGGCTGAAAGCGTTAGCGCATTAAAAAGCGTTGATTTGCCTACGTTTGGAAGCCCTACTATACCGCATTTAAGCATTATAAAATTTCCTTCATACTTTTATCTTTGACAATAAAATAATAATAGCATAAAAAATTACAAATCAGCGGTGCAATTTGGGCATTTTGTGGCGTTTATATTTATTGTCGAGAAACATCTTGGGCATGGCTTGGTATCAAGTGCAACAGTCTCTTCGGTTTTTGTTTCTGCTGCTGCCCTTAATTTATTAATAAATTTAATGAGCAAAAACACTGCAAAAGCAACAAAAATAAAGCTTATCAACGTATTTATAAAAGACCGTAATTAATCGTAACGACTCCTGCAGATTGCGCCGCTTCTAATGACGGATATTTAACGATTTTGCCGTCATAATCAGGCAAAGTAAGGTAAAGGTTTGTAAAATCAACTCTTCCCATAATCCAGCCCATAGGTGGCATTATAATATCTTTTACCATTGAATCAACAATTTTGCCGAATGCCGCACCGATAATAATACCCACTGCCATATCAATTACATTACCTTTGATAGCAAATGTTTTAAATTCATCCGTCCACTTTTTAACCTTGCCTATGCTTTTATCCAACATTTATAAACCTCTGTCTTAACAAGTTTTAATAATTTTGATTATTTTATCATAGAAATTTACAAAAATTAATTGGCAAAAAAAATTCTTCACGATACTATTAATAAACAGCAAACTAGCAACGAGGAATAAGAATTATGCATATTAACAGAATTTCAAATACACAATTTAAAGGCGCATACTTTATTGTTGGAAACGGAGATAGAGTTAAACTGGCAGAAGAAAAAATAGCTAAAGAGCTAAAAAATGAGGGCGAAATTAAAAAAATTGGCTACGGCTATACAACAAACGACATGCCAACTTATTTACTGGTTACAACAGGTGAAGATGTAGCAAAATATAACAGATTTGCAGCAACACAGCTGAAGGATTGTTATGAAAAAGTTACAAAACAGCTTCCTCCGAAAAAAACTATAGAAGATTTTGACACACATCATGATTTTTTAAATTACAGAGTAATACGCAAAGGAATTCACACAATTGAAGCCATAAGCCAATATTGCAATTTTGCAAACAAGCCTTATGTTTTAGATGTAGAAGATGTTTTAAGCTCGATAGAAGAAGACGGTTTTGACTATTTAAGCGGAGAAACCGCCTAAAAATAAGTTTCATATTAAAAGACCTCCCTTTAAAAGGAGGTCTTTTTTTATAACTTTACTGCAAATTAAACATTTGCAGGTTTTTTAGACTCCAATTGAAGTGTTAACGTTGTAATGTCGCACACTTCGGCAGGCCCAAAGTATTGGATAGCGCCAGGGAAAACATAGCAATCGGTTTTTGCCCATTTTTCACGGTTTGCTTCAAATTCTCTAAACACAGGTCCATCTAATTCCACAAGGGCTTTTTGAATAACGGGTTTCATTTTACCATGGCGTCTTTCCATATTCATCATCATAGTTAAAGGAACACCGCCTGCAAGCCAGCTTGAAGCAGGCTTTGTCAGGTTTTTAACACTTGATAGGTACCCTGTAAGCCCTGCTGAAATTAAAGCAAAAGCATTATAACCAAGCGAATAGCAGTAATCTGCATCAAAGTTAGAAGGCATAGCGCATCTTCCTTCATACCCAAAGAAATGAGCCTGGTCTGAGAATTTACCAGTATATTTACCTTCTGCTTTCATTTGAGCCAATTTTACTTTTACCATTTCAATTAAAAGCTTTTCAGTTTCAATTTTAGAAACCTGAACGTTACCATGCGGATCTCTATCCATAAGTAATTGAGCCTTAATCATATCCGGAAGGCTTGAGAATACTTTTGCATTATCAGCGCTTAATTTTGATGCGATAATTTGATATTTATCAGCATTTGAAGCTTCAACAAAAGCACTGTCTTTTTCTAAAACAGCAAGAAGGTCGTTTAGATTTTGAATCATGGTTTTCATTTCAGGAATAAATTCAATCAAACCTTCAGGAATTAAGGCAACACCAAAATTTTTACCGTTGTTTCCGCGTTCAGCTACAACATTTGCAATATAATCTACAATGCTTTCTAATGATTGTTTTTTAGCCTCTACTTCTTCTGAAATCAAGCAAATATTAGGCTGTGTCTGAAGAGCAACTTCAAGACCAACATGTGTTGCGCTTCTTCCCATTAATTTAATAAAGTGCCAGTATTTTTTAGCAGAATTTGCATCTCTTTGAATGTTGCCGATAAGTTCGGCATAAGTTTTGGTTGCTGTATCAAAGCCGAATGAAATTTCAATTTGGTCATTTTTAAGGTCACCGTCAATTGTTTTCGGGCAGCCAATTACCTGAATTCCTGTATTTTTAGCTTTTAGCCATTCAGCAAGCATGCAAGCATTTGTGTTTGAATCGTCTCCGCCAATTATAACAATAGCATTAATATTTAAAGCCTTGCAATTTGCAAGAGTTTTTTCAAACTGTTCTTCAGTTTCAAGTTTTGTTCTGCCTGAACCTATAATATCAAAACCGCCTGTGTTTCTGTATCTGTTTATAAATTCATCATCAAATTTAACATATTGGGCATCCACTATGCCGGAAGGACCGCCCAAAAAGCCGTAAAGCTCGTTTTTAGGGTTTGCAGCTTTAAGCGCATCGTAAAGCCCTGCTATAACGTTATGTCCGCCGGGCGCCTGGCCGCCTGATAAAATAACGCCGACATTTTTAGCTTCCAAATTTAAAACAGTGCCATTTTGTGCATCAAATGTAACAATTGGTTCACCATAAACATGGGAAAATAAATTTTGAATATCATTTGCATCTTTCACAGCACTTGTTTTAGCACCGTATGAAATTTTAATATTTTGTATACCTGATTGTAAAGCACCAGCCAATTTTGGCTTATAGCTTAATCTTTCCTTGTGCAATGGTGATAATTCTCTCATCAAATAATCTCCTTAAAATATTCTATGATAACATTCTAGTATAAATTTAAAAAAATTGCTTGAAATTTTTTTATAAGCATTGTAATATAATTTCATACCAAGCAAGAAATGCGGGAGTAATTCAGTGGTAGAATGCTTCCTTGCCAAGGAAGATGTCGCGAGTTCGAGCCTCGTCTCCCGCTCCATTAATTAGAAAATCCCTTTGTTGGGATTTTTTCTGTATATGGGGAATTTTTTGCGAGTTTTTTATATACAGGGTTTTTATGACAATAAGGCGGTTTTTAGGATATATTAAAAAAAGAGCTTCAAGAGTATTGATTAATTCAATAAATACTGTGTCTTTTTTATTAAATTCTCCAAAAAAAAATACCGTGCTTCTGGTTGAAGGAAACAGCAGCCATACAGAGCTTTTCCCATCTTTTATTAAATATTTAAATACGCTGGGCTTTAACGTTGAAATTATCGTTAATTCTGACCAGATGGGAAATTTACCGAAATTAAACGCAAATAAAATCTATTTTTTTAATATTGCAGGAATGAAAACTGCTTTGAATTTTCAAAAGGCAGAAAAATATTCCTTTATTATTTTTACCTCATACAGGCTTTATTACCCCACTCCTGATAAAAAGTCACTCCAATCAACCGTTTTAGACCATTTTAACATTAGGCAAAACACAGCCTGTGTCTATCATCATCTTGAAGATTATAATGAAAATAGCAAAAAACCAGCCATTGTGCTATCAAAAAACTTAAAAAAAGATGATGGCCTTTATGTTGTAAACCCTTGCTACTTTAAAGAAAATACATTAAAAAACAAAAACAAAAAAACAATTTTTACAACCGTAGGAAAACTTGAAAATACAAGAAAAAATACAAATCTTCTTTTTGATGGCATAAGAGAGCTTGTAAAAGAGGGGGTTGGCGATTTTGAAGTAAATATTTTAGGCGACAATAAAAAAGACTGTATACCAAATGATATCAAAGAGTTTTTTAATGTAAAAGGAAAACTAAGTTTTGATAAATTGTACCTTGAGCTTGAAAATGCAGATTTTTACCTTCCGCTTTTAGACCCTCTTGAGCATCAAAGATATTTAACCCTTGGCACTTCAGGCTCATTTCAGCTCATAAGAGGTTTTCTTTTGCCGCCTGTAATTCATAACATTTTTGCACAACTGTACCGCTTCAATAATGAAAATTCTATAATCTATAATGAAAATAAAGATTTTTGTTTCGCACTTAAAAAAGCTGTAAATATCAACAATGAAGAGTATTTGGCTCTTCAAAAAAGCTTACTTAATCAAAGAGATGAAATTTATAAAATTTCTGCTGAAAACCTAAAAACCCTTTTGAATAAGCTTATCGGGAGCTAAAAGATTAAAAAACCTTCTTTCAAAATCATCAATAAAAAGGCTGCTGTTTATAATGTCTTCATCCATAAGAGATATGACTTTTTCAATCCGAAGCTGAATTTCATAAGGCATGCTTTTGACATCAAATTTATTTTCTTCATCCAATCTCTCAAATACAAGATTTATAAGCTTTAGCGCCCTTTTATAAACATTTGAAATTACATTTTTATCCTTAATTTTCTGCACCGCTAAAATCTCAAAAACTTCTTCAATCCTATCAAACGGAGAAATACATTCTTCTAAATTTTGAAAATCAAACTCTGCTTTTCTATGATATGAATAAATATTATCAGTATACACAATTTTTTTAGCCAAAAGCATGGTTTCAATATAAAAAGGAAAATCTATAAATGAATTTGTTGGAAAATTTTGCCCCCTGGTTTCAACAAACCTTATACTGCTATTGTTTAAAAAGCTTTTCTTATAAAGTGTTGCAAAAATAGCAGGATGAAAACTCAAAAAAGAAGGGCTTTCATTAATTCTGAAAAACCAATTTGGGATTTTACACCTTTTATTCCATTTAACACTATCTAAAAGCTCATATTTTCCCTTAATTTTTGACTCAACATCTATAAATTTAGTATAGGGTGATTTTACAATATCGGCTTCCGACTGTCTTGCAAGCTTATAAAGGTTTTCTAGAGTTTTTTTATGATAAAAATCAAAAGGTTCCGCCAAAAGTAAATATTCACCTTCAGATGCGTTTATTCCCGTATTAAGCGCTGCTCCGGCCCCTTCATTAATTTTATTTATAATTTTTATCCTTGATTCTTTTTTTGAAAAACTTTCTAAAACATCAAGTGATAAATCGCTTGAAGCACTATTTATGCATATTATTTCAAAGTTTTTAAATGTTTGCCCAATAATACTTTTTAAACAACGAAAAAGTCCATCATAAGCATTGTATACCGGTAAAATTATACTAACATTTTTTTCCATATTTTTCCTTTTATTTAACAATTAATTGCTCATCTTCAAATAAGGTGTTTTCTTCTAAAACGGATTTTAATCTTACATTCTCAAAAACTTCAAATGCTCTTTTTGCGGCCATATCCATTGAATAATTTTTAAAATCACCAAGCCTTCCAAGGAAATAAACATCTTTAAGTTTTTTTGCTTCAATTTTATATTGTTTAAAAATATCAGCATTTCGTTTACTGTAGACAGGATACACCCTTTCTGTGTCATTATTCTGAAGGTAATCAGAAACATATTCTCTAGCTATCACGGTATTGGAAGTTTTAGCATCTGAATAATGTTTGAATTCATGGATTTTTATAAAATCGTAATTATTCGGGTATTTTACAACACCTGTTTTTTGGTAAAATTCATTTTCAATTTTTGATATTTCAAAACGTGCGCTTCTATATTGAAGCATCCCGAATTTATAATCAAAAAATTCATCAATAGAGCCTGTGTAGAAAATTCTATCAAACCCTGATGCATCAATATTTTTGAAATTAACATCCAGAAGAATTTTTATATTTTTATGGTTTAAAATATTTTCAATTAATTTTGTATAACCTTCCTTAAAAATCCCCTGATATTTATCATTAAACGTTCTATCATCTCTATTTACATGGACACAAACATTGGATAAATCTAAATCTCTTCTATCCCATTTTTTATTTGCATAGTGTATAAAAACATTTTCATAGATATAGCTTGCAAGAAAATCTAAATCCTTATCCCAGAAAAAAGGCTTTGTCTTGATATCAAGAATGGAAACTTTTTCTCCCCATCCGTATTTTTTTATAAGCTTGTTTTCAAGGCGTTCTGCAAGTTTTTTTGGAAAAACGTTATAAATAGAGTTTAAATTAAAAGGCAGGCTTATAAAATTTCCCTCCGCAAGGGCTGCTTCCTTATGCATATAAGGTATAAAATCGGAAAATTTATTTAAATATTTAAAAACATATTCAAAATTTGTATGAAAAACGTGCGACCCAAATTTATGGACAAAAATCCCATCTTCCTTATAATCATAAATCATTCCGCCAAGGCAGGGGGCTTTATCCATAATGAGAACATCTTCATCTAAAATTGACGCTAAACGCTCTGCTAGAACTGCACCGGATAACCCACACCCTACAACAAGATTTTTCTTTTTCTTTTGATAACTTATCATTAAAACCCCTTTAAATTAAACCCTTTTGTGCCATTTTGACACAGATTTTTATGCGCCGCTTTTAATCTATGTTAAAAAACCCCTGCACAAATAAAAATCAGATATCCGGGCAATATACTGGATTAAATTTAATTTATATGGTAGGATTATTCTAAACCTGTAAACTTTGGGGTGTTAGCACTCTGCCGACTGAGAAAGTGACTAAATGTCACTTTGGAAGGAGAGGGGTAGCACACTTTATGAAATATGGGGCGTTAGCGCAGTTGGTAGCGCACGACACTGGCAGTGTCGGGGTCAGGGGTTCGAATCCCCTACGCTCCAGTTTTTATTTTTTCATTTTTAAGGCAGAAATTAATATATTATACAAATACTCTAGTGTTTCCTCATCGCATTCAAATAACAACTCAAGTATTTGTTCGATTTTATTACTAAAAACGCTATTCCCATTAATTTTGTTTCCGAAATTAAACAATTCAGCAGGGTTTATTTCAAGTGCAGAGGATATTTTAAGCAACATTCTTGCAGATACAAAATTTATACCGCATTCCATTCTTCCAAGCGAAGAAGTATCAATACCAAGCTTTTCAGCAAGCTCAGATTGGGTTAGATTTTTCTCTATTCTTTGCTTTTTGACATTTGCACCAAAAGCTTTTTTAAAAGTAGAAAGCCTCATAATTATAGAGATTATTGCCTTTTGAAGCAAATTTCAATTACCGTATAATCATAATTATTTATTATTGATTATACGGTAATAAAATTATCCTTTCAGGTAATATTAATAAGCAATATAGGATATTAATATTGAACTTGTAAACATTACTTAGTCAAAAAGAAAGGAAAACAAAAAAATGAAAAAAGACAAAACAAAATACGTGCTTGGAAAAATAGAGGCTGCATACGACTTCGGGAAATTGGATATCTTAAAAATCGAACTGTTCGAGATTGCAAACAAATTGCATTAATACAGATGCATAACAAAAAAGTGGCATTTAAAGCCGCTTTACTACATTGCATGTTTCCTAAGTTCTTTAATTGCAGAATGCGAAGCAGCAAAAAATAAAATATAATCATCCATAAAAACGCGGCATGGATTTCATGCCGCATTTAAGGTCAAAAAGAGTAAAACTTTGTTGTATAAGAAAACGGGCGAGAAAATACGCCCACACTGAATTATATTTAGTTTGAAATTTTATAAAGCTTTCTACAAGCTTATTATATCGGTTTAAATTTTTATGTCAATAACTAATAAATCAATAAATAGGATATCAATGCGTCCTTATTTTTATACAATATAAACATTAGTATAAAAATTAAAGGTTTAAAACTAATGTCAGCGGATAAGAATTTAAAAAGATTATTAGGCTTACGTATAGCAAAATTGAGGAAGACTAAAGGTTTTTCTCAAGAAAAATTTGCAGAAAAAGTCGGCGTTTCACCAAGGTCAATATCGCGCATAGAAAATGGAGCAAATTATCCTCTGCCGGATACTCTTGTAAAAATTGCCGACGTACTTGGCCTTAAACCAAAAAATCTCTACGATTTTGAATATGAATACAGCAACAAAGAATTGTATTCATCAATTATAAATAAAATTAAATTAATAAAAGATGATATCGATAAACTAAAATTAGTTGATGAAATTTTAGGAAAAATTTTTTAATATAAATAATTTTAAAAAGGTATTTTAGCACTTTATACAAATAAAGAAAACGGGCGGTTTTTGCGCCCGTACAATCAAGAGAGATAGAGAAATATTTTTATTGTGTTAATTTATCTAAAAATTCAAAATACCCTTTTAATATTCCTTCCTTTTTATTGTTATTGTATTGTTCAAGCTCTTCTTTGCTCATTCTTTTAAAAGGCATTCCGGATAAAATCCTTGAAACTCCATCGGTAAGCACCGTGCAGGCAGCAGTTATTATTCCTGCCCCTACAAGACTTTGGGAATAAGGTATTTTAAATAAATTATTTAGCCCTAAAAATACACACTGAACAGATGTTCTTATAACTTTATTTACACCCCTTAAACGTGCATCTTTATTCGCTTTTTCGACATCACCTGTTTGCATCAATGTTGAATTATAATCATCTGTCGATGCAAAATATATTGAACCAAAAATACCGAGAATGGCAGATAATTTACCAATTCCATAATTATTAATATTTGATTTTGTCTCCCTGTTTAAAACAGAAAGTCTGTTTTCTTCAATGTGTTTGGCATAATGAGTGATAAATTCTTCACTTTCAATATCTCCGCCAAATTTTTGCGCCTGTTTTTGAAAATCCATAAATGTATTTACAAGGTTTAATTCATTTTTTAAACCCTTTTGTTGTTTTTGAACTATATTTAAGCCTTCAAGTGCAGTGCGCGCAAGTTTGTAGGGGTATGAGGCAATCTCCTTTATGATTTTAAAAGGAGCAAAAGGAATACTTAAAAGCTCTTTTTTTGAAACTTCAACATTTATAAAAGGAACTTTTACAAATTTTTCATACTTGCCGATAAAAATTTTATCATCACGTTTTAAAGCCTGTTTTTTAGCAGCTTCTTTAATTTTATCGCTGTAATATTGTTCCATATTTTTATACCCTAAATCACACAAGGTATCGGAAAACTCTGTTAATTCCTGCTTGCTTGCCCATAATTCACCAACCGTTGCACTTTTATATTTTTCAGCAATGGTCTTAACAGGTTTTAAATTCATAATTAAAGCTTTAATATTTTTAAAAGCCGGGGCATTTTTAATTCCCTTAAGTGCAAAACCGGCACCAATGCTTAAAAGACAAGCTAAAATAATATTTTTTCCGCACAAAACGTGCGTTTTATTTGTCTTATCGCTTTGTAAATTCTCTTTTTGAACATCATTTTCTTTTGATGCTAAATTTTCAGGTTTAATTCTTCTAAGCGGCATCCCTGTTGAAAGCCTGGATGTCACATGAAAAAGCAGCCCAAGAAGCGTATTTACAACAGGTGCGCCAAACTTTGAATTGTTTACAAACCCAGAACATGCACTTAACATAAAATATTGCGAAATTGCTTCCTCAAATGTTGCAATGATTTCCTGTTTCTTCTTGGTTTTTGCTTCTTTTTTAGCCTCAGCTTCGTTTTTACCATTTTGAATGCTTTTATTATAAAAATCATTTCCAAGCATACAAGCAGCGCTAAACCCTGAAACTGCTCTAACAATAGTTCTTTCACCGGTTGTGTTGTATTTTGCCCTGCCAGGGGCAAGATTGTCATCAAATAATTTATAAAATCTATCAACTACTCCATTGCATACGCCTTCAGGGTTTTCACCACAGAAGGCTCCTTTTTCGTGTAAGTATCTGTCAATGTCACAGGGGCTAATTCCTTTTTCCCTAGCAGCACCATTAAGAAAATTGTCGCCATTTTGGAGCAGCCCTCGTAACGCTCGTTCACACTTTTCATTTTCACCCGCCTTTCTAAATTCGGTTAAAGTTTTACTATTCTGTAATTTTTCAATATGAAATTTGTTTGCAAAAGCATTTAATAATTCAAGAGGTAATTTTGTAAAAGGATATTTTAGGGCATCAGACAGAGAATTTGCCCTTTTATATAAATTATCGCCCCCGAGTGTTTGAATAAAATCGGGAGCGACTTTGTCTTTTAGAGATTCATATATACCATCTAAACAATGGCTTGAAAGTTGTTCAATTGTACCGAGGTGGCTAATCTTGCATGTTTTTAGACCCGAGAAACTCAGCTTGCCTTTAAACACGCCAGAACTATACCCGAAATTCTTAACCGGTAATAATGGCATAAAAAATATTCACCCTTGCGTAAAATGTTAATAGTCTGATTTCGGGTATATAAAACAAAGGAATAAAACAATTTGCTACCTGTTGCAAAAAACGGGTAATTTTTGTTACAAAACTTTATAAAAAACTATCTTATGCCGTATAATTCGCTGATTAATTCTAAATCACCGGGTATATATTCAGGCTCCGGCATCCTATATACAGGGTTGTAATCGGTTGCAACTCTTTTTAAATTTCTCGCAAGATTTGAAACATCTGCAGCCGGAGTATTGCGTCTTCCAAGCTCCCTGCGGGTTTCTTTATCATACATTGTCATCAAATAATCAGGCTCATTTTCCGGAAGCCTTCTTCTTAGAGCAGGTAAATCAGCTTGTATTGCAGGATTCATTCTGCCTGCATCAAAATTTTTCAGCATTCTCCTATTTGTACGGGTCTCTTTATCGAATAATTCATCAAATTCTTCTTCATTTTGATGCCCGGCATAAGAATCTCTATCTGCAACTATATATGTCATTTCATCATTATGTTTAACCATAACGTATGGGGTAGTATACAAGAAATTTACAAGCGCCTTTTTATCTTCCCTTACAAGATCAGAATCAGCCTTATTGTTATTATCAGGCTCCATTAATATTCTTGCAGCTTCCACCCCTGCACTTCTGTTTTCAACGCTTTTAAAGGATGTATTTTGCCTTTGAAGACCTAAATTTTGACGGGTAAAAATATTTACAGATGTTACTCTCATAAAATCCTCGTACTTATTAAATGCCAGACTATTATACAACATTTTTTAAGAACGGGCTAATATAAAACACAAAAATAATCTTTTTTGCCTATATAAAAAATTAAAGTTTTGCAAAAAATTCAACCGCTTTATAAATTCTTGGCCCGGGCCTGTTTATAATATCACTCTCGGCACTTGTTGTGCGGATAATTTTGGTATCCGGAAAAAGTCTTCTTATTCTTTTATCATCTGCGAATATACTCAAAATAATGATATCGGGATTTTTTAATACTGCATATTCTTCCATAATAACAGGATAAGATGTTTTTAGTTCCGAAGTTACAGACTTATGACCGGATTTTTCAATAATATCATTTATAAAGCTGCCTTTCCCGATTGAAATCATTGGCATAGTATCTGCAAGGTATAAAATATTTTTAGGATTTTTATTTTGTTTCCTTGCAAGCTCTATCCTCCTTTTAGAAAACTGAACAATCTCTTCCGCCCTTTTTTCCCTTCCTGAAAGTTTTCCTATAGCTAAAATATTTTCATAAATGCTTTCTATATCAGGATATTTAAAGCACAAAGGTTTAATTTTAAAGCGTTTAAATTTATTGAGCATAAATTCTGAGCTATCTAGTGCCAGAATATAATCGGGTTTAATTTTTAAAATTTTTTCTGTATTTATAAAAAAATTATCCCCGACCTTTTCCTTATTTTTAGCATCATCAGGATATTTACACCTTGTTGAAACCCCAAGAAGCCTATCTTCAATATTAAGCGCATAAACAATTTCTGTCATTGCAGGCGATATGCTGACATAAGTTTCAGCCAATACACCATTTTGCAAAATCAGACAAAAAAGCCCGCTAATCAACAATCTGTACAAAAATTTTATCATCATCATTCATTATTCTAAAATCAATATTATAAATATCATTCAAATTTTGAGGTTTAAAAAATTCCTCTTTTGAGCCTGATACAATTTTATGGTCTTTATTTATTCCTATAAAATAATCGCCGAAATTTGCCGCAATATTAATATCATGCATAATTAAAACGCTTGTAACACCTGATTTTACAAGATTTGTTAGATTTTCCAAAGTTTTTATCTGATTTATTAAATCCATATTAGACAAAGGTTCGTCTAATAAAAATAAATCTGCGCCAGATAAAAGACCAAGAGCAAAATTAGCTTTTTGAAATTCTCCGGCACTTAATTTTTGAATTTCCATATCTTTTTGGTTAAAAAGCTCAACCATTTTTAGCGCTTCATTTACTTTACTTTCTTCTGCTTTACTTAAAAACCATTTCCAATTTTTTTTATAAAACACTGAAGAAACATAATCAAAAACACTTACACCATAAGGGTAGTAAGGATTTTGAGGAAGATAAAAGGTTTCCTTAAATTCATTTATAATGCTGCAATCGGCCTTAATATTGTTTGTTATTATCTTCAAAAGCGTGGATTTCCCTGCCCCATTTGCCCCCATAATAATTGAAATTTTACCTTTTGGAATTTCAAGCTCAGCATTATCAAAAATCACTTTTTCATTAAATTTAAAATTCAAATTTTGTATTTTTAGCATCTAAAAGTTCCCCTTAAAAATTCCGCCCTTTTTAAGAAGAAAATATACAAAAAACGGTACACCTACAATGGAAACCACAACCCCTAAAGGAATTTGCACAGGGAAAAGCAGGTTATTTGATAAAAAATTTGAAACAAGAAGTAAAGTTGAACCGCATAAGATATTTGCAAAAAATAATACCCTGCAATCTGCCCCAAAAAGCAGCCTTGAAAAAACAGGGCAAATAATCCCCACAAACCCTAAAATTCCTGCGCTAAAAACGCTTAAAGAAGTTAAAAGAGATGCTAAAATTATAAAAATAATACTTATTCTGTCTGCTTCTTTTCCCGTTTTAAAAGCTAGTCCTGTATCAAGCCTCAAAACATTCAATTTTGGAATAAACAAAGCACAAATTATCATAACAATAACAAAAAGAAGCAAAAGCAGCCTGTTTGAAATATCAGCACTGTTAAATCCGCCAGTTAAAATTAACGTCATTGCATATGATTTTGTCGGATTTATAAGTATTAAACAGGCAATTAAAGAACTTACAAAAAGATTAAATGAAAGCCCGATAAGAATTAATTTTGTTATTGAAAATTTTGAAAATCCGCTTAATGCAATCACCAAAACCGCACTTATTAGCGCCCCAAAAAAACCAAAAAGAGAATAATTAACACTATTAAACAATAATATAGAAAGACTTATACCAAGCCCTGCCCCTGAAGACAAGCCTACAAGATAAGGATCTGCCAGAGGGTTTTTTGAAATAGTTTGCAAGAACATGCCTGCAACCGCAAGCGAAGCCCCTGCAACAATAGCTTTTAAAATGGCAGGGAGCCTTATTAACATTAAAATTATCTTAATGTCATCCACATTATTTGGCAGCCTGAAAAATAAGGATAGACACACACTTAAAATGAATACCGAAATTAAAATTAAGAATATTAAAACCTGTCCTTTTTTCAAATTTCCCAAACGCTAAACTCTTTCTTTTTTCCTTCCTCTATTATCTTTGCTGAAAGGATAAAATTCAAGAAAAAGCCCCGTATTAAGTCTGATTTTTGGTGCATAATATTCATCATTTGCAAGTGTATTTTTATACATACAGATATCCTGATTAAAAAGATTATAAATATTTCCCTTTAGATAAAGATTTAGATTATCTGTTGAAACAAGCTTAACTGATGTACCTATTCTTGCATCGACATATCCTGAAACTTTGTCGTTTGATGTTGAACTTATTGTTCTTGAGCTGCCTGTTTCAATGCCAGCATAAAGGCTTAATCTTTCAAAAGGTGTAAAATAAACTGTACCGTTCAGCCTGTTTTTAGGAGTAGACGGCAGACTAAACCCTGTTGTTTTATCCTTAGAATCTGTGTATGTATAATTTATCAAAAATTTAAACTTTTCATTAGGCTCAAAAGATACTTTGCCTTCATACCCTTCAATTGAAGCCCTGTCTATATTGTCATAATATCCGGTTGTAAACCAGGTAATCGGGTCTGTTTCATAATATCCTGAGATATAATCTTTATATTTGCTATGGAAATACCCGAATTCAAATTTTAATTTATCATCTAAAAAGCTTTGCTCTATCCCCATATCATAGCTTGTATTTTTCTCCGCATTTAAAGCACTATTACCGCTCCAAGCCATATAGCTATCTCTAAAACCGCCGTATCTTTGATAAAGAGTTGGAGTATTAACGCTCTTCCCCCATGAGCCTCTAAATTTTGTCTTAGCTCCTTTTATTTTAAAAGTAGGCAGAACTAATGCTGCAGAAGAATTTGGAGTAATATAAGTTCCATATTCATTATTTGATAAAAGCCTTGCGCCCCCTCTTAAATAAAAGATATCTTTAATATTAATAACATCATTTATGAAAACATCATTTTGAAGCGTGGAGCCATCATAGCTTGAATTATACTGCTGCAATGGAAACATCGGCCAGCTGCCATACATTAAAGCAGAAGACTTTCCATCTATATTTTCATTTTCAAGATTATATCCTATTGATAATTTGTTCCAGTCTTTATATTTAAAATTATGCTGGGTTATGAAATTTAACCTTGTGCTGTCAATTTTTGATATTGAATTTTCATCTGGCGCAAACATGTCTTCTAAAGTATAGTTTTTATTTGAATTATGGAATAAACCAAAACGCATATTATAATCATAAATTTCATTTGGCGCATGGCTATAAGATAATGAATTAGACAAATCCATATTTTTCATATAGTTGTTCGGGTCATTATAATATTCATAGCTTAAATTGCTGTATCCAAGCCCTAAACCCTTTCTTGAATTTGAAAAACGGAAAACATCACGAATTTCAGCCCTATCATCAAAAAGTCTGTATCCTAAATTTGACACAAAGCTTAAATTATCATAGCTGTCGTTAAAAAGCCTGCCCATATTTTTTGTACGCATAGCACCGTTTGTTTTATACCACGTTGTTGAAAGATAGTAATCAGCATTTTCTTCTTCGCCCATAACGGCAAAGCGTTCTTTAAATGTTCCGTATTTTCCAAACTCCGAACCTGCTTCAATTTTCAAAGGCCCTTCACCCCTTCTTGTCTGCATAGATACAACCCCGCCCGTTGCATTTACACCAGAAACATTTCCCTGCGCGCCTTTTAAAACTTCAATTGCTTCAATATCATCAGATAAAATAAATTGTGTTTCAACACCAGGTGTCGTTAAGGAAGGCCGGTCAGCCCTGATACCGTCTATCGTAAGGCGAACCCTGTCTGTTCCTCTTATTCTTAAAGAACTTATGCTGCCATCTGAGCCGTTTGAATTCTGCATAGTAACACTGCCTAAAGAATTCAAAATCTGCGCCAGGCTTGGAGAATTTTGTTTTTGGATGTCATCTCTTGTAATTACATCAATATTAGCACTTGATGATTTAAGGGTTTCTTTGTAATTATCAAGAGTATAAATCTCATCTTTTCTTATTTTTGAAAAGAAAGAAGGAGCTGTAATTTCAGCTTCATCAAGATAGATGGGGTTGTATTCAGCATCATTTTGCCTGATTTCAGGCTTAATATTTTCTTCAATTGAAAAAACCGGACCCAAAGTCCAAAGCATTAAACATAATGCAAAACAAATCTTTTTCATGCTTTTCTTTCCTGTTGCTCGAGGTAATAACAATAACCAATCAAGTATTCCGGCTATACGGCTGCGGCCCAGCATAAGGATTTACACCTTATTTTCCTTGAATGATTCAAAAGTCTTCCAAAATGGTCGGGACGACAGGACATTTTTAAGCTTGTGAAGAAACGCATACTTGCATTTTAGTTTAAATCCTGCCATCACAATAACTTTATTTTAGTGGTCGGGACGACAGGATTTGAACCTGCGACCCCCTCGTCCCAAGCGAGGTGCGCTACCAAACTGCGCTACGTCCCGAAAATTTATTTTGTGCGCTACCACCTCTCCCTCTAAAGTGCATTTAATCACTTTCTCGGTCGGCAGATTGCTGCGTCACGAAATTTCAAATAAATCTTACTAAAAGATATCAACAACAGATTTCAATGTCAATAGACAGTTTAATATTCAGTTTTAGTTTCAATATCTGTAATTAAACTGCCAGAAGTTTGTTCAAATTTATCTACAAACCCCCTCATGCCATCTTCATATATTTCTATATCATGCGACCCGGTTGTTCTTTCTTCAAAACCGCAGGAATTTTTATAAAAATCCATTGCAGATAAAGCGGGGTCAAGCACCATAAGATGTGCATCTGGTTTCTTAATCATTTGTTCCATAATTGATGCAAGAATGGCCTGACCTGCAAGTCCGTATATATTTTGAGGATTTCCCTCAAGAAACTGGATATTTGCCGTATTGCAAACTCCTTTCGTGTAGCACATGGCTGCTGTGTCTCCATCTTCCGTTTCAAGAGTATAAACTTTTGTGCCATCAACCAAAGCTTTTTCAAACTCAGATAAATCAGATTCTCTGGAAAGTTTTTTACTTTTCTCAAGAAGCGCAACTGCCATAGGAACTTTATACTGCCAGCAACCGCCTTGCAATGCAAAATCTTCTGCATCATCCGGGCTTCTGCCATCATACTCATACAAAGTAGCAGGCTCAAATTCCTGAGTTTGTTTGTTATAAATCTGAGTTCTTGATATAGGATTTTTACTTCCAAATGAAATATTCATACACGCAATAAAACATCTGATAAATAAAAATTGCCATGGTCTTTAAATTTTATTTAAACTTTGCTCTATATCAGATATAATATCATCCACATCTTCTAAACCAACAGAAAATCTGACTAAACCAGGATTTATACCGCAATTAATAAGTTGTTCATCCGTTAATTGCCTGTGCGTAGCACTTGCAGGATGCAGAACACATGTTCTTATATCCGCTACATGCACCTCATTAGATGCAAGTTTTAAACCATCCATAAATTTAATTGCAGCCTCTTTTCCGCCTTTTATGGTTAAAGATATTACGCCAGATTGGCCTTTAGGTAAATATTTTTGAGCCAAATCATAATATCGATTCGATTTTAAACCAGGATAATCTACAACTTCAAATTTATCTGTATTTTCAAAAAATTCTGCTACTTTAAGTGCATTTGAACAATATTTTTCCATTCTGATAGCAAGAGTTTCAAGCCCTAAATTTAATAAAAATCCTGAATTGCCGGAAGGGTACGCCCCAAAATCCCTCATCAATTGCATTCTAGCTTTTATAATATATGGGGCAAAAGCATAATCTCTTGCATAAACCGTTCCATGATAGGATTCATCAGGTTCTGTAAAATCAGGAAATTTTCCGTTTGTAAAATCAAATTTACCCGAATCTACAATCACACCACCAACCTGAAGTGCATGCCCGTCCATATATTTTGAAGTAGAATGAATTACAACATCTGCCCCAAATTCAATAGGTTTGCATAAGATAGGTGTAGGAAAAGTATTATCCACAATTAAAGGAATTCCGTTTTTATGCGCAACACGGGCAAATTTTTCAATATCCAATACCTGAAGTGAAGGGTTTGTCAAGGTTTCGCCAAAAATTGCTTTTGTATTGGGCTTGATTTTAGATTGAATGGTTTCTTCATCTGCATCCACATCTACAAAAATGCATTCAACCCCAAGTTTTTTTAAAGTAACCGCAAATAAATTCAGAGTGCCGCCGTATATTGAAGCGGAACTTATGAAACTATCTCCTGAATTGCAAAGGTTTAAAATTGACATTAAAGACGCCATTTGTCCGGATGAAGTACACATAGCAGCAACACCGCCTTCAAGGTCTGCTATTTTTTTCTCAACCACATCAACTGTTGGATTTGTAAACCGGCTGTATATATGTGCTTTTGTAGGGTCATCAAATACATCGCCAATTTCTTTTGTAGAATTAAATTTAAAGGTTGTGCTTTGATAAATAGGCATAACTCTTGGGCCGCCATTTTCAGGATTATATCCTGAATGCAAACATTTTGTATTATCTTTCATAATTATTTCTCCTTTAAACTTAAACCTGCACAATTTATGTTTATGTGCCTATTTTATGCACACGCACAAAGTTTGTTCTGCCCGTAATAAGATTTGGTGCAGACCCCGTTATAACCACATAATCATTACGCTTTAAACCAATTTCGTTTATTAAAAATTCATCAACCTTTAACAACAAGTTGCTATCAACTGTTTTATCCCATTTTTTACAGAAGGGATAAACACCCCAGCTCAGTGCCATTTTTCTACATGTAGATTCTTCATCAGATATCATAATAATTGGTGCAGAAGGCTTTAATTTTGACATAAGCCTTGTTGAATAACCAAAATGCGAAAAACTCAAAAGTGCTTTTGCATTAACATATTTCAGCATTTTATCTGCCCCAAATACAATCGCTTGACGGGTTAGGGCTATCTCATCATTTGGTTCGTAGTCTGTATCAAATTTGTAAAAGCAGCTTCCTTCTGTTGACATTGCAATTTTGGACATCATTTTAACGGCATCAACTGCAAATTTACCCACAGAAGTTTCCCCTGAAAGCATAACGGCATCAGCCCCGTCTAATATTGCATTTGCAACATCAGAACTCTCTGCGCGAGTTGGAATTGGCTCATTAATCATAGATTCAAGCATCTGTGTTGCAACAATAACCGGTTTTCTTTGTTTGTTTGCTTCTTCTATAATTAATTTCTGGCAAATAGGAACTTCAACAGGTGATAGCTCAATTCCTAAATCACCCCTTGCTACCATAATTGCATCAGATACAAAAACTATTTCAGCTAAATTTTTTATGGCATCAGGTTTTTCAAGCTTTGATACCACAGGAATTGAAGCATTAAAATCATTTATATATTTTTTTGCAAGCAGAACATCATCTTTTTGTCTTACAAAGGAAAGAGCTATTAAATCAGCATTTTCTTCAACCGCAAACTTAATAAATTCGACATCCTTAGGCGTTACAGCATCCAAAGAAGCAGTGGAGCCTGGGATATTAAGCCCTTTTCTTGATTTTAAAATTCCGCCGTTTGTAACCGTGGCATAAACTTTTCCGCTTTCAACTTTATCTACCAACACTTCCAGCTTGCCATCATCGATTAAAACTCTTGACCCGCTGCAAACATCATTGCTTATCCCTGCATAATCAACAGGAATAATGCACTCATCCGTCTGTTCAAGAGAATGTTCAAATATAAGTTTATCTCCGTTTTTTATAAGAATTTCTTCTTTCAAATTTCCAATTCTAATTTTTGGGCCTTGTAAATCTACAAGAGTTGCAACACACACACCCATCTTTGTAGCAGTTTCTTTTATTAGGCGAATTTTTTCCCTATGGTATTCCATAGACCCATGGGATGTATTAAGCCTGAAAACATTTGCTCCCGCATTAATTAATTCTTTTATTTTTTCTTCGCTATCTGTTGCGGGCCCAAGTGTTGCAACAATTTTTGTTCTTTTTGAAAATACATCCTTCATTTATTATTCAATCTTTCCTCTAAAGTATTAAAAGCTGGTATAACCAAACATTGATATTATCACCCGCACGGCTTCCATGTCAAATTGTATTTAAATAAATTGCAATAAAAAATATGTATTTTATAATTGTTATATTGGAAATTTTAAACGGATGATGGCATGAAAAAAGTTTTAATTACGGGGATTACAGGACAAGATGGCAGTTATTTAGCTGAACTGCTTTTAAGCAAAGGTTATGAAGTTCACGGTATAAAAAGGCGTGCCTCATCTTTTAACACTTCAAGAATTGATCATCTTTATCAGGATATCCACGAAAATTCAAATTTTAAATTGCATTACGGCGATTTATCAGATTCATCAAACCTTGTAAGACTGGTGCATGATATAAACCCTGATGAAATATATAACCTTGCAGCCCAATCTCACGTGAAAGTATCATGGGAATGCCCCGAATACACGGCAGATTGCGATGCTCTTGGAACTTTAAGATTGCTTGAAGCCATAAGAATAAATAAGCTTGAAGATAAAACAAAATTTTATCAAGCTTCAACTTCAGAACTTTACGGTTTAATTCAAGAACCAATACAAAATGAAAAAACCCCGTTTTATCCGCGTTCTCCTTATGCAGTTGCTAAATTATACGCTTACTGGATTTGTGTAAACTACAGAGAAAGCTTTAATATTTGGGCAGCAAACGGCATTTTATTTAACCATGAATCCCCAAGAAGAGGGGAAACTTTTGTTACAAGAAAAATAACAATGGCCGCTGCAAGGATAGCTTTAGGCATGCAAAATAAGCTATATCTTGGAAACTTAAATGCTAAACGCGACTGGGGTCATGCTAAAGACTATGTGGAAGGCATGTGGAGAATTCTGCAGCAGGAAAAACCTTCTGATTACGTTCTTGCAACAGGAACTACAACATCAATACGTGATTTTTGCAAGCTTGCATTTGACAATCTAGGTATAGATATCGAATTTACGGGCGAAGGACTTAACGAAAAAGGAATTGATAAAAAAACTGGAAAAACATTAATAGAGGTAGACCCAAGGTATTTTAGACCCGCAGAAGTTGAACTCCTGCTTGGTGACAGCACAAAAGCAAGAAAAGAACTTGGCTGGAAACCTGAATATAATTTAGAAAGCCTTGTTAAAGAAATGGTTGAATATGACCTGGAACTTGCAAAGAGGGAAAAAACTCTCAAAGACAATGGCTACAGCGTTATTCACCCGCAGGAAATATAATTAAAAGGCAAGATATATGGATAAAGATTCAAAAATATACATTGCAGGCCACAGAGGGCTAGTTGGAAGTGCTATTGAGCGCAGATTAAGAAAAGAAGGCTACAACAACCTTATTTTAAAAACTTCATCCGAACTTAATTTAATTAATCAAAAAGAAACCAATGATTTTTTTAACACGGAAAAACCTGATTATGTTTTTCTAGCTGCTGCAAAAGTGGGCGGCATTCTTGCAAATTCAACATATCCTGCTGAATTTTTATACAACAATTTAATGATTTCATCAAATATTATAAATGCAAGTTACAAATCAGGTGTTAAAAAACTTGTAAATCTTGGCTCCAGCTGTATTTACCCAAAAAATGCTCCACAGCCTATGAAAGAAGATTGCCTTTTAACTTCAGAGCTTGAAACAACAAACGAAGGGTACGCTATTGCAAAAATTGCAGCAATTAAACTTTGCCGCTATTATAATCAGCAATTTGGCACAAATTTTATTTCTTTAATGCCAACAAACCAATACGGCATAAATGATAATTTTAATATGGAAACAGCTCATCTTCTGCCCATGCTTTTAAGACGTTTCCATCTTGCAAAACTTCTTTATGAAGATAATTTTGATGCCATAATAAAAGATTTAAAACAAAGAAAAATAGGCTACAGGCTTGATGAAACCATTGATTTTAACGATAAAAATTCAATAATAAATGTTTTAAATAAAATCGGTGCTTATAAAGATAAAGTTATTGTTTGGGGTGACGGCAGTGTGTATCGCGAATTAATGTCATCAGATGATTTAGCAGATGCAAGTCTTTATTTAATGCAAAATAAAGACTATAAAGAGGTTGGCGAACTTGTAAACATCACAAATGGCGATGATATTAAGCTTTCAGAACTTTATGAAATTGTAAGAAACATAGTCGGCGTTCCCCAAAAAATTGAATATGATACAACAAAACCAAACGGCACATTCAGAAAGCTTATGAATGATACAAAAATAAAACGTCTTGGATGGGAACCAAAAATTAAACTTGAAGAAGGCATAAAATCTGTTTATAGCTGGTATACCGGAAATTAAGCTTATTTTAATTCTTCATCAGATATATATCTTGGCCTTGCCTTCACCTCGGTTAAAATTTGCCCTATATATTCACCAATTACACCAATACAAAGTATTTGTATTCCGGCAGTAAATGTTTCCCAAGTTTCAAACAACTCTAAGCCAGGAAGATAATTTAGATGAAAAATAAGTCTTACAATACAAGCTATTGCAAGCAATACACTTATGAAAGAAATTATAAATCCAAGGAAAAATACTATTCTTAACGGGCGCGCACTAAATGACACTATTCCCTTAGCAGCCAGTGCAAGTAAAGAAAGAAAATTGAACTTTGATTTACCGAATTCCCGCTCCGTCACTTCAAAATCAATATCTTTAGTTTTTAATCCTAAGTCATAAAAAAGACCTCTTATAAAAAGATTCGTCTCTTTATAGTTTGATAAAATCTCAAGAGTTCTACGGCTGACTAAACGAAATTCCGAATGATTTGGTTTGATATTTACTCCTAAAAAATTTATTACTTTATAAAAAGAATTTGCACAAAATTTCTTAAAAAATCCGTCTGTTCTATTCTTCCTTATACCGCAAACTATATCATATCCTTCTTCATAAGCTTTAATAAATTCAGAAATTTTATTCACATCCTGCTGCAAATCGGCATCAATTGTGATAGCAGCATCCGCCCCAAACTTATAGGCATTTTCAAGCCCTGCAATTATAGCAGCCTGATTCCCGAAATTTCTAGAAAATTTAACCGCTTTGATTTTTGAATTTGAATTTTGATAAGCAGTTTTAATAACATCCCATGTTTCATCTTCACTGCCATCATCCACAAGGAATACAAAACTTTCGGCACTTATCTCTTTATTATCAATCATTTTGTTAAAAATATTCCAAAGTTTCCTTAGGCTATCAGGAAGAGTTTCTGCCTCATTAAAACAAGGAATGACAATTGCAAGCTTTGTATTTTCCATCTTTCTTAAAACTCTTTATAAAATCTCTACAAGCCGAAAAATACCATGAAAAATTTCACTTGTACACTATGCAAATAAATTTAAAATATGGCCAAAATGCAAGATTATCCCGAAAAATGCTCCGATTAAAAGATAAACAAGCGGGTCTTTCTTTAATTTCAGGCTTATCAAAACAAGCAAAATAAACAGCATAAAAGCTTTAATATCTATGCTGTCAAAAATAGAAACATTCTTGATAGAGAAGATATATGTCTTGAAAAGCCTTACTCCTACAGCTGCAATCATTGCAGCAGCAGCAGGACGAAGTGCATAAAGAATTGCTTTTGTGTAAAAATTATCCTTAAATTTTTTCAAAATCTTGGAAATTAAAATAACAATAATGAAGGAGGGTATCATAATAGCTAATGTAGCATCGATTGAACCCAAGATACCCGAGGTTTTAAATCCTGCAAATGTTGCAACATTTAACCCCACAGGGCCTGGCGTAATGCTTGAAATTGCAAGCATCCTTGATAATTCTTCATAAGAAAACCAGTGATAAGTATCGCTTATGTGATATAAAAAAGGCATGGTGGCATACCCGCCGCCAAATGAAAATATCCCTATCTTAAAAAATTCAACAAATAAAAGAAGATATATCAAAGCCTATCCTCCTTTATTTTTTTAATAAGGTTATAAATAATCCCCAAAATTCCAGCTAAAACTATGGAAATTGAAGGCGAAACCCCAACAACAGATAAAATAAGAATAAAACTAAATAAAAAAAGCGTAAATTTATCAACTATACTAGTGTTCCAAACCTCTTTCACTGTTAAAAACATTAAAATAACAATCGCAATATTTACACCCCAGAAAATGTCATTCATGATGACATTATCTGAAAATTTCATTAATATTGATGCAAGGAAAATTATCGCCAAAAAGGGCGGCAAAATAAGTCCAAAAAAAGCTGTAAGCGCTCCTGTTTTCCCCCTTAATTTATACCCTATAAAAAGCGTTGTATTAACAGCAATAATCCCAGGGACGCATTGGCCCATTGCATAAAAATCAACCACATCTTCTTTAGTTATCCAATTATTTTTTTCAACAAGTTCACTATTTAATAGAGGAACAATAACATATCCGCCTCCCAACAATAGCGCTCCGATTTTTAAAAAAACCAAAAACATCTTGAATAAACTTATCTTCATAAGCATTATTTTACAATGAAAAAATCAAATATCATCTTAACTTATCTATTGACATAAAGTACACTTTAGGTTGTAAAATAGAAAATATAAGGAGATTGTAATGAGAGTTTTATTAATAAATGGCTCGCCGCACAAAAACGGCTGTACATATACAGCATTGAGCGAAATAGTAAAAACATTAAATAACGAAGGAATTGAAAGTGAAATTTTTTATATAGGATGTGACCCTATAGCTCCTTGCAAGGCTTGCGGCGCCTGCACTAAACTTGGAAAATGCGTCATTAATGATAAAGTTAATGAACTTTTAGAAAAGATAAATAATTATGATGGGATAATTATAGGTTCACCTGTTCACTATGCTTCATCTGCAGGGGGTTTAATTCCATTTTTGGATAGATTATTTTACGCAAACAGCAGGTCGGGCAAAGCAAATTTAAGGTTAAAACCCGGCAGTGCAATAGCCTCTGCAAGAAGGGCCGGCACTACAGCTACAATTGACCAATTAAATAAATATTTTCAAATTCAAGAAATGCCTGTAATTTCAGGAAGATATTGGAATATGGTTCATGGAAACTCGCCCGAAGAAGTAATACATGATGAAGAAGGCATGCAAAATATACGAATACTTGCAAAAAACTTTGCTTATTATCTAAAATGCAAAAAGGCAGCAGATGATGCTGGAATAATTCCGCCTGCCAAAGAAACACCTGTTTTTACAAATTTTATAAGATAGAAAATGTTAAATAATTACCTTGATTACCTTGTTTTTATAGATAAAAAACTGGAAAAATTCTTCAATAAACAAAAAGATTATATCTTTTGCAAAAAAGGATGCGGTTTGTGTTGTCAAAATGCGCAGTTTCCATATTCAAAAATAGAAATGCAATATCTTTTTTTGGGCGCAAAAGAACTTCCAAAAGAAATTTTTGACAAAATCGAAGCAAATATTGAAAAGATTTTAAAGAATAAAAAAGACTTCAAAGGCGAAAAATTTGTCTACGATTGCCCTTTTTTAATTGACAACGTTTGCTCTGTATATGATTTCAGGGGGATAATTTGCAGAAGCTTTGGGCTTATGTCTATAATTCAAGGTACAGATAAGAAAAATCAGGTTCCGTTTTGCTATGCTAAAGGCTTAAATTATTCAAATGTTATAGACCCCGAAACCAAACAAGTTTCAGCTGAAAAATTCAAGCTAACAGGAATTGAAGAAGAACCACTTGCCTTCAATGTTTCTTATGATTTTTTAACTGGAAAAGATTTTGAAGAAGCTTTTAAATTTGAATTTGGAGAGAAAAAACCGCTGATAGATTGGTTCTCCATTTAAGCATGGAGAACCGTAACACCTGTTTTTAATGTCTGTTTAACATCTATCACCTTTTGATTAGAGCTGCCAACCCATTGAAGGTTGTTATCCTTTAAATCTTCAACAAATTCACCGTCACAAAGCACATCAATAAGCTCAAGCCCCTCAATATTTTTTATTTCATCAAAACTATATCCCGTATAAAGCCAAATAGTTTTATTTGGAAACTTATTGCGGCACTTTTTTACAAGCCTCATAACCTCTTCCCTGTTTGCAGAATACAAAGGATCGCCCCCGGAAAAAGTTATGCCATCTATATAAGACTTGCCCAACGCCTCAAAAAGTTCATCTTCCGCCTTTTTATCAAAAGGCAATCCACCGTCTTTATCCCAGGTAATAGGATTTTGGCAATTTTTACACTGATGACTACATCCTGAAACCCAAAGAACAACACGAATACCATCACCATTTAGCATGTCTTCTTTTGTAATATCATGATAATTCATTAAACCTTACCTCCGGAATACTACATGCTAACTCTGTCTTTGATTTCTTCCATCTTGGCTTCGTTTAATCTGGTATCGCCTTTTACCCTTGAATAGGAAAGATAACCGTTCATTCTATCTATTTTGGTAAGGTTTTTGCTGCCACATTTCGGGCAAACGTCCATTTCAAGCTCCTGATATCCGCAATCATCACAGTAAGCTAAAGAAAGATTAACTCCTTCGTAAAAACCCATATCCATAGCACGTCTTACCAATGTTTCAACCGCTCTTGTATTATACGAAACAGGATATTTTACATATTGAATCTTTCCACCGTTTAAAAGATCCCAAAATCTTTTTTCAAGGTCTTGTTTTTCAATCGGGCCAATATTTTCAGACACATGACAGTGGAAGCTGTTTGAAACATACCCTCTGTCTGAAACATTATTTACCTGCCCGTATTTTTTCCTGAATTGCTTCACTTGAAGCCCGCAAAGGTTTTCAGCCGGCGTTCCATATATAGCGTAAAGATTTCCGTCTTTTTCTTTAAACTCGTTCACTTTTTTATTGATGTATTCCATAACCTCAAGTGCAAATTGGCCATCTTCCACCAACGATTTCTTGTTATGAATCTCTTGTAATTCATTCAGTGCAGTAATTCCAAAAGATGCAGTTGCAGCCTTTAAAAGAGGTTTAATCTTATCATGAATGCCAAGATTTCCACCATAAAATCCCCCTTCACAAAAAGCAAGAGGATTAATTGAAGCTCTCATCTCTCCAAGATATTCATAAGTTCTAACGTGAATTTGTCTTATCATCTCCATATAATAACCAAGCACTTCATAAAAATCTTTGCCTTCTTTTTGGCTTTTAGCGTAAATCATAGGTAAATGCAAACTAATGGCACCAATATTAAATCTTCCGACAAATACAGGCTTATCATCTTCATCCGCAGGCTTCATTCCGCCTTTTTCAAACCACGGGGAAAGAAATGCTCTGCAGCCCATTGGCGAAATTACTTTTTTATATTTTTTATAAATTGAAGCCACATATCCTTCACCTGTTAAAGAAAGCCAATCAGGATACATTGCCTTTTTAGAGCATTCAATTCCCGCATTAAATAATTCTTCAAGCTCTCCGCCTTTGCAATGAAGCTCTTCATCATAAAGAAAAACTATTTTCGGGAACAATACAGGCTTTTTATTTTCTTTTTTGCCTTGCCCAGCGCCGCGAACTTCAAGCATTACTCTGGATGCCATTCTTTCAAATTTACCTGTACCAAGTCCCATTGTAACTGTTATAAAAGGATAATCCCCGCGGCTTGATGCTACAGTGTTAAATTTATATTCCCAACCCTGAAAACCATCATGGTAATCTTTTTCAACATCTTTCATGGCCTCTTTTTCGGCACGCTCAGACGCTATTCCTAAATCGATATATTTTTGATATTTTTTCTCGTAAGTTTTTTCAGCATAAGGCGCTAAAATTTTATCAACCTCAGGCACGGTAAACCCGCCATATTGCTGGCTTGCGGCCGCCATAACAATATCACCTATAACATCAAACGCAACTTCAAGTGTTTTCGGCTCATTATACCAGAGATTTCCCATCTCAAAACCGCCCTTAAGAACATTTGCAACATCAAAAAGGCAGCAGTTCATTGTATCGCGCCTTGCAGACATATCATGGATATAAATATAACCATCTCTTATTGCCTGTAATTCAGGAACAGTAAGGAAAAATTTCTTATAGAGTTCTTTGTTTAGCTGGTTAAAAATTAATGAGCGTTTGGTTGATACAAGCGCAGAATCAGCGTTAGAATTTTCCTTATCCCCGATATACATAATTTTTTGGCTTTCTTGATAAACTTTATCAAGCATATCCACAAAATCAATTTTATAATTTCTGTAGTTTCTATAGCTTTTTGCAACTTTAGGGTTTAAAACTTCAAGTGCATTTTCAACAACACAGTGCATTTTAAATATTTCAATTTCGGATTTATCCATATTCAAAACACTGTTATCAACAAAATTACTAATGTTCAAAAGCTCAGCTTCACTAAATTCTACAAGCATTCTTGCTGCAGATTTTTTAACTGCAGCAACCACTTTTTTAACATCATAATCCTCTTTTGTACCATCCTTTTTGATAATTTTGATTTCATTCAGGCTATACTTTGGTGAATGTTGAACTCTTAATTCTGCAACCATAGGTGCTGTTGCAGTATTTGCAGCACTAAAATTTGCACCTGAACCTAAAAGCCTTGATTTCTCAATGCTTACCACTTTCTCATCCCGTAATTCTCTCATTTTATCTCCTTTTAATTTAAAAGGCAGAAAATGCTTTGGCTAAAAAGAACACTCTGTAATGTATCTTCCCCTTTGGCAAATTCCTGTCTCGAGGTAGTAAATAAAGAATTAAGCATTCCGACTGTAACGGCTGCGGACCAGTGTGGGATTTGCACCCTTCTTTCCTTAACCCTTTTTATAATCTTAGCAAAGATTTTTGGCATGGAGCATTGCATGATAAAAATTTAACAAAAATATACTCTTCTTAAAGTATATTTAGAAATTGTCACAAGCTTAACATTTAAGCTATAATGCTTGTAATTACTTTATCAAAGACTCATTTAACCATGTTTTCCAAAAAAGAAATTATTGATATTTTATCTGACAATTCCCAAAACGAGGAACTATTTAGACTTGCAGATAAAACAAGGGTTAAATACGTTGGAGATGAAGTATATCTTAGGGGTTTGATTGAATTTTCAAATATTTGCAAATGCACATGTCATTATTGCGGGCTTAGGTTTGAAAACAAAGCCATTGAAAGATATAGACTTTCAGCTGATGAAATTATAGATTGTGCTAAAAAAGCTGCCAGCAAAGGAATTAAAACCATTGTGCTTCAATCCGGAGAAGACATTCACTTTACAAAAGAAGTTATGTGCAAAATAATTACGGAAATTAAAAAACTTAATACAGCTCTCACATTAAGCATAGGTGAAAGAACATTTGATGATTATAAAGCCTTTAAAGATGCAGGTGCCGACAGATATCTTTTAAGAATTGAAACAACGGATAAAAGTCTTTATGAAAGATTACACCCCGGTATGGATTTTTACAACCGGCTAAAATGTCTTAAAAATTTAAAAAAACTTGGTTATGAGACAGGAAGCGGTTCTCTTGTCGGGCTTCCTGGGCAAAGTATTGAATCCTTGGCCGATGATATTTTGTTTTTCAAGGAAAATGATTTTGATATGATAGGTGTCGGGCCGTTTTTACCCCACCCTTCAACACCTTTAAAAGATGCTTCACACGGAGACTTTACTCTTTCTCTTAAAGTAATGGCGTTAATCAGAATTTTAATGAAAAATATCAATATACCCGCAACCACTGCAATGGAAACACTTCACCGGAACGGTAGAATTTTGGCACTCCAATCCGGTGCAAATGTTGTAATGCCAAATGTTACAAAGGCGGATTATAAAGAAAAATATGAAATCTATCCTGATAAATCAGCAAACAACAACGATATTGACACAATAAAAGAAAAAATCATATCTATCGGAAGAATTGCATCAAAAGATTTCGGATTTAGAAAAAAATAAGCAAAAACAATATACTTGGTTTTTTCTTTATGATATCTTATCCTCATATAGAGGAGGGAAGATATGGAAAATATTAAAGAATTTTTTAAGGGCTTAAAAGATAGGATTGATTTTAAATTTCATCCGGTTACTATTTTGCCTTTATTAATTCTTTTGTTAACACTTCCTGCGTGCCTCTGGCTTCCTATTGAATACTCTTATGAAAATTGCCTTATTGAAAATTTCCAGCTTGTTGTAATACTCGCAGCATTTATTATTTGTATGAAAGCAAAAAATGATAAAACATTTTTCAATACCCTTGCTCTTGTTATGGTTATTTTGTTCTTAAGAGAAATAAACTGCGGAAGAACTGTTTTCTTCCAAGTTCCAGGGGGGGGTCCGAATGATTTTTACTCTTGGAAACAAATACCATACGGATATCTTGCACATCCTATATATGGCGCTTTTATGGCATTATCCGGCCTTTATTTTATTGCTACAAAATCATATAAAGTTTTATGGAATTATTTTTTACAAGCAAAACTTTCAATTTATAATTGGGTTTTTGTTATTTTGGGAATAATTTTCGGGCTTCTTGGAGAAGAATGGGGAATGCCAATGCTTGAAGAGATGACAGAAACACTCTTTTATGTTTCACTGCTTGCAATAATCTTCCTTCAAGCCTTTAATAAAAACTATATTGAAACAACATCAAAATAAGCTAAATTGCGCATTTGCAATGTTTTGCCCGTTCAATGCTAAGGGTTTTAAAGCTCATCCTGAGTCCGTCATATACAAGCATTCTGTTTGTAAGCGGATTTCTGATATTTAATATAATCTTTAAAGCTTCCATGGCCTGAATTGAGCCTATAGTTGAAACAGTAGGACTTACGACACCTTTAAGCGGATACTCTGCCTCATCTTGCGGAAAAACACACCTTAAACAAGCGCTCTTTTTGGGCAAAATTGTCATTACCTGCCCCCTGAATTCGCTGACACCGCCATGTATTAAAGCTTTACCAGTTTCAAGCGCAATATCATTCAATAAAAACTTAGACACAAAGCTGTCAAAACAATCTACAATGAGGTCGTAACCTTTAGTTATATCGTTATAATTTTTATCATCAAGCCGGGTTTTAAAAATTTCAACATTAATATCTTTATTATAATTGAAAACCCAGTCGCGTGCAGACTTCACCTTATCTTCTCCAAGGTTTAAAGTTTTATGAATATACTGGCGGTTTAAATTAGATAGTTCAACAATATCATTATCAACTATCCCAATATTACCAACCCCAAGTGCAGCAAGGTTCAGTATAACACTTGACCCTAAGCCACCAGCACCGCATATCAAAACCTTTGAGGCTAAGAGCTTTTCCTGCCCCCCAATTCCAATTTCTTCAAGAACTATATTTCTACTATATCTTTCTTTTTGATTTTTATTCAATTAAACTTTTCCTTTTCTTCACAATATTAACAAAAACAACACACCAATATAAGTATTCTAGCAATATTTTTCTATTAGAACACTTTATATTAATGTATATATACAAAATTTATTGGAGAGAAATTGTGGGCTTTTTAAACGCAGTAGGCCAAGTTATAAAAAATCAAAAAACCTTTAAAGAATGGGAAAGAGAAGATGCAGACAAACAAAAACAGAGAGAAGCTCTCGCCAAAAAGGGTATAAATCAGGCTGAACTTACAGCAGCTACAAATAAAGCAAAAGTTATAATGGATGTTGTTGATATTATGGATACACATTCAGAAGAAGTTGCGGAAAACACAGAAACTGCAATTATGCCAATTGCCCAATCGCTTCCATCACTTGTAAGTCTTCTTTCAATGTTTGGTATAACCAAATTTTATGTCATGCCAAAAGGCAAGGCCTATGATGAAGCAATACACAATTTTGTTTTTTCAAAGTTAAAATCCACACCAAAACAAGATGGCATAAAGGCTTCTTATACGGAAAACGGTAGAGAACTTTATTCACTAATTAATCAGCTGAAAGAAAAAGCCAAAAGTAATCCTGAAGGCAATCTGTCTAAAATTAAGCTTGGCGCGATAAGTTCATCAATCCCAATTGGAGGAAAAAGCCTGCTTAAAAATGATAGAGCTGATGCATTTACTTTAACCTCAATATTAAACAAGAAAAATATGACTGAACTATCCAAATCAAGTGATAGCGAAGTTCAAGGCATATATAAAAAATTATCCGAAATTTCAAAAGAATTCCATAATACCAAAGGTATTAAAAATAGCGGCTTTGGCAAAATTATAGGCAAATCTACTGGTATAATGATGGCCATTACGGCTGCTACCTTTGTTGCAGCAAATATTATAGCTGCAAAAATTCAAGTTAAAAGCTCCCGTATTGCAAGATGGCAGTCACGCCAAGATTTGTCTGACCCGAAATATTTCGTTCAGTATACAGATGAACAGGTACAGCAAGCTGAGAGCAATCTTGCGACAAATAAAGAAGAAAAAGAAAATAAAGGCTTCTCGCTATTCAAAAAGAAAAACTCGCAAAAAGGACTTAATTACAGTAATAACACCGGCTTTTTTAAATCCTTATTTGCTACAATAAAAGATGGCAAAAAGTATGATGAGTGGAAAAGCAATTATAACCTTGAAGATAGAAAAGTTAAAAGAAACTTAACGCCAGATGAAATAAAAGAAGCAGAAAAAGAACAGGAAGTCATTCAAAGAATAACAAAAATCATAAACAACAAAGCTGAAGAGTATTCCGAAAATATGGAAACAACAGCTGGTGTTTTAATAGGCGGTACACCATTTTTGGGGCTTGGAATAGGTGCTATAATTAACACGTTTATTACAAAAACCGGACTTGGAGATAAATTCTCCGAAAACCAATTTAACAAACTTTTAAATTCAATAACAGATGAAACCAAAAAAGATGAGCTTAAAAAACTTTACGAAAACATTAAACCAAAAGCAGAAAATAAGGAAACAGCAGGATTTGTTGTAGATTTTTCAGAAAAAATGAAAAGCGCAAAAAATATCGGCGCATATTTTGAAAAAATGCTTGAAGGGCTTGAAGGTAATTCCGCCAAAGAAAAAGAAGGCCTAAGCTATGTATTAAACTCTATGAAAAATACTTTCAATATTGCTCTCACGACAAAAACAGCAAGAAATACCCTTGTAGGATTCACAGGAGCGTTAATAACAGGTACCGTAGGTTCATTAATAGGTTTAAAACTTCAAAAATCAGCCGCAAGAGCAGGAAGATATAAAGCAAAACGCGAACTTGAAGAAAAAAAGGAAAACTTTATAGGATATACAAAAGAAGATTTTAATTCCGTAAGCAATATAAAAGCAGAGAAAAAACCGGTTTTACAAAAATTAGGCGAATATCTGGCCTTTATTCCAAGAGTATTAAAAGATTACTTCAATTACGAAAAATACAAAAAAACTTCAGCAGAACACGATAAAGAGCTTCTAGGCGAATTAACAAAGCTTGAAGTTTCAGACAAGCAATTACAAGAAGCAAAAGAATTGCAAAGAAAACTATTTACAACATTTGAAAGCGTTGATGATAAATCACAAGAATATTCTGAAGCAATTGAAGCAGTCTCTGAGATGAGCAAACCGATTTTACCTTATATAGGAATTATAATCGCATCAATTCCTCTTATTATTGGCGGTAAAAAACTTGTAAAAGGCGGCGCCCCGCAAGCTGCTGAAAGCATAACGGGATTCTTTGCAAAACATACAAATTTTCTTAAAGGGAAAAAAGCGCAAAAGTATACAAATAGTGTTATTGAAAATATTAAAGGCATAGTAGAAAAACAGCAGCCAAATGATAAAATAAGCCAAAATCCCGCAATAAAACTATTTGAAAACATATTTACAAGCGAAGGCGGCATAAAACTGCCTTCTGAAATACAAAATGCATTTACGGCAGTCAAAGGTAAGGATAATGAGCTTAAGGCATTTTTAGACATTCTAGCTGACAGCCCTGCACTTAAAAAACCCTTAAACCAAGAAGAATTAAGTAAAACAATTAATGATTTAATTAAAATAATAACAGATGCGTCTTCAAAGTTTGGTGACAACAGTGCTGAAACAGGCAAAATAGCAGATGCAATTAAACAGCAAATCCAGCCCCTTTTAAAAGATTGTACAAGCATTTCCGATGTTCTAAAAAAACTTTTAGTACAAATAGATATTCCGAATGTTAAAATATCAGAAATAACAAAAAATCTAGATATATTAAACTCCTTAAATATTAAAGGATTGGAAGATTTTAAACAAGATTTAAAATCAAGCAATATTTCAGGGATTGCAAACGCAGTAGTTGAAGGCAAAATTCAATCAGGCGAATGGAGAACATTGTTAAACCAAGTAAAAGAAGGTATGCCAAATAGTCCGGCAAAAATGATGCTTGATAAACTTATTAATTCTTCTATGAGCAATGAACAGGCGCTTAAAATCTACCAGAACATTCAAACAATATTAAAAAATATGCCAAAAGAAGAGCTTTCAAAAATTATAAACATAACATTGGAAGAATTTACTAAAAACCCGGCTAAATTTATGCAGGCTTTACAAAACGGTGAATTTAAAAATATTCTTATAACAAAAGGCGTTGCTGCGGCAGCCATAGCAGCTCCTGCAGCCTGGAGTGCAGTTTCTCTTTTAATCACCTTTATAGTTGAATCAATATTCGCAAGTATGCAAAAACAGGCAGGCAGGTTGGGCGTCATGAAGGCACTTGAAGAACTTGAAGATACAAGATTTTATGCCGATATGGAACCCAAACAAAACAAGGCCGAATCAAATACGCAAAAAACAGAAACTGCCGTAAATTTTCAAAATGTAAGCGATTTGTTTAATTCTTTGAAAAAATAACAATCTTGACAAAATCAAAGTTTTAGGCTATTTTTAAAAGGCTCGGAAAAAAATTATGATTATTAAAACACACAAAATGATGAATATGATGATGCTTATGCAAAAGATGCCTTTATGCAGTTCTTTTGATATTCATTGTTTTGTGCGAATGTAAAACCTCATTTGAATAAAATAATTAATTAAAAAAAAGACTGCTAAATTAAAAGGCAGTCTTTTTTAATGCTTTAAAAACTACAACGATTCAAATAAGGTAAACTACAATGATTAAAATAAACAACTTCAATACAAAATTAGCGGATTTATTTATAAAATCTCAGGAAAATTTATCATCAACCAGATTTATTCAAGATACTGCAACAAATTGGGCGCCAAAAGCTGTTTTTGCAAGAAGCAGGGAAGACTTTTTCGAAATGAGCTTTTTAGAATTTCTTGAATCAGGCATATTTTATTTTGCATCTCCTGTTTTAGGAGAAAAACTTTTCAGAAATAAAATCTTTAAAAATTTGGCACCAAAAAATATCAGAAATCAGATTAATGAACTTATACCAAAAAGTACTGCAGAGATTCTAAAAAATAAAAATATTTCAAACGAAATTAAAAAAAGAGCTATAGCAACAAAAGCAGGAATAGTGCTTGCCTGCACTGCAATCCCTGTTGCAGAATACGTTTTAAGCTTTGCAAAAAACCTTTTTACACTTAAAACTTTTAACAAAAGCAACTTTAACAATATTGCTAATCTTGATAAAAACGAAAAAGAAGATAAAAAGCAGCAAGAATATGTTGAACAAAATTCTAAAAAACATTTAAAAAGAGGGGCGCTTGTTTCTATAGGTGCATTTGCAGCAGGATTATTGCTTGCATTGTGTGGAAACAAATCAAATAAATTACAAACTTTGTCAAAAACAATTCTTGAGCCTGGAAAGACAATCTCAAATTTAGGCAAAAATCTTGGTATCAAATCCAAAAAAACTGATAATATCTTAAGTAGATTCAGCCTTGATTTTGCAAATGAAAACGGAAAACTCGCATTGAGCAAAGGACAGTTGGCTCTCACTGCAATTGTAGGACTTTTTGGATATTCTAAAGCTGCCGAAGATAGAGGCAAACTGGATGTACAGGAAGTTTGGACAAGAGTACCGCTTGTTGTATTCTATACAATATTTGGGAGCGAACTTTTTGAAAAAGGGTTTATAAAAATCCTTCAAAATAAAGGGAAGTGCAAAGATATCATAAAACAAGGAAAGGAAGGCGCAACAGAGATTGTTAAAAGAGCAGAACTTGAAAATCTGGCAAAAACCCTAGCTAAAGCAAAAAATACAAACACAGAAAAAGAATTATCGCGTCTTATTAAAGAAAAGGCCTTTGTTACGGGGGTTCCATACGCTTTCAGTCTTTTGTTTATGGGGCTAACATTATCTGCTATAACACGGCTTTTCACTCAATATAGATACAATAAAGAAAATAAGACAAAAGATAATAGCTCTTTACAAACCGGTTTTGAAATTAAAAACCACCTTCCTCAAGTATTTTCAGCATTCCGTTAATAAATACTGTAAAACCCTCTTTAAAAGAGGGTTTTATTTGGATTTTATCCTAAAAAGGGTATTTATTCTACAAATACATTTTGAAAAGCAAACTGCAATTCTTTTTTCTTGTGGTGCTTGTATTTAATCGGATTTTGAAGTGCATTTGAAAAATCATAAAGCTCATTTTTACACTGTACCAGATCTTTAAACACCTCAAGATTTTCCATGTTTAAATTGTCAATATTTGCACCTATCCTAAATACAAAATCAGAAAAAGTCTGACCCTGAGCCTTGAATTCATCGTCCTTATATAAAGAAGATGCTTTCTTTAAAATTTCAATTTTCTCCATCGACAATTTGACCGATGATAACAAATAGCTGACATCGAATGCTGTAAGTTCAGGCATTCTTGCAAGATTTTCAAAAAATTGCAGGTTTTCTGTTTTGGCTGAACTAATTATTTCATTAATTTCGCTTTGAGAAAACCTAAAACCCGTCTGCATCTTGTTTTCAAGGGCAGACAAATTCTTGAACACGCGTTCAAAATAATTTTTTAAACCCATTTTTTAATTCTAACCTATTAAATTTTCCACACTTTATATATTAATAAACAATTTTTAAAAGTAAAAATTGCCTGAAAAATTAAATTTTTAACCCTATTTTTACAAATGTTCAATTTTGTGCTAATAGTGTATATGTAGCACATAGAAAAGAATTAAAGCAATGCGACAAATTGAAATTTACGATACAACTTTAAGAGATGGCGCACAATCTGAAGGAATAAATTATTCTGTATCAGATAAATTAAAAATCATAAAAAAACTGGATAATCTTGGAATTCACTATATTGAAGCAGGCTGGCCCGGAGCTAACCCTGTTGATAACGAAGTGTTTGATGTTATTGATTATAATAGTTTAAAAAATGCACAAATAACAGCTTTTGGCTGCACAAGGAAACCAAATATAAAAGAAGAAGACGACAATGTGCTAAAAATGCTTGCAAATTCAAAAGCAAAAATCATTACAATCTTTGGAAAATCATGGGATTTCCAGGTAACAGAAGCCTTAAATACCACTTTAGAAGAAAATTTAAACATGATAAAAGGTTCAATCTCCTTTTTAATCCGTTGCGGCAAGAGGGTCTTCTTTGATTGCGAACATTTTTTCGACGGTTTTAAGGCAAACCCTGAATATGCTCTTTTGGTTGCAAAAACAGCCTATGACGCAGGTGCCGAAAGAATTATTCTTTGCGATACAAATGGCGGCTGCATAAATAATGAAATCTACAAAATTACCAATAATGTTATAAATGAAATACCACAGGCCATAATAGGTATTCATGCTCACAATGATTCAGAGCTTGCAATTGCAAATTCCCTCGCTAGTGTTGATGCAGGCGCAAGCCAGGTGCAAGGCTGTATGAACGGCTACGGTGAAAGATGCGGTAATACAAATATTTGCTCCCTTATTCCAAATTTACAGCTTAAAAAAAGTTTCAAAGTTATAGATGAAAATATTTCAAAATTGTATTATACTGCAAGGCAAATAGCAGAGATTTCAAATAAATCTTTAAATGCATCCATGCCATACGTTGGAAGAAGTGCTTTTGCCCATAAAGCAGGGATTCACGCAAGCGGAGTGAGAAAAAATTCACAAACTTATGAACACATAGATCCAAATTTAGTCGGAAACTCAAGAAGATTTTTAATTTCAGATCAGGCAGGAAGTGCCTCTATCAAAGAAAGATTGGACGGATTAAAATTTGTTCAAAATGTCACAGATGATGATATTAAAAAAATAATTGATGAAATTAAAAAACTTGAATGGCAAGGCTTTGCCTTTGAAGGAGCAGATGCAAGCTTTGAAATTTTAGTTATGAAAGTTTTAAATAAACAGCCAAACTTCTTTAATATTCTTGGCTTTAGGGTAATTGGCGATTCTATCACATTATCTGATGTAAACAGAAGAACCATAAGTGAAGCTTCTGTTAAAATTCAAATTGAAGATGAAATAATACACACTGTATCTGAAGGCGATGGTCCCGTAAACGCACTGGATAAAGCCCTTAGGAAAGCTATTGTTGAAAAGTATCCTGAAGTTGCCAAATTTAAACTTGATGACTTTAAAGTGCGTATTCTTGATTCAAAGGCAGCAACAGGCGCCCCCGTCCGCGTTACGATAGAAAGTTCTGATGGACTTCATAAATGGGATACCGTTGGCGTTAGCGAAAACATTATTGAAGCATCTTACGGCGCAATTGTAGACAGTATTTACTACGGACTTATTCTTCAGGGCGCAAAAAGTCTAAAAGATAAGGTTTTCGGGGCTTAAATATTCTTTAAAAAATATTTATCAAAAAATATTACCCATTCAGGCAATAAATATTAGACACCTGTCTAATGTTAAAGCAGATATGCTTTTATTATCCTAATGAGGGTATGAAGTATGTCTCAATAAAAGATTTATATAATGATTTGTTTAAGGGTAAAAAAACAGAGAGTGAAGCTTTAAAAGAAAAAGAAAACTTTCTTGCTATGTTAACTCATGACCTCAAAACTCCAATAAGAGCGCAAATCCGGGCGCTGGAATTGTTGTTGAATAATTATTTTGGCCCTTTAAATTCCAAGCAAAGAGAAATTATTGAAGAAATACTTGCCTCTAATCAATATATGCAAAATTTGGCAGAAAATATTCTTTTAGACCATAAACTAGAAAATGGCAAACTCGTAATCAAAAAAGCAAAAAATGATATAAAATTAACTATTGAAAATACCATAAAAAGCTTAAAGTTCATACTTCTTGAAAAAAATCAAAAAACAAATGTGCAGTTTAAAGACATCGAAGATACAATCTGCAATTATGATGATATAGAAATTAAAAGGGTTTTAACAAATTTAATAATAAATGCCTCAGAATATGGCTTTAATAATTCTAAAATCAATATCTTGGTTGAAAAAGAAGCGAATAATTTTAAAATAACTATATCAAACAAAGGTATCGAAATTACAAACGAAGATATTAATTCTTTATTTAATAAATATTCAACAAATTCAAAAAACTATAGAAAAGCCGGTGCGGGACTTGGTTTATACATCTGCAAAATAATAATAGCAGCACATGGTGGCACAATTGAAGTTGAAAAACAAAATGACGGCATCACAAGCTTTATATTTACATTAAATTCTATCTTTTAAAAAATCTTCCGACCTTTTAATAAAGCTTTATTATCCTTTGAATGGCATTTTCTGCAGCCTCATACATTTTGTTTAATTCGTCTTTTGAAAAGCTTTTTCCTTCAGCAGTTGCTTGAAATTCAATAATTTTACCGCTTGCGCTCATTACAATGTTAGCATCGACATCTGTTGTTGAGTCTTCAACATAACATAAATCCGTTAATATTTCCCCGTTTTTGATACCTACAGAAATTGCTGCAATGGGTTCGATTATAGGGTTTTGCGTTAATTCCCCGTTTTTTAATAACTTATTAATTAATTCAGTAAGTGCAACATACGCCCCGCAGATTGAAGCTACTCTTGTTCCGCCATCAGCCTGAATCACATCTGCATCAATCGTTATGGTTCTCTCCCCGAGTTTTTCAAGGTCAACACAAGCTCTAATACTACGTCCTATAAGCCTTTGAATTTCTTGCGTTCTTCCTGAAAGTTTTGTTCTTTCTCTTTGACAACGAACATTTGTAGAACTGGGCAAAAGCGAATATTCAGCGCTTATCCACCCGGAAACCTCATCTTTTGGCATCCATTTCGGTTTTACATTTTCAACACTGGCGCAAACAATCACCTTTGTATCACCAAACTCAACAAGAACAGACCCCGGGGCATGTTTTGTAAACCCTTTAGTAAATTTCACCCTTCTTATTTGCCCGTTTTCTCTGCCGTCTTGACGCATTGTCACCCCTCTTTTCTTTTGCGTTACCTTGTTTTAACCGATTATACCACAAAATATTATCCCTTAGCACCATTTTTAACTTTAAAAATTGTAGTTTGCGGGGATTATTTTTCACTTATAAAAACCTATAATCACAATATAAATCCTCAACTCTTCTGATTGCTTTTTACCCTTCTTGAGCTGCTTAAATGCATTTTAAGTAATTCAAGAAGGGTTCTTTTTGATTACTCAACATATCGATTAGTAACGTATTTATAATATACAACAAATTGTTAAGTAAATTTTTGTAATACAAATGGTTTGCTTTTGACAAGCATACATTAAAAATATAAAATACACGTATATTTCCCTAGAGTGTTTTGGCTCACGGGTCAGGCAGTATGGGATTTTCAACTCGTATAAATTCAAAGAGGCAGCCATTTTTAAGGTATAAAACAGTTTAAAAATAGCTTAAGACTCTAATTCTTCAGAGTGTTTCGTAAATGTAAACATTTGCAAAACATAAGACCTCTTATTTAAAAACACTCGTTACAAAGTTTACTTTGGTAGCGCACAGGTCAGTCCAGCGGCTTTCGTAAGTGCCCGAGTTGGACGTGGAGCGGTACAAACAGTAGCAACTATTGGGCGAGGTGCTCTAATGGCTGTTACGCGAATGTCAACAGTAATCAGTCCAATTGCCAGTCGAATGGTGCCAACAACTGCAGCAACTTCGGAGGCGGTAGTTTCGTAGCTTGTGACTTCTATTCCAGTGTTCGCTGTCCTGCTTACGCTGGTGGTATTACTTGTAGCGCCGTCCGAGGGCAGTGGAGCGCGAGGGCTGTCAGCATCCTTTGTGGTGTGTTCCGTAGCAGCCGATTGTAGCCTCTCTTCAGGGCTTATGAAGGTTCG
>CAJTLW010000006.1 GCA_910577515.1 uncultured Vampirovibrio sp.
CATTTCACCGCTACACCAGGAATTCCCTTTACCTCTACCACATTCTAGCTAGATAGTATCCAATGCCGAACCGGAGTTGAGCCCCGGGCTTTAACATCAGACTTACCTTGCCGCCTACGAACGCTTTACGCCCAATGATTCCGGACAACGCTTGCACCCCCCGTATTACCGCGGCTGCTGGCACGGAGTTAGCCGGTGCTTCCTTTATAGGTACAGTCAAAATTCGTCCCTATTGACAGAACTTTACACCCCGAAGGGCTTAACATTCACGCGGCGTTGCTGCGTCAGGCTTTCGCCCATTGCGCAATATTCCCCACTGCTGCCTCCCGTAGGAGTCTGGGCCGTGTCTCAGTCCCATTGTGGCTGATCATCCTCTCAAACCAGCTACTGATCGTCGCCTTGGTAGTCCATTACACCACCAACTAGCTAATCAGGCACAGGCTCATCTTAGGGCGCCGGAACTTTCAAGATTGGTATTTCAACCAAGCTCATATGGGGTATTAGCAGAAGTTTCCCTCTGTTGTCCCCCACCCTAAGGCAGATTTCCTATGTTGTACTCACCCGTCCGCCACTTTCCACAGGAGCAAGCTCCTGCTTCTCGTTCGACTTGCATGTATGAGGCACACCGCCAGCGTTCGTCCTGAGCCAGGATCAAACTCTCCGTTGTCAGAAATTTATGTCTGACACTTCGAAAAGAAGTGATTGACTCAAAATAAAGTTGTCCGTTGTTTTTTAAAAAAATCAACAGGTATTTGTCGTTTGTAAATAATGTGTTATTCAGTTTTCAATGTTCAAGCTAAATTTTGCTCTTCGAATAGTCCAGCATAAAAACTGCTTTAATTAATTCCGAACCATTCCTTACTAAATCCTTGGTGCTTTTGAACTCGCACCGTAATTAGTATGTTAGCATCTCAATTTTTATTGTCAAGCGATTTTTTAAAAAATCTTTTTTTTAAATTTTTTAATAAGTTTGTATAAGCCAAGAAGATTTAAAATCTTCTAATCGCCTAACTTTTTGCTTCCTTGCGAATTTATAAACTGAGAATGTACTTATTTGTTCAAGTGCGTTTCAAACTTTCGTTATCTTCGCCTTTCTGATGTTAACACTTCAAATTTTAATGTCAAGAGTTTTTTTTGAATTTGTTTTTCTCTTTTTTATTTTGTTTTGAATGTGCTGCATCCGTATCTACTAATTTAAAACAAATAAAAATTTTTTCAAGCGTTTTTTATTATATTTATTACAAAACTGTTACAATTGATCCTGTCTGTCTGATTTTAATTAGCCTCAATTGCACCATATTCAATGGTTTTCAGATTTTCAATAATTTGATAATCATCCTTCAGTTCTTCCTTTAAAGCAGGTTCTAAAAATTGTATTCGTGCAAAAAATGTTGGTCCTGAACCTGACATTTGAAACCCTAAATTATTTAAATGCTGTATTTCTTTATAATATGGTAAAAGCGCAGCTTCTAAATCATTGGGAAAGTTTGAAGCATTAATCATTTCGTCAAACTTTTGATAAGCTTCTTTCGCTGAAATCTTTAAATTTTTAGGTTTAATAAGAGTAATTGGAATTTCCTCAAATTCAAGCGGCTCTAGTATTTCACCTCTGCCTTTACAAAGTTTTTGCCCTCCTTCATAGCAAAAATTTAAATCTGAGCCAAGTTCCTGAAGCACCATGCTCGTTTGATGTTCATTAAGAGGAAAACCAAAAAGTTTATTTAAAGCAAAAATTACCCCCGAAGCATTTGTTGAGCCACCTGCCAAACCTGCACAAACAGGAATATTTTTTTCTATATATATATTAATCTCCTTTATGTTTTGGGCAATTTTATGGTTCATCTTTAAAAACGCTGCTGCAGCTTTATGCGCGATATTTAAACTATCATGCGGAATTTCATTTGAATTTGACGAAATATTTATTTTCGTTTCACCTGAAGCACCTATAGCATGCTCAATAATTTCTATATCTATATAATCAAAAAGATTAATGGCAGCCATCACGCTTTCAATAGGATGAAAACCATCTGAGCGCTTTTTTCTAACCTTTAAAGTTAAATTAATCTTGGCAGGAGTTTTTACCCTTATTTTTTTCATGCCATCTCCTCTTTATTTGTTTCATAAAGTGCTTTTGAAAGAGTACAAAAGTCTTCTATAGAAAGTTTTTCACCTCTAAGCTGAAAATCAAAACCTGCTAAATTAAGCGCTTTATCAACATTTAAAAATCCCCCGTTTTGAAGACTGTTTTTAATATTTTTTCTTCTTTGAAGAAATGCCGCCTTAACAGTACGCTTTAAAAGAGGAGTAATTTCACACCTTGGTTTATTGTTGATTTTTATACGCAAAATTGAGCTATCAACTTTTGGAGATGGATAAAAACATTTTTTTGAAACATGTTTTATTATGCTGCAATCTGCCCAAAATTGCGATAATATCGAGAGCATGCCATATTCTTTATTTGGCGAATTGTTATCTGCAACAATTCTTTTTGCGACTTCATACTGCACCATAAGGATTATTTCATCAATCATGCCGCGATTTTTATTATTTAATTCATCAATCTCACCCAATAAATGCGCAATAATGGGCGAAGTTATATAATAAGGAATATTTGCCGCAATTTTTATTTTTTTATTTTCAAGTTTCTCTTCTTTAAAAATATCTTCTAAATTTGTCTTTAAAATATCATTATGAATAAGCGTGAAATTTTCATGCCTGCCTAAATTTTTTTCTAAAATACTTATAGCTTCTTCATCTAATTCAACTGCAACAACTTTTTTTGCAATTTTCACAAGCCTCTCTGTTACAAAACCAACCCCGGGACCAATTTCAAGCACAATATCATCAGGATTTATATTTGACACAATTGTATCTATAATTTCAGGTTCAATTAAAAAATTCTGCCCTAAGCGTTTTTTTGTTCTGAATTTTTTTGCCCTTTGAATATAAAAGCTTTTAGATAATTCTTTTGAAATTCTATCTTCCATAAAAGCTATTATAGCAAAAATAATTCTTTGCATGCTTTAAATAAAAGGTGAAAAGCAAAAATTACTCTTTCAGGCAAATGCCCAAAGTGTGGTTTGTGGTAATATAACAGTTATGCAAAACATTTTAAATAAAGAACAAAATGAAATTTTAAAAATATTAAATCTGCCCACAACGCGAGCTGAAATTAAATCTTATTATATAGAAAATTGCAAAAAGGGTATACTTAAAACAGGGCTTGAATATGAAAGAATTTCTCTTGATTCAAGAACTTTTGAAACTGCAAAATACAATGTTTTATCTGAAATTATCAAAAACTTTGCCCTTATAAACGAATGGGAATTAATTTTTGATTCAGATATAGTAATAGGCGCAAAAGATGGTTTCAATTCTATCTCTCTGGAGCCTGGCGGCCAATTTGAAATAAGTCTGGAGCCTAAATATAGTCTCGATGATATTTTAGAAAATTTGACCCATTATACAAGACAAATCGACAGACTTGGCGAATATTACAATGTTTCATTCTTTAATATCGGAATAAATCCAAAAGAAACATATATAGATATAGATATTGTTAAAAAAAGACGTTACGAAATTATGGCAGATTATCTGCCAAAATTAGGCAAACTAGCCCCCGTTATGATGAGAGAAACTGCAGGCGTTCAGGCGAATTTTGATTACACATCAGAAGAAGATGCCATCTTAAAATTAAAAACTGCTGCTTATATGAGTCCCTTTATAACAGGTTTTTATGCAAACAGCCCGATAAGAGATAATGCTGTTTCAGGCTATAAAAGTTTTAGAGCCTTAGCCTGGAAATACACAGGAATAGATAGATGCGGGCTATTTTATAAAAATCTTATAAATTCAAGAATGGGACAAGGTTTTGAAGATTATATCGACACTATTCTTAATGTTCCAATGTTGTATATCATAAGAAACAAACAAATTATTGAACTAAACGGCTCAATTACATTTAAAGATTTTATGCAAAAAGGATACGGGGAATATTCAGCTTCACTTAATGATTATATTTTACATTCAAGCCTTACATTCCCGGATATCAGGCTCAAAAATTGTTTAGAAGTTCGAAACCATGATAGTCAAAATACCTTAAATGCACTTTCTGTATGTGCTTTGTATAAAGGAATTTTATATTCTAAAGATGCAATTAATGAAGTTATGGAATTTTTAAAACCTCTAAATTATGATGACCTTGAAAACTACGGAATGCAAAGTGCAAAATTCGGTGTAGATTATATGGCAGATAAATTAAAAATGACAGCGTCCGATGCAGCCAGAAAGCTTTTTGAAATTTCACGAAGATATTTGCCTGATAATGAAAAAGATTATCTTGATACACCTATCTGGCTTTTAAAAAACAGAAAATGCATGGCAGATTTAATTTTAGAAAAAGGCATTAAAGACTCTGAATCATTGTGTAGACATGTGAAAAATAACAGATAATTTCAAGTATTTTAAGAAATTGTAAATAAAAGGCATGGGGTTTTAATATTTGGTAAAATCTTTTATTAGGACAAAGATTTTATGGCAAATATACTTATAATTTCAAAAAATTCCGTTTTAACAGATGAAATATCACAATCTTTAAATGAGTATAAAATAGATTGTAAGACACTCTGTTTTAAAGATGAAGACAGGACTGTTAATTTTATAAAAGAAAATAATTTCGGCATAATAATAACAGATGATGAAATTGAAAATTCAAATATACTTCTAAAAAAAATCAAAACACAAGATAGTGAAAGCAATATAATAACAATTCTTTTATATGGCAAAGATACTTTAAATAATGCTGGTGATTTCACAGGCTTTGTGGATTCTTTTATCCAAAAACCCGTTTCAAAAAACATCCTGGTTTCAACAGTTAATTCGTATCTTAAAATTAAAAAGAATATTGATAAATTTAAAAATGATAACAAAGAACTGAACAGAAGTCTTTACCAGTTGGATGTTTTATATAATACAAATTCACAGCTTTCCGGGAATTTAGACAGAGAAAAAGTTTACGAAATTATGTTTGAAACTCTGGAAAAAACCCTGAGTTTTGATACAGCCTGCGCACTTATGTATCCGACACCATTCAACAAACATAATAAACCTGATGCAAACAGGCTGATTATTCATTCCCTTAAAAAGCCGCAAGCAGAAATTTTAGATATTTTAAAAGAAAAATTAAAAGACTATGCTAAGGATTACAACACAGATGCTGATTTTTCAAATATATTTACAGAAGAACACATTAAACCATCCTATCAAAACCAAACATTTGATATAGGGCTTTTGAGCTTTGATAAACTCATCGCACCAATTAAAGTAAAAGATGAAACCTTTGGTGTAATTTCAATTTATAGAAATAAACCTTTTTCAAAAGAAGACGTTGTATGTTTCCAATCAATAATTCATCAAATAGCGTCTCCGCTTCGTGTTATTAAGCTATATGATGAAATTAAAAACACAAACATAGAATTAGGAAAACTAGAACGTATAAAATCCGAATTCGTATCAATAGTATCCCATGAATTAAGAACACCTTTAACGCCCATGAATCTTTCGCTAGATTTTTTGGCATCTAAAATAACAGATGAGGCCTGTAAAAAATCAATAGATATGGCAAAAAGAAATGTTTTAAGATTAACCGGCATGATTGAAGATTTGCTTGACCTTTCAAGAATTGAAACAGGAAAATTCAGTTTTGATTATAAACGCTACAGTATAAAGTCTTCTCTTGATTTAACTGCAAAAACTTTTGAAGGGCAGGCAAAAAACAAAAATATGGATTTCAGCGTATATATGGAAGATAATTTGCCTGATATTTATGCTGATTCTAAAAGAATTGAACAAATCTTATCAAACCTTACAAACAATGCTTTTAAATTCACCCCAAATGGCGGCAAAATAACTGTTACAGCAAAGCTTATAAACGCTGAGGATATTGATAAAACACTTTTAATAAAACCTGTTGAACAGCTTCAGGGGCAATATATAAACATAAGCGTGAAAGATACAGGCCTTGGCATCAAAGAAGAAAATATCAATAAAATATTCAATAAATTTTCACAAATTGAAAATTCGCTCACAAGAAACGCTGGCGGTATAGGCCTCGGGCTTACTATTACAAAAAACTTTATTGATGCTCACCTTGGCGCCATTTGGGTTTTAAGCAAAGAAAATGAAGGCTCGGATTTTAACATTATAATTCCTGTATATTCTGAATTAAAAGCGTTTACTATAGAATTAAACGAGGCTAAAAAAACCTCTGATACAACATCTCTTTTAACCTTAAAATCAAAAGCGGATTTAACATCTTTTGTAGATAAATTAAAAGAAGAAAACATAATAAAATCCTTAAAAACTTCTAAAGAAATATTTTATAAACAAAACGGGGTGTTTATTTATAAAATCTATTTTAAAAACCTTCAAAAAAGCGCTATTGATTTTGTAATATCCCAAATAACCGCTAAAATTAATAGCCCCGAATTTGAAAGCTGTGGTATAGTGTTAGAAAAGGAATTATTTAAAAAAGAGGATGAAATCCATCCCATATAAATTAGTATTGCTAAAACCGGAGAAATTATGACAAAAATTTTAATAGTAGATGATGAACAAGATATAGTGGAAAGCCTTTCTTTTATGCTTCAATCTCAAGGTTATGAAACCATTTGTGCTTATGATGGCGAAGAAGGTTTAAAACTTGCAAAAGAAGCCGCACCCGATTTAATTATGCTTGATGTTATGATGCCTAAAATTAACGGATATAAAATCTGTCGTCTTTTAAAATATGATGCAAAATATAAAAATATACCAGTAATTATGCTCACCGCAAGAAGCCAGGAAAGCGACAAACTCATAGGCGAAGAAACAGGCGCCGATGAATATATTACAAAGCCTTTTGAATTTAACGATGTGCTTGATTGTCTGCAAAAATATACAGGCCAAAATTAAGGTAAACTTATGGATTTAGTTACAAATAAAACCATAGATAAATTAAAATATGATTTAGTAAGAAACAATATCATAACCTTTGAAGATATCGAAAAAGCACAGGAGGTTGCAAATGTGCAGAATATCAACCTCGGGCAGGTTTTGATAAACAAAAGGCTGATAACAGAAAAAGATTTATTAAAATTTTTAGAAGAAAAGCTTCATATACCATCTGTTGACCTCGAAGATTATGAAATCGATAAAAAATGTTTAAATTTTATAAGCTATAACGAGGCTGTAACCTATAAAATCCTTCCCCTGTTTGAGATTGAAGATATTTTAACAATCGCAATGGCAGACCCATTAGATTTATTTGCTATAGATAAAATCATTGAACGTACAAATAAAACAATAGAGCCTGTTCTTGGTACAGAAAAAAGTATTTTAAAAAAGATAAACGAATGTTATGAGCTTCAAGGCAAAGTTCAGGATATTGAAACACAAACCGACCCTGATTTTAAATGGCAGGATGAACTCCATAACGATGAGCCGGATGAAGAACACCTTCAAAACCTTTTCCGTGCTATTTTAAAGCATGCCATAAAAGAAAATATCCATGAATTATTTTTTGAACACAACGAAGAAGGCTTATCCGTTAATTTTAAAAAAATGGGTGAAATTTACCCCACAGGTACTATTCCATCCCTTCTTATAAACCCTTTTATACAGATGATAAAAACCCTCTGCGCGCTTGACCCTATGATGTCTGAAGTGCCACAATTGGGTAAATTAAACTTTAATGTAGATTTAAACCCGCTTACAGCAAGCATCTCGGCTTTTCCTACAATTAATGGCGAGAGGATTGTTTTAAAAATTTATCACCCGCCAAAAAAAATTGAAGAGCTTATTTTAGATAAAGAAAAAATCGATACACTGAAATCCCTTTTGAATACACCGGGCATTATCCTTGTTTCAGGCGGTGCATTAAGCGGCAAAACCCACTTTGTATATTCAATTTTAAACGATTTAATACCGAAAAATTCAATCGCTATGACCCTTGAATCCGTTGCAAAATACAAACTCAATTCCACTCTGCAGTGCGAATTAAACGAAAGCGTCGGCTTTAATATGGATAAAGCAATGAGATTTATTGAGTTTCAATCCCCTGATATTGTTTATTTTGAAGGCATTGCAACAAAAGAAGGGCTTGATTTTCTAACCTCTTTAAGCCTTAAAGATAAGACTCTTATAACAGAATTTTTGGCAGATAATATGGAAGATTTAAGGCGCAGATTTGACCGCACCGAGTTTTCAATGTTTAAATCCCAAATCACATGCCTTGTTTTCATACACAATCAAAACAGTATTGAAATCTTTGATAAATCCGCCCTTGAAAAATACCTTTTATAAGCACCAATTTACATCAAATCAATCATTCTGCTTATTCTTAACAATTTTTCAAGTTCACAGGTATCAAGTTTATGATTAATTATTTTTTTAATACTGCTTGCGTTATCTTGCGACTCCGGCAATAACAGCTCAACCGGCGACACATTAAATACATTACAAATTTTATCTATCGTATCTCCTGTCGGTAGATATTTGTTGTGTTCAATATTTCTATACCCCTGAACACTCATATTAATCTTTTCCGCAAATTGTTCCTGCGTAAGCCCGCAATTTGCTCTCAATCTTTTTATTCCGCCTGTAATTAATTTTTGATAGCACATATTAATATATATACTTATTTTTTTGCAAAATTTAACTAACCATGTAGACAACTTTATACTATATATGATATAGTATGTACAAATTAATAGGAGTAGTTAATATGTACAAATATAATCCAAATTGTAAATCCGCCCTCTTTTATCATACCTTCTCCCTCACTTGTCATTGCGAGCGACCAACGGGAGCGCGGCAATCCAGAAAACCCGCCTTTTCTTTAGTCGAAATGCTCATGGCACTGCTTGTCGCCTCACTTTTAATGACAGCTTTAGCTCCTGTCATGACAAGAAGACTAAACAATGAAAATATAAGCTTTAATACAATGACAGGCTCAAAAAATATTCCAAGCTGTGCATTCACAAATGATACAGTATCAGACATTACAATAGATAATGCATGTAAAATCCCCGAAGATATATTTTCAATGTCTACAATAATAGCTTCAGGTGGTGGAGGCGGAGGAGGTGCCGTAGGAAAAACCTATGACAGTATAGGCGATAAAACTACAGCTTACAATGAAACAGAAGGGAAGATAACAACCACTGAAGTTTATGGTGAAGTGGGGCAAAATGTAAGCAAAACCTTTACAATAGACAGCACAATGTCTGATATATGGATAGAATTACTCGGAGGCGGAGGTGCAGGAGGCGACGGTGCAGGAAGCGGCGGCAGATATCCTAACGAAGATGATTGTGGACAATGGGGAGTATATATGCCTCCTGAATATAATTGTACAAATGTAAATGATATATCAAAGATAACAACAAAAGAATTAGTAGAGAAGTGCCACAGCACCTGCGTTTCAAAGTATAATCCGGGTCAACAATTTTACTATAGTTACTTGAATGCAGGCAGTCCCGATACTGAACGAACACAAGCAGGAGTAAAATATGCTGCTGTAAGAACAGAATGCCCTACAAGCTCTTCTTATAATTGCTGCTGGTATTCTCCTACAAATGGTGATGCTCAAGCTACAGCCGATACACTTAAAACGGCGGGAACATCATGCACTTTTAATAAATACTCCGGCTGCCTTAGAACCCTTTGCCAGTGGGATGCTGCAAATACTATATGCAGCAACTGGAAACCTGACGGAGCATACACTAACGCCAGACTTCCGAAGAGAAACGAATTTGTGGGTTGGTCAAAACAACATGGCATAGGTGCAATAAAAGCAGATCTTTGTGCAAATACTAATGCAGTTTCAGGAATATCATTATGCCCTGCAACAGGCCAAGGAGCCTGCCGCGGTAATAGCAGTCAGGGTATGTGCTGGCCTAATAGTATTTGGGCGCAAGAAGAGGATGGCAATAGGGCGAGAGCCTTTAGTTATGCCAGGGGTGGCGTGGGTGATACATTTTATGATACAGGCGGCGCAGGCGGCGATGGCTATAGTGGTAAATCTTATGCATATTCTGTACGTTGCGTTGTAGATAAAATAGCTAATTCAAAAGGAGCTAAAGATTTCGTAGGTTACCGTGGCGGCGGAGGCTCAAGCGGCGCATTCTTAAGAATAAAAATACCGGATGAAGTATTGAACCGTGCCTTTACAAATGATGACGGTACGCAGTATACAGGCACCCTTAAATTAACACTTTCTGCAGGTCATGGCGGAGATAAAAATGAAAATTCGGTCAAAAGAGTGGGTGGTGCATCCTCTGTATCCTTAATTAAACCCGGTAAAGGCCAATTATGGTATGTTAATATACCAAATCATGCAGGGTGGAATTCCAGTATAAATGCCACTGCAACAGAGCATGGTTCTGCCGGATGGCCTACCGATAATTATTGTTCATATAAAAACAACATATATGAAGAAAAAGACAAGATAACATTAAAAAGCTGCGATTATTATGGCTGCGGTAATGATTGCAGAAATATATTAGGGGTAACTATAGGAAGATATGGCGGACAAGGTGCTGACGGCGGTGCAGGCGCTTCTTCTCCCCAAGGCTGGGGTGGTACAATACATCCCGTAACAACCGTGCAAACAAAAGGCGGTACCGAAAACAATGTTTACGGTGAAGACGCCCAGGATGCCTCTCGTATGAATCCCGGTGCTGGTGGTGCAGGAGGTTTCTGCATCGAGGGTCCTACGAGAGATAACCCCATATGCGGTAAAGGAGGAAATGGTGCAGGAGGCGCCGCAAGATTTACATATAAAAAGACATATCCCGGTGCCGGCGGAGGCGGAGGAGGAGCAGGAACCCTTTTGCACATAAAAAATATACCTGTAAATCCAGATACTTTAATAAAAGTTCAGGTAGGAGGACAAGGTGCAGGAGGCGTACAAAACGGACACGGACAAAAAGGAGGAAACAGTTTCATAGAAATTACAAACGGAAGTAATACAACAAAATATGAAGTAATCGGAGGATCTGGAGGAAAAATAGGAACACAAGCAAATCTTAGCACTTCACCTGTTACCTATGCAAAAGGAGGTAAAGGAGGAAGCTTGGGAGAAGTATCAAATGAAACGCTTAACAAACTGAATGCGCAAAACCTGCACATTGAATATTACCCCAATACAGAAGATGATAAAAATCTTGCAAAAGGTAATAATGCTCCAGATTCATCATCAAATATCCCATATATATCATCCGGAGGAAATGGAGGAATAAATACAAAGATATCATCCCTTGCAGGGGTAGCAGGCATCCCATGCGGAGGATATTCAAACACAAAAATAAAAATTAATAACAAAGATTATGTATGCGGAGGTGATGATATTCCTACAAGAACATTCGATGCAATACCTTTAACAAGAACTCTTCTGTCTTCAATAATAGAGCAAAGTATATCTAATTATATTAAAACCTATGCACCGGCTTCAACAGGAGGGGGCGGAGGAGGATGGAGCATTAATTCATCCGACGGAACAGAAAACACAGGTAAAGGTGCAAACGGCATGGGAGGCTATGTAATACTCTATTTTCAATAAACAATAATAAAATTTTTAGATGAACAACTTTTCATTTGGCGTATTTGTAACCGATACGCCTTTTTTTATTAAAAATTTACATATTATCTTTTAAGAGTAAAATTTTTGTTGAGAGGAAAACTTTATGAATATTTTTATCACAGCAACAGACACTGATGTTGGAAAAACTTACGTTTCAAGAGGAATTGTTAAAGAATTAATTAAAAGAAGTAAAAAAACAGGATATTTTAAACCTCTTCAAAGTGGAATAGCTCCGGATGTCTTATCAGATGCAGACAACGTGAAATCAGGCTTAAATAACAGCAATAAGCTTATTTTGAAAAATTCCTACATTACAAATACTCCCTGCACTCCTTCGATTTCAGCCAAAATTGACAATGTTAAAATCAGCCTTGATAAAATCGAAAATGATTATAAAGAGCTTGCCCGCGAGTGCGACACCGTTGTAGTTGAAGGCTCCGGCGGCTTATTTGTACCTGTGGATGAAAACCATTTGATATCCGATGTGATAAAAAGGCTCAATTTGCCTGTCATTGTGGTTGCAAGACCGAATTTAGGCACAATAAATCATGTCCTTTTAACATTAAATGCCCTAAAAGACCTTGATATCAAAGTTTTAGGAATTGTGATTTCAAATTACCCAAAAGAAACAAAAGACCCTGCCATAACAACAGCTCCTGAATTAATTGAAAAATTCGGCGCAAAATTCAGTAATATAAAAATTTTAGATATCATAAAAGAAAATGAAGATAATTTTGAAAAAACCGTTAATGCAATTTGCCCTTAAGAAAAATCAAATTCGTCTTCCAAACCGCATTTTTTATCTATGGTTGTCTTTAACCTTAAAAACCTATCAAAATCTGAAGCATCCGCAAGCAATTCGCCAGGATAATCAAATGTGTATATATAAAATTGATTTCCACCCAAAAGTACATCCCTAAAAGCCCTTTTTACATCATCACATTCATAATAACTGGAAACAGCAGGATTAAACTGCAAGTCTACGAAATTAAACTCTTGCTTATCGATATCAAGTAAAATATTATCAGGATTTTTAAAATCAAGTATAAATCCATCCGCTTCACGTATAACCTTTAAAGCTTTATCGTAGGCCTCTTTCGGCATATTGGCAATTTCTTCAAGCCGGGTAAGATATTTATCTGCAAAATCACGGTAATCTTTTGCAAAATCTTCATTTTCCATCAATTTCCCACATCCGGTAAAACTATCCTGCATATTTTTTGGATTTCTTAAAGCACTAAGAAACAATCCAAATTGTTCTTCTCTTACAGAATCATAATATTTATCTATGCCGACAAGTTTTTTAAGGGCATCTTTATATGAATACATTAGAGTATCACCCGGAACTTTTCTTAATATAGTAACAGGATCCGTTTCATTGCCTACATCTGCCAAAAAACAAGGCGTCTCACGGAATGCTCCTGCATCTCTAACAACATATAAGGGCAAGCCTAAATTTCTATTATTAAACAATTTCTCATCATGCAAAACAGGCACTATTTCAGATGTTTTTAAATCTCCATCTGCAATACGCAAATAGCGGGCTTTTGGAACCCTTAAAACATAATCATCCGCTCCTAAAATATCAAAAACATAGGCTTCGCCGCCTTCCCCGTGTATTAATTTATCTTCAAGACTTTTAAGCACAATATCATTTTTATCTACTGCACCTTTGAAACTTCTGTCATATACTTTGTCTATATCACTTGCAGCTTTATAAGTAAAATATGCAGGATTATAGCAGAATGATAAATTATTTTCACCAGAAAACGCTGCTTCTTTTTGCCTGCACCGCTGGCCAAAAGCCTGTTTGAAGCTGCTATTTTGATAAGTTATTTTGTTTTGTATTAAAAAACTGATGCGCATAATAAATTACCACATCATAATAAAACGCAAAAATTTGTTTTTTGCTTAAAATAATTCTTAATTTTCAGGCAAAGGAACAGTGTTTGAACCGACAGATGGAGTAGTACCTGCAGGGACAGGTGCCGTTTCGGCATTAAATGGTTTATTTGGCGCAACCTGAACAGGTGCAACCGGCTGCATAACCTTTTCTTTATCTCTGTCTTTATCTTTATCCTTATCTTTTTTATCTTTATCTTTATCCCTGTCTTTGTCTTTGCGTTTTTTATCTTTTTCTGCTTCTTCATCATTATCTGCAGAACTATTTGACGCTTCAGGCAGCAATGACGGCATGTCATCATCCGTGCTTACATCATCTTCTTCAACCTTTTCAGTAGGTTCTTCTGTTAAAATAACTTCTCCGCCGCCAGATGTATCAGGTTTTGGATAATCAAATACGGAATTAGGATAATTTTTCAGTGCAACTTTCATATAATCAGCCCAAACCTGTGCCGGCATCAAGCCGCCCGTTATTCCCGGCAGTTTTGAATTGTTATCATTTCCAAGCCATACACCCGTCACAACATCCGGCGTATACCCTACAAACCAAGCATCTCTGTAATCATCCGTAGTTCCTGTTTTCCCGGCAACTACACGCCCGATATTGGCAGCACGTCCTGTGCCTACTTCCACAACCTTCTGCAGCATATAGGTCATACCTGCTGCAGTATCATAGCTTATAACTTTAACATTTTTAGGCCCCGGGTTTTCATAAACCACAACACCTCTTGAATTTTCAACCCTCTCAACCGCATATGGGCGTACTCTGAAACCGCCGTTTGCAAAAGCTCCATACGCTATTACCATATCATACAACTTAACACCGTTTGAACCTAATGCAATTGTCATATCAGATTGCAAATGTGTTGTGATACCCATCTCTCTTGCGGTTGCAATAACATTTGGAACACCTACTTTTTCTATCATCTTAACTGCAACTACGTTCGAAGATACAGCAAGCGCCTGCCAAACCGGCATTTTGCCTCTGTATTTACCGCCATAATTCCTTGGCGACCATCTTCCAAAAGTAACTGGAGCATCATTTACAATATCGTTAACTTTAACCCCTTGCTGCAATGCTGTTGCATATACAAACGGTTTAAAAGATGACCCTGGTGGCCTTACAGCATTTAAAATTCTGTCATATTGGCTTTTCTCATAATTCTTTCCACCTATATAGGCATAGATTTTGCCTGTAGTTGGCGAAAAAGAAAACAATGCCATCTGGGTTTTATCCCCTGTAAGTTTTGCATTGGCAAGACGGGTGTTTATAGAGTTATCAGCTGCCTCCTGCGCCCTATAATCAAGAGTTGTGTATATTTTTAAACCGCCCTGAGATATATCTTCTTCACGAAAGCCTATATATTCAAGCTCCCTTAAAACAAAATCTATAAAATATGGCGCTTTATTAAAAGAATACATTCTTGATTTTTTATTTAAATGCAATTCTTCAGCCTTGGATTTTTCATACTGTTCGCGGGTGATATATCCTGTTTTATAAAGTCTTTTTAATACCTGATTACGCCTTTCAATCGATTTTTTCGGATTTTGCAAAGGCGAATATACACTTGGCGCTTGAGGAAGTCCTGCAATTAAAGCAGCTTCCGCAAGAGTTAGTTCATTTAAATTTTTATCAAAATAAGTTTTTGAAGCAGATAAAACACCATAAGTGCCGGAACCCAAGTAAACAGAATTCAAATACATTTCCAAAATTTCATCTTTGGAAATCGTCTTCTCAATTCTATGTGCAATAATTAATTCCTTAATCTTCCTGTCAAATGTTCTTTCATTTGATAAAAACAAAATTCTTGCAAGCTGCTGGGTAATTGTACTTGCACCCTGCTTTGCAGAACCAGCCTTAAGATTCACAATAACAGACCTTAAAAGCCCTATCGTATCAAACCCTCTGTGGTGATAAAAGCTTTTATCTTCTGTTGCAATAATTGCATATTTTAAATTATTAGGAATATCTTTAATTGAAACCTTTTCAAATCTAAACACGGTAAAGGTTTTAATATTTTCTCCATCAGAAGAATAAATTGAAGTTACAGGGTTTGGTTTAATATCTTCAAAATTACTTATAGGAGGAAGAGATGCTAGATATAAATTAAAAGCAGCAATAGCAGCAAGCATAGCTGAAGCCGCCATCATTAAAAGATAGACAAAAAAGTTCCCTTTTTTCTTCTTTTTATTATTCTTAACTCTTCTACTTCTCACGTTTCCCATACTGATATTCTATAAGAAAAATTTTATTCTGCAACACATGCTAAAAACGCCCTTTCTGTAAGAGAAAAGGCGTTTTTTAAATATAATTTATTTGAAACTAGAAATCAAGACCTGCTTCCCTTGCAGCATCAGCTAAAGCTTGAATTCTGCCATGGAAAAGAAATCCGCCTCTGTCAAAAACACATTCTTTAATATCTTTAGCCAAAGCTTTTTTAGCAATATCTTCGCCTACAACTTTAGCAGCATCAATATTTCCGCCATGGGATAATTTATCTCTCAAATCTTTAGCATCAGATGATGATGCAGCAAGTGTCACACCGTTAACATCATCAATTAATTGTGCATAGATATGTTTAATACTTCTATATACTGCTAAACGAGGGCAGCTTGCAGTTCCTGAAATTTTTGTTCTTACTCTTTTGTGTCTTTTTCTTGTTTGTGCTTTTCTGTTTACTAATTTAATCATTTTTATTTCCTTTCACCCAAATCCCAAATTCTTTTATAAGACGGGATTCAAACGGGCAATTTTAACTATATAACTAATAATCTGTTGTGGTGATATCATATCAAAAAACTCAACATGATAACATTTATACAGGTTCATGTATTATTTTTTGCCTGCTTTACCAGCTTTACGTCTTACATATTCGCCTTCATATCTTACACCCTTACCTTTGTATACTTCAGGAGCGCGTTTAGAACGAATAAGTGCCGCAATATCACCAACAGCCTGTTTATTTGTACCAGAAACAGTAATTTTTGTATTAGCTTCAACCGCAATAGAAATGCCTTTAGGCGGTTCAATTACAATCGGGTGAGAATAACCTAATTGCAGGTTAATAGCTGTACCTTGCATTTGCGCCCTGTAACCTACACCTTGGATTTCAAGTTTCTTTTCAAAACCGTCTTTAACACCGGTTATAACATTTTGAACTAAAGTTCTTGAAAGACCATGTAAAGAACGAGATTTTCTATCATCGTTCTTTCTTGTTAAAATTACTTGGCTGCCTTCAACTTTAACTTCAATTTCATGTCTGATTTCTACAGTTTCTGTGCCTTTTGGCCCTTTTGCTGTTACTACATTGTTCTCTACCTTTACTTCAACCCCTGATGGGATTTCAACAGGTAATTTACCAATTCTTGACATTTTTTCTCCTTTTGCTTTCATCTGAGCTAATGTTATAAGGCTAAAAAATTTTCACCTGAAACACTATTCTCATCTTTTAGTACATATTAAGCGGGAACGCTTCACCTCTTGAATGATATACATTCAAAGACAAATCAACCCATTTATTTTAATCTGCCTTAAAAGCAGCTTAAATTCTATTGATTACAACTACCATACGTAGCAAAGAACTTCGCCGCCGATATTTTCTTTTCTTGCTTTTTTATCGGTAAGAAGACCTTTGCTTGTTGAAACAACGGCAATTCCTAAGCCATCAAACACTCTTGGTAAATTTTTAGCTTTTGAATAAGTTCTAAGACCAGGTGTTGATACTCTTTTTAAACCTGTAATAACAGGTTTTGTACCATTGTATTTTAATTCAACATCAATAACCTTGAAGTTGTCTTTTTCTTTAACATCATATCCTGCAATAAAACCTTCTTCACAAAGAAGTTTTACAAGTTCAACCTTTAAATTTGAAGCAGGAATCTCAACATTTGAATGGCGAACGGTATTAGCGTTTCTAATTCTTGTGAGTAAATCTGCGATAGGATCTGTAACTGTCATATTTAATTTTCCTTTCTACTTGCAAGGATATTTCACCTTGTAGTTTAGTAATATAAAGCATTCTGGGTACAAAACCCGTCTGTGCAAGACTAATCATATATAAAACATGATTTAAATGCAAATTTTATTAAGAATATTTAACTTAAACAAAAATGCACAACTCTATCTCGCAAGGTGTGCATTTTAAATATTTCTAAGATTCTACTACCAAGATGCTTTTGTAACGCCTGGCAATAAACCTCTGTGGGCAAATTCTCTCAAGTGAATTCTGCAAAGACCAAAATCTCTGTGGAAACCATGAGGACGGCCGCATATAGAGCATCTGTTGTGAAGTCTTACTGTAGGATATTTTCCTTTAGCTGCAAGCATTTCACGTGTTGCTTCTTTGTTTATCATTGCTTTTTTAGCCATTATTTATAATCTCCTTTGATTAATGTTTTTTGAAAGGCATACCTAAGTGAGCAAGCAAACTTTTTGCCATTTCATCATTTGGCGCCGTTGTAATTATAGAAATGTTCATACCCTTAACGATATCCACTTCTTCATAATGGATTTCAGGGAATAAAGCTTGTTCTTTCAAACCAAAAGTATAATTTCCTCTGCCATCAAAGCTTTTGCCTGACACACCTCTAAAGTCGCGAATTCTTGGAAGAACAACGCAAACCAATTTTTGGAAGAAATCATACATTCTATCACCACGCAAAGTTACCATAGAACCAACCGGCATACCTTCTCTTAATTTATAAGATGCAATTGATTTTTTAGCTTTAGTAACCAGTGCTTTTTGACCGGCAATTTTTGTTAATTGGGCAACAATTGCTTCAGCTAGTTTTGAGTTATGTGAAGCTTCGCCTACACCCATATTGATAACAATTTTATGCAATCTTGGAATTTGCATATCATTTGTTAATTTAAATTCTTCTTTTAATTGTTTTCTAACTTCGCTAACATATTTAGCTTTTAAATCAGTTGTTTTTTGAGCTGACATTTTTCTTTACCTTTCTAGCCTTTGAAACTCTTACCCTTATGTATTTTCTGCATCTAAACGGGCCTGTCAAATTTCAATGCTCATGCTCTTTTTATTATACATCTAATGATTCATTACATTTTTGACAAACACGGATTTTCTTACCGTCTTTAACTTCATGTTTTACTCTTGTTGCTTTTTCGCAAGAAGGACAGTAAACCATAACTTTGCTTGAATTCATAAATGCTTCTTTTTTAACAAGTCCGCCTTGAATTCCAGCCATAGGATTTGCTTTTTGGGCTTTTGTTACCATATTAACGCCTTCAACAAGCACTTCGCCTTTTTTGGTATCAACTTCTTTAACGTTGCCCACTTTGCCTTTATCACGACCGGAGGTAACAATTACTCTGTCACCAACCTTTGTATGTAATTTCTTTTCTTCTGACTTTGCCATCTTCATTTGTTCCTTTTAAATTAAATAACTTCCGGCGCAAGAGAAACTATTTTCATATAGTTCTTTTCTCTTAATTCCCTTGCAACAGGACCAAATACACGGGTTCCTTTCGGGTTGCCATCTTTGTTAATTATAACAGCAGCGTTGTCATCAAATCTGATAACTGAACCGTCATTTCTTTTGATGTCAGCTTTTGTTCTAACAACAACAGCAAGGTGTACTTCTGATTTTTTTACAGTGTTTCCGGGAGCAGCGTCTTTTACAGCAACTTTAATAACATCACCAACGCTTGCATATTTTTTATTTGAGCCTCCCATAACTCTTATGCAAAGAAGCTCTTTTGCACCGGTATTATCTGCCACTTTTAATCTGGTTTCTTGTTGTATCATTTTTCTTACCTTTTTTCTTCAAGTATTTTAGCTAACTATTTTGCAGCTTCAACGACTTTATCTAAAACCCATCTTACAGAGCCTGAAATAGGTCTGTTTTCAACAATAGCTACAACATCTCCTGCTTTTGAAACGCCTTCAACGTCGCTTGCTTTATATTTTTTGGTAAATGTCATTGTTTTTTTATATTTTTTGTGGGCTTTGTGTTCTGCAACAGATACTACAATGGTTTTATCCATTTTGTCGCTAACAACTGTTCCAACTTTGACTTTCTTTGGCATTTTATTGCTTCCTTATCTTACACATTTAATTCTTTTTGTCTTAAAACAGTTTTTAATTGGGCAATCTCTTTTCTTGCTTTTTTAATGCTTGCAGGATTTTCCAAAGGGGTCATTTTGTTATGTTTCATTCTTAAAGAAAATAATTCTTTTTTAGCGTTTAAAATCATTTCCTTCAATTCTTCAACTGTTTTTTCTTTAATTTCATTGAGTTTCATCTTATTCACCTATTTTTTCTACAATTCTTGTCTTAACAGGAAGCTTTTGGGCTGCCAATTTAAGAGCATCAATTGCATCTTCTCTTACTGAATAATCAATTTCAAAAAGTAATCTGCCGGGCTTAACAACCGCTACCCAATATTCAGGGTTACCTTTACCTTTACCCATACGGGTTTCAGCAGGTTTTGCAGTGATAGGTTTATCCGGGAAAATTTTAATCCAAACATTACCGCCACGTTTAATTTTTCTTGTCATACAACGACGAGCAGCTTCTATTTGTCTTGATGTAATCCAAGCCGGATCAACACTAACTAAACCGTATGAACCAAATTCCAAAGTTGTACCTCTGGTTTCAGTTCCTTTCATATTGCCCTTCATCTTCTTTCTGAATTTGGTTTTTTTAGGCATTAACATTTTTAATTTGCTCCTATTTTATTACTATGCTTCAGTGCCTGAAGCATTGTCTTCACTACGTTTTCTTCTGTTAAGACGGGGTGCGCCTTCTTTTCCTTGGCTTTGAGGCTTTTTGGTCTTAATGTTTTGATCAGCCTTTTCACCAGGCATTAAATCGCCTTTAAATACCCAAACTTTAACGCCGATTTTACCCATAACTGTATCTGCTTCAGCAAAACCATATTGTACATCGGCTCTTAAAGTTTGAAGAGGAATTCTGCCTTCTTTAGCCCATTCGCTTCTTGCAATTTCAGCACCGCCTAAACGTCCCGATACCATAACTTTAATACCTTGAACGCCTGCTCTCATTGTTCTTTGCATAGCTTGTTTCATTGCTCTTCTAAACGCAATACGTTTTTCTAGCTGAAGAGCGATATTTTCAGCTACAAGCTGGGCATCAACATCAATTCTTGCTACTTCAACAACATCAATTGAAACATTTTTATTGTTAATTAAGTTTTGAACTGCTGTTCTAAGTTCGTCAATACCTTGACCGCCTCTGCCAACAACAATACCCGGCTTTGCAGTTACAACTGTGATATTAACATTTTGTGCTTTTCTTGCAATTACAATCCTTGAAACGCCGGCTGCATAAAGTTTTTTCTTAACAAATCTTCTGATTTTAGCATCTTCAGCAATATTTGCTGCATAAGTTTTTCTTTTTGCAAACCAAGTGCTAACCCAAGGTTCTATTATTCCTATTCTAAATCCGGTTGGATGTGTCTTTTGTCCCAAAGTTATATCTCCTAGTTTTTCGTTAATTTTACTGTTAAGTGTGAGCTTCTTTTGAATCTTTTATACATTCTGCCCTGCGCTCTGGGGCGCGCTCTTTTGTAAGTTACGCTTTCATCTGCATAAATTTCAGAAACTTTAAGCGCATTAGCATCCCCTGAGAATTTTTCAGATGCGTTTGCAATTGCAGCTGTTAAATTCTTTTCAACAACTCTTGCAGCAAAGTAAGGCATAAATTTAAGAATTTTTAACGCTTCATTCGCCATTTTGCCGCGAACTTCGTTAATTACTCTTCTAAGCTTTCTTGCAGGCATCTTTATATCTGTTTGTTTAGCTGTTGCTTGTTGCATTGTCCTTATTTCCTTTTAATTAGTTATTAATCAAAGTTATTTTCTTTTTGCCGTTTTGTCTTGTCCGGCATGTCCTCTGAATGAACGCGTATTAGCAAATTCACCAAGTTTATGCCCAACCATTTGTTCTGTTATGTATACAGGAACATGAGATTTACCGTTATGCACAGCAATTGTATGTCCCAACATATCAGGTATAATCATAGACGCCCTGGACCATGTTTTTATAACTTTCTTTTCTTGGGTTTCGTTTAGTTTATCGATTTTTTTAATCAAAGAGTCGTGAACGTATGGACCCTTTTTTAATGAACGAGCCATCTAATTATATTCTCCTATTATTTTTTTCTTCTTCTTACTATTAGCTTACTTGAAGCTTTTTTAGCATTTCTGGTCTTTTGACCCAAAGCAGGTTTACCCCATGGAGTCTTAGGATGTCCACCTGGGCCTGTTTTACCTTCACCACCACCGTGCGGGTGATCAACAGGGTTCATTGTAACGCCACGAACAGTAGGTTTAATTCCTAAATATCTTGTTCTGCCGGCTTTACCTGTTGATAGGTTTTTGTATTCAGAATTGCCAAGAACACCGATTGTTGCCATGCATTCTTTTCTTACCATTCTCATTTCAGATGATGGAAGCTTAACAGTAACATAATCGCCGTCTTTTGCCATTAACTGCGCACCTTGACCAGCAGCTCTTACCATTTTACCGCCTCTTTTTGGTTCCATTTCAATATTATGAATCATAGTACCAAGAGGGATATTTTCTAAAGGAAGTGCATTTCCTGTTTTAATATCAACATCAGCTCCAGAAACGATAACATCACCAACATTTAAACCTTCAGGTGTTAAAATATATCTTTTTTCACCGTCAGCATAAACAACTAGAGAAATTCTAACATTTCTGTTCGGATCGTATTCAACAGTTTTCACAAAACCTACAACACCAAATTTATCTCTTTTGAAATCAATAACACGGTATTGTCTTTTGTGGCCGCCGCCTATATGTCTTGTTGTGATTCTGCCTGTATTATTTCTTCCGCCTGATTTTGTAAGCGGTCTTAATAATGATTTTTCAGGTGTATCTGTTGTAATTTCTGAAAAATCAGGTCTTGTCATGCCTCTTTGTCCCGGAGACGTCGGATTAATTTTACGGGTTGCCATTTACCTATACTCCTGTCAATTCTTCAATAGGATCGCCTTCGATTGTAACGATGGCTTTCTTACCTGATTGTGTTCTGCCAAATTTCATTCCCAATCTTTTTTCATGAGACGGCATATACACTGTTCTTACTTTCTTAACTTTGCGATTTGGATAAGCAAGTTCAATTGCTTGGGCAATTTCAACTTTTGTAGCATCTTTATTAACTTCAAAAGTATATTGGCCCATTTGAACTGTCATCATTGATTTTTCGCTTATTAAAGGTTTTTTAATTATATCGTATAATCTTTCTTTGTTGGTTTTTGTCTTAGCCATTATTTCGCCAACCTTTCAGTTATTTCATTGATGGCATTTTCAGTAATTACAATTGAATTTGCCTCAATTAAATCTTTAACGTTTAAATTTGATGGGTATAAAAGCTTAACAGATGCTACGTTTCTTGCTGATTTTTCAAGATTTTTGTTTTCTTCAGCTTTTAAATCTGCAATAACCAAAATCTTCCCTGAAACTTTTAAATCAGATAAAACCTGACTAAATGCTTTTGTTTTGATTTCTGTTAATTCTGAAAAATCTTTAACAACTGTCATAGCTTCCAACTTAGCGCTTAAAGCACTTCTTAAAGCTAGTTTTCTAGCCTTTTGCGGAAGATTAGTTTCATAGCTTCTCGGTTTTGGTCCGAAAGAAACACCGCCGCCTGCAAATAAGGGGCTTCTAATAGAACCGGCTCTTGCTCTGCCTGTTCCTTTTTGTTTCCAAGGTTTTCTTCCGCCGCCTGAAACTTCAGCTCTTGTTTTTGAATTGTGAGAGCCTTGTCTTGCATTGTTTAATTGTCTTTTAAGAGCTAAGTGCATAACGTGGATATTCGGCTCAACCCCGAACACTTCATCGTTGAGGTTTAATTCACCAAGCTCACTGCCTTTTGTATTTAATAATTTAACTGTCTGTGTCATTTTTTGTACCTCTAATTCCATTTTGTTCTTGAAGGCTTAACTGTTACCAATTTTCCTTCAGGACCCGGAACTGAGCCCTTAACTAATAACAAATTTTTGTCGCTTATAATTTTCACAACACTCAATTTAGAAACAGTAACATTTTCGTTACCCATATTTCCGGCCATTCTTTTACCTTTGTAAATACGACCAGGTGTTGTACCTGCACCTATTGAACCCGGCGCTCTGTGGTTTTTAGAACCGTGGCCCATAGGTCCTCTTGAAAAATTATGTCTTTTAACTGTACCTTGGAAACCTTTACCGATTGATTTTCCTGATACATCTACTTTTGATATTTCAGATAAAACACCTAAATCTATTTTTTGACCAACAGTGTAATCTGCAGGATTATCAACCCTAAATTCTTGCAGATGTCTGAAATTATCTAAATTATTTTTCTTAAAGTGACCAATTTGTGCTTTTGTTAAATGTTTTTCCTTTGCAGGAACAACACCAACCTGAATAGCGTTATAACCGTCAGTTTCAACAGTTTTAACCTGAGTAACGGTCAAAGGGTCTACTTTAATCACGGTAACAGGAATACACAAACCTTGTTCGTCATATACCTGTGTCATTCCGAGTTTTTCTCCAATAACACCTAATGCCATTGTTGTTTTACCTTTCTGTTGTGAGAGCTATTTTTAATTTCACTCTTTAATCTTTGTACATCTTTGACTTTGTTTGTTTGAGATTTCATCTTTGGCTTTGACAATTTTAAACATCTTTAGCCCAAACTCTGTCTTTAATAGTTCACATTCAATTATTCAATTGTCAAATGTTAACTTACTTTACCCTTTTGAAAGGGAGGAAACTTACAGTTTAACTTCAATGTCAACGCCAGCAGGCAAATCCATTCTTGAAAGCTCTTCTGTAGTTTGTTGTGTCGGGTCATAAATATCTATAACCCTTTTATGTGTTCTCATCTCAAAATGTTCACGGGATTTTTTATCAACGTGCGGAGATCTTAAAACACAATAAATTCTTCTTTTTGTAGGAAGCGGAATAGGACCAGATACTGAAGCACCTGTTCTTTTTGCTGTTTCTACAATTTTTACTGCTGATGTGTCAATAAGCTTATGGTCATAAGCTTTTAAACATACTCTAATTCTGGGTCTTTTATTTGTGTCCATTTTGGTTTCCAATTTCTTTAAATTTGTTACATATAAACACCCGATACAAATATCGGTACGATTAAATTTAATATAAACAAATTTTATCGTCAACACTTAATTTTTATAACTTCAAATTTGTTACAATACTTTAAAATCCATGCCCTGCATAAACCTTCATATATAATTATTGAATGAATAATGCTTTAAACGGAAAAAATCCTTCAATCCTTTTTATCGGGATGCCCGATATGGCAACAGTTTGCTTAAATGAGCTGATAGGATTAAATTTTAATATAAAAGCTGTAATCCCGCCAGGCGGCAACCTTTCAGGCTTCACTATAAAAGAAATTGCAAAAAACAGAAATATCCCTGTTTTAGAATTTGAAAAATCCCCAAATGAGCCTGCTTTTATTGAAAAAGTAAAAAATTTAAACTGCGATATAGGTGTAATTTGCTCTTTTAACCACAAATTATCAAAAGATTTTTTAAATGCAACAAAAGAGGGCTTTATTAACTGCCACCCTTCGCTTTTGCCTGATTACAGAGGTGCAAACCCTTATTTCCACATAATAAACAATGGTGAAAAATTATCAGGTATCACTCTTCATTTTGCAGACGAAAATTTTGATACAGGTAATATTATAGCGCAGGAAACCTTCTCGCTTACTGAAAAAGAAACAATGGGAATGCTTTTTTCAAGAACAAATTTTATGATGGCAAAATTGCTTTCAAAAACTCTGATTAAATATAAAATAACAGGTGAAATTGACTCAACCCCGCAAAAAACCGGAGACTTCATTAAAGCCCCGAACATAAAAAATGATTTTTATATAAACTGGAGCGATGATATTCTCAAAACAGAGAGACTAATTAGAGCCTCAAACCCTTTTTATAACGTGCTTACTAATTTTAGAGGGGGGTATATCAGGTTTGTTGCAGGAAACTATAAGCTTGAGCAGCACAATAAACCGTTTGGCCAAATTGTGAAAATTAAAAAAAATTTAATGCAGATAGCATCAAACGGAGGCTATTATTTCCCAAATGTTATTCAGGCGGGAAGCTGGGGGATTTATTCAATTGAAGAATTCATTGAAAAATTTACCCCAAACGTTGGCGAAATTTTAAAATAGGATAAAAAATAAATGGATAAACTAAATTTTTTAACAGCAGGCATCCCTTTAAGGGCAAAAGATTATAAAACAGGCTTTGAAGCGCTAAAGGAATTAAATTTAAATGGCTTGGAGCTTGAATTTGTACATGGTGTAAGGATGTCTGAGGCATCAAAAGAATTTTTAAAAAACAACAAAAACGATTTTATTTTAACCGCTCACGCTCCTTTTTATATAAATTTAAATTCCAAAGAAGAAGATAAAGTGGAAGCCAGTATTCAAAGAATTATAGAAACTGCAAATGCTGCAAACGAACTTGGCGGCTATTCTATAACCTACCATGCAGCATTTTATTTAAAGGAAGATAAAAAAACCGTATTTAATAAATTAATAAAAAGGCACGAAAACATTTTTGAAGCACTTCAGGATAACCCAATTTGGATTAGGCCTGAAACAACAGGGAAAGAAAGCCAGTGGGGAAGCATAGATGAAATTATAGAATTATCAAAAATCTTTCCTAAAATGCTTCCTTGTGTCGACTTTTCACATATCCACGCAAGAACTGCAGGAAAATTTAACACCTATGATGAATTTTCACTGATATTTGAAAAAATAGGAAAAAAGCTTGGAGATACGGCTTTAAACAATTTCCACGCACACATTGCAGGAATTGAATACACAACCAAAGGCGAGAAAAAACATTTAAATTTAGAAGAAAGTGATTTTAATTATAAAGATTTGTTAAAAGTATTCAAAAAATTTAACATTAAGGGCGCAATAGTATGCGAAAGTCCTAATATTGAAGAAGATTGTAAATTGCTTTCTGATTATTATAACTCAATTTGAAACTTGAATATTAAAATAAAAAGTATATAATGAAGAAATACGCTAGGTCAAAATATTGTATACGATTTTAGTTTTAAAAGGATAGTTTGGGTTTATGAATTTAAAAAATGAAAAAAATGCTAAACGAGGTTTTACTCTCGTTGAAGTTCTTCTTGTACTTGCCATAGTCGGCATAATTGCAGCTTTTGTAATACCGCTTGTAATATCTCACGCAAATAAAACACAGTTAACTTCAGCATTACAAAAAACAAGTAATACTTTTACAAACATGGTTAATCACGCTCAAGCCGATGTTAAAATGGAAGCCTGGGATTTCAATAGCACAACTCCAGAATTCGTAGCAGCTTATGTTCTACCATATATAAATATTGCAAAAGATTGTGGTATGACAGATACAGGATGTTTTGCAGATACATACATAACAAATAATACAGGTGGTGCAAGCATTAGCAACGATTACTATAAAGTGGCTTTAACTGATGGTACTGCAATGGCAATTAAATTAACACCGGGATGTTCTGAAGACAACCCAAGTGAATGTGTTGATTTTATTGTGGATGTTAACGCATCAAATAAGCCAAACGCATGGGGCAAAGACGTATTCCAATTCCAAATTCTTAATAGTTTAAATGCAGTTGTTCCATATGGAACATTTGACAGCTTCAACAGTGAAACCAATAAATGGGAATTTGCAGAAGATGCAGATGCAAGTGATAAATGTTTAAATTCTGATGAAAGATACTGTGCATTAAAGATAATAAATGACGGTTGGGAAATGAATTATTAATTTTTATCAAACTAAAATAAAACCAAAAGAGCCGCAAAAATAAAAAGCGGCTCTTTTATTATTCATATTTTTATGTTATAAAGATTTCAAATAATTAATTTTATAAAACCAAAAGAAGGATTAAAAAATGGCAAATTTCTTTTTTATTATACAAATGATTACAGGTGTTCTTTTAATCATATTAGTACTGTTACATTCTCCTAAAGGAGATGGTATAGCAGCAATCGGATCTGCAAGCCAACTGTTTTCTTCTCAAAAATCTGCAGAAAAAGGCTTAAACAAGGTAACTTATATAGTTGGAGGGATTTTTATCCTCTCTACATTAATTTTAGGCTTTGGCCTTGCTGGCTAACACAAATATTACAACAATATTATATAGATTTATAAAAACACCCGGATTTAAAATCAACCCGGGTGTTTTTATACTTTTTAGAAATCTTATCTTGTATAAAGTTTATGCAAGATACCAATCTTTTTATTTAATTCTTCATCAGAAAATCCGTCTGATACTCTTTTGAAGCGAAGATATCCGTTGTTTCTTTCAATCAGTTCTCGAATATACGAAACATCGCTTGGAGATGCTGCATACAAAGCTTCAATGTTGTTTTCTCTTTCAACAAGTCTTGAAGGGTTAGATGCAAGTTCAGGATTTTGTTTTAAAAATTTATTCCACATAACAGCTTCAAGCGCCCAGGCAAAAATTTCTTCATTGATTGAATCATCATCATCCACATGCACAGCCAAACCTGAAATTAAAGATGCAAGGGCTTCTTTGGGGGCATCAGTATGCCTGTCTGATATGTAAATATAGAATGTACCTTTGTTTTTATACCCTAAACCATCATATCTGTCATAATTTTTATTTAATGAGGCAAGGTTTTTGAATTCAATTTTAATTGGTTTCTTTGTAGGGTTATTTCCTAAAATTCTCTTATAAGAAGCATTTGCAGGTGTATTCTTCATAATCTTTACAGCACTTAAAATATTTTTACTATTTGATATATCCTCAGGATTAACTTTTCCCTTATCTGCAGCAAATACAGAGTTTAGAGGATTTAAAAGCAACAAACCGAGTGCTGAACATAAAATAATTTTTTTCATCTTAATAAGCCTCACTTTTCCTATTTTTTACTACTTTCTTATTGATAATCTTTCAAGCCATCTGACAAACCTTACTAAAAATCCTTCTTTTTCTTTTGAAATCGAATCTACAAGAATTGTCGTCATATTAGCTCTTTTGCCTGCCAGAATATCTGTTAAAGGCCTGTCTCCTACCATGCAGGCTTCCTTTTCTTCAATATTAAATTCCGAACATGCCAGTTTTAATACCTTTGTATCCGGTTTTTTAGCATTTGAATAAATCTTTATATCACACTGCTGTTCAACTTGTGAAATATAATGTTTTTTACAATTATTAGAAATTATAGCAATTTTAAATTTTTTAGACAATCCGTTTAAAAAATTCAAAGTTTCGATTGTAAACTTTCCGCTCTTAGATTGCATAACAGTTGAATCCAAATCAAAAAATATACACTTTATGCCTTTACTTAAAAGCTCTTCTTCATTTATTTCATATATAGAATTTAAATTATAATCAGGTTTTAATCGCATACTATACACCCTTTTTCTTCTTCCAGTTTACAATTTTTGATACCAACGGTTCGAAGAAGCGCCCAATTCCATTCTTTTTGCCAAAGAGTAGCTGAAAGCTCCTCTCCTTCTTCTTTTAAAGTAATCCATGCTTCATCATTTGTATTTGCAAGGCTGTTTTCTTCCCTTGATTCATTTAAAATACTTTCAATTTTTGCCCTTGCACTATAACCCGGAGTTATTATTTCAACTATATCTCCAAGATTTACTTTATTTTTAAAACAAACCCTGAATTTATCTCCTGCTTTTTCAAGCACAATACCAAGAAAATCGGCCCCAGCTAAACCCTTTGAAATATCATAGCTGTAGCTGTCTGTATTATTATCACCAAGGAAAAATCCTTTTGTATATCCTCTGTTTCCAACCTTTAAAAGTTCCAAATATCCTTCTTTAGGTGTTATTTTGCCATCTAAAACATCTCTGTATGCTTTTGAAACTCCTGAAACATAATAAAGGCTTTTTGTTCTGCCTTCAATCTTAAGTGAATTTACACCGATTTCTTTTAAATCATTAACATATTCAATCAGACACAAATCCTTGGGCGATAAAATATGCGACCCCTTATCATCTTCAACAATTTCATAATATTCACCGGGGCGTGTTTCTTCTAAAAGCTTATAGCTCCATCTGCAGGGTTGTGCGCATCCACCATGGTTAGCTTTCCTTTCATGCCCTGTCATATAATCAGAAAGCAGGCATCTTCCAGAATAACTCATACACTGCGACCCATGTACAAAACACTCAAGTTCGACATCGGGAACATTTTTTCTTATGGCTTCAATTTGTTTTAAAGATAATTCTCTTGCTAAAATTACCCTTGAAGCTCCTAAGTCTCTCCAAAATTTAACAGCTTCTGAATTTAGCGTGTTTGTTTGGGTTGAAATATGAATATCAATATTCGGCAGCTCTTTTTTTATGACATTCAAAACCCCAAAATCGCTTAAAATAATAGCATGCGGGTTTGCATCTTTTATGGTTTCAACATCTTCATAAAGTTTTTGTATATCATTATCGTATGCAAAAATATTTAAAGTTAAATATACTTTTTTATTTATTCTTCTTGCTTCATCCACGGCAATTTTCAGGTTATCACGCGTGATAAGTTCACCCTTTCTCATAGTGCGGAGTGAATAATCAACCATCCCAAGATAACAAGCATCCGCCCCATAGCTGAATGCATATCTCATTTTTTCAATATTGCCCGCAGGCATCAAAAGTTCAATATCGTTCATAAACAAATATTACCATAGAAAAAATGCCCTAAAAAGAATTTTCTTTAAATAAGGGCATTTTCTTATTAATAAAACTTATTAATACAAATTATTGAAGGTCATCCATATCAATAACGCAGCATTTGAAAGTAAACGCTTTAATTTGATGCGAGGGTATATTCAGCCATCTGAAAGAATGTCTGTGGTTTTCACCGTTCTGATGGTGACATTCAACGGTTGCATCCTGAAGGGTTACAACTTCATCCATACATTTATTATCATGGCAATCTAAAAGTGTGCCTGATATTTTTTTATGTCCTACCCATAACACTAAAACATCGGATTCAACATTTTTTGCAATTTTATAAATTGCATCATAAGTTTTACACATAAAAATACTCCTTTCTTTACTTAAAAGAAAGTGTACTCTGAGTATCGAAAAATTCCATCCCTCACCAAGCTTTAAAAAACGGCTATTATCCTTTTTCAATATAGGGCTTTAAAAATTTTGCAGTAAAGGAAGCTTTATTTTTTATCACCTGTTTTGGTGTACCTTTGGCAACCACTTCCCCGCCGCCAATACCGCCTTCAGGCCCTAAATCTATTATATAATCTGCACACTTTATAATATCAAGGTTATGTTCGATAATTAAGACGGTATTTCCGCTATCTGCAAGCTTATGCAATATTTTTACAAGCTTATCCACATCATACCAGTGAAGCCCTGTTGAAGGTTCATCCATTAAATAAAGTGTTTTACCGGTTGCGCGCTTATTTAATTCAAGTGCAAGCTTTACCCTTTGTGCTTCACCGCCTGAAAGGGTTGTCGCACTTTGCCCGAGTTTTATATATTCTAACCCTACATCATAAAGGGTCTGAAGCCTTGTTGCAATTCTTGGCACGTTTTTAAAGAATTCAAGTGCCTCTTCTACTGTCATATCAAGCACATCAGAGATGCTTTTTCCTTTATATTTAACCTCTAATGTTTCCTGATTGTATCTTTTACCTTTGCAAACATCGCATTTAACATAAACATCTGATAAAAAATTCATCTCAATCTTTAAAACGCCGTCGCCTTTACATTTTTCACATCTTCCGCCTTTAACGTTAAAAGAAAATCTTCCTTGTTTATATCCGCGCACCTTTGCTTCATTTGTCTGTGCGAATAAATCCCTGATGTGTGTAAAAACATCTGTATAGGTTGCAGGGTTAGACCTTGGCGTTCTGCCGATTGGCGATTGGTCAACAAGCACTATTTTATCAACATGTTCAAAACCTTTAATATCATCTATACCTTTTGGCTTTGGACGATTTCCTCTTAGTTTATGAAGTGCAAATTCATAAATAATATCATTTACAAGAGTAGATTTCCCGCTTCCTGAAATCCCCGTCACTGCAACAATTTTACCCAAAGGAATATTAACATCAATATTCTTTAAATTGTTTAAATGCGCATTTTTAATTTCCAAAAATTCCCCGTTTCCAATGCGCGTTTTCTTGGGTACAGGAATAGAGAGTTCTCCGCTTAAATATTTCCCCGTAATAGAATTTTTAGCCTTTTCAATATCTTTAACACTACCTGCAGCAATTAATTCACCGCCATGCACCCCTGCTTTCGGCCCGATATCCACAATATAATCTGCAGAACGGATAGTATCTTCGTCATGTTCTACCACAATCAAAGTATTCCCAAGGTTTCGAAGCTTCATAAGCGTTTTTATAAGCATGTCGTTATCTCGCTGGTGCAAGCCTATTGAAGGTTCATCCAAGACATAAAGAACACCTGAAAGCCCTGAGCCTATTTGTGTTGCAAGCCTTATCCTCTGCGCCTCACCGCCTGAGAGCGTTCCTGCACTTCTTGCAAGAGTTAAATAATTCAACCCAACATCAAGCAAAAATTTCAGCCTTGCCCTAATTTCATCCAAAATCTGCTTTGCTATTGCCATTTTATAGTTATCAAGGCTTAAATAAAGTTCTTCAACAAATTCATAAGCCTTATCAATACTCATGCAGCAAAAATCATAAATATTTTTATCCAAAATCTTAACAGATAAAACAAAGGGATTTAACCTTGCCCCCTTGCAGGCATTGCAGGGAATTTCCGTCATATATTTTTGAATTTCAGCCCGTATAATATCGCTGTCTGATTGCTCGTATTTTTTCATCATATAGGGAATTACACCCATATATGGCTGATAATGGGTTCTCATGTGCTTTGTGCCAAAGTCGCAATAGCGCATTTTAATTGTTTCCATATCATTCCCGTAAAGAATTATTCCTTTTTGCGCCGGGGTTAAAGATTTAAAGGGTTTATCGGGGTCAATTCCGTAATGTTCACACACAGATAATAAAACATCTGTATAATACTGGTTTGCAGTCTTCGCCCAAGGATAAATGGCTCCGCCTCTTATAGATTTTTCACTATCAGGAACAACAAGTGCATCTGATACTTCATAGTGCGCCCCCAAACCATTACACACCTTACAGGCACCATAAGGCGCATTAAAGCTGAATATTCTTGGTGTTATTTCTTCAAAACTAAGGTCGCAATTCGGGCAGTTTAATTTTTCGCTAAAGAGCTTTTCATAAGGCTCTATACCCTCTGCATTACCGTTCACAGCCTTGCCGCCAAGAACATCTAAAGCCACAAGCCCGTTTGCTCTGGCCAATGCAGTCTGAACACTATCAAAAAGCCTGCTTCTAATACCTTCTTTTATAATTATTCTATCTATAACAACGTCTATATCGTGCTTAACAGTCTTTGCAAGCTTAATTTCATCCTCATCAAGGTTATAAATTTCTCCGTCAATTTTAAGGCGGATAAACCCTTCCTGTTTGAGTTCAGATATTACATTTTGAAATTCACCTTTTTTACCACGCACAATCGGTGCTATAATCTGAATTTTAGCCCCTAAAGGCAGTTCTAAAATTTTTGATACAATTTCATCCACAGTTTGCGGCGCAATAGGGGTACCGCATTTCGGGCAATAAGGAGTGCCGGCTCTTGCAAATAAAAGTCTTAAATAATCATAAATTTCGGTAATTGTACCGACGGTTGAACGCGGATTATTTGTTGTAGATTTCTGGTCGATAGAAATTGCGGGTGAAAGCCCGTCAATAGATTCAACATCCGGCTTATCCATCTGCCCGAGAAATTGTCTTGCATAGGTTGAAAGGCTCTCTACATACCTTCTTTGGCCTTCTGCAAATATCGTATCAAACGCAAGAGAGCTTTTTCCGGAGCCTGAAACCCCTGTAAAAACAATTAATTCCCCTTTTGGCAATTCAAGAGATATATCCTTTAAATTATGCTCTTTTGCCCCTCTTATTACAATTTTATCGTTCATTGCTGATTTAATAATTCCGTTTGACAACTACAATTGATATTATCCTACAAAAAATATTATTGACAAAAAACCTGCATATCTTAAAATAAATATTCCTTCCCTTCTTTATAAAAAAAGAAAAAGGCATACTTGCAGGCATTTGCCCTCAATACACCTTTTTAGGATAAAATCTATATCATAATGGAGGAAGGAGTGGAAAAGAGAAGAACTAACCAATTATAAAATTCCACACTAAGAATATATATAACATATATATTTTATATATTAACATTTTGTTACAAACGAAATATCAAAAAAAATTATTCAGGCATTTTTACTATTCTACATGCATAGATTTAAACAACGCATACTTTAATAAGGAACTTCATTATGAGGATTAACACTGTAAATAACAATTATGCTTCACCATATTTAAAAAGAAACAACGCGCCATCATTCGGCGATTTTGCATATAAAGGACTTGCAAATGGAAGAGAATATGTAGCGAAAATATTTGGCAGCCAGCAAAGAGCGGATCTTTTTGAAAAAATAAGCACAGATAAAGGTTTAACGGTTACATTTTTTAACCAAATGTTCAAAAGATATCCTAAATCTCAAGGGTTTATAACATTTATGGCTGAAATATTTGACCCCAAACCGGCTGCAGGTCAAAATGCAAGAAAGCTAATGTCTATTTGTGATACTACCACTTTATCTGATGAGGCAATTCTCGGCAGAGCAGAACTTATCCGCAAGAAACACCCTGGTCTAAATCAGCCTGAATTTTTAAAACTGGTGGAAGAAGATATACACAAACTGCGCGATGAAAATTTCAAAAAACGTTTAGAAGCAAGCATAATAGCCTGCAGAGCAAAATATGACAATATACGTATTGGAGCAACATTGGATACTGAAGAAACACGCAAACTCTTTGGCAGCGAAGCAGTTAAAGAAATCAGTACTAAAATTATAGCTGAAGGACAAAACCAATATAATATTTCAACAGAATCTGGCAGCGCAATATATAATGCACTATAATCTAGCTGTCTAAAAGCTTTTCCAGTGCGGCTATTTTCATTTTATCAATATCAGGGGCTTTTCCTGTCCAAATTTCAAAAGCTCTTGCTCCTTGATATACAAGCATATCAAGCCCGCCTATGTATTCTTTACCTGCACTGATTGCATTTTTGATTAATTCCGTTTTTATCGGGTTATAAACAATATCATAAACAAGCCCGCTATCAGGCAGTGTTTTCACAATATTTTCAGCCAAGGGCGAAACATCGGCATATTTACCCTTCATCCCTAAAGGCGTTGTATTTACAACAATTGCACAATCTTCAAGTGTCTTTAAAAATTCGTTTTGAATTAAATTTATCTTAATTTCGGGAAATTTTTGCCTAAAACCCTCAATTACACCATGAGAATCAATTATATTTCTTGTATAAAAATCAATCTCGGATACTCCAAGGCTTTTAAGACCAACAACAACACCTCTTGCTGCTCCGCCAGTTCCTAAAATTGCAGCTTTTTTGCCTTTTAAATCAAGGTTTTCAATGGGTTTTATAAAACCATATATATCTGTATTAAACCCCTCTAAAGATTTATCCTCTAAAATTTTTACAGTGTTAACAGAGCCTGCAAGGTTTGCATATTCATCCACTTTGGATAAAAACAATGAAATCGGCACTTTATGCGGAATTGTAACATTAAAACCGAAATAATTATCCCGCTTTAACATCTTTATCCTATCCACCAAATCTTCAGGTTCCGTTTCAAGCGCATTATATTCACCATTAAGCCCCAAATCTTTAAGCGCCGCAGTATGCATAACTGAACTTAAAGAATGGCCTAAGGGATATCCTATAATGCCAAATTTATAATATGTTTCACCCTGCAGCGGGCCTTTTGCGGAAACATCTGTCATTATTCATCCTCCGGCATGGGTTTTGAAAATTTGCATGTTTTATTTGAACAACCTATTTTATTTCCGCTCTTTAAGAATTTTTTAACAAGCAAACTTCCGCAATCAGGGCATTTTTCACCAGTAGGCTCATTCCAAACTGCAAAATCACAATCAGGATATTTTGAACATCCGTAAAATGTTTTGCCATACCTTGAACGCCTTTGGATTAATTCACCATCACGCCCTTCACCAGCACATTTCGGGCATTTTACACCTGATGAAATAACAATCGATTTTCTTGCCTTACATTTTTCATCAAGGCACTGGTAATATTTCCCATAAGGCCCTGTCTTTATAACGGTTTTGCCGCCACATTTTTCACATTTAACATCCGTTTCTTCATCAACAGCAGGCGCCTTTGCCTCTCCGCCATCTAAAGGCATCATAGTCTTACATTCAGGATACCCTGAACATCCTAAAAACTGCTTTCCGAACCTGCTTGTTTTTACAACCATCTTTTTGCCGCAATTAGGACAGACAACATCAGATTCTATAATAACGCGCTCCATATTATTTTTGGCATTTTCAACAACAACAGAAAACGGTTTATAAAAATCTTTTAAAACATTGATTGAATTTGCCTTATCATCCGCTATATCATCAAGTTTTAATTCCATTGAAGCTGTAAACTGATAATCCATAATATCTACAAAATGTTTAACAAGCTGATCTGAAATTGTACGCCCTAAAATCGTTGGCTTCAGTGCCTTATCAAGCTTTTCAACATAACCGCGCTGCTGGATTTTTGTAATAATCGGAGCATAAGTTGAAGGACGTCCGATACCGTATTCTTCAAGCTGTTTTACAAGGGATGCTTCTGAAAACCTTGCAGGGGGCTGCGTAAAGTGTTGTTTAGGGTCAAGCTTTTTAAAATCAAGAATATCCCCTTCTTTAAGGTCTGGAATTTTTTTCACTTCTTCTGCTTCATCGTCGGTATACACCTTCAAAAAGCCGTCAAATTCAACCTTTGATGTGCCAGTTTTAAAAACATACTCCCCTGCTTCAATATCAACAGTGTGGTTTTTAATTTTGGCATTTTCCATCTGTGATGCCATAAACCTTGACCAGATAAGCTTGTAGAGCCTATATTGCTCACTTGTTAAATATTTTTTAATACTCTCTGGTGTTCTTTCAATGTATGAAGGACGTATGGCTTCATGCGCATCCTGAACATTTTTCTTTTTACCCTTATTATAGTCATTGGCTTCTTTCGGGTAATACTTTTCGCCAAAATTATATGTAATATATTCTTTTGCGGCATCTCTTGCATCATCAGATATCCTGACACTATCTGTTCTCATATAGGTAATAAGCCCGATTGCACCTTCTTCGCCAAGCTCTATCCCTTCATAAAGCTTTTGGGCAATCTGCATGGTTTTCGCAACACCGTAACCAAGTTTTGAACTTGCTTCCCTTTGCAAAGTAGATGTTATAAAGGGCGCTTGCGGCTTTCTAATTGAATCTCTTGTTGCAATTTTTGAAACCTGATATTTAGCCTTCTCAAGCTCTTTTAAAATTTTATCCGCTTCTTCTTTGTTTGAAATATTAATTTTCTCATCTTTTCCGCCTGAGCCTTTTTTCTTTGATAATTCAGCCAAAAATTCAAACCCGTCTTTTGCTAAAAGCGCATCAATGCTCCAGTATTCAACAGGTATAAATGCTTCAATTTCAGCTTCTCTTTCACAAATCATACGAAGCGCAACAGATTGAACTCTTCCCGCTGAAAGCCTGAAATTTCTCAATTTTTCCCATAAAATAGGGCTGATTTTAAAACCTACAAGCCTGTCCAATATCTGTCTTGTCTGCTGCGCCTTGACTTTAAGCATATCTATATCTCTATAGTTTGCAACAGCATCTTTTATCGCCTTTGGGGTAATTTCGTTAAATACGATACGATAAATTTTATCTTCAGGAACCTTTAAAACTTCCTTAACATGCCATGCTATAGCTTCTCCCTCGCGGTCCGGGTCGGATGCAAGGTATATGCGGCTCGCATTTTTTGCAAGTTTATTTAAAGTATCAACAACTTTTTGTTTTTCAGGAATTACAGAAAACGTAGGTTTAAAATCATTATCAACATCAAACCCTAAACCCTTTGGCGGCAAATCCCTTATATGCCCGAAACTTGCTTCAATAACATAATCATTTCCCAAAATCTTTTTTATGGTTTTTGATTTAGCTGGCGACTCTACTATTACAAGCGCTTTGCCTTTAGTATTCGTGCTTTTATCTTTAGTTTCAGTCTTTGCTGTAGTTTTTTTTGTCGTTTTTGCTGCCATAATTATCTTTTAATTAATTCCTCTTACAAATAAAATAGTTCCCTCCGGCTTGTTTTATTAAACCCTTAAGTTCCATTGATGTCAAGCTCGCCATTAATTCATCAAATGGGATACTTGTTTTTTGGCTTAAATCTTCCATGCTTTGTGCCTCTATTGAAATAATTTCATAAAGTTCTTTTTCAACCCCATCCACGTCAGGTGCAAAAGCTGCACCGGCAGATGTTTCAGCTTCCCAATTCAGCGCTTCCAGTATATCTTCAGCATTTGTTACCATTGATGCACCGTTTTTTAAAAGATAATAAATACCTTCCGTATTAGGGTTTGAAATCAGCCCCGGCATGCACATTAATTCACGGTTAAAATCTAAAGTAAGCCTTGCGCTTATCATAGCGCCCGATTTCATTCTTGCTTCAGCAACAACTGTTCCATAAGACATCCCGACAACAATTCTGTTCCTTTGCGGAAACTGATGAGCCATAGGAGGCAATTCATAAGGATATTCGCTTAAAATTACTCCACCTCCCTGCTCAATTTCCGTATACAATTTTTTATTTGAAGAAGGATAGGTAAATTTAAACCCTGACCCTATCACCCCTATTGTTTTTAAACCGCATTCAAGCGCACTTTTGTGGCTTCTTGCATCAATTCCTTCCGCTAAGCCTGAAACCACAACAATATCAGTTCCTAAAAACCCTGAAATTATTCCATTTAGCGCTTCTTTAGCATTCATTGAAGCTTTTCTGGAGCCAACAAAAGCAACCGTTCTATCTATATTTATCCCGTCAAACTCTCCCTTATAATAAAGCATCAGAGGAAAATCAGGGATATTTTTTAAAAGCTTTGGGTATTTTTCATCATTGTATGTGAAATATTTAACTCCTAAAGCCCCTGCTCCGTTTAAAAATTCTTCATAAATTTTATCAGGGTCTGTTTCATCTCTTTTTTTAAGAAAATCTCTGGGAATACTTATCTCGCCATCGTTTGTCGCATAAAAATTCTTTAAATCTTCACTTTCCGCATTAAATGTTTTTTCAATATCAAAATTAAAATATTCAAAAAGTTTCGCCTTAAATAAGGGGTTATTTATGCATAAATTACTCAGCGCAAGAAAATATTTATCAGTTTGCTCCATCTTGCCCCCCTTGAGGCTGTTCTTCGGGCATTATTTCAGGGTTTTCAGGCTCTTCATTAATTTCGGAGCAGTCTCTTAATTCCTTCATAACAGCAAATTTGTCAAAACTGAGTGAAAATTCATTTTTTAGCGCCATTTCAAGGCACTTTCTGTATCCTTTTAAATCCCCTTTTTGTTCATAAATTTTAGAATAAAGGAAGAAAAAATCTCCGCTTTCAGCCAAGTTTTCCTTCATCTCATCCAAAACAGAAGCTGCCGTTTCAAAATCACCCATTTTTATATACAATTGTATCAATAATTTATATGCTTCTTTATCTTTACTGTTTTTCTCAATGGTCAAATTCAGCATTATAACAGCGTTTTCTATATCCCCTTTTTCATAAAAAATCTGCCCAAGGTTGAAATACGCCCACGAATAATCTCCAGATAGCTGCACCACTTTTTTATATTCTTCCACAGCTTTATCAATTTCGCCAATTTTATGATACATATTCCCTAAATGAAAATGCGCGAAATAATCCCCGAAATTATACTCTATGGCTTTTTTGAAACATTTTATTGCGTTTTCTATATCTCCTTTTTTAGCTAAAATACAACCGATACAAAAAAAGGAATTGGAATCATCAGCCTCTAAGCACACAACTCTTTTAAACTGCATCAAAGCTTCATCATCCTGCCCCAAATTTTCATAGGCAAGCGCCAGATTGTAAATAAAATCAGGCTCGTCTTCTTTTAATTCAACCGCTTTTTTATAAGCCTCAAGTGCGAATTTAAACTGTTTTAATTTTTCCCAGCAAATTCCTATATTAAAATAAAGATTAGCATCATTTGGAAAAGTATTTGATAAATACAGAAGCTGTTTCAGCGCCATAGAATCAAACCCCATATCAAGACACATCATTGCAATTTCACGCCTTGCCTGAAAATTTGTAGGGTCTGTTTCTATTGTTTTTTTTAAACTTTCAAACCTTTGAACATCATTCATCAGATAAACTTATATATTTGCATCATTTTCATCAATAGCATCAAGGTCTAAAACATTGCCTTCAATGGCATCCTCGTCGGAATCTGCTATAGCATCTGCGTCTTGAACTATTTTTTCAATTACAAGCTGTGCCATATCAAGGGCAACTTTTTGTCTTGTTTCTTCATCGCACCGCTCTAACATTTGAATTGCCGTTCTAACTGTTGCATCAAGGTCATACCATCTGTTTGTACCTTTCTGGATAAGACCGTCCTCAACGGCACCTACAATATCTTCAATGTTTGAAAATTCATTGTTATTGATATTGTGTTCTATAATTACTTTAATCAAATTAAGCGCAACTGCAATCTGGCTTGCATCGTCTGAATTTGCAAGAGTCCGCATAGACATAGAAAGGACAGGATCCTTGTCATACCAGCGTGAATAATATTCATTCATAATCTTTCTCCTAAAGGTTCTATGTGAACTTGTAATAAACACCGCAGCCGGATTTTGGATATCTCCAATCAATAGCCCCGTACGGACAGGCAACTTTACATGCTCCGCATTCAAGACAATTTTCATATTCCACGGCTATGCAATCTATTGTACCATCATTTTGAGTGTAATTTTCCTCATTTTCCCCGCAATCCCTCTGTTTATAAACATTTGCAGGACAAATATTTAAACAAACTTTATCTTCACAAACTTTGCAAATCTCCTGGTTTAAAATAAGATGCGAAGTATCATCCGTTTTATATTTAACATTTGTAAGCTTTTTTTCTATATCCATTTTAAGCAAATCTCCTGATTTTAAAGGGCTTAAGCCTGGTTTGTAAAATACATTTAAAACATAATTTCAAAAAATAATTTTAAAAACGCCTTAAAATCTCGAAATAGTTCCAAAATGCTTCTTTCAAAGAAAACCGTCTTGAAAAATTTTCTGAATTTACGCTTCTTATCAACATTATCCACCACATGTATGGTTTCCATCAATTCGCCCATTTTATCAGGATAATATTTTAAGATAGAATTTTTCCTTGAATAAAGGGTTTCAACCACATTTCTGTAAGATTTCATATCCTTCAAAACAAAACTTCTTCTTAATTTTTCTTCATAAGTTTTTAAAACGTTAAACCTGAATTTGTTAAGATTTAGCGCAATAATTGCAGTTTCGCCCGCAAGCCTGCCTGATTCAATTGCAAAATTTGTTCCTTCAAAATGCGCACTGTTAATAAGCCCTGCAGCATCACCAACCACCATAACACCGTTTGCATAAAGCTTTGGCAGATGATTATACCCAAATTCAGGTATCATGTGCGCCGAATATTCAGACTCAGCCCCGCCTGCAATAAGCCTTTTTACTACAGGATGGCTTTTAAATTTCTCTAAAACCTCATAGGGCTTCATTTTATACAGGGTTAAATCTTCAAGAGAAATCCCCAAACCAAGCGAAACAGTGTCTTTAAAGGTATATAAAAAACCTATTGCAAAAGGCGTTACAGGGCGTTTTTTCTTTTTTTCGGTTAAATAAAACCCTGAAAGCCCCCCGAAAAATTCATACATTGCCCCTTCTCTGGAGCCTTCTTCAAGGCTAAACCTTTCTTCAATGGTTTTTTTATCCAGCTTATAGGTTTCTCTAACCGCAAGCACCATATCTTTCGGGAAAAATTCTTTTCTAAGCCCGATATCCTTACTTAAAAGCGAATTTACACCATCCGCTAAAATTACAATCGGTGCAAAATACTTTTCCTGCTCCGTTTTCACCCCAACAACAGAGCCATTTTTATAAATCAATTTTTTAACAAGCGTTTTTGGGGCAAAAAATACCCCCTCAGCCTTCGCCTGCTGCACCATCCAGTTGTCAAATTTCGGCCGGAACACTGTTGCTGCCGTGTTATCCGCTAGAGATGAAGATTTAATATCAACAGAGCCTGAACTGTTTAAAAAAGAATAAGTACGGTGAACAATAAAACGTTCATAAGGCGCTTCGCTAAAGGTTTTTGGGAACAAAGATTTAACGGAATTTAAATAAACCGCCCCGCCAAACATATTTTTAGTCCCCGCCATATCGGAACGCTCTAAAACAACAACATTTCTGCCTGCCCTTTTTAAAGTCAAAGCGGCGCTAACTCCGGCAGGGCCTGCACCTACAACTATCGCATCAATATTAAATTTACTTCTCTCCATAATAAAACCAATTATACAACAATTATAAAAATTTTAAGATATTATTACAATTAAGTTACGCAGGCTAAAATTTTTGTGATAATATTTACTTAAAAAAGAATTTGAGGCTGAAATTATGAATAATAAACCAAAAACGTGTGATGAAATAAGGGAAGCTTTTTTAAGCTTTTTTGAAAAAAACCACCAGCATACAAGGATAAAAAGCTCATCTTTGGTGCCAAATAACCCGACAATTTTACTTACAACAGCAGGAATGGTACAGTTTATCCCCTATTTTTTAGGAATTGAAACCCCGCCTTATAAACCTGCAAGGGCAACTTCCTGCCAAAAATGTGCAAGAGCAGGCGGAAAAGATTCAGATATTGAAAATGTGGGCAGAACACCCCGCCACCATACGTTTTTTGAAATGCTTGGAAATTTCAGCTTCGGCGACTATTTTAAAGAAGAAATCATCCCCTGGAGCTGGGATTTTGTCACAAATTATTTAGGCCTTGATAAAGACCGCCTCTGGATAACAATTTATGAAAATGACGATGAAGCGGGCGAAATCTGGCAAAAAGCAGGTGTTCCAAAAGAAAGAATTCTAAAAAAAGGCAAAAAAGACAATTTCTGGGGTCCTGTAGGTGTTTCAGGCTCCTGCGGCCCTTGCAGCGAAATCCATTACGATTTGGGCGAACATTTAAAATGCTCTGATGACTGCTCAATAGCAACCTGCGAGTGCAACAGATGGGTTGAAATCTGGAACCTCGTATTTACAGAACTTTTTCAGGATGAAAAAGGCAATTTACAGCCATTAGAAAAGAAAAATGTCGACACTGGAATGGGCTTAGAGCGTATTGCTATGGTATGCCAAGGTGTCGCCTCTACCTTTGAAACCGACCTTTTGAGGCAAATTTTAGATGAAGTTTGTAAAATTTCAGGAAAAAAATACGGTGAAAATGAAAAAACCGATATTTCGTTAAGAATTATTACAGACCACACAAGATGCGTAAGCTTCCTGATTGCAGATGGTGTAACGCCTTCAAATGAAGGCAGGGGCTACGTTTTAAGGATGATTTTAAGACGTGCGCTTCGCCACGGATATATGCTAGGTTTAGAGCTTCCGTTCTTAAAACCAATCGTAGACAAGGTTATAGCTATTTACAAAGATGCTTATCCTGAACTTTCAGAAAAATCCGAAAAAATACATAAAACAATTTTACAAGAGGAAGAACGCTTCAAACTAACTCTACAGCGTGGTTACAGCCTCATGGAAGAAATTGTAAAAACCGCAAAAACCAATGGCGAAAAACTCATTTCAGGTGAAAATTGTTTCAAACTCTACGACACTTACGGTTTCCCGCTTGAATTAACCAAAGAAATCGCACAGGAAAGCTTTATGGAAGTAGATGAAGAAGCGTTCAAAACCCTTATGGCTGAACAAAAAGAGCGCGCCCGCGCTTCAATGCAAAAAGTTGTTCTGGCTGATGATAAAAACTATACAACCCACCCTGCAACAAATTTTGTTGGATACACTCAAAATAAAGCTAAGGCAAGCGTTTTAGCCATAATCAAAAATGGCGAAGAAGTGGATGTTACAAATGAAGATGATATTTCAGATATTATTCTTGATACAACACCATTCTACGCTGAAAGCGGCGGTCAAATCGGGGATATCGGGGTTTTAATAACTGAAGACGGCAATACTGTGGACGTTTTAAAAACTTTTAAAGTTCAAAATGTCTTTGCTCACAGAGTTAAAGGCGCAATTTCAAAAGGTACAAAAGTGAAAGCCGAAATTGATGTTCAAAAAAGGGCTGAAATTCAAAAGCACCACTCGTTAGCACACCTTCTGCAGGCTGCATTGATTGATACGCTTGGAAAAGAGGTGCATCAGGCAGGTTCACAGGTTGAAGAAAACAGAACAAGATACGATTTTTCGTTTGACCGCGCAATGACAAAGGATGAAATCTCCAAAACCGAAGCCCTGATTAACTCTTGGATAAATGAAGGGCTAAATTGCAAAACGGAAATTATGGATATAGAAGAAGCCAAAAATTCAGGCGCAATGGCGCTTTTTGGTGAAAAATACGGCGATAAAGTGCGCGTTGTAAGCTTTATAGATACAAAAAACGGTGAAAAATGCTGCTCCAAAGAGCTTTGCGGCGGATGTCACGTTCTAAATTCAAAAGATTTACGCCTTGCAAAAATTGTATCAGAGGGCGCAAGTTCAGCAGGCGTAAGAAGAATTGAGATTTTATGCTCAAATTCCGCATTTGACTATTTAACCGAAAAAACCGCCCGGATTGACGAAATAGCACATAAATACAAGTTGAAAACCGATGAAGTAGCTGAACGTCTGGATAAATTAACAGAAGAAAATAAGGCTCAAAATGCCCGTATAGCAGAGCTTGAAGCGCAAATTGCAAGCAGCAAATTCGAAACCTTGGCATCCAAAGCGCAGGATGTTCAAATAGACGGAAAAGCTGGAAAGCTTTTCATTACGCTGATTGAAGACCATAACCCGAATGCTTTAAAATTTGGTTTAGAAATGTTTGCAAAAAAACTTGGGGAATCTGTTATTGTATTATGCTCTAAAAAGCCTGATAACGCCGGTTTTGTGATAGCAAAAGTGAGCGATGGTTTTGTAAAAAAAGGAATTTCTGCAGGTGACATCGTTTCTAAAATTATGAAAGAAACCGAGGGCAAAGGTGGTGGAAAAGCACAAATGGCACAGGGTTCCGCCAAAAATATCACAAATATCAAAGATATTTTCCAAAAAATCGAAGATGAAATTAAGGAAAAATTAAAATAATTTTTCAGATTTTAAATAAAATAAAAATCCTGCCAATTTTCAAAAGCAGGATTTTTTATTAAAAAATTAATTTATGTTTAAAAATCAAAAAACCGGTTTATAACTTATTAAGTAAAATTTCCTTAACTTTGTTCTTAGGAAAGGAATACAAGAAATTAATGACGCTAACAATATCTCTATCAGAGAGTTTTAGCTCTTTTAAGGTTTCAATTTTCTCCTTAATTTCATATTCTTCACCATTCTCATCGGCCAAAGCATAGGCCATGCAAGCAATTTCACCTTTTAAAACATGGCTTTTATAATATTGAATAAGGTTTTCTGGGATATCAACTCTTATTTCCTCAAATTTTTTGGTTAATTCGCGCCCAATAGCTATTTTTCGCGTATTTTGCATCTCAGAAACAACAGAAAGCGTTTCTATAAGGCGGTTTGGGCTTTCATAAAACACCAAATTCTCATCTCTGTTTATCTTTAGAAGTTCTTGAATTTGGCTTTTAGTACGCGGCAAGAACCCAACAAATTTGAAACTCTCTGTCTGCCTTGGAATTGAGGCCAGCAACGCTAAAATTGCAGACGCCCCAACGATTGGCACCACATCAACCCCTTCTAATCTTGCTGCCTCAACAAGTTTCACGCCAGGATCAGATATTAAAGGAGTACCCGCATCAGAGACCAAAGCCACGTCACATCCGGTTTTCAGCTTATCTAATAAAACTGTGGATTTTTGTGCTTCAGAAAATTTGTGGTAACTTATAAGCGGGGTTAAAATTTCGTATTTTTCGCAAAGAATTTTTGTATTCCTTGTATCCTCACAAGCAATAATATCAACACTTTTCAGAGTTTCTACAGCCCGAAATGTAATGTCAGAAAGATTTCCGATGGGTGTAGATACTATAAAAAGCTTACCATAAGCCATTTTAAGCCCCTTACTTAAGATTTTACTTCCCAAACAGAGCCGTCTTTTGAATCTTTAACCAAAATCCCGGCAGCTAAAAGCTTATCACGGATTAAATCCGATTTTGCCCAGTCTTTATTAGCTCTAGCTTCTTTTCTATCTTCTAAAAGCTTATCCAGTAAAGCTTTTGGCTCCATTGATTTTTCAAAACCAAATTCATCATAAAGAGGCAGAATAAGCGCCTTTAAATCCTCGTCATTCAACTCCTGCTTGTCTTGCAGGGTAAAATCAAACCCGAGAACCGACCCTAGAGTAATTATGGTATAGGCTAATTTCTTTGCCTCATCCGCATTTTCGATAGATTTAACATCTAAAACACCATCCGGCACTGCTTTTTTAAGTCTATCAACAAGTGAAAATAACACAGCCAAAGCCTTTGAGGTATTTAAATCATCATCCATTGCCTCTTTAAAAGCATTTTGCGCTTCTTCATCAGGCTTAAATCCTTCAAAATCAGCCTCAATAAAGCTTTTCACACTGTTTATAAGCCTTTTTGCACCGTTTTTAGCAGATTCCAGTGCTTCATCATTAAATTCAACAGGCATCCTATAATGGTTTGTAAGAATGAAAAACCTTATTGCATTTGAATTATAGCGTTTTAGAACATCATCAATTGTAAGGAAATTTCCTAATGATTTTGACATTTTTTCTTTATTGATGGTTACAAAACCGTTGTGCAGCCAGTATTTCACAAAGGTGCAGCCATTTGCACACTCTGATTGCGCTCTCTCATTTTCATGGTGGGGAAACTGTAAATCTGCCCCGCCAGCGTGTATATCAATGGTTTCACCCAAATATTTTTTACTCATAGCAGAGCATTCAATGTGCCAGCCCGGGCGGCCTAAGCCCCAGGGGCTTTTATAACCATGCTTTTCGTCTTTTTTCCAAAGCGCAAAATCAAGCGGGGAGCGCTTTTTCGGGTCATTTTCAACCCTTGCCCCTGCCATTAAATCATCAATAGGTTGCCCTGAAAGTGCGCCATAGCTACGGTATTTACCTACTTCAAAATATACATCACCATCCGCCTCGTAAGCATAGCCATTTTCAATCAATTTTTTCACCATAGCAATCATTTCCCCGATTGTTTTGGTGGCAAATGGCTCTACATCCGGATTTAGGGCATTTAATCCTTTAAGAGAATTTTTAAAACTTTGATAAAATTCTTTTGTGATAACTTCAGGCAAAACGCCTGCTGCATCTGCTTTTTTAAGAATTTTATCATCTACATCTGTTACATTTCTGCAATAGGTTACATTATATCCTGAAAATTTCAAATAACGGTATAAAACATCCCAGGTTATATAACATCTTGCATGCCCCAAATGTGCCTTGTCGTAGACCGTAGGGCCGCAAACATACATATTAACGGCGCCCTCTGTTTGGGGCTTAAATTCTTCTAATTTTTTTGAAAGAGTATTAAAAAGTTTTAACATACCTTTGATTTTACTACAAATTTTTTTATAGTAAAATAGCTAATGGAATAAATCAGAATTACAAATGAAAGACGAGGAAAACGTGGAAAATACGGTGGTTGTAGGCGCACAATTCGGCGATGAAGGTAAAGCAAAAATTACAGACCTTTTAGCACAAAATGCAGATGTCGTAATCAGATATCAGGGCGGCTCAAATGCAGGCCACACGGTTGTTTACAACAACAAAAAATACAAATTCCACCTTATCCCTTCAGGAATTTTATATGAAAATAAAATCTGTTTTTTAGGCGCAGGAGTAGTGATTAAGCCGGATGATTTTAAAAAAGAGCTTGACGAATTAATTGAAGAAGGCATCCCTGCTGAACGTTTTAAAAAAGCGCTAAAAATCAACCCCTTAGCGCACATTACAATGCCGTGGCACACAGAGGTTGACGGATATTCTGAAAGCACTTTGGGCAAAAACAAAATCGGCACCACAAAAAAGGGTATAGGCCCTACTTACACTGATAAATACGCCCGCACGGGCATCCGCGTTGAAGATTTGTTTAACGAAGAAACCCTAAAAACCAAGCTGGATGTGATTTTACCCTTAAAAAACAAAACTCTTGAAAAAGTTTACAATCTTAAAACTTATACAAAAGAAGAAGCGCTTGAAATTTGCAGACAATACAGGGAAATTTTTGCACCTTATGTTTGTTTTGAATGGCAAAAAGTGCTTGATGACGCTAAAAGAAACAAAACAATCCTTTTCGAAGGCGCTCAGGGCGTGCTTTTAGACATAGACTACGGCACATATCCTTACGTTACAAGCTCAAACCCTGTAGGGGGCGGAGCAGGCGTCGGCGCTTCAATGGGGCCTCTTGCGATAAAAGAAGTTATAGGGGTGTTTAAAGCTTATATCACGCGTGTTGGCGAAGGCCCTTTTGTAACTGAATTAACCGATGAAACCGGCGCAAAAATTCAGAAAATCGGTGCTGAATTTGGCGCAACAACTGGCAGACCAAGGCGCTGCGGCTGGTTTGACGCTGTTATAGCAAAGTATAGTGTACTTGTTGGCGGAATAAGTTCAATCGCCCTTACAAAATTGGATGTTTTTGACACATTCGATGAAATTAAGCTCTGCACAGCCTATAAAAACAGGATAACAAATGAGGTTACGGAATTTTACCCGACAAATGTTTACACACATAAAGACTATGAACCTGTTTACGAAATTTTTAAAGGCTGGATGTCAGATACTACAAACATAAAAGAATTTGATATGCTTCCAAATGAAGCAAAAATCTACCTTAAACGCTTGGAAGAAGTGTGCGGCGCACCGATAAAAATAATAAGCACAGGCCCCGACCGCACCCAAACTATGTTTAGATAAATTACACAATTTTGTAACAAAAAATTTTATTCAGGTGTTTTTAAACAACTGAGGATAAAATTTATGAGAATAACAGGAATTTTTTCAAATTATACAAATAATTTAAACTTAAACTTTGATGGAAGACACAAAAACAATGCAAGAAAACCGGTGTCTGAGCCGCAATATCAGGATGTATTCGTACAAGAAGCCGGTAACATTACAAAATTTTATTGCGGTGATTCAAAGACAACCGAAGTTATCTATAAAAATAACAAACCATATAAAGATGTTTACTATGATACCTATGGAAAAGCACAATGGGTAAGGACTGCTGACGGCTCTTTCGATATGGCAAGAAACCCTTGGCATGAATGGAAAAAAGCACCATATATAGAATTAACAAAAACAGAAGATGGTTCTACAACAAGAATGTATGTAAAACCGCCGGTTGAAGCAAAAGATGACGCGGATGGCGAAAGAGGTTCTTTTAACGTATCTATAACGGATGATGAAACAGGTATCTCAAAACGTGCTTCATTATACATTGAGCCGGATGGCACAATTGAAACCGATCATCAAGAAAATCTGCCGCTTCTGAAAAATGCACTTATAAGGCTTTTAATAATTATATTAGACGATGAATATAAAGAAGGTTTTGGAAGTTCAAATGTATTTAATGAAGGCGTTAAAAAGGCTATTAAAATTCTGGACGAATGGAATTGTTAAGACAAGCTTTTTAAAGGGCTTCAAGGATTTCAAGAAACTTTTTAACATCGTTTGTGATAATTAAATCAGGGTTTTTTATAACAAAATTCTCTAAAATCCCTCTGGCGGGAATGATTTTACCTTCTTTAGCGTAAATTATTCCGATAATTATGGCGTTAAATGGGTTTGCATTGATATTTTTCAGTAAAAAATCTCTCCTTGATGCTACTGTACCCAAAAGTTCGTATGTTCTAACCAGATTTTTATAATATTCAAACTTCATACAATCCAGTTGAATTGCCCTCTCGAAACAGCTTTCAGCCATCATAGTAAAATCTGCATCTGCTCTTGTTAAATTTCTTCCCCTTTGAATTTCCCCGAAAACAAGATACACTTTTCCTAAATTATTATAATATACGGCAGTAGACTGGCTGTTTGGGTTTAGAGCAATTGCCATCTTAAATTCTTTAAGTGCTGCAAAATAATCTTGTTCTTTGAAATAATTTGCGCCACGCCTGTTGTGCCAGTTGGCATTTTTTGCAGCATCTACAGGCGGAACAATTGAAACCTCTGTCAAATCTGCTTTTACAGGATTTACCCAAACAAAAGCTAGAAATGCCAAACATAAAATAAATATTTTCTTCATATTTATATATTAATTTCCAAATTCTCTTTGGCAAATTCCGCTTCAGGCGCCAGCTTTGAAAACTCTTTTTCAAGCATATCCAAAATCCCATCATCATAATTCGGGTCATAATGGAAGAAGAACAACCTTTTTGCTTTTGCAAATTTTGCAGTTTCAAGTGCCATATTAAAGGTAGAATGCCCAAATCCCTGCTTTGGTAAAATTGGTGAAATGTAATCCTGGTGTGTATATTGGGCATCATGGATTAAAACATCGACACCATGCGCAAATTCAATAAATTTCTTATCACACCCGATATAACTTTCTTTATCTGTTGCATATACAAGGCTTTTTCCCATATATTGAATTTTTATAGCTAAAGAACCGTCTTTAGGATGTGCCGTTGTTTTATAAACAGAAATAACCACATCTTCTCTGTGTTCATCAATATTAAATTTGGAGGTTTCTATAAATTCTTTTTTGCCATCAGGCTGAATGATTAAAACATGCTTTAATTCAAAATCATAAACATTAAAATTTGAAGGAATTTCATTGATGGATACCGGAAAAACCCTCTCAAAAAGAACGTCATTCAAATTGTCTTTCAGGCTTTTTGAAGGATGTGAAAGCCCGTAAACATCAAGGGTTGTGGTCGGAATAAACAGAGGTGAAAAAAATTGCAGCCCCTGAATATGGTCCTGATGAATGTGGCTTAAAATCAAAGTAGCACTGATTGGCGTTCTTGAATATAAATCGGTGCCGGATAGAATATGTTCCTTTTGCAAATCCCGCCCCAAATCTATAATGCCTGTGCCTGCATCTAAAATAATAAGATTTCCGCCGGCAAAAACTTCAACACAGCTTGTGTTTCCGCCATATTTTAAATGGCTTTGCTTTGCTGTCGGGTGCGAACCGCGCACACCCCTGAATTTTACTTTAATTTCCTGCATTTTCTTGTAACTGTTTTTCTGCTTCTTTATTAATCTTTTCTTGTTTTTTAAGGTCTTCTCTTAAAGCTTTATCCTGCGCTTTTTCAAGCTTTTTTGCTTCTTTTTCTTGCTGTTTTAAAGCTTTTTCCTTAAGCTTTTGCTCTTTTTTAAATTCGTCAGCTTCAAGCTTTTCTTGTCTTTTTAGTTCTTGGGTTTTAAGCTTTTCTTGTTTTTGAATTTGAAGCGCATCTTGCCTCAACTGCCTTTCAGCTTCTTTTTGCGCCTGTTTTTCTTCTTTTTGAATTTGCTTATCTTCTTTAGTGGGTTTTGGTGCCTTTTCTTTTAAATCATTGTTGTTATCTTTTGATTTTCTAATTGTAATAACAGTTTCCTGATCAGAAGGCAGCCCCCTTAAAGTAGCTGATGCTATTACATTTAACTTGCTTTGTTTGCGCACATCTTCTAAATTAGTAACCAAATATTTAAAATTAAATATAGTTCTATCATCATAATCTGTTATATTTACATACCGGAAAGCATTTGGATAAGTCACTAAAGACGGTGTGCTAACATGGATAATATTACCTTGCTGTTTAATTTTTGCCGCATGGTAATGCCCTGAAAAGATTGCAATCGGCGTCTTTTTATACTGTTTAATGATTTCCATATAGCTTTCATCATTAATAATTTTATGATGTTCAGATTTAAAAGGCTCCACCACGGGATGATGTTCAAAAATAAGAATAACTTTATCTTTATGCCCTTCAATTTCATCTTTTAAAAATTGTGCCTGTTCATCGGTTAACCTGCCGTTTGATGTTATAACACCATCAATTGTTGTATCTAAAACTATAACCCTATACTGGCGTCTTGGTGAAAAAGCATAGTAGCTTTTATCAAAGATATAAAAAGGGTTGCATTTTTTTATGATTGAAATTGCCGTATCTTTTGAAATATAAGGCGGTGCATCTGCTCCTAAATCCTTCATCTGCGCCATATCATGGTTTCCAAATGCAGATAATGAAGGGTATTTAAGCTTCGTTAAAAGTACAAAGAAATCTCTATAAGAATTCTTTAATGGTTCATTTACAAGGTCACCTGTAAACATTACAAAATCAACATGTTTTATATTATTTACCTGCTCAATTGCATCTTTTAAAAGGGCTTTTGAGCTTGAAAGCACTTTATATGAAGTATCTTCACTATCTGAGATATGGGTATCCGAAATTTGAACAAAGTTCAATTCCATATCTTTAAAGGAAAAATCTGCAAACGCCTTTTCCCCTTGGGCAAATGTTATAAATGCAAAGAGGAAAAGTGCTAAAAATTTAACAACTATCTTTTTCATAACTTTTTATCTTTTTTATGCTATTGATTCAAGTTTTATTAATAACTCACTGTTTTTTGCAGCAAATTCTGCCCCTCTTGCCTTAATTGCATATATTAAAGCAAGCGGTAAATTAAGCGCATCACCACATTCAAGGTGTCTTTCATAATAATCTTCAAAATTATCAGGGAGCCTTAGGGTCCAATTCGGGTCACCTGAAGTTCCCGGACGGTTGTACACTTCGTTTATTCCAAAGAAATCCGTAAAGAAAATTTGGATATTTTCATTCTTTGCAGCAAAGATTTCAACCAGTTTCGAAAATGCAAGGAATTTTTCATCTGTATAAAGTTTTTCCCTGATTTCATCCCTGTTTTGAACATTTGAGTATAAATCTTCCATTAAATTATCCACATGCGGTGTCAATTCAGGTTTTCCCATCATTGATTGCGCCCACATTCTAATCGGCTCATTGTCATGGGTTCCAACCATTGCCCATGAGTTTTCCGTAATATTAGAACATCTGTAGGCATGGTCTTTTTCTTCTGCTACAACAAACTGTACAAGCTTCATGCCTGCAAGCGCGTATTTTTCCATAACACGAACAACAGGATATGTAAGGGTTCCAAGGTCTTCAGCTACAATTGCATCTTTATCAAGACCTGCTTCAACTGCCGCTGCTATAACAATTTTCTCTATTGTTCTGCCATATTTTTCAACCTGAGCATCGTCAAGCTGTCTTATCCATTTTTCTTTATCAGGTTCAACAGAGCCATCTGTATCTTCGCATCTTGCAATTGAATATCTTGATAATTCAGGGTGAAATGGTGAAGAATAAAGTCTTCCTGCCCCTTCTTCAACCTTTGGAAGAGCGCCTTTTTTGTAAACCCAAGGGTCAATAAGCCCTACAGTATGGTCGATTCTAACCCCGCCCGGGTTTTCTTTGAACATTTTTAAATAAAGTCTGTATAAGAGTTTGCCGGCTTCCCCTAAAGTGCCGTCTTCATTAAACATTTTATCAGGGTCAACTACAGAAAAGCCCCAAGCTTGTCCGTCTTCAGAAAAATAATCCGGAGGACAGCCAAGACACCAGCCATCTAAAAACAGGGATTTATAAGCCCAATTGTCACGGTCAGAAAATGCAACTTGTCTATCTGCAATCATTTTAAGGTTTTTAGATTTTGCATATTCTCTTGTTTTTTCGCTTTGAAGAGCGGTCAGAAATTGTGCAAGCTTATATTTTCCAATAACATCTTTATATTTTTCATTTAATTCTGCAATTCTTGCATTAGCTTTATCTCTATCCCAGGTTGAAAAAAGGTCGCGGTCAAGTTCGTTGTCCCATTGCGGCCAGTAATCCGAATTATGTTCAATGCTTAAAGCTTCATATAAAGCATCATTATCAAGCCAGTATGCATTTTCTTGTTTAAAGTTTTCAAAGTCTTCCTTGAATTTAGCAGAAGCATTTAAATTAAAGTTTTCATAAATTTCTTTCATTGCTTCATCCAATACTTCGATTGAATAGCAATAAGCCGCCTTATTTTCATAAATATTAGGATTTTCTTTAACAATTTTTTCCAAAGATACAGCAGATAAAAGGTTTTCATATTCTCTTGTTGTTAAGGAAACTAAATCCAAAAACAAAGGATTTTGTGAAAAAACAGTACCTGTATATGGTGAAGAGTCGCTTTTTTTGGTTTTGCCGTTTGGCCCTAATTGAATCGCATTAAACATATCAGATGCAAAATCCATTAATTTTTTTGCCCCGTTTGAATTATATGTTCCAAAGCCTGTATTTTCACCTTTTGTGGAAGGGAAACTAACCCCGTGCAAAATTAAAGCCATATTCTTTTTATTTAAAGCACATAAAGCTTCTTTAACGATTTCTTTATACCTTGAATTTATTTTCTTGTCTTCTGTGGTTTGCATAATGCAGCCTTCTCCTCCTAAATAATATATAATTTAAATTAATAACTTGTTAAGCCCCGTTTTTGCAGATATTCTCTTACATTATTCAAGGCACTTTGCACAATTCTTGTAATTCTGGAGCTTGAAAGCCCGACCATTTGTGCAATCTGCTTCACCTGCATATTACGGTAAAATCTGTATTCCACAATTGTTCTGTCTTTTTGCGGCAATGTAGCAATGGCTTCTCTTATAACCCGCCCTAATTCCGTAATTTCAGCTTTTTCATCAGGCGTTGCAGATGTATCTTTAATAAAATCAAATGGTGAATCTGTATCAGATGAAGCGGATGCTATTGAATCAATTGATAAAATTGTTTCATAAATGGCCTCACGCACCTTATTTGGCGACACATCAAGGCTTGAAACATTGTCTCCTGAAACCTCTTCACCTTCTTCAGAGGCTTCTTTTTTATGCTTCAAAGTATACCATTTATATCTGTTTCTAAGCTCATTCCTTATTGCCCATCTTACAGCCGTTGCAATATAAGATGTATTATATTTTTCTAATTGTTCATCGGTTTTATTTTTAATTAAAGCTTGAATTGCAATAATGCCGATTGATACAAGCTCCTCACATTCAACCATGTGTGCAGGAATTCTTCTGTATTCAACCCTTGCAACTTTTTGAATTATATCAATATAATCTTTTAATCTGTTTGATTGCAATTTTAGCGCCACACTTTTACCACAGTATACAATTTTTCTATACTGATTTTACTATTTTTCTAACCTTTTTGCAAATACAAACCGGAGCATACCCACCGTATGGAGTAGTGTATTTTAACTATAAACACACTCGTTAACTAATAAAGAAGGTGGTATGGCAGAAAATCTAAGTCGTAAGGGTCACCATTCACTCCCAAAGGATTTTGAAAACCCATACCTAAATCACTTCCATAACCATAAATGCTCTTTGAATAATCATAACTTGGAATACCGCCTAAATCTGTTCCCTGATATGGAATAAAATCATCATATTTAGGAGTAAACATTTGCTGTACTAATTTATCATCCATAAGCCCCTCGGCATCTGCTGTCATTCCTGTTGTTTGAATTGCAGCGCCTGGATATGGCATATAAACATCATCTTTTAAAGGTGCAGTGCCGGATTTTGCTTGCGATACCTGTGCTGTTTTATCGGCAGTTCTATTTACTTTCATTCCTCCAAATAATTTATACGCATCCATCTGTCTTTGAGATGTGGTACCTGCAGGAGATGTATTACTTGTTAAAACCATTGTAACAGGCTGTGTTTCAGATGTATTTTGAATATTTACGGCTGCACTTGAGCCTTTATCTTCAACTGCTTGCGCTGCAGCCGTAGTTGCTTTATTAACAGGAGCCTCACCTGAAGCAGCAACCTTAGAATTTTTTCCTCTGTTTAATAACAATATTCCAGCACCTATAGCGGCAAGCCCGCCCAAAGCAAGAAGAATTTTGGAGGTATCAGTTTTATTATCTTTAACATTATTTTGTTCTGAATTACCGGTTTTGTTGCCAAATCCAATGCTTCTTTGCACCGGCTGATTAAGATAAATTTTTTCAATATTCATATTTTATTTCCAAAATAGACTGTATTCATTTAAAACACCGAAATATATTTTTTAAATAACTAAAATTGCCAATTCACAATTATTTACAAAAGGATATGCCATTCTGTTATTTATCTTCATCCTTCACAACACCTTTAATATCAGGGGTTTTCTTTTTCAGCTTATATACAAAAATTAGAATTTCAGCAACTGCTTTATATAAATCCGGAGGAACTTCATGGTTTATTTCTACAAGCCTGAAAATTGCCCTTGCAACAGGCGGATTTTCAATTACAGGAATGTCATGCTCCTGCGCTATTTCTTTTATCCTCTTTGCAAATAACTCTGTACCTTTTGCAAGCAATTTCGGGGATTCCATAGTTTCGGCATCATATTTTAAGGCACAGGCTATATGTGTCGGGTTTGTAACGACAAAATCAGATTCCGGCACCATATCCATCATAGATTTTTGCAATAATTGCTGCCTTTTTTGGCGAAGTGCTGCTTTTACATGCGGGTCGCCTTCAGAGTTTTTATACTCATCCTTCACCTCTTTAAAACTCATTTTTTGATCCTGCATAAATTTCCACTTTGTAACCCCGTAATCTGCTGCAGCAATAATCAAAAAAGCAATCCCCGCCTTAATAATAAAATCTACAATTAATTTACCGAAGGCAATTAAGGTTGCAAACTGGTTATCCACAGCAGCCAGCATCAAAATGGAGGGAAAATGTTCCATATATACAAACCAGCCTATAAGACCCAAAATCAAAACCTTTGCAATGTTTTTAACAAGTTCAAACATAGTTTTTGGACTGATTAAGTTTTTAAAATATTTTGTTGGGTTTAATTTATCAGGTTTTGGTATTAAAGGAGTAATTGTAAATAAAGGCCCTACCTGAATTAAATCTCCTAAAATTCCCATAAACCCGGCCAAAATTAATATCGGAAGAATAATTAAAAACGTAGGAATTAATGTGGAGGTTAAAATATACATATACCCTATTTTATCAAGATGGGCATTAGGAATTTGTTCATAAAGCTTTGCATAAAGTATTGAAATTTGATTCCATATAAAAGGGCCAAGCGCATAAATAGCTGAAAACATCACAATAAGGGCAATTGCCATTGAAAAATCCTTAGATTTTACAACCTGCCCTTCTTTTCTTGCTTTTTGAAGCTTCTGGTGCGATGCCTCAAACTGTTTATCTTCATCTCCCATTGATTATACCTTTATCATTTTTTTAATTTTTGAAAGCAGAGGATGCTTTTGCTGCCTTGATTTTGGAATATAAATATTTTTCATCTCTTTATTTAAAATATCATACTCTTTTATTTTACTTATGATATTAAAAAAGAAATTATATTTATTTAATGCCAAATCCTTTGCAAGATTTAATTTATCAATGTTTTTTTCATAAAAATTATTTTGCACGGCTTCTTTTATAATATATTGTGCTTCATCAACATTTAAATTTTCAAGCTTAATTAACGAGCCTTCAGGAAAATATTCAAAAATATTCGTAGCACCAAAATAAATTGGCATACAGTTACATAAAAACGCATCGGTTATTTTTTCTGTAAAATAATGGGGTTCAGAGGTATTTTCAATAGCAAGTGTGTATTTTGAAGGAATTAAAATTTCATCTTTGGTTTTAATTTCAGATATTCCCCTGCCTTTTATCTCAAACTCAAGCTCTGTATCATTAAATTTATTTTTAAGGGCATATAAAAATTCAAGCCTTTCTTTATGGCCCTTAAAGCTTGTTTTGGCGCTTGTTATGGCACAAAGATTATTGGTTTTCTGTGTTTTAAGATTTTTATAATAATCATACCCCATCGGGCATTGCCAGAAGATAGAACTTTGGGTTTGAACAAGATTTTTTCCACCATAAACAGATTTCTGCCAGCTTCCAAAAACTCTATCAGCATATTTATAAGCAGATATCCAGTGAGAAAAGAATTTATAATTAGCAGGTTCCTGATGAAAAATCCACGCCTCTTTTGCCCTCATCTTTAATTCATAAGGCGAAAAATTAACAATAACTGCTAAATCCGCTTCATCTGTTTTTTCTGTTGTAAAGGTAACACCGTCAATTGTAACGCTTGCACCGGTTTCAAACCCCGGTACATGCCTGAATGTATTATCCCATTTTTCAGGGTACACAAGCCTTACAACAAACATTTAAAAGCCTTTAATATTTTGCCATTGAAACTATTTTAACATCTTTCGGCAGTTTTTCTCTGCCCTTTAATTCTTCAAGTTCAATAACAAAACCGATACCTGCAAGCTCGCCTACGCTTTGAATTAATTTACTTGCAGCAGCAGCCGTTCCACCCGTAGCCAAAAGGTCATCAATCAATAATACTCTTTTTCCTTTTTCAATAGCATCTTTATGAATTTCAATTTTATCTGTACCATATTCAAGTTCATATTCCATAGAAATGGTTTCAGCAGGCAATTTCCCGGGTTTTCTAATAGGAATAAATCCGCAGCCTAAAGAATATGCAACAGGCATGCCAAAGATAAATCCTCTTGATTCAATGCCAGCAACGTAATCTATTTTTGCATCTTTAAATTCATCAGCTATATAATCAATGATTTTTTTCATTGTAGACGGGTCTTTAACAGCAGTTGTAATATCTCTGAACATTATCCCCTTCTTTGGAAAATCAGGGATATTGCGTATCATTTTTTTAATGTCTTCCATTTCTTTACACTTCACTCCATAAGCTTTAAACAAACCTAAATAATCTTAACAAAAACAAATTAAAAAATACAGCTAAAGTTTTTGTCAAAATAACGGCAATTTTGTATAATTCATTTAAGGGTAAACACCAAACCCTCCTTCAGCACACAATAGTGAAGAATTGACTGGAAAGGAGGTGAAATAATGAACAAGATGGTAATAAAAATCGCCATCACAGCAATGATAGCGATTTTACAATTCATTTTATTGTTCTTATAGGGTGTGAAGTGAAGCCTCAATCAAGTTGCATTTGGTTGGGGCTTCCCCCTATATTCATATTATAACCTGTTTAACACAAATTACAAGTATTAAAGTTTTTGTATTTTTATAGTAAAATTTTTTTATGGAACAGGATAAAAAAGATACAAAAGAGCTTTTAAAAGAAGACTTAAAAGAAAAAATAAATAAACTTGAGCAAAAAGTTAATGATGCTGTGAGGTATCTTTGACATTGAAAATTTAAAAAAGAAACTGGATTGCATAAATAAAGAGCTGGAAAGCCCTTCTGTTTGGGATAATCAGGACGAAGCTTCAAAGCTTTTAAAGGAACAAAAAGATTTAAAAAATGAGTTTGAAACAGCTCAAATATGGTTAAGCAAGATTGAAGATTCCAAAATAAGTCTTGAACTTGATGATAATTCACTTATGGAAGAAGGTTTAAAAACACTTTCAGCACTTGAAGATGAGCTTAATCAATTTGAAATTCAAAAAATGCTTTCGGGCGAATATGATGAAAACAGTGCAATTTTAAGCATAAATGCAGGAGCAGGCGGCGTGGATGCTATGGATTGGGCAAATATGCTGCTTAGAATGTATTTAAGATGGGCAGAGCAAAGGGGATACAGCGCATCTTTAATCGATAAATCAGACGGCGATGAAGCGGGAATAAAATCGGCAACAATCAAAATTGAAGGCAAATTTGCTTATGGCTATTTAAAGGCGGAAAAAGGGGTTCACAGGCTCGTTCGGATATCTCCATTTAATGCAAACGGAAAAAGACAGACAAGTTTTGCAAGTGTTGAAGCTATGCCTGTTATTGAAGATTTTGAGAAAAAAATTACAATTCCACCTGATGATATTGAAGTTGAAACCATGCGCTCAGGTGGCGCCGGCGGGCAAAATGTAAATAAGGTAGAAACTGCTGTGCGTATTTATCATAAACCCACAGGAATTGTTGTAAAATGCCAGCAGGAACGCTCTCAATTGCAAAATAAAGAAACCGCTCTTTCGATGCTTGCATCCAAACTTTTACTTATGCGGCAGGCTGAGCATGAAAAGAAATTATCCGATATCAAAGGCGAAAATATGGATATAAATTTCGGAAGCCAGATACGCTCATACGTTTTTCATCCCTATAAACTTGTTAAAGACCACAGAACAGGCGCTGAAATAGGCAACACGGATTCTGTTATGGATGGAAACATTGATAAATTTATTGATGAATATTTAAAGCAAATTTCTACGTAAAAAATATGCTTTCTATCTTTATAGTAAAATAAGACTGAAAAAGAATTTATAGGAATTTAAGATGATTAAAGCACAAAGAGGCACAAAAGATATACTCCCTGAAAACGTTTTAACCTGGCAGTTTATTGAAAAAACAGCACGGGAATTGTTTCAAAATGCAAATTATAAGGAAATAAGAACCCCGATTTTTGAAGGAACAGAACTTTTTAAAAGAGGGGTGGGTGATTCAACAGATATTGTAAATAAAGAAATGTATACATTTTCCGTGGGCGGAATAAATAAGGATGAAAATTCCATCACTCTTCGCCCTGAAAATACCGCAGGCGTTGTAAGGGCATATATTGAACATGGCATGAATAAAGTTGCAGCTCCTGTAAAACTTTGGTATTTTGGCCCCATGTTCAGATACGAAAGACCGCAAAAAGGCCGCCAAAGGCAATTTCACCAGATAGGGGTTGAAATGTTCGGCATAGATAAACCATCAGCTGATGCCGAGGTTATAGCCCTTGCCTCTAATTTCTTATCTAAAATGGGTTTATCTGATTTAGTGGCAGAGATTAATTCTTTAGGCTGTACAGATTGCCGTAATAAATACAAAGAAAAAATTAAAAAAACTCTTAAACCTTATTTAGACAAACTTTGCGACGACTGCAAAGTGCGGTATGAAAAAAACCCTTTAAGAATGCTTGATTGCAAAAATGAAGATTGCATAAAAATATTTGAAAATGATGAAATTAAACGCGTTATCCTGTCTGATTTTATCTGTGAAGAATGTAAAAATCATTATGAAGAAGTTAAAAAATATTTAAGCCTTCTTGATATTAAATATGAAGAAAATAAAATGCTCGTAAGAGGCTTAGATTATTACAACAGAACAGTTTTTGAAATTAAAAGCAATGCTCTTGGCTCTCAAAATGCAATAGCAGGGGGCGGCAGATACGATGGGCTTGTTGATATGCTTGGCGGCGAAAAAACCCCTGCTGTAGGTTTTGCGCTTGGGGTTGAAAGACTTTATGAACTTATAGAAAAACAACCTGTAGATTTACTGGATTATTTTGTAGTTTCAAACATGCCGGATATTGCAATAAAAACCGTTCAATATTTAAGGAACAAAGGTAAAAGCGCTGATTTTGATTTTCTAAACAGAAAATTCGGCAAACAAATTGAAAAAGCGGGAAAAACCGCAAAAAATGCCGTGATAATAGGTGAAGATGAAATAAAAGGCGGATACTACACCGTAAAAAACCTGATAACAGGCGAACAAACAAAGGTAAAAGAGCTTTAAAAAACAGCCTCGTAAAACGGGGCTGTTTAAATAATATTAATTTTAATGCTATTTACCAGCTTTTTTATCGTTATTTAAATATTCCTCAATAGCAGGGAATATTAAGCCTTTAAATAAAGTAATACTTGCTATTGCAGCTGCAATTGGCCATGCGGCCTTTTTTAATCCTTTTAATGTTTGGTTTACAGCCTCTGAGTTTAATTTTTTAACACCCTTTTTAGCTTCTTTAATAGCTTCTTTGCCAAGGTTTTGTGCTTTTGCATCTTTTACCGCTTGTTTAGCAGATTTAAATTCATCTTTCATAGCATGTTTAGTTGCTAAAACATCAACACCAGTACCAATAGCTCCTGCAATTATGGCAGGAACCGCACCACCTATAATGCCGTGTTTTACGAAATAGTTTTTCTTATCTTCTGCAGTATTTAAACCAACTTTATTTATCATTTATCCCTCCTTAAATCTTCGATATTTTTAAATGTGATATTTAAAGGTTCCTGAAAAAAATAATTTGCCACCTAACTTTAAAAAATTATACAAAAGTTTTTAAAAAATTTCTTTTTGTAAAACTTTCCTTAAATAAAAAGTATGTAATAATGTTTTTATCAAAGGAAGTATTAAAAAGGATGAAGTTTTGAAGGATTTATTTTTTACATTTTCTAAAAGTTTTCGCACCGTTGTATACGGTTTATTGTGTCTTTTGTTTTTAAACACGCAAAGCGCTTTTGCCATAATGGAAGTACCGCAAAATAACGGTTTATCCGATGCAACATTAAGACAATATAGACAATCTACAAAAGATGAAAGATTAATCAGGGCTGCAGAAGCTCTGAAAGGTACACTTGGAGATTATTCAAGACGCGCAATTTTAGGAGAAAATTTAACAGGAAAACCAATCAAAGTTGAATTTAAAGACCTTTCTGAGTTTAACCCTGCTTATGCTGATTTTGATGCTTTGGGGTGGAAAAACAGAGGACGCCTTAATATTTTCATAAATAAAAAACATCAAAATGCACCAAAAGAAGCTCTTGCAGCAGTTCTTGCCCATGAAGCAATCCATCAGGATGAACTCAATTCACTAAACGAAGAAACCTACTGCTGGACACTGGAAGCTGCCGTTTGGACCCAATTAACGGAAGATAATCCCTCCTTAGAAAACATTTCACATGTTCTTGTAGATAGAGAAAACACTATAAAAAGGCTTTTTGTAAAAGGCGGATATACAAAAAAATATATTAGAAAATCAGTCATTTCAAACGCAGGATATCAAAACCTCCCATCCCGTTCCCCTGGTTTTGAAGATGATAATTCAAACGATTATGTTAACGGAAGACCGCTTCCAAATTTTAATCAACCGCAAACTCCTCCAAATGCCAATCCACCTCAGGATTTATAACAAAAAAAGAGCCTTAAGAAATTTAAGGCTCTTTTAATTTTTATATTGAACAAATCTGTCCTGCAATCGGCCTGCTTTGAATTAATAAAGGAGGAGTTTTAAAGTTTTCCTCTTCAACATTTTCCACCCACACTTTGGTTTCTGAACTATTTTCAAAATATGCATCTTCAAAGGAAAATTCTTCTTTTACCTCAATTGCATAATTAATATCAACAAGGTTTAATGTTTCATATTTTTCAACATGAAATTCTTCCCCGCCGCAAACAGGGCAAAATTTTGATACAGGTATAATTTCGCCATTTTTGCCAAAAACAGCCCTTGCAGCTTCTCTTTTATGGTTACAGCATCCGCATCTTAAGACATAGTAATATTTTTTAAGATATTTTCCACAATCAGGGCAATACCCTTCATTTGAATTTAAAAGTGCATTAGAGTGTCTGCATTTGCTGCCATTTGATATTATAGAAAAAAGATAAAAAATAAAATTTTTCATATCCTGTTTTTAATAATGTTTAAAACAAAGTCAAGATAAATACACCATTTAACCTTATTTAAAGACAATTTAATAGACAATAAAAGAATAATTATTTATAATAAATCGTAGGAGTTTATTTTATGAAAAAGATTGTTTTTAGTTTAATATTATGCCTTGGTTTAATAGGTACGCTTTGCCCGTCTTATGCTGCGGATGACATTTTAAAGGAAAATGCAAAAAATAAAAAAGCGGAAGCTAAAGCCTTAAAAGCACAAACCAGAGCTGCAAACAAGGCAAAAAAAGCCAGAATAAGAGAGTTGAAAAAAACTTATAGAAAAAATACAAAAGAAATAAACATAATTTATGCACTTGAACTTATGAAGGATTCACCGGCATCCGGTGCTTATGAAAAAATTATGGGGAATAACCCTACTTTAAACCCTATGAAAATAGAATATAAAAATTTGGCAGCAATAAAACCTGAATATAGAAACAATAATGCTATGTCAAAAATTAAAAGAAAAGAAATTAAAATTCTTTTAAATTCTAAACATAAAAATGCACCTTATGAAGCACAAAGTGCAGCCCTTGCAGGAATGACAGCCCATGTGGATAAAAAGGAATCAGTAAACGAACTTGTTTATTCAAAAACTCTTGAGGCTTTTTTGTGGAACTATTATTTAAAGAAAAACCCAAATCTTAAACAAAATAAATCATCCCTTGTTGTAAGCGAAAACCGTAACTTAAGGCTTTATAAAAAATACCCGAGAAACTCAAAAGAAATTGTAACAAACATCAGAAAACAAAGAAACGATATTAAATATGTTTGGGAATCAACAGGCTATACCCATAAAGAATATACAGATAAAATGGCAAAAATTTATGAAGCATATCTTGCTGTTGAAGAGCTTCCTGGCGTTAATCAATCAGGAGATGTGCCTGTTTTAGATTTGAAAGAAGACACCACTGTTGAAACAACCGAACCTCAAAGCGAAGAAGAAAAATACATACAAGAACATATAAGAAGCGATGTTAAAGCAAAACCAATGCCTGAAGAACATTATGAACATCAGGTATCAAATACAAACAAAGAACGCTGTGATATTTGCGGATGCCCTATAGAAAATATTGAAAGCAACGAAGAAGAGGCGCAATAAAACCACCCTGTAATAATTTTTACGGCAAAAAACATTATTTTTCGATGTCTTTTTTAGAAAATGTCAAAAAATCTCCACTTGTATAAGTTTCAGGGGTTTCTTTAGGTTTTTCACCGTTTGCAATTTTCCAAACAAACCCTAAAAACTTGTCTTTCAAATTGTCGGTGTTTAGAGTTTCATCCCGATTTTCGTCCTTTTTATTGCCTGAATCTTTTTTTTCAGTTTCATCTACTGATTTTGTTCCGTAGTAATCATCATCTTCCTCAAATTCAACTTCGGAACGTTCAAATTTATCTTCTCCATTGTCCGATAAAATAGATGCATCAAATTCTTCTTCTTTTTTCTTTTTCTTTTTCCCGCGGGATTCCAAATATCCTGTGTTTCCGCCGCCTCCATTGTTCATCATATTCTGTGCTTCAGTCACCTGCGGCATTTTATTTGGCCCGTTAATGTTAAATGAGGTCATAATCAAACCCTTTTTTGGTTAAAGTAAACCATCCTTAATTATGAATTATTTTGTTTTGCATTTTATGCTTTATTTATATGACTTTTATGTATTATTAAAAACAAAAACTACTTAAAAATTGCCAAAACCCGATATTTTATGCTAAAATCCCTTTTTAGATAAGGAATTTTTATAAATGAAAACAACGATAGTTCTGCCGACATACAATGAAAAAGAAAATATTAAAGATTTTTTGGATGCAGTTTTAGATGAATTAAACACAATTGAAGATTTTGATATCAATATTCTTGTTGTGGATGATTATTCTCCAGATGGCACCTCTGATATCGTAAAGACCATAATGGATAAAGATAAGCGCGTAAATTTGCTTTTAAATAATACAAGAGGCTTAGGGCGCGCATACATCGCAGGGTTTAAATATGCAATAGAAAATTTTAACCCTGATATTTTAATTGAGATGGATTCTGATTTTTCCCATGATGTAAAAAAGATAAAAGAGTTATTGGGTGCAATTAAAAACGGTGCAGATTTTGCCATAGGTTCAAGATATATTAAAGGCGGCTCCATCCCTTCCGATTGGCCGTTAATCAGAAAATTAAACAGCAGATGGGGAAATATCTTTGCACGCAATATTGCGGGACTTTATAATATTAAAGACTGTACATCAGGCTTTAGAGCAATAAGAACAAGTATTTTAAAACAAGTTGACCTTGATAAGTTAAACGCAAACGGCTATTCTTTTCAAATGAATATTTTATTTGAATGCGTACAAAAAGGCGCAAAAACAGCCGAAATTCCTATTGATTTTATAGACAGAACAAAAGGAAAATCAAAACTCGGCCTTTCTGATGTTATGGAATTTATGATAAATTCTATAAAATTAAGATTAAAATTACTTTGCAAATAATACTATTCTTTTAAAAATATAAAAATTCCCGTATTGTTATATTCTGCCTTTTTATCGGTAATTTTATAATATTTTATTTGTTTTAGATATTTATTTGATATCCGAAAAATATCAAAGGCTATTTTTGATGTAAGCATATAATATAAAGAGCCTTTATCATAAAGCTTGGATCGTTCTTCGTATGGCACTCCGTAAATTATGCCAATATCGTTTACGGCTCTAATATCATTAATTAGAACAATAAATGCCTGGCCTTTTTGCATCTTATCAAAATATTGTGTTTTTAAATTGTTCTCAAGATGCTTGTTTATACTATCATTTATTACAAATTCTCTTAAAATTTCTCTTGCATTTTTTCTGTTTAATCTTTCTGTTGTATCTTTATCAAAAACGAAGGAAAAATATTTATTCCCGTTGTTTAAAAGCATATCGGTTGCTTCAAAATCAATATAAGTAATATTTTCAGGAAGATATCTTTTATATAGTTTCCCCATAATGGGGGCTATAATATAATCATCGGATTTGGTTTGGAACTGATTAAACAAATTTCTTACAGGAGTACCAATGAGTGTTTGTTTTTTGATTGCTTCTTTTGAAAACACAAAATGCAGAATAGATATCGTATACAATATAAAACAAACATACAAAATCTTTTTAAACCTTAAAAGCGAGAAACCATAAGCGCAAACAATTAAAATTACAGGATATACAATAAGGGTGTACCTTGCAATTAAAGACATTTTTCCAAAGTGCGCCATTGTAAATTCAAATAAAAGGAATATTAAAGATGGAAAAAGAAACAACGCAAGATTTTTATTTTCTATGTTGCACGGCTTTAATTTTTCATCTTTAAATTTTAAAAAGTTTTGAATAATGGCTTCATATATCGCTCTAAAAAACCCCGTAAGGCAAAAAATAACAGGGAACAAAATTAAGAAAATCTGTTTAGGTTCAAAAATAGCAGAAATTATCTCATCATTGTATTCATAAGCGTTATTTAATGCATAATAAAAGTTTCCGGTAAAATAGCTTTGAAGAAAAATGCTTATAAAATCTGACTTATAGATAAAAATATCTTCTACAAAAGAGCAGATTGTATTCCTGTAAGCAAATATGCCATGCGCTGCCATTATAAAGCCCGGTATATAAAATATACCTGTAAGCAAATATGTTTTTAAGACTTTTATCCTGTCTTTTGAAAATATTATTCCGCACAAAAATTGGAAAAATATGAAAATAAAACCAATATTAAAAGTATAAAGAAGCAGAAGGTTTGTTATAATAAGGGCTGTTTTATTTGTTTTATCCTCTTTATTTATAAATTCAACAAAAAAGAATGAACTTAAAAGGGCAAGGAAGAAAAGTATCCCGTAAAATCTTAACTCTGTTGAATAATATATGGCAAAAGGGCTTATTGCAAGCATTATTGATGCAAAATATCCACATTTTTTATTAAATAGTTTCTTTCCGATATAAAATGAAAAAGGAACAGCTAAAAACGAAGGTATAAACCCTAACAATCGCATCATTGTATCATTTTGACCGAAAATTTTAATCCAAAAATGAAGGAGAATAAAATATAAAGGAGTATGTAAATCCTCAACATACAAAGATTTCACTACTTCAAACACGGAATCTTTGCTTGAAAAATAGAAGCTATATATTTCATCAAGCCACAAATCCCCCGCGCTAAACAGTGCAATGCATCTTAAAACAAGAGCAAAAAGCGATATTAATAAAACAACCACCGCCTCTTTTTTGTTCTCTTCAATATATTTTTTTAAAACTTCCATTTAACAATCCTTTTTCTTATGCCCCAAGGGCGTCTTTATAAAGCGCAACATAACATTTAGCCGCATCATCCCATGTAAAACGGCATTTTATGGCATTATCCACCATTTTATTAAATTCATCCCTGCGGTCAATGTAAGTCCAAACGCCTTTTTTAATTTCATCCACCATGCTGCGTGCATCATAGGTTAAAAATTTAAAACCGTTTGCCTTTTCATTTGGGTAAGCAACAACCGTATCATCCAAACCACCTACAGCACGCACAATCGGGAGCGTTCCGTATTTCATTGCAACCATCTGGCTTATTCCGCAGGGTTCAAACAGTGAAGGCATTAAAAACATATCCGAGCCTTTATAAATAATCTCAGATAGTTCGGGCTTAAAATCAATCCAGGCACGGATATTTGATGAATTATTGCTGCTCCAGATAAGCATATTTTGATACCCGTCTTCACCCGTTCCTAAAAATACAAAATCAGCCGGAAGTCCCATTAAATCAAACTTTGCAAAATCAATTAAATCAAGCCCTTTTTGATATGTAAGGCGGGAAATCATTGAAATTAAAGGCCTATCAGGGTTAATTGGAAGCCCGAACATTTTTTGCACTTCTTCTTTAAATTTAGGCTTTTCTTTTTTGTTAAAATCATGGCTGCCGTATGTTGTACCGTTTAATATGCCGCAAAGCTTATAAGTTTGCCCGCGAAGCGTATAATCCATTCCTTCACCGAATTCTCCACCCAAAATTTCCCTTGCATACCTTGGCGATACAGTTGTAATCTTATCAGCACAATATAATGCACCTTTCAGCCAGTTTACCCTGCCGTAATGTTCAACACAATTATCATGGTAAACGTTATCCCATCTCATATTTGAAAAATCAATTATAGCCTTATCACAAGAGCCTTGGTAGGCAAGATTATGGATTGTGAAAACGGATTTTGCATTTTTATAAAATTCATCATATTTATAGTTAGATTTTAAATAAACAGGTATCATTGCAGTGTGCCAATCATTAGCATGGATTATATCCGCCTTAAAATTTAAAAGCTTTGCATATTCTAAAACAGCAAGCGAAAAAGACACATATCTTTGCATCTCATACATTTCATCACACCACATCGGATACACAACATTAAAGCAGGAGAAATATTTCGGGTTATCCACAAAAAATATGTTTACATTTTTGGATTTCGGGTGCTTGCACATTTTTAATTTAAAAATATGGCGGGAATTTCCCATATCAAGGGTAAGTTCTGAATTCGGAAGTTCTTTTATGCCCCATTTTTCTTCATCAATACACCCGTAAAGCGGTGTAAAAACGGCAACTTCCGTCCCTTCTTTTTCTAAATAAGGAGGCAATTCGCCAACAACATCAGCCAACCCCCCGACCTTTGAAAACGGTGCCACCTCAGCACTTGCAATCAGCACCTTTAATTTCTTTTCAAACATTTATCTTTTCTCCATCCATCAATTATTTTTTATCCCATTGATAATATTTTCAATGTTTCTTTTAATAATTCTTCGCTTGAATTATCCTCTATTGTTGCAGCACAGTGTTCTATTGCTGCCATATATTCATTCTGTGAATATCCTAAAGACTGCAAAATCGCCTGAACCTCTTTAATAGTTTCAGAAGACAGTTTTGTTTTAGAATTTTGAAGGCCTGAAACCCGATCTTCCATAATATTTGAAACTACATCATTATTTGTTAATTTGCCTTTTAACTCTAAAATAATCTTTTGTGCTAATTTTGGCCCTACACCTTTTGCACGGGAAATCAGCTTATAATCACCTTCTAATACGGCATTTATAAGTTCGCCCCCTGAAAATTCATCAAGTAAAACCATCCCCACTTTGGTGCCAATCCCTGATACAGATGTTAAAATATCAAAAATTGCCCTGTCTTCTTTTTGTTTAAACCCGGTCAAATACATCGTATCTTCTTTGTGGATTAATTTTGAATAAATTTTAACCTCATCCCCTATTTCCCCAAGGGCAGAATGGGTTCTTGAATTAATCAAAAATTTATATCCGATGCCATTGTTTTCAACAACCACACATTCAGTGTTTTTAAAGGTTAAAATCCCTTTTATATAATCATACATATAGTTTCTTCCCGAGTTTTTTTAATGTTTCAATATCTTCTTTAGGTTCAATCCCTATTGTTGTAAGGTAATTACCTATTAAAATGCCGTTAACGGTGTAATCCAAAGCCTTTTCCATATTTTCCTTGCTCAAACGGAGCTTCCTGCCGCCTGCAAAGCGTACAACAGAATCAGGGTTTGCAATTTTTATAATTGCAAGAGTTCTTAAAATCCCTTCTTCATCAATTTTATCCCCGTAGTTTTCAAAAGGAGTGCCTTCAATAGGGGTCAAGAAATTAACAGGAATAGAGTCTGGTTTAATTTCAGCGAGGTTTAGCGCCATCTCTACCCTTTGTTCAACACTTTCACCCATCCCGATTATAACACCTGAGCATATTTCAATCCCCACATTTTTAATGTGGTTAATTGTATCAATTCTGTCTTGAAAACTATGAGTTGTTGTAATATAAGGATGATAGCTTCTTGAAGTATTGATATTATGGTGATATCGAACTAAGCCCGCTTCTTTAAATTGAAGTGTCTTTTGTTCATCTAAAAGCCCAAGCGAAGCACAACTTTTAAGCCCGAGTTTGTTGATTTCTTTTATCATCTCGCACATCACAGGCATATCTGCGTTGCTTGGCCCTCTGCCGGATGTCACTATTGCAAACCTTACTGCACCATTTTCTTTCGCTTCTTTTGCCGTTTTTATAACATCTTCAATTTTTACCAGAGGATGAGTATAAATATCTGTCATATAATGCGAGCTTTGTGCGCAATATCTGCAGCTTTCAGAACATTTTCCCGTTCTTGCGCTTATTAAAGAACAAAATTCAACCGTATCTGAATTATACTTTTTAGCCTCAGCTAAAAGCTTATCCAAAGGCATTTTATAAAGTTCAAGTAAACTTTTTTCATCAATCCCTGCTATAGCACTCATATTTAATAATTCCTTAAAAATCTTTTATAAGAATTATTATATTTCAAACAATATTTATTTGCTGCTATTGTTATAAATTTCCAAAAGCTTTTTTGATTCTTTTTCTTTGCCTAAAAATTTATAAGCATAGGCAAGGTTTATATAAAAATCTTTTTCATCCCCTTTAAGATAAATTGCTTTAATTAAATTTTTCTTTGCCTTTTCATATTTACCTGTGCGAAGGTATAATGTGCCTAAATTATAATAAGAATAGGCAAAATCTTTATTGTATTTAATAGCCAAAAGCAAATTTTTCTCTGCAAGTTCATAAGCTTTTTTGTTTAAAAATATACACCCTAAATTGTAATAAGCCTTGAAATATTCAGGATTAATCACAAGAGCTTTATTTAAATTTTCTACAGCTTTATTTAAATCAAGTTTATCTTCATAAATATTTGCAATTAAAACAAAAACCTCTTCGTCTTTTTGTTCCAAAGGCAGATTTTCCAATAGTTTTAATGCTTCATTAATATTATTTGTATTATAAAGAGCATAAGCTTCTGTTTTTACATCATTATCCTCAGCCCATGCCTTATCAAAATTTAAAAAAGAAATTCCAAAAATCAGGCAAAAGCAAGCAATTATAGTATTTAATCGTAAAATTCCGTTCTTTCTCATTTGATAAATTCCTTTTGTTTACATATAAAATGGTAACATTTAATTAATTTGTTTTGCAACTGATTATTTTTAAAGTATAATTTTTCCTATGAATAGTTTCTAACTTTCATAAAATTTCAAAAACAAGAGTATTAATAAATATGAATCAGTTATATGATCCTAAAAACGCGTACAAGCCGGCAATAAAACCGGTGAGGAGGAGAACTTCAAATCAAACTGTAACAGGAAGCTTCTTTAAGTCTTTCTTTGGAAGCCTTCTAATCCTTTCTGTTATTGCTATTGTTTTATACAGAGCTGAAGTTATAAACTTTATAGGAGATGTTGGTACCTTTACACAACAGGTTACAGACCCGGATAAAAGGGTTGAATTTTCTCTGCCGTTTTCCCCAAAGAGACAAAATATTCTTGTTATGGGCGTAGATGCCGTTTCAAACGAAGGCGGAGACCCATTTAAAGGAAACCGTTCTGACGCTATGCTTCTTGTAAGTATTGCCCCGCATGGAAAAAATGTTAATGTAATTTCAATTCCAAGAGACAGCAAAGTATACATTGCAGACAGAACAAAACCTGATAAAATCAACCACGCTTTTGCGTACGGCGGAATAAATTTAACCGTTAAAACCGTTGAAGAAACCTTCGGAGTTAGGGTTGACCATTATATAGTTCTATCAAACCAGGGGCTTGTTAAATTTATAGATACCATAGGCGGCCTCCCGATTTATATTGAAAAAGATATGTATTATAACGATATAAGCGGAGATTTACATATTAATTTACCTAAAGGAGACAGGGTTTTAACAGGTAAAGAAGCCGAAGGTTATATGCGCTTTAGAAAAGATGCACTTGGTGACATCGGAAGAATTCGCCGCCAGCAATGGTTTTTTAACGCTCTCGGTGCAAGAATGAAAGACTCGCAAGTGTTGGTTAAAATCCCTGAAGTTTTAAAGGTAATGCCAAAGTATATTTTAACAGACCTTTCTGTCTATGAATTATCCCAATATGCAGCCTTAGCTAAAAATATTGATATGGCAACCGTTCAGGTTGCAACATTGCCGGGGTCTCCATCACAAAGAGGAAGTATCAGCTATTGGATTTTAGACCCTGAAAAAACTCAGGATATAATTAACAGGCTCGTTTACAGAGATAAACCAAAAGCCTTAAACGGCCCTGTTTCTGTAGGTATTTTATACACACCGGATATGCAAACTAAAGCTGAAGATTTAAAACAGGCGCTTGAAAATAACGGTTTAAATGTAAATATGAAATCGGCCGCAAAATTAGGTCACGACCATATTGCTATTCACAATCTTGATTTGCCTACAGAAGTTATCGCAAGCCTTAAAAAACATATCCCCGATATGAAAAACAAACAAACCGTTTATGACCCCATCGGCTTAAATAAAGCCGGAAGAGATTTCACCATCATCCTCGCCGGTTCTTAAAATTAATCCGGTATATATTTGAAAATATCGTTGGTATCACATTCAAGTGCGTAGCATAATTTATTCAGCGTTTCTAAATCAATACGTGTATAGTTGCCTTTGTAGATTTTAAGAATTATATGACTGTCAAGACCTGTTAATTTTACAATGTCGCGTCTATCCAGTTTCTTTTCACCTAAAATTTTTGCAAACCTGTTTTCTATCATTTAATCATAATAATACCTGCGTAGCTATATATCTTATTTAGTAGTTTACATAACTAAACAGTATATTTACATACTATTTTTTTTAATATATTGTAATATTATGAACAATCAATTAAACATAAGAATAGAACTTGATGGCATATTAAATATAGACAGACGAAGAAAAAAATATGACAATACTGCACCCCAAAATAAAAATGCTTTAAAATTTATTGAAAAATTATCAAAAAAATTTAATGTAATTCTAAAAACAAAACATAATAAAATTTAGCTGCAAAATGGCTTGCGGATAATGATATGTCAACTCTAATCCCTTGCCTTTTAAATAAAGAAGAAACCTTTACTCTATATATTGATGCCAAATGTTTAAACAACTGCAAAGATTTTGATGAATTTTATAATGTGCTTATAAGTTAAACAGAGTGCATTTTAAGTCTATTATCCCGTCATGCTGAACTATTTTCGGCATCTATCCGACATTAGATTTATGCAGAAGCTTAGATATTAAAAATTTATAGCAGTTTTAGCAACACTCATAGAATTTCTAAGCTTTTTGGTTTTTAGTTTAATAAGTTAACTAAAGTATGTATTTTCTTGTAGAAAATTTCTTTATAAAAAAAAGACCGTTAAAAATTCGCGTCGCAATATTAATTGTGAACTTCTTAGCTGGTTTTCGGCCGGGCGAATCCCCGTGTCTTTTTTTTATAAAGAAATTTTAGAAGAGAAAATCCAAAAAATAGCGAGGTTTTAATCCAATGCTAATTAGATGCCAAAACTAGTTCAGTATGACAGGGTTAAGTTTAAGATGACAAGTTTCTATTGGCAATGTTTTATTGGCTTTCAAGAGTTTTTACTTTAAGTTTACTACCGTCTGCCCCAAGGGAGATTTTCGCACCTGTTATCAATACAATACATCCTCCATCCGGTTTATTAATGGTGCTTAAAATTATCCTAAACGGTTGATTTTTAATTTTAAAAAATATAAGACAATAAGTTTATGAACACAAACGAAAAATGTCTTTTAAATTATTTAGCTTGCCTGAACACAGCATCTGGTGCGGCAGAGCATCTTATGAAATTTCTAAATCTGCACAACAGGAAAATTGAATTTCATAATTTAAACCCTATATTTGACATTATTGATGAAATGGAATTTTCAAACTATAATATAGCCTATGAACAAGAAAATTTGGGTTAAAGTTTCTTATATTTTAGCATCCCTGTTGGTTTTTGGGGTGTTTTTGTATTTAATTCAAATCCCTTCTGCAAAAGATTTTTTAACAAAAATTGAAAACACTACTTTTGATTTGAGGCAAAATATCGTTTCAAAACATAAAAAAACATCCGATAAAATCGTGATTATCGATGTAAACGATGCAAGTTATGAATATATTGTGGATAAATATGGTAGCTGGCCTGCCCCAAGAGCTTTTTGGGCAGATTTAATCACAAACCTTGAGCCTGTTCATCCTGATATGATAATTTTTGATATGCTCTTTTTAAAAAAACATAAGGCAGACGGGGCTTCGGATTTTGAACTCATAAAAGCAGTAAACACCAATAAAAACGTTTACATTTCAATGAATTTGGATAATTACCCTCCTGAAGTCAGAATTCCGCCACAATTGCCGGATGCCTTAAAAAACACAATAGAAAATGATTTTTTGATAAAACAAAACCCTGATTTATCATATTCAAACTGCCGCCCTGTAATTGATGAAATATTAAACGGCACAAAAAATATAGGTTTAATCAATGTTCAAAGAGATAAAGACGGCATTTTAAGAACTATGCCCCCGTTTTCATATTATAAAGGCGCTTATTATAAGCACCTTACAATCCTTGCAGGGCTTGATTATTTGAATATCGATAAAAATTCTTTCAAAATGAACCGCAACGGAAATATCGCGCTTGATAAAAAGCATACGCTCCCCTTAACAAAAGAAGGCAAAGTAATTTTAAATTGGTATGGCCCTGAATGGAGCTTTAATTATGTTCCTTTGTGGAGAACGGTGGAAGCCATCAAAAAGAACGACAGGAAATTTTTAGAAGATAATTTTAAAGATAAAATTGTATTCGTTGGCGTTACCGCAAACAGTCTTTCTGATATTAAAAGCACCCCTGTTTCCTATATGTTCCCGGGCGTTGAAGTTCAGGCAACGTTTTTAAACAATCTTCTTGATAACAATTTTATTAAAAAAACGAGCGTATTTTTTGATATATTAATTGCCCTTTTGCTTGCCGTATTAACGGGTTTTGGGGTTATGAATTTTAAAGCGCCGATGAAAGCTGTTTTATTGTTCTTCGGGCTTCAGGCGGCATATTTTGTAATCTCAATACTTCTTATGGGCTTTTTCAACATCTGGACAGGTTTAATTGCGCCTTTCGTATTGAGTATTTTAACCTTTATTGCAGCTTACGTTGTTAAATATTTATTAACATCGCGCGATTATGAACACACCTATAAGCTTGCTGTCACAGACGGTTTAACCGAAATGTTCAACCACAGATATTTTCAAGAACAAATGACCAATAATATAGGAAACGCAAAAAGGTATAATAGCGTATTCTCTTTAATTATGGTAGATATTGATTTCTTTAAAAAGTTTAATGATACATACGGACACCAATCAGGCGATGCTGTTTTAAGGCAGGTAGCCCAAACCATAAAAAGAAATATCCGCTCAACCGATATCCCCTGTAGATATGGCGGCGAAGAAATGTCTGTCATCTTAACAAACACAAACAAAGAAGATGCAGTTAAAACTGCAATTAAAATTTGCGAAGCGGTAAGAAACAAAGAATTTGAGCTTGCAACCGGCGATTGGACACATGTTACAATAAGCCTTGGGGTTGCTGCAATGCCTGAAAACGGCGACACAACAGAAAAATTAATTGAATATGCCGATAAATGCTTATACATAGCAAAAAGAAACGGCAGAAATCAAGTCGTATCCGAAGCCCCCGAAGACACTCCGACAGAGTAGAGTTATTTTCTTTTAACGGGAATTAAATCATACCCCAAAGCATCTGCCAAAATGCAGGCTTCTTCGTATGTAAAAGTATTTCTGGTCAATTTACCTTGTAAAGATTGATAAGTATAGTTCTTATTCGTCTTATCAGATAAAATTCTGACAACATCCTCATATTTAATATCTTCGGAATTACAAAATGCTCTTACGTACTTTTTACTATTCATTCTGTAATAGTAAAATTGTTTGCAATTTTTAGCCATATTTGATAATATTTATTCGTATACAAATAATTTTATTTATATACAAATAAAATAACTTTACAAAAAGATACAAAAGAGGTTTATAATGTCTGCAAAAATGTCAGATTTAGAAAAATTGGAAGAAATGGAATTTTATTTTACGGATTTGCTTGATTCGATAAGAGTTATAAAAAAATGCTTAAAGGAAAATTTCGACGGCGACATAAGCGAATATGTATGTAATGTACATAAAAAAGTAGATGCAATATATGAAATTCTTTACGCACAAAAGCCGTCAAAACGTTAAACTGCACGCTTGAAGCACAATTTGCTATATCTCTATTGTTTTTGGAAGCTTAGATATTTAAATTTATTGGCGGTTTTAGCAACGTTCATAGAATTTCTAAGCTCACTTTTTATTGTTCGCAAACTCGTTGGCATTTTAAGCTAAAGGAAATGCCAACTCAAACATGCTCACTTTATATGTTCGCTAACAAATTCTTATTCTCTTATGCTTGACGCCAATAAATTTAAACATCCGAGCTTCTTATCCATAGAACTCATTAAGCCGCAAATTTTTCCTGTGTCCTTTTTTATGAAATAATTTTATGAAGGGAAAATCTAAAACCCCATAAACCGGCTACACAATTAAAAATCCTCAAAAGTTGCGCTAATTTTTTTTTAATAATATAATCATCCTTGAATATTAAAAAGGAAGGCAAGAAAAATGGCAAATTCAGTTGTTATAGTAGGGCGCGTAGGGCAAGACCCCGAAATGAAATATTATGACAGCGGAAAAATCAGAACCACTTTTTCTGTTGCCGTAAACCGCTGGGACTCAAGAACTAAAGAACAGGTTACAGACTGGTTTAATATTGAAGTTTGGGATAAACAGGCAGAAATTGCAGGCGAATGGGTGAAAAAAGGAAGCCTTGTCGGTGTTGAAGGAAGAGTTGCTTCAAGCAAATGGCAAACTCCTGAAGGTGAAATGGCCGAAAGATTTTTAATAAGATGTTCAAATTTAAGACTTATGAACTCCAAAAAGGATGAAAACCAAGGGATTGCTTAGATGTTAATTTCTAATTCCATAGGCATTGTAGCAGATGATTTAACCGGCGCAAACGATACAGCCCTTCAGTTTTTTATGAAAGGCTCAAATACGGAAATCATTCTTGATGTAAATTCGCTGAATGAAAACCACCTGAATGTTGAAACCTGGGCGCTTTGCAACGAAACAAGAAACATAGCACCTGAAGATGCAGGAAAAATCGTATTTGAAGCCACAAGGGTTCTAAAAGAAAAATTCGGTATAGAATATTTTTATAAAAAAATTGATTCAACCCTAAGGGGCAATATATCCGTTGAAATTCTTGCCATGCTTGAAGCTACAGGATATGATGCAGCAATTGTGGCACCGGCTTTTGTGCAGGAAGGAAGAATTACAATCGGCGGATACCAGCTTTTAAAAGGCATACCGATAGAAAGAACCGATGCCGCACGAGATCCGAAAGCACCGATTTATGAATCTTATATCCCCGATATCTTAAAAAGGGGCTTATCTGAAAACGCCCATAACCTTGTTGCATCAATTGAAATGAAAACCATTGCAAAAGGTGCAGGCCCTATCGCTCTAAAATTAAATGAACTTATTTCAGAGGGTAAAAAATTAATAGTTATGGATTCCGTTTCCACTGTTGATTTTGAACAGATTGTGCTTGCAATGCAAAAAAGTTCTTATAATATTCTACCCGCTGGCTCTGCAGGTCTTGCGCATGCCCTTGGCGCCGTCTGGCTTTCTGAAATTAAACCCCCGCTTCAAAAACAGATACCAAACCTGCCAAAGTTAATCCTTTCAGGCTCTGCAACCTCTTTAACCGCCTTACAAATGAAAAAGCTTGAAATGGATATGGATATTGATAAAACATATTTCATTTCGCTCTCGCTTGATGACGTTTTAAAAGAGCCGGATAGCATCTTAATCGATAGAATTGCTTCAAACCTTGTTAAAGATAATATTGTTGCTGTACATGTTTGTGATTTAGAAGAAGAATTAACCAATGAAGAAGCTAAAAGCAGACTAATTGATGAAGGCATTACTAAAGAAGATTTAGCAACAAGAATAACCGATTACCTTGCAAAACTTGCAAATAATGTTAAACAGAAATCCGAATTTATTTTAATCACAATCGGCGGAGAAACATCATACAGATGCTCTAAAGCCATAAATTGTGAATATTTTCAGGTAGTAGATGCTATTTTACCATCTATTCCTTTATGTATGGATTCAAACGCACAACTAATTGTTACAAAATCAGGCAATTTGGGTACATCTTCTACCCTAATTGATATAGTAAAATATTTTGAGCATCACATTAATGAATAAAATTGCAATAACAACAGGTGATATTAAAGGCATTGGCGAAGAAATTACAATCAAAGCTTTAAATGCCTTAAATTTGCCTGAAAATAAAGTTTTAATAATAGGGAAAAACCTGAACAATATCTTAAATAAATCTTATGAAACAATTGAAGTTGACCCTTCAGACAACGGAAAATTTTGTTTCACCACCTTAAAAATTGCTTCATCTCTTGCAAATGAAGGTAAAATCAAGGCCATAGTCACAGCACCAGTTTCAAAAGAGACACTTTTTAAATCAGGATATAAATATTCAGGCCAAACAGAAATTTTGCAGGAATTTTTAGGGGATAAAAACTCTAAAGCAGAGATGATGTTTATTTCAAACGATTTAAGAGTTCTACTTTTAACCCGCCACCTAGCGCTTAAAGACATAAAACTAACCAAGGATTTAATTATAGAAAAAGTTTTAAGGACAAATAAATTTTTAATTGAAAAATGCAATATTAAAAAACCGAAATTTGCCCTTTGCGCCTTAAACCCTCATGCTGGCGAAAACGGCATTTTAGGCAAAGAAGAGATTGATATAATGAACCCTGCAGTCGATTACCTTAAAAGCCTCGGCATAGATATCACCCCGCCATTAAGTGCAGACGGGCTTTTTGCGCATGTCGGGGAAAAATATTTAAACAACCAAAAACAAGACTATGATTGTATTTTAGCAGCATATCACGACCAGGGGCTTTGCCCTGTTAAAGCTTTATGCTTTAAAAAAGTTGTAAATACAACAATAGGTTTGAAAGTAATAAGAACATCCCCCTCTTCAGGCACAGCCTATGATATTGCAGGAAAAAACATTGCAGACCCCTCAGGTATGATTGAAGCTGTAAAATTAGCCGTAAAATTGTCTTAACTATCCACCTGAATATTGATTTAAGGGGCGATTTTTTTCTTATGGCTTAAGAATAAAATATTTTCATTATGGCAAACAATTTTTTTAACGAATTTCAAAACGGAAACTGCAACAGCACAGATGCAATCGCAGGCGGCTGCTCAATTGACCCTTCAACTTATGCACTTGAAGAATTATTATTAAATGAAATAAAGCAAATTGCATTTTATGTAACCAAACTTTCAGAATTTAACTTAAAAAATGACGACATTATGCAAAAAACAATAAAAGCATTGTCTGTCATCCTTATAAATACTGCTTTTCGGCTTGAAGATTATATAAAACTTTTATATGAAATCGAAGCTAGTAAACTTGAGGTTAAAGAAAAATATTTAAAAACCGCAAAAGAAAAAAGTATAAAGTATGAGCTTGTTGAAAACGCAATAAAGTTACCTGAAAACCCAACGCTCACAAACCTTTTAAGATTGGGAGAGACTCTTGTTGCTGAAAAAAGGAAAGGCTATGAACCAAAAAAGCTTGATTTAATTGAGCTTATAGCATTTTTCGCAAGAACAACAAGTATTAATTTAGAAAAACTTTCACACCTTGGATATCAAAACCCTGAGTGGAACTTTCAGGTTTTAAAATTTTTAAATTTAATTAATATTACATCCAAAAAAACCGAAAAATTAAAACAAAATATTTGCGATTTTTCACAAATTTCTTTTGAAATATGGCAAAAATTAATGGAAATCCTTGAAAAAACCTATGGCAAAAGGATTGAAACCGACATAAATTTTGAAATAAAGGAAGGAAAATCCATCCTTGTTTCAGGCTCTGATTTGGATGAACTTGATAAACTGCTTCAAGCACTTGAAGGGCAGGATATAAATGTATACACAAATTCAAGTCTTTTTAACGCTTTCAGCTACCCGCATTTTTCAAAATATAAAAACCTGATAGGCCACTTTGGGGGAGAAAATGCAGAAATTGATTTTACAAATTTTAAAGGCCCTGTTTTTGCAACCCAAAATTTCCTTCAAAGGGTAGACAATCTCCGCCACGGAACAATTTATACAACAAAAATAATTGCTCCTGAAAAAATGGTAAGAATTAAAGATAATAATTTCACTTCATTAATTGAAAACGCCTTAAAATCAAAAGGTTTTACCAAAGAAGACATTACAAAACCTGAAAAAATTACTTTAAAATACAACCTTAAAGACATTAATGAGATTATCAAAAAAGCCAATGGTAAAGATATTACAATCATTGTAGGTTCTTATAAAAAATCTGAAATTACCAAAAAATTTGAAAACGGTTTATTAATCGAACTTGATTCACCTGTTGAAATACAGCTTTTAATTTACATTTTAAAAGAAACAAATTGCAAAAATATAAATCTTGTAATCACACACTGCTCGCCAAACACAGTTAATATTCTTTTAAGCACGCTCTTTAGCGACCCTGAAAAACTTTATTTTGCAAAATGTCCTAATTCAATAATTAATCCGCACATAATAAACGCACTGACAGAACATTTTGGGGTAGAAATTTTATAAAAAAGGGCGTAAAAGCTAATTTTCTTTTTTCTTTACAATTTGTAACTCATATCCAAGAAAATCCAAAATTTCCTGAACTGTTTCAAACCTTATTCTTTTTCTTGAAAAAAGCACGGAAAGACCGCTTGAAGCAGGCATTTTATGCCCTGCATTATTCATTTTTAAGATAAGCTTTCTCATTGAAAGACCGCATCTTAAAAGAATTATTTGTATTTCCTGCTTGATATTTAACATCGTAACAATGCTACCTTTATTTATATCAATTGACAATTTAATAAAATTTTGCTATTCATGTTTTATTATTGCTAATTAATAAGTAGCAAATATTAAGGAGATGAATATGCAATTAAAAAATTATAATTTTAAAGCCGCCGCCTGTATATTGCCCAACAGGATAACCTCCTGTCATTGCAAACACATCCGGAAAAACGATGGTGCAGTAATTCGCCACATTCTGTCATTGCGAGGGACCGAAGGGAGCGAAGCAATCCGGAAGAAAAATAAATGCAACTGGATTGCCACAGTCACTTCGTTCCTTCGCAATGACATTCATATTCCTGCCTTTTCACTCGTTGAAATGCTTATGGCACTGCTTGTGGCATCATTGCTGCTTGCAGCCCTTGCCCCTGTCATGACTAAAAGATTATCGGGTGAAAACATTATGGTAGGAGCAGTATCAAAAAATAACGGAAACGAAACCCATGGGGTTGAAATTATTGAATATGACACAATAAATGATTCTGATAAAAATTTTACTAAAAAAAGTTTTACAGTACCTCAGGGAGTTCATACTTTAAGTTTAATTATTCAAGCAGGCGGTGGAGGCGGAGCGGGAGCAACATCAGGATATACAAAATACAATCAGGTATTTGATACATCAACAAAAGCTTCTGATTCAATTGTAATAGAAGGTGATTTAGTGGGTATTAAAAATGTAAGGGTGGATTTAACAGGTGGCGGCGGGGGCGGAGGAGGTGCCGTTGCTACTGTTATAGATTGTAAAGAACCAAACAAACATAAGTATATTAATCCGACACAGGGAAATGGAAACCAACAGTGTGTTAATAAATTCAATGTAGGGGATGCAAACGGCCCTGCTATTGCAAGCGGAGCAAGAAAATGTACACAAGGTGTGGATACTCCAGAATGCAGGGAGTGTGGCGACAGCACAAAAGCAATTTATGGAAAATGCTATTTTGTCGGAAATTACACAGATTGCAGCGAAGACCCTGCAGGCGGCTGGACAGGATGCAACAGAACAGGGCTTCAAAAGCCTATAGGTAAAACTTCCTGTGCAAATTATACAGGAGCCGGGCTTGCAAAGGGTAAATGGAGAATGCCCAAGGTTGCAGATGTTTCAAAATATAAAACATATATAAAACAGCTCAACTTTGGGCAAGGAGCAAACGGGCTTCAAGTATGTCAATTTGAAACAGAAGCAGCCTCGACAAATAAAATAGCATTGTGTACAGGTAATTCTCAAAAATGTTATGGGGTACCCCAAAACGATTGCGATATCCATGGCGTTCATTTGGATGAAGCAACAGGTGGCGTGTTTTATGGAACTGGCAGCGTTAATTCAGGTTGTAGCGCAGATTACTTAGGTTGCATAGAAAATGTTCAATCTGCCCGTTGCCTCACCACAGATAATGGTGCCTTCACCTTTGCTTACAAAACAGGCGGAGGCGGAGGAGCAGGCGCAAGAGTATATAACTACACTCTCCCTGAAACATACAATGGGAAAAAATTATTTGAAAAAGGAAACAGGATAAATATACAAAGGGGCGAAGCTGGTGCAGGAGGTGAAGCTGGTGTAAACGGAAGTGCAGGAACCCCAAGCTGCTTACAGGTACAGGATAGCGAAGGAAACGGTATATTCTTTTTCTGTGCAATGGGAGGAAACTTTGGTAAAGCAGCAACAACATCAGCCTGTGGCACAGCAGGCGGTACCAATGCAACTTGTGCAATAGGAACAAATTCTACAGATTATACTGCCGTAAATTGTTCAAACTATGGAACAGTGGTTTCAAAAGGTGGAAGCAATGGAGTTTCAAAAACCGTTTCATACAATGAAACAGTAAACGGGGGAAATGGTGCAGCTTCAACATATAATACAAGCCTTGCAGGGGGAAGCGGAGGAAGCGGAATAGCAACATCTACTGCAACACAAAATTCAATAAACGGTAAATCTCCTTCAGTATCAGGAACAAACTATCCTTATGGTGCAGGAGGCGGAGGAGGAAGTGCAGGAAGAGGTGCAAATTCATCAGCTGTTTTAACAGGTAAAGGCGGAGGTGGATATATAGGATATGCAAAATTAACTTATGATGTTGAAAGAACAGGTGCTTCAGGGGGCGGTGGAGGTGGTGGTTCTATGGCAGCCATTGCATCGCTTGAAGTAGATGCAGGCAAAAGTTATGAAGTAATTGCAGGAAAAGGTGGTAAAGGTGGAAATGTAAATGCTGATGGGGAAGACGGGTATAAAAGCAGCTTTAAATATTCAAGTTCAAAGGTTATAGAAGCAAACCCGGGGCTTGGAGGAAAAACAGGTACCCATACAGATGTATATTCAATAGGAGGGCTTGCAGGAAACGGAGGAAATAAGGTAAACCCCGGAGTTGGTTTTGGAATAACAATAAAAGAAGGGTTAAAAGGAACTAACGGATACAACTACGATAGTACAAAAACTAAAAAGAGTATGGGAGGTAATGGTGGTAAATCGGGAATTGGAACTGATGGCGGCTGTGGAGGGTTAAGTTCATATTATGAAACAAGCTCTTTTGTATCAAATACTGACAAAAATGAATGTAAAATTACCAATATTAATGCAGAATCCGGTCTTTATCTTTTAAATACATTGTATATGGGGACAGACTATGGAAGAGCAGGCTCAGGCGGAGGAGGCGGAGGCTTTGAAAGTTTCTCCCTCTATGGCGTAGGCGGAAATGGAGGAAATGGATATGTATTCATTAAATGGTAAATACTTAAACTTTTAATCAAATTTTTAGATGAACAACTTTTCAAGGAGTGCTTATTGTAACCTTAGCACTCCTTTTTTTTATTGAAATTTAGAATAAAATTCTGTCATTGCGAGTGTATGCAAAGCAATCCAGTAAAAATCATAATTAGTTGATTATGGCTGGATTGCCGCGGTCGTCTAAAACCCCCTCGCAATGACAATACAATGATTTTGGGAGTTGAAATAGTAATTTTTAGCTTAATTGAAAATACAAAATTTTTCTTTCCTTTAATCCATCTTTATTATAAAATTAAGGAAAATAAAGAAGTGTAGAAATTTAAAGAAAGAAAAGAAAAATGGAAAACATGCCAGAATCTAAAAAAATGCAAATTACAATCGGCGGGAAGATTGTAGAAATTGAAACAGGAAAATACGCACAAAGTGCTACTTCATCTGTTACCGTAAGATGTGAAGACACAATGCTTTTTATTCACTCAACAGTTAGTAAAGAGCCTCGTGTTGGAATAGATTTTTTCCCATTATTAATTGATTATGAAGAAAGAATGTCCGCAATAGGAAGAATCCCCGGCGGTTTCACAAGAACTGAAGGAAAATCTTCTGAAAAAGCAATATTGGTTTCAAGATTAATTGACCGTCCTATCCGTCCTTTATGGCCTAAAGGATATAGAAACGATGTTCAGGTTGTTGTTCAGCTATTCAGCTATGACCAGAAAAACCAGCCTGATACACTTGCAATTTTAGGTGCATCAACCGCTTTAATGCTTTCAGGCGCTCCTTTTGAAGGGCCTGTAGGTGCTGTTAGAGTCGGCAGAATTGACGGCAATTTCGTTGCAAACCCAACCCATCAGGAAGCTCTTGAATCAGATATGGATATCGTTGTAGCAGGTACAATGGAATCTGTTATTATGGTTGAAGCAGGCTGCAAATTCGTAACAGAAGACGATATAATGGCAGCTGTTGAATTTGCACAAGTTGAAATTAAAAAACAATGCGAAGCACAGATTGAATTTGCAAACCGCTGCGGCATTGTAAGAGAAGAATTTGTTAACCCTTACGATACATCTGAACTTGCAGCGATTATTAAAGACAATTGCTACGATATGATTGTTGATGCTTATCATAACTTTGACCGTGATTACAGAAAAAACAAGCTTGATGAAGCAAAGCAAATCGTAAAAGACAAAGTAACAGCGCTTGATGATACCCATCCTATTAAAGCTATGATGGAAGAAACAGGTATTGATTTTGTAGCAGAAGAATTTAAAGCTCTTGAAAAGAAAATCATGAGAGCAATGATTGTAAATGAAGGTGTCAGAGCTGACGGCAGAAAAACTTTTGAAGTACGTCCCATCTGGTGTGAAGTAGGGGTTATCCCAAGAGCGCACGGTAGTGCTGTATTTACAAGAGGCCAAACCCAAATTTTATCCTGTGCAACTCTTGCAGGCCCTGCTATGGCTCAGGAATTAGACGGCGTTGACCCGCTAACCAAAAAAAGCTATATGCACAAATACATATTCCCTGGCTTTTCAGTTGGTGAAGTAAAACCATTAAGAGGTCCGGGCAGACGTGAAATCGGCCACGGCAACCTTGCCGAACGCGCCAATGTTCCGGCTTTACCTGATGAAAAAGATTTCCCTTACACAATAAGAGTAACTTCGGATGTACTTGAATCAAACGGTTCAACTTCAATGGGTTCAACTTGTGCAAGCTCTATGGCTTTGATGAATGCAGGCGTTCCTGTTAAATGTATGATAGGCGGCGTTGCAATGGGTCTTATTAAAGAAGGTGACACAGACGTTGTTTTAACTGATATTCAAGGTATTGAAGACTTCCTTGGTGATATGGACTTTAAAGTAACAGGTAACGATACAGGAATTACTGCTCTTCAAATGGATATGAAAATTAAAGGCATTTCAAATGAAACTTTAAGAAGAGCTTTATATCAGGCAAAAGACGGCAGAATTTACATTATGGGCAAAATGAGAGAAGCAATCTCTGAACCTAATAAAGATTTGTCAGAATTTGCACCAAGATTATATTCTATGACTATTCCAACTGAAGACATCGGAACAGTAATCGGGCCTGGCGGCAAAATGATTAGAAGCATCATTGATGCCTCAGGTGCTGAAATTGACATTAAAGATGACGGTACAGTTACAATCACATCAAATGATAAAGAAGGCGCAGATATTGCAATCAAAATGATTAAAGATTTAACCTTCAAGGCAGAGCCGGGGCAAGTTTATAAAGGTAAAGTCGTTAGAATTATCCCGATTGGTGCATTTGTTGAATTAGCTCCAGGAAAAGACGGTATGGTGCATATTTCACAAGTATGCAACGAAAGAATTGACACCGTTGAATCCCGCTTAAATATAGGCGACAATGTTATCGTTAAAGTTGTAAAAATTGACGACAAAGGAAGAGTAAACCTTACAATTAAAGGAGTAAGCGATGAAGAAAAATGCCGCTTTAACTAAAAATTCAATCAAAAACCTGTTTTTAACAATGGTTTTAGGAGGCGCCATGGTTCTTTTATCAGGCTGCACCTCTTTAAGCTACGTTGGGGATGATTTTGATGCTAAAAAAAGCGCATCGCTCCAAACAAGTGAACTCTTCACTTTTTCAACATATACAAAAACATCAGATGAAGAAAACATTAATATGAAGTTAGGGGTTGCAAAAACCCCTCTTCCTGATGCACTTGTAGTTTATATAAATATTAAAAATAATTCTACAGCATCTGATTATGTTTTCTATCTGAAAGATTTTGTAATTAAAGCAGGGAACGAAACCCTAAAACCTATTCCGCCTTCAAGCTATTTGAATGCTTATCAAAGCTATGAAACAGGAACATATAACGGCTTATCAAACATTGCACCTACTTTAGGCGCTTTTGCAGATATTCAAAATGCTTATCAAAATGTTAACAATATGGTAAATGCAGCTTCTAATCAAAACACTGTAAACAATGCTGCAACAAGCCAAATAGGCTCTATTGCAAAAGGCATATCATCTCACACAATATCTTCTGCAGGTGTCATCAAAACAGGAAGCTCTGATTTCTTTTATATCTTCTTAAAAGACCCGGGGTATTTGCCTATTGATATTACCTACAAAGATTTAAATTATTCCTTTGGCAATGCTAAGGAAGCTGCAAAAGAAGCCAAGGAAAACAAATAAAGTTTTATAAAACTTAAAATATAAACTTAAGGGGCAAACCTTGAAGCAAACGAAAATATGTGGTTTTAAATTTAAAAAAGCTCAACATATTGTGGAGTTAGCTCTTCTTGCCCCTTTTGTTATGTTTTTTGTAGGAATAGTTTATCAAATTGCAATTACAATCCACACAAATTATAAATTTAATTCTTCCCTTTATGAAGCAATAAGTTTCATAGCACTTACAAATAAAATTACACCAGAAACTGATTTAGACAAAGACTCCGTTGAATTAAAAAATGAAACTGTAAATGATATTAAGCGCTATGCTATTATTCTTCTGAACGAAAGACATGCCCCGGCCAGAGATTCGCTTGAACTAAAGCTTGTAAGTGCAGGCGATATAGATTTTTTAATAGGGATGTATAGATACACATCCACCTTTAAAATTTTTAACGGCATAGATAATTTTAACCCGGAAAGCTACAATTATCTAACAATAATCCCTATAAACAGTGCTATATTAAGAAAAAATTCATACGATATTTCAAACAATTTCTTTGAAAATTCTTATACCATAGCACCAAAAGAAGTATCTGCACCGGATGTTGAAGAAAATACTGATAATGATGAAGATGAAGCTTTGGATGCAGACAATTTTGAACAAAAAACAGAAGAGGCTGAAGAAAATAACAACATAGAAATTCCGGAGGCACAAATTCAGTGAAGATTTTAAATCCAAAATGTAATGCCTTTAGAAAATCACGCGCCTCTCTTACAGGCTCTATCATCATTTTTATGATGGCATTTCTTGTATTTTGCATATGTGCCATAGATGTCGGATATACCGTAACATCAAGATATAAAACCCAAAAAATAACAGAAACCATTGCCCTTTATATGGCATCATATTTAAATTCCCTTCCTGAAACCAAAAAAACAAAAGAAAGCTTAAACCCTCTTAAAGAACGCTTCGAAAGCCTTTATTCAGATTATAATATAGCTGGAAACTACCGCTTTGAAATAACAGAGATTGATGCAAAGGTTGATAGTTCATCTTCCGTTAAAATAAAAATTGCAACCCAAGCTTCAATCCCAACACTATTTTTGCGGTATGCAGGAATAGGTGTAATAAAAATCATCCAAACCTCTTACGCCTCCACTTATCAATTTTCTTTAGATGAAATTGGAAACGATGAAAATTCTTATACCTTTAAGGCAAAAGAAATAATAACTGATAAAAACGGAAACGACCTTGAAATCTCATACAACAGACCCTATCTTATTTTTGCAGGCTTAAAACAGGGAAATTCCACAGGAGATGATAACATTAAATGGATTGAAATAGGTTCAATGAGCGATGACGTTGAAAGAACACATTTTACAATCTCAAACATTGATAAAACTTATGATGCGGCCTGCATATCAAAAGAAAATACTAAATATGATTTTTCAGCTGACAACAATAAAACCTTAGGACTTATTCAATACATTAAAATAATTAAAACAGACACCTGTAATGTGGATGGTACAATTGAAACTCCTGCAGCCTTGGAAACAAATCCGGTTGCAACCGCCCTGAATTCTGTCAAAATAATAAGCAGGCAAACATTTTTAAAAGATTAATATTTGATGTAAAATTGTATTAAAGATGCTTTTTATATGCGAGGGGAGTTTAATGGAAGATAATAAATCAAAAACACTGCTTTTAATAGACGGGCATGCTCTCGCATTTAGAATGTTTTTTGCTCTTGAGCGCACAAATATGCAAACCACGGAACACACTCCTACATGGGCTGTTTACGGGTTTTTTAAATCAATTTTTGACCTTTTAAAACAGAATAACGGGCTTGATAACATAAAACCTGATTCTATAGCTGTAGCCTTTGATGTTTCAAGACACACCTTCCGTTTGGAAAAATATGAATGCTATAAAGCAAACAGGGAAGCCATGCCAGATAGCCTCCGCCCGCAACTAGGACTTATTATGGAAGGCTTAAAAGCATTAAGTATCCCGATTTACACAAAAGAAGGCTTTGAAGGGGATGATATTATAGGCACCATCTCAAAACAAGCAACCGCCCTTCATCATAAAACCTACATTTTAACAGGCGACAGAGATAGTTTCCAGCTCATTGATAAAGAAGGAACAGTAAAAGTATTAATCCCAGGCAAAGGTGAAATTTTAACCTACGATTGGAACAAAGTTTATGAAAAAATGGAAGTATACCCAAATCAGGTTATAGATTATAAAGCACTTTGCGGCGATACATCAGATAACATCCCGGGCGTTAAAGGTATAGGGCCAAAAACCGCCTCCAGTCTTTTAAATGAATATAAAACGCTTGAAAATATTTATGAAAATATAGAAAATATTTCAAAAAAATCCGTCAAAGAAAAATTGATTGAAAATAAAGAAACTGCCTATCTTTCACAGTTTCTTGCAACAATAAAAACTGATGTTGATATTGATTTTAATTTTGATACCACCTGCCTTGAGGTTGAAAAGAAAAGCAATGTTGTTGAATTTTTCAATAAAGTTCAGTTCTTTAGCTTTGTAAAAAATATTAATAACCTTCTAAAACCTTTCCTTTGTAAGGATGAAAACACCACGGCACCAAACACTGTTTTGCAGGATACTGCACAAGAAGAAACCCCGATTGTAAAATTCAAAGAAGAAAAGGATGGTATAGAGCTTGAATCTCCTCTTCAAGGTTCGCTGTTCGGGATAATTGAACCTCAAACCCAATCTACACCAAGTTTTCAAGAAATAGATTTTAACACCTTTAAAAAAGAGCTTAAAGAAAATGAAATTATTTCTTTTTTAATTGATACAAACACCGCATACTTTGCAAAAGAAGGCTTTTCAACATCTTGCTCTCTTGAAAACCTGCCTGCAAAAGAAATTCTCTCTAATCCCGCAATTAAAAAAATAACCTTTGATATTAAAGGCACTCTTGAAAAAATACCTGAAAACATTGTAATTTCAGGCGTTATAGATGATGTTATGCTTTCAAGCTATGTAAAAGATTCATCACGCCGTCATGATTTAATGAGCCAAATTCAAAGCTATTTAAAATTTATGCCGGATGAAGCCAATAAAAACGAGCTTGTATCCTGTATTTTAAAACTTCACAATTTTTATCAACAAACTTTCACAGATGCTGAAAAAAAGCTTCTGAATGATATTGAATTACCTTTAGCATTTGTATTATCCAAAATGGAAAAAACAGGTGTCTGTCTTGATACAGCCTATTTAAAGGAACTATCCGATGAAATAAACGGAAAAGTTTCAAATTTCGAAAACGATATTTACGCACAGGCTGGCAGAATTTTCAATATAAATTCTCCAAAACAGGTGGGGGAAGTGCTTTTTGACACACTAAAAATTAAACCCGGCAAAAAAAATAAAACAGGGTATTCAACAAATGCTAAAATCCTTGAAGACCTTGCCCTTGAACATAAAATTGCCAGCAATATTCTGGAACACCGCACCTTGATGAAGCTAAAAACAACGTACGTTGATAATCTTCCAAAACTCTTAGGAAAAGATAACAAGCTGCATACACATTTTAATCAAATTGTAACCACAACAGGGCGCCTTTCAAGCTCTGACCCTAATTTGCAGAATATTCCCGTTAGAACTGAATTTTCAAACAGAATAAGAGCCGCCTTTATCCCCTGCAATAGCGATTATTCCATAATTGCAGCAGATTATTCCCAAATAGAATTAAGACTTTTGGCTCATATATCAGAAGATAAAGCCCTGATAGATGCTTTTTATCATAATATAGATGTCCACACCCTCACAGCTTCAAGAATTTTCGATATTCCCCCCGAAGATGTTACAAAAGAGATGAGAAGAAAAGCAAAAGCGGTAAATTTTGGCATTGTATACGGCCAAACCCGCTATGGCTTGGCTTCAGCCCTCGGTATCACACCGATTGAAGCACAAACCTTCATTGATAAATACTTCAGGCAATACCCGAAAATCAACACCTATATTACAAATACGCTAATTCAAGCCCATGATACAGGATATGTAGAAACAATGTATGGCAGAAGACGTTATTTAGGGGAAGAATTAAATTCAAGAAACTCTAAAATAAGAGAATTTGCGGAACGCGCCGCAATAAATGCTCCGCTTCAAGGCTCTGCCGCAGATTTGATTAAAATGGCAATGATTAGGCTGGATAAGGATTTAACCGCAAAAAATATTCCTGCAAAAATGCTTTTACAGGTGCATGATGAACTTGTGCTTGAAGTACAGAATGATTACCTTGATGAAGCTTCAAAAATCATCACAAAAGCAATGGAATTAGACCAGCCTTTAAAAGTGCCTTTGGTTGCAGATGTTAAAATCGGGAAAACCTGGAAGGATAGCAAATAATGAAAAAAATAATATTGTCTGCTTTACTGTTAATAGCGCTAAATATGATAAATACGGAGGTAAGCGCCGCCACATATCTTGATGATTCTTCTAAAAATTTCGGAGTTTCAGCCGATAATATGTATTTAACATCACTTTCGGTTTTAAACAGTCTTAATTATGAAATAATTGAAATACAATCTAAAAGCGGTTATATCCTTTTTAGAACAGGTGCAAAGGATTATATTATGACAGTAACCGCCCTATCACCTGTCACATCAAATATCAAAATTCTTCCTGCAAACAGCGTTTATTCAACAGGTACCGCCGTTCAAAAAACAATCTTTGAGCAGCTTGAACTAAACAAATTAAACATATTAAAAAAACAGGGCTAAATTAAAGATGCAGGAAGAAACTGTTCAAAATACTTATAAATACGCCTTGTGCCTTGTTGATATAACAAAGCTTGGCACAAAAACTTTTTCATACCTCATCCCAGATGATATGAAAGATGTTATAAAAATAGGGCAGCCTGCAACCTTGCCCTTCGGCAAAGGCACACGTAAAATAAAAGGCTACGTTGTCGGGTTTTCAAACTATCTTGAAGAAAGCATCAAAGCAAAATATATTGATGAACTTTTGGATACAGAGCCTATGTTTACCCTTGAATACCTTAAAATGCTTGAATGGGTTGCAAATTATTATTTTTCAGACCTTCCTACCGTTTTAAAAACGGCTTTGCCTGAAAAATTTTTTCAGAAAAATCTAAAAAATTACAGAAAACCAAACAAAGAATTGAAGGTGCTTCAGGTTGAAAAATCCAAAAATAAAAATACCCTTACACCTGAGCAGCAAAAGATTTACGACGATATTAAAAAAGTTAACGCTAAAACATCACTTTTATACGGTATTACAGGCTCCGGCAAAACGGAAATTTATTTTAAACTGATTGAAGATACAATTAAAGAGGGTAAAAACGTCCTTTTTCTGGCACCTGAAATTGCTCTTGTGTCGCAGCTAACCTCTCGTACCATAAAACGTTTCGGCAAAGATATAGTAGGTATCTGGCACAGCACGATTTCTGAAGCCGAAAAATATAAAGTATGGCAAAAATTAAGAAACGATGAAATAAAAATCCTGCTTGGCGCCCGCTCTTCCGTGTTTGCACCGGTAAAAAATTTGGGGCTTATAATAATAGATGAAGAAAACGATTCTTCCTACAAACAAACCATGCCATCGCCAAGATATTCTGCTATTGAAGTTGCCAAAAAATTAACTGAATTAAATCAGGGTGCAAAATTAATATTAGGAAGCGCCACCCCTGATATTCAAAGCTATTATGAAGCAAAAAATTCTAATTCACTCTTTGTTTTAAATAAAAGATTTAATAATGCAGAACTTCCCAAGGTAAAAATTGTCGATATGCGTATGGAAAGAGGCTTTGGCAACAACGGCATTTTTTCTCAATATTTAACCGATGAAATACATAAAACCGTCCAAAATAAAAATCAGGTCATCCTTTTAATCAATAGACGCGGCTTTTCAAGCTACACACAGTGCATGGAATGTTCTACAGTAATTGAATGCCCAAAATGCGCAATTCCTCTGATTTATCATTCCCAAACACAATCTCACCGCTGTCACTATTGTAATTATGAGATTAAAAATTTAACAAAATGCCCAAAATGTGAAACTGAAGGCACTTTGGAAAACTTCGGCACAGGTACCCAAAGGGTAGAAGAAATTGCAGGAAAACTTTTCCCTGATTATAAAATCCAAAGGCTTGATTCAGACAGTTTAACCAAAAAAAACGAACATTTTGAAATATTGGAAGCCTTTTCAAGTGGCGATATTGATATTTTAATCGGCACGCAAATGATTGCAAAAGGGCTTGATAACCCGAATGTCACGCTTGTTGGCGTTATAAACGCTGATTTAAGCTTTAATCTGCCTGATTTTCGAAGCTCAGAACGCGGTTTCTCGCTTCTCTGCCAGGTTGCAGGACGCTCCGGGCGCGGAAAGAATGAGGGCAAGGTAATTTTTCAAACCTTTAATAATTCAAATATTTTCCTTGATAAGGCCCGCGAGCAGGATTACGAAAGCTTTTTTGAAAATGAAATTGAAATCCGTGAAGCCTTTGATTATCCGCCATTTGCAAAAATTATAAGAATAATCTTAAGCTCCGGTAATAATTTCCGTGCCGAAAAATCGGCACTTGAAATCACTATGCGCCTGAAAAATTGGATTAACAAGCAAAGCTTATCGGAAAGACTTATTGTAATGGGACCTGCGGCTTGTGTTGTGGAAAAAATCAAGGGCGAATTCCGCTTCAATATAATCGTAAAAAACAAACTTGAAGAAAAAGGTCACAATATCATCCTTTCTTTTTTAAGAAAAATTATACTTCCAAACGATATAAAAATGGTTGTAGATGTTGACCCTATGGATATTTTATAAAAATGCTCATCAAAGGAAACATAAATTCAAATAAAACCGAAATTTTGTTAAAAAAATGCGCACAGCTTTTAAATGAAGGAATTAGCGCGGATAAAATTCTTGTAATTGTGCAAAATTCAAAGAAAAAAAATGAATTTATAAAAAAAATAAAAAAGAACCTTGAAGTTGATGCAGTGACAAACCTTAATGTATATACGTTTTTCGGGCTTATCTACAATAAAATTCTGGAAAATTGGGTATTAATAGAAAATCAAATTAAAGATGATAATGCAAAAATTTCTCCAAACCTTTCTGGGCTTGAAGTGAGCCAGTATATTTTTAAAAAGGCGATAGATGAAATTCAATTTCTTGGGTACAATTCGAAAGTAAACCTGCTCCACCAGCTTTTAAGGCGATATTCTCTCTGTGTTTTAAACGCACTTTCAGCAGATGAAATCAAAGAAAAATCAAAAATTTTACTTGACCCGTTTTATTCAGATATCAAAAATGCACTGAATTTGTACAGGAAAAAAACTCTCTCCCTTCGGGCTTTTGACTATCTTCGCCAGACTGATATATTTAAATTTGTTTATGAAAATTCCACAAATCCCTTTGAATACGTTTTTTTAGATGATGCAGATGAAATCACCCCCGCCCTTTTTCAATATTTAAGCCACATTAAAAAGGATATTAAAGAATTTTTTATAGCATACGATGAATACGGAAGCTCAAGAAAGGGTTTTTTAGGTGCTATTGAATACAATTTTGAACATTTTTTAAATGAAAAACCTCTTATTTTGCCTCAAATGCAAAAAGATAAAAAAGCGGATGAAATTTTCCATAACATAAAAAATAATGCCCCTGTTTTAATTGAAAATTCAATAATAAAAAGCTTTATCAGGGAAGATGAGATGATAGATGAAGTTATTCAAAATATAAATTCGCTTCTCTCAAACCCCAAAAACAGGCTTAATCCAAAGGATATAGCAATTGTTACCCCAAATATTGATAATTATCTTAAAATCCAATTAGAAAAAATAAACGCAAAAGTAAGGTTTATTTCAGGCAGCGAAAAATTATCCCAAAATCCTTTCATAGGTTCAATTTTGGAAATTTTAAAGCTTCTAAACAACAAAAACCTTAAAATTTCTCCATATATCTTGCGCGGAATTCTTGCAAATATTTTAAAACTCGATTTCAACCTCACTTTAAAAATTGCGGATGATTATGAAATAAATTCCGAGAATTCGGGCGAGAATATTTTTCAATGTTTTGAAAAATACAGGGAAAATAAAGATATAGAAGAATTTTTGGAATTAAACGACGATATTAAAGAAAAACCTTTATCAGAGCAGCTTTATACCCTTTCAAATAAATATGTTAAATTAAAACCAGAAAATAAAGATGTAATAAGAAAAATTAACCAGCTTTTAAAACAGATAAGAGATTTTGAAGAAATTTTTAACGCAAACACACAAACCAATACAGAGGTGCAAACCGTTTCAAATAAAGATTTAATCATACAGCTTGAAAATACCATAATTTCAGAAAACCCTCTTGATAGTGAAATTAAAGAAGAAGATGCCGTTATAGTGTCTACAGCACAAAAATTAATCGATAATTCAATAAAATCAAAACACACGTTTTTAATTGATACCACAAGTTCAAATTGGGTAAAACAGGATATAGGCCCCCTGTATAATGCATGGGTTTTTCAAAAAAGCTGGAATAAAAAGAGTTTCGAGCTTGAAGACAATATAAATTGCACCCTTGATAAAACGGCAAGAATTTTAAGAAAAATTTTCCTTTTAAATGATTCATCCCCTGATACGCCCGCCTGTACATCTTCTGAAAATGACAGCAAAATCTATATTTATTCAAGCATCTACGATTTTTTAGGCACGGAAAATTTTAAAGGCATCAACCATTTCTTTATTGAGCCAAACCCCGTTTTAAAAACCAAATCCGAAAAAGAATTTAAGATTGTTCCCCGTCCGGATCAGGCTCCTGTTTTAGAATATAAAGAGGGTAAAATGGCTGTAAATGCCGTTGCAGGAGCAGGCAAAACTACAATAATGCTTGCGCTTATTATGAAACTTTTAGATGAAAATATTGCCCCGCAGAATATTTTCGTTCTCACTTTTATGGATTCTGCCGCAAGAAATTTTAAGGAAAGAATAAAATCCAATTTTAAAAACCTTACGGAACTTCCGCATATATCAACAATCCACGGCCTTGCACTAAGAATTTTAAGAGAAAATAATAACCACGTTAAAATCAATCTTGATGTGGATTTTGAAATAGTAGATGAAATAAAAAGAAGTGCAATCATAAAGGAAATTACCTATAATTTAGGCCTAGATACTATGAAGGCAGAGCTTTATGAACGCTCAATAAGCGCCTATAAAAACCAGAAAATAAAAGATGAAGATAGGCTCTCACCCCTTTTTAAAAGGATTTATCTGAATTATAAAACCACCCTTTTATCAAACAATTTAATAGATTACGATGACCTTTTATCCCTTTCTTTAAGCCTTCTTCAGATGGATAAAGGTGTTAGAGAATATTATCAAAATTTGATGCAATATATTATCGAAGATGAAGCGCAGGATTCAAGCGAAATTCAGCAGGAATTAATAAAAATTTTATCAGACAACCATAAAAACCTGATAAGATGCGGAGATGTCAATCAGGCAATAACCACAACCTTTTCAAATGCCGATGTTAAAGGGTTTAAAAAATTCATTGAAGAAAATCAAAATGTTACAATGAATTATTCAAACAGAAATTCAACTGGCGTTATAAATTTAGCAAATAACCTTATTAAATTCGGTGAAAGTGTCTCAAAAAGCGCATTTTATCCCGTTGAAACAAAACCTGTTGAAGGAAAAAATATTATAGATAATAAAAGTGCTAAAACATTCATTTTCAAAACCGAGGCGGAAGAAAAGAAATTTATTTTGGATAACATAAATAAAATCCAAAAAGAAGACCCAAATGCAACCATTGCAATACTTTTAAGGAGCAACCGCGCTGTAAGCCTTTGGGGAGAACATATAACGGAATTCTCAAACATTAAATTTACAACAAATTCTGATACACTAAACCTAAACCCTGTATTTCGCACCGTTTTAGCCATCTTAAACTTTATAAACAACCCCTTAAACAACAAAAATGTAAAAAATTGCGCTAAAACCCTCTATGAACTTGGCTTTTATAAAAATGACTTTGAAATTTTTGAATTTTTAGAGAAACAAAATTCTCCTTTCATCTTAGGAAACAATGAATATTTCGGTTTATTTTGGGATTTAAAATATTTTCTTTCATTCTGGAATGTTCCGATTTATGAAATTGCTTATAAAACAGGTGAATTTTATTTTTCAAATGACCTACTTCAAAAAGCAAATGTGCCGCTTGTTTCAGGTATAGTTTCAAAAATATTCAGCCAGTATAAAACCTTTGAAGATACCGTTGAAAGATTAAACATTCTTTCTGATAAAATAAACAGAACAGGAATTAAGCTTATTCAGGATGAAAATAAAAAATCAGACGGCTCTGTAAAAATTTTAACCCTGCATAAATCCAAAGGAGATGAATTCGACCACGTCTTTATCCCCGAATTGTATAAAGATAATCTGTCTTTAAACCTTGAAGATATTAAACTTAAAGAAAATTCAAAACTGATTGAAAGCGTAAAAACAAATCCTAAAGGTGAGAGTGAATTAAAAAAAGAAATTTTGGATGAAAACTTCCGCCTGATGTATGTTGGCATCACAAGGGCTAAAAACAAGCTGTATTTAAGTTCTGCGCTTGAATATAAAATATTCAATAAAGTTAAAGAAAAAACCCCGAATGAACTTTTTGAATTGAAAGATATTAAGGGAGGCAGAATATGACAAATTTAAACCCGAAAAATAAACAGCTAAGCGTTTTTGATACATTCAGCGCAAATTCTCTAAAACTTTTAGAAAAAGATGTTGAAGAATTTAAGCTAAAATACATTGAAAATCTTTATTTTGCCCCCGATAACAAAAAGGCAAAGGCAGGGCAAAATCTGCACAATTTTTTATGTTTTTACCTAAAAAATTTTGATACATCAAAAATTGAAACCTCACTTGCACAAAAAGATAGAGAATTTATAGAAAAAATTAAAGAATTTGATGAAATTCAATCATTAAAACAGGCAGATAAAAAATATATAGAGCAGCCGTTTTTAATAAAATGCACAACAGATATAATGCCTGTATTCTACCTCACAGGAAGGTTTGATGCAGTTTTAATTAAAGAAGATAAGGTTCAAATTTATGATTGGAAAACTTTAAATATTCCAAAAGACCCTGAAAATGACATTCAAACCATTGTTTATCTTTATTGCGCCTCAAAACTTTATAAATCTTATGAGACACAGAACATTTCAATTACATACATTTCGCTAACAAAAAATGAAAGTATTGAAATTAAATATAACAACACTTACGGCTATTTTGAAAAAATCACAAGTCTTATATCTAAAATTTTATAATTATTCAAGCGCCGTTAAAATCAAAGGGCCGTCATCAGTCGCTGCAACCGTATGTTCAAAATGCGCGGAAGCCTTATTATCCGCCGTGGAAACACACCAGTTGTCTTGAGCAGAAACCACGACTTCATCCACCCCTAAATTTATCATAGGCTCAATTGCAATAACATATCCTTGCTTAATTTTTGTATTATTTTTTACCCTGTAATTAAACAAAAACGGGTCTTCATGCATATTCCGCCCGACGCCATGCCCGCCATATTGGCGCACAATTCCATATTTTTTACCTTGAAGTTCCTCAGGAATATTTGAGGCAACCCCGAGCGCCGTATCTTCAACGGCCCCTGAAATATCATCCAAAACATTACCAGGGCGCATTTTATCAATACCGTTAAATAGCGCAAGTTCTGTTATTTTAAGCAAATCTTCATATTCTTTTGAAATTTTTCCAACAGGATAAGTCCAGGCAGAATCTCCCACCATACCGCGATATGTCGCCCCTACATCAATTGAGATTATATCCCCCTCTTTTAAAATACGGTCACGCGACGGAATTCCATGCACCACCTCGTCGTTTATTGAAGCACAAATGCACCCAGGGAAACCGTTATATCCTAAAAACGTTGGAATACATTTATTCTCTTTTATAACCTTCGCCGCAATTTCATCTAGCTCATAAGTTGAAATACCAGGTACTACAGCCTCTTTCATTGCCTTATGCACAAGCGCCACAACCCCGCCTGCATGGCGCATCAGTTTCAATTCTTCTCTTGATTTTTTATTAATCATTTATTGCCTTCTTTAATTCAAGATAAACTTCATCTATGCCTTTATTTGCATCAATTTGAACCAGAATGCCTTCATTTTTATAAAAATCAAGCAAAGGCATTGTTTCATTGTTGTAGGTTTCAAACCTTAGCACTGCCGTTTCTTTGGTATCGTCTTTTCTTTGAACAAGGTCAACATTACAGATATCACATTTGCCTTCTGTTTTTGGAGCAGAGCTTTTAAGGTTGTAAATTTTTCCACATTTTGGACAAGAACGTCTGTTTACAAGCCTTTCAACCAAAACATCCATCGGAATATCAAAATAAACTGCAACCTTTTCGCTTTTTTCAAATTTAAAAGGTGAATTTTCCCACATCTTTTTAAGTGCTTCAGCCTGCTCTAAGCTTCTTGGAAAACCGTCTAAAATATATCCGTTCTTACAATCTTCTCTTGAAATTCTTTCATTTATAACAGATTGCACAACTTCAATCGGCACTAATTGCCCTTTATCAATAAAACTTTTTGCAACTTTACCAAATTCAGTTTCGTTTTTAATATTTTCCCTTAAAAGCGAACCTGTATCTACGTGTGGAATTTTTAATTCTTTAGATAATCTATCTGTCTGTGTTCCTTTACCGCAGCCCGGAGGTCCTAAAAAAATAAATACTTTTTTCATAAAAACTACTCTTTTCTTTTTAAAAATATTAAAAACTTGTTTTTAAAATTTTAAAGGCACCTGAGTCAAAATATCCAAGCGCCCTTTAAAACTTTATTGTTCCTGCTTTAGGAAGCTTTCATAATTTTTAGCAAGCATGTGTGTTTTTATCTGATTGATAAAATCAAGCGCAACACCCACCATAATGATAAGAGATGTGGCCCCTAGCCCTTGAAGGGTCGTAATACCTGTTAAACCTGATGCAACAGTCGGCACCATTGCGATAATACCAAGCGCAATAGCACCTATAAACATCAATCTTGATAAAATTTCATCCAGTTTTTCTGCCGTCGGCTTGCCCGGCTTCACACCAGGAATTGCAGAACCGTATTTTTTAAGGTTGTTTGCAATTTCCTTTGGCTGCATATTAGGCATAATTGAAGCATAGAAAAATGTCAAAGCTACAATCAACAAGAAATAAATCACATAATAACTTACACTTGAAGGGCTTAAAAAATTACTCATTGATGTTAAAACATTTTTAAGTGCAGGGTTTGCAATATTCATTTGATGAACAAACCCCAAAATTGTTGCAGGGAACAACAAAATTGCAACAGCAAAGATAATCGGCATAACCCCGCCCGGATTTAATTTAAACGGAATATTTGAATTTTGCCCGCCATAAACTTTATTCCCAACCTGACGTCTTGCTGAAACTATAGGCACTTTTCTAACGGCATCATGAAGCACAATAATGAAAATAATTGTTGCAACAAAAATCAAAAGCAAAGCCATAATTCCAAGCTGCAATCTCGGATCCTGTGATACAAGGGTAGCTGTTCTTTGTGTATATAAAGGAATTCCTGAAATAATACCAACAAAGATTAAAAGCGAACCGCCATTACCTATCCCTTTTTCTGTTATTAATTCTGCAAGCCACATAACCATAACAGCCCCTGCAGTTAAAGCTATCATAGACCCGATGAAAAACATAACAGGATTTACCGTGTGCATAATAGAACCCGGCAATTTTGATAAAATAGTAACAAATACAAATGATTGGAAAAATGCCAAAATAACAGTAAACTGTCTTGTTAATTGCTGAATTTTACGGCGCCCCGCTTCCCCTTCTTCTTTTTGAAGATTTTCCAAATAGGGAATTATTACTGCTAAAAGCTGCATAATAATTGAAGCCGTAATATATGGCCCGATACCAAGTGCAAAAATTGAAACTTTACCTAACGCACCGCCTGAAAACAAATCAAGAAAACCTATCATATTATTTCCGGCTGCAAGTGCCTGAAAAACCTCATTGTTAATACCAAAAATCGGTAATTGCGCTCCAAAACGGAATAGTGCAATGATTATAAACGTAAAAATTAATTTTCGCTTTAAGCCGCTTGCCTGAATATTCGAAACCAAGCTTTGAAGCATTTGTTCACTGTTTGCCTGTTGCATTTAATTTTACTTGACCTTTCCTTTTATTTTAAATAAAAGATACCAAACCGCGCTAAATCAGGCAGCTTAGTATCTTTTTATTTATTAAATTAAACTAATTCTACTTTGCCGCCCGCTTTTTCAATTTTTTCTTTAGCAGATTCTGTAACATAGCTGGCTTTCACGGTGATTGCTTTTGAAATTTCACCGTTTCCGAGAACTCTTAAAATTTCACTTGATGAATGAACAAGTTTATTTTCTTTTAAATAAGCTAAATCAATTTCTTTTGTATCAAGTTTTTCAAGAGCTGAAACATTAATTACAGCAGCATTTAGAGCGTGGATATTGTTAAACCCTTTTAATTTGGGTAAACGTCTGAAAGCTGGCATCTGTCCGCCTTCAAAACCTCTTTTAGCTGTTCTTCCGCTTCTTTGGCCTTCACCGTTGTTACCGCGGCAAGATGTTTTACCATGTCCTGATGATCTGCCTCTGCCTACTCTTTTGGATTTTTTAACTGATCCTTCAGCAGGTTTTAAATCTTCTAATGTTATCATAATTATTTTATTCCTTATATTTTACTTTAACTGTTTTAAAAATGCCAAACCCCAAACTGGGTATGTTTTATGGCTATTTCACAACTTCAACAAGATGAGGGATTTTATTTACCATTCCCATAATAATATCTGTTTTATTGTGTTCTACAACCTGATTTCTTTTTGTTAAGCCAAGAGCTTTAACAATTTTTGTATGTTTTTCAGGCGCACCGATTGTGCTTTTTTTCAAAGTTATTTTAACTGTTTCTGTCTTTGCCATTTTATTTACCTTTTTCTTTTTTTTCTTAAAATCTAAACTATTTTGAACCTAAAAGTTGATTCATTGAAATTCCTCTTTGTGCTGCAACATCTTTGAATGTTCTTAAAGATTTCAAAGCGTTTAATGTAGCATTTGCAGCATTCAATGGAGATTTTGAACCTAAAGATTTAGATAAAATGTTTTCAATACCTGATAATTCAAGCACTGCACGAACTGCACCACCTGCAATTACACCGGTACCTTGAGAAGCAGGTTTTAAAACAACAGAACCCGCACCTGATCTTCCTGTAATCATGTGAGGAATTGTGGTTTTAAAAATAGGAACACTGATAAGGTTTTTTCTGCCATCAGCCACTGCTTTTTGAATAGCAACGATAACTTCAGCAGCCTTAGCCACGCCCATTCCAACCTGACCTTTTTTATTACCAACAATAACAATTGCTCTGAAGCTCAGTTTTTTACCACCTTTTACAACCTTTGTTACACGGCGGATTTGAACAACTTGTTCTTTCCATTCTGATTCAACAGGTTCAACTGTTTCGATTTTTCTTCTTCTTTGACCCTTTCTTTGGGGTTTTAATTGTTGAACTTCAACATTTTCTTCTACTTCAGCCTTCACTTCAACAGCTTCTTCAACAACTTCCACTGTTTCAACTTTTTCAGCTTCGCCGGCTTGAATTTCTTTTTCTTCGCTCACGTTTTTATTACCTTTCGTCTTTTATTATTTTTTACCCTTAAAAATTTAAAAATACCAAAAAACCTTATTTTAAAGGCTATTTTCGATATTTGAGATGTTGGGCTGCCAAATATATTTATTGGCTTGTTTTTTCTGACATCTTCATAATACATGCTGAAATATTTTTTGCAACCCTTGCATCCAATGCATCTGGAATTATATAATTTTCACTAAGCTCTTCTTCATTTACAATTTCAGCCAGAGCAAGCGCCGCTTCAATTTTCACCCTGCCATCAATCTTTTTCATTCCGCTTTCTAAAACCCCACTAAAAAGCCCCGGAAAAACAAGCGAATTGTTTATCTGGTTGTTAAAATCGCTTCTGCCTGATGCCGCAATTTTTGCACCTGCTTTAAGCGCCTCATCCGGCAATATTTCAGGTTCAGGGTTTGCAATTGCAAACACCACAGCATCTTTTGCCATAGAAGATACCATTTCAGGGCTTAAAACCCCCTTGGCACTTACCCCTATAAAAATATCAGCACCTTTGATACCATCTTTTAAACTGCCCTTAAAATCTTCAAAATTAGTTATTTCGGCCATTTTTTCAAGCGATGGGTCGTTTTCTTTTCTGCCTCTGTATACAACACCAAATTTATCAAACATTAAAATCCCATTCCCGCCTTTTTTTTCAGGATTGATAAATTCTCTCATTTTAATTAAAAGCTTGCAAATGGCTTGCCCTGCAGCACCTGCGCCTGAAAAAACAATCTTTACACAAGCTAAATCTTTACTAACAACCTTCATGGCATTTAAAAGCCCCGCCAACACTACAATTGCCGTCCCGTGCTGGTCGTCATGGAATACAGGAATATTAAGCGAATTAATTAAATTTTCTTCAATCCCAAAGCACCTTGGCGCACTGATATCTTCAAGGTTTACCCCTGAAAAAGAATTTTCCAATAAATATACAATCCGCTCAATTTCAGACGCTGTCTGTGTTTTCAGGCAAAGAGGCATGGCGTTCACACACCCTAAATCCTTGAATAATACGGCCTTCCCCTCCATCACAGGAAGCCCTGCTTCAGCCCCGATGTTTCCCAAACCAAGAACTGCACTGCCATCTGATATTATAGCAACAGGTTTCATGGAATTAGAAAACATGCCGGGTATTTCAACTACTTTGGTTTCTATCACCCCGCCAAGAAGCCGTCTTAATTCAACAGGCTCCATTGTTTCAAACTTCATATCATCTGATAAAAGGCATCCTTTGCTTCTTTTCGGGATATCAAAAGCGCTATCATAGGCTCTGCCTTCAATAAGTGCTGTATCTACCCCCATAAAATTCGGCATAATATTTTGAATTACAAAATCAATCTCGCCTTCTTTAAGCTCTTTTTCTTTAATAGCAAGGGGATAGACGTCAACCCCGTATGTTTCTTTCAAATATATAGCGCGCTTCAAGCTTTCAAAATAGTCAAAAGATAATACGCCAACAGAATTTGACCTGTTTGTTAAATCAAAAACCTTATCATAGTCTTCATAAATTGCACTGCTGCTTTTTGCAACTCCGGGAGTATAAACAAGTGCCAGAAGCTTTTTACTGTCAACTTTAACCTTTGAAACTATCTCAAGCGTTTTCATCTTTTGCTCCAAAACCTCTATAGTATTTATCTTACCTTGTTTTCTTCACCCTTCATAAGACGTTTAATATTTTCCCTGTGAAGATAAGTCACATAAATAGCTGCAATAGCGCAATAAATAACATACGCAGCCGGTGCTTTAAACAGATACATTAAAACCGGCGATAAAAGAAGCGTAATTATTGAACCTACTGAAACGTATTTTGTAAAATAAGTAATAATACTCCAGATTATAGCTAAAATTAGCCCCACTTGCCAGTTTAGCGCTAAAATTGTACCAACACCGCTTGCAACTGATTTTCCGCCTTTCCCGCCTAAAAACACAGGCTTAGAATGCCCTATTATTACAAAAACAGCCGCAATAACAGGATAAATGCCAAATACATTATAATCAGATGAAAAATACCCAGCTGCAACAACAGGCAAAGCCCCTTTTATGGCATCTAGAAGCATTACAATAAAAAACCATTTTTTGCCCAAGACCCGCTTGACATTAGTGGCTCCTGTAGAGCCTGAGCCTACTTCTCTGATATCTTGTCCTGTTTTTGCTTTTACTATCAAATATCCTGTCGGAATTGACCCTATCAAATATGCTGTAACTGCATAAATTGCACCCAAAATAGCTGATATGCCTATCATTCCTAAAGAATTAAACATTATTTATCACCTTTCTCTTTTCTCTCCCTGAAAGACAGGCGTATCGGCGTTCCGAAAAATCCAAAAGCCTCTCTCAGTTTCTTTAAAAGATACCTTTTATAAGAATCTTTGATTAAATCTTTATTATTCACAAACAAAACAAATGTAGGCGGTCTGTTTTTCACCTGTGTAGAGTAATAAATTTTTGCAAATTTTCCTTTGATTGAATTTGGAGGATTAAGCGCCACTGCCTCATTTATAACCTTATTTAAAAGCCCGGTTTGAACACGTTTATCTCTCTGTTCGGCCACTTCTGTTGCTGTTTCAAAAATCTGGTTAAGCCTTTGCCCTGTTTTTGCACTTATAAATATTTTCTTTGCATAGTTTAAGAAGGGTGCATCCTCTTCAATTTGCTTTTCAAGCTTATGCGTCTGCACGTTTTTAATCAAATCCCATTTATTAAACGCTACAATCAGCCCACAGCCTGCTTCTTCAATAGTTTGCGCTATCTTTTTATCCTGGTCAGTCATCCCCTCAACCGCATCAATCACCAAAAGCGCCACATCTGCTTCCCTTATTGCCCTTATAGCGCGGTCAACAGCAAACGCCTCCACCCCGTAATCCACCTTGGATTTCTTTCTAATGCCCGCTGTATCTATTAAAATAAACTCTTTATCTTTATAAATAACTTCAGAATTTATACTATCCCTTGTGGTGCCTGAAACAGGCGATACTATTGCTCTGTTTTCATTTAATAAATTATTCAAAATAGAACTTTTTCCGGCGTTCGGTTTCCCTACGATTGCTATTTTTACAGCGCCTTCATCCTCGTTTTGGTCTGATTTTTTTTCAATATCTTTTGTAACCAAATCAAGTAAATCTCCAACCCCGCCCGAGCCATGAAGAGCTGATAAACCTAAGGGTTCCCCTATACCAAGTGCGTAAAAATCAGATATATTACCAATTTCAGACATACTATCCATTTTATTTGCAACAAGAATAACTTCTTTGCCTGATTGTCTTAAAATATTTGCTATATCTCTGTCATAAGGACTTAAGCCGGCTTTTGCATCCACCACAAATAAAATAGTATCTGCTTCTTCAACTGCAAGCTTGGCTTGAGAAAATATATTGTTAACAAATTCATCTTCATCATTTGTCACAATCCCGCCCGTATCAATCAATACAAACTCTCTATCCTGCCAGACCGCATCAAAATATATCCTATCGCGCGTAACACCCGGCATATCATCAACAATAGAGCGTCTCTCCCCTAAAATTCTATTAATAAGGGTGGATTTTCCAACATTCGGCCTGCCTACAACAGCTATAAATTTACTCTTTTTCATAAAACCGATTTTACCATAGAAAAAGAAAAATTAAAAAAAGGGTGCTATAAAACACCCTTTAATCAATATGCAATTTGTTTCAATATTCTTTTTTGTTCACAGAACCGTCAGAACCCGTCACAGTCGAGGAAGTTTTCTTTCCGGCTTCATTATAAAATTCTTCAGTTTTTCTGCCGCTTGTATCGTTTTGCATTATTTTTGAATGTACTCTTGTACCAGCTTCATCATAATACAAAGTTTTTATAGTTTGTCCATTAATATATTCAGTTTTTGCCCAATACATACCAGCCTTTGTAAGTCCTTTTTCTTTTGGTATAACATCAACCGTTGCATCTGTTTCGGGTTCCACAGGAGCTTGTGGCTCTTTTATGGGTGCAGTAGTTCCAATTGGTTTTGGCGTTTCTACAGGTGCAGTCTCTTTATTAAGTGCCTCATCTTTTTGTGGTATCGGCTGTACCTCAATAGGAGCAGTTGTAGTTTCAGGTACAGGAGCTTCTTCAGCTTTTTTTACAAGCACACCTGTTGAATCATATTGGTTTCCTGTCACATCATAACGGTTCAATTCTCTGCCATCTTTATCAAACACCATAATAAAAATTTCATCAGATGCACCTATACCCTCTCTTTTTACAGGCACATTATATCTTCCGTTTGCATCAATAGTTGCCTTGCCTGCAGCTTTAAGTATGCTTTTTTCGCCATTTGGAGCAGTCCATACCTTTTCATAGTTTCGAAAATTTGCTTCCCATTTCTCTGTCACGTTATCATTTATGGTGTAGCCATCAGCTTTATATGTGGTTTTTGTAGTCACACCATCTGTTGTTTCTAAACTATGCGTGTTTTTAATTATGCCATTTGTGTCCATTGTTGTGAAAATAGATTGCGAAGTGGAAGATGCAGACACTTTATCTTCTTTTTACCCATAGAGCCTAAAACCTTTAAAGCAATACTGAAAAAACCGGTTAAAAACCTTCTGGTTCAAATTCTTCAATATTTTCATCCAAAAGCTCATTATTCGACACATTATTGTCATCTGTATCAAATAAACCACCACTATTGTTTACTTTTTTGTATCATTATCCCCACTAAATAAATCGGTTGATTTTTCAGCTCTATTTGCCTTGTTTCCTTCTGATGATTTTTCAGCAGGTGCATTTTTTGTTTCAATACTCTTTAATAAGTCCGATAAAAGTGTAGTTAATCCTTTCACTTTGTTTCCTTTCTAAAGTAATATTCTATATAAATGAGTCAACGGCTCTTTTTATTATTTTACTGAGAATTTGAAAAAACCAAAGTTACAAAACTTTACTAAAAATCTAAAATTTACAATAATTTTTTTAAAATAAAATAAATAAATTTATGAAAAATATTCGGGTTTTTATATTGTATTACAGGGCGTTTCCAGTTCCCATTCAAAATTATCCCGACATATTCTTTTTTATAATTTTCAAATTTTATATTTCTAAACCTTGCAAAATGATATTCCACCCTTGAATGAAATGTTTTAAAGAAAGGCTCCACTGCCATTTCAGGCACAAGACCGCATTTTTGAAACCACGCATTATACCAGGTAAATTCAAGCGGTGAAATTTTTATTAAATCCTTATAAGACAGGTCTTTTGGCGCCATAAAATCATTTTTTAAAGATTTCATTACTTTTGAATTTATAACCTGCATCCCCTGACATGTGCGAAACCGCCTATCTTCAAGCCCAACAGCCATAAATATTTTTTCAATCCACTCTTTCCTTTTTGCGGTAAATCTTCTGTAAAATTTTTCACAGAAAAGTTCTTTTTCCATAACAAGCACTGTATAAGGGGTTTTGGAGTCAGCCATAAAATCTTTTATATAAAAATCTCTGATAAACTGCACATCAGAATCCAAACAAAGATAATTTTCCGCATATCCCGCTTCAAAAAAGGCTAATTTGCAAATCTCTTGATTAATATATCCAATCGAATATCTTGAATATTTTTCGGTTTCAAAGTATTGTCCGGCAAAGCTTTCATCCGTTATCAATTTAACATTGCCGCCATCAAATTCCTTAAACAGTTCAAAATCCGCTTCAGGAACGCTTACAAAAAATTTTATATTATCTTTATTAAATTTTTCAAAAGACGCCAAAAGCCTTTTAAAGCTTTTAAAATCTTTGTTATAGGTTTTGCAATATAAAGAGAAGTTTTCCACTTTTACCCCCCCCCCCGGTTAAAACCGGAGTTTGAGGTAAATTATTAATAAATTTCATAAAACCATTTTATAACAAAAAATTTTATTGCGCGGTTTTTAAACAGCAAACCTATTGACAATAATAATTGTTTCTATTACAATTGTAGGGCTGAACTTGGCAAAAGTACAGCAAAACTAAGGAACAGGGAGGTTTTATGATACAACCTATCACCTCACATCAAGCTATAGCAGGCGCTACCAGAGTAACAAACCCTGTAACTTTCGGTAACAGAAGTCAACTTGCCTATCAAAACCAAATGAACCGTTTTGAAAAAGGCGAAAAACTTGATATTAACTGCTGCGGCACGAGAGAATACAGTCTTTGCGGGCAAAAACTTAATTATCTTGCCTAAAAAGTACTGTGTTTAAAGGAAATTCGGCGTTTTGTAATTTTTAATTGCAAGGCGCCTTTTTTAATGCTACATTTTACTTATGTTTACAGGCATTATTCAACATATAGGAAGAATTTCCGATATAAAAACTTCAACATCGGGAAAAACAATCAGCGTATCTGTTGATATTAAAGAGTTTCCAGCATTTAATAGTGTTAAAACAGGCGATTCTATAGCACTAAACGGGGTATGCACAACAGTAATATCCTTATCTGATAACGTTTTTACTGTAAATTTAATGAATGAAAGCTTGAAACGCAGTAATTTAGATGCTTTAGAACGTAAAAACCCTGTAAACCTTGAATTGGCAATGAAAGCAGATGGCAGATTTGACGGACATATAGTACAGGGGCATATTGATACCGTTGGTAAAATCCAAAAGATAGCCACAGACGGATTTTCAAAGGTTTTTTCAATAGAGGCTGATACAAAGTATATTGTTGAAAAGGGGTCAATCACCCTTAACGGCGTAAGTTTAACCGTATCAAAATCTGAAAACCTGTATTTTGAGGTTAGTTTAATCCCGCACACGCTTCAAAATACAACTTTTCAATTTTTGAAAGAGGGCGATTTTTTAAACATAGAATATGATATTCTGGCAAAATATATTGAAAAATTTACACTTTTTAAAGATAATAATTTTACAGGCAGTTCTTCAAAAAAAATTGATGAGAAATTTTTGCTTGAAAATGGGTTTTAATCCTTTAATAATAGGGGGTTTTACCTCTTTTAAAGGGAGGAATAAATGACAGAAATTAAATTTAACACAATAGATGAGGCTATAGAAGATTTTAAAGCCGGAAAACCGGTCATAGTAGCGGATGACGAGGACAGAGAAAACGAAGGCGATCTGATTTTACCGGCAGATTTTGCAGCGCCAAAATGGATAAACTTTATGGCAACCCATTGCAGGGGGCTGATTTGCCACGCAATAACGCCTGAAATTGCAGACAGAATAGGTATTTCGCCTATGGTTGAACACAACACTGACGTTAAAGGCACAAACTTCACGGTTTCAGTGGATGCAGACCCCAAATTCGGCACTACAACAGGAATTTCAGCCTTTGATAGAGCAAAAACAATTGAAGTAATTATCAATAAAGCAGCGACACCAGCGGATTTACGCCGCCCTGGGCATATTTTCCCGCTTATTGCAAGGGAAGGCGGGGTTTTAAAGCGCGCAGGCCATACTGAAACTGCCGTAGATTTAGCTCGCCTTGCTGGTTTAACACCATCCGGAGTAATTTGTGAAATCTTAAACCCCGATGGCACAATGGCAAGAAGAGATGCGCTCTTTGAATTCGCCAAAACCCACAATATAAAGCTAATCACGGTAGCAGACCTGATTAAATATCGCATGAAGACTGAACGTCACGTCAAAAGAATGGTTGAAGCACACTTGCCAACTGAATTTGGCGATTTTAAAATTTACGGCTACCTTGATGAATTAACGGGAGTAGAGCATGTTGCTCTGATTAAAGACACGAAACCCGATAAAACTCCGATTGTTAGAATGCACTCACAGTGCCTCACAGGGGATATTTTTCACAGTTTAAAATGCGACTGCAACCAACAGCTTTTAGACTCGCTAAAGCTTATTAATGATTACGGAAATGGCGCTGTAGTATACATTACAGACCATGAAGGCCGGGGAATAGGGCTTATCAACAAGCTTAAGGCGTATAACTTACAGGAAAACGGGCAGGATACCATTGAAGCAAATATTTCCTTAGGGTTTAAAAGCGATTTAAGAGATTATGGTACAGGGGCGCAAATCCTTGTAGATATTGGCTATCGAGAATTTAAGCTTATTACAAATAACCCGACAAAAATAATAGGCCTTGAAGGCTATGGGTTAAAAATCATTGATAGAGTAGGTCTGGCACCGAAAATTAACGAATTTAACAAAAGGTATATTGAAACCAAAAAAGAAAAAATGCACCATCTATACACTGCACCTGCCACAGAGGATACCGCATCCATAAAACCGGCTTGCAGCTTGAATTAGCAGAATATTTGTTAATTTATAAGTGTTTATGATATAATTAACTAAAATTCACTTGCAAGGAAGGTAAAATACCTTAAAATATGTATCAAGCGGCGGTTTTAGACGAAAAATATTTTAAAATATTCGGCGGAGTCTATAATGACTTTCGAAGAAAATGTCGTCATGACTATAAATTTGAGCTTGACCCGCTTGAATATAACGATTTTATTGAATACTTCGCAAAAGGACTCTTAAGCTGCATCTTGCTCCTTGAAGATGATATCCCCACAGGCTTTTTGGCTTATTCTGCAGCGCTTGAAGATGCTATTGAACTATATGTTATTCACTGTTTGGGGTCTGAAAATATTTTAGATAAGAAAAATTGCTTAATGCAAAAATTTCTGGAAGTAACGGCAGAAAAAAGAAGAAATGCACTTGTAAGCTACCCCATGCTTGGCATTCAGACTAATTTCAAAGATGCCATTTCAAAATACGGCTTCAAATTTTTAGATTTAGCAGTTGTTGCCTTTGATATCAACAACAAAAAGGTTTTAAAAGAATTTGACCAGATAAAATTTACCGATTTGCCAATTGGCTATAAAGTCGCTCCATACAGGGAAATTTACCTTGACGAACTTGTTGGCGTTGTTTATGAATCATTTAAAGATTCAAGCGATGTAAATTTTGACCCAAGGTTCAAAACTATTGAAGGAGTAAGGGATATCCTTGATAAAATAACAAACTCTATTTATGGTAAATTTTTAGCACAAAGTTCTAAAGTGCTTCTGGCTGAAAGCAAGGTGGCAGGTTTTGCGTTTGCAAATATCACGGGCGATTCAATCGGAAATATCCCGCTTGTAGGCATTGTGCCTGAACATCGGGGTTTAAATTTATCGGAAGTTATGCTGAAAAACACTGTTGAAGATATTATAAAACTGAATAAGTCTGGTTATATACGCCTGCAAGAGCTGAATGCAAGTGTTGATACCAATAATCAAAGTGCTTACAGGATGTATAAACAGATAGGTTTTAAAGTATCTTATGTTTATCCGCAAGGATATTTGCCAAAATCGGGAAGCGACATTATATAAAGAGTTTCACCTGATTTTTCATAAAAAAATTAAATTATTTTAGGGGAGAGAAGAAATGAAAGTTTTAATCACGGATAAAATAAATGAAAAGGCTGCTGATATTGTAAAAGCAGTAGCAGAAGCTGACAATTTACCTACTATGAGCGAAGATGAGCTTTGCAATATCATTGGAAACTATGATGCACTTTTAGTTCGAAGCCAGACAAAAGTAACCGATAAAGTAATAAAAGCCGGCAAAAATCTTAAAATTATAGGAAGAGCAGGGGTTGGCGTCGATAATATTGACTTAAATTCAGCAACAGAACATGGTATTATCGTTGTAAATTCTCCTGATGGCAACACCCATGCTGCTGCAGAACATACTCTCGCCCTTATGCTATCAATGGCAAGAAATGTTCCTGATGCCGTTATATCAACCAAAGAAGGAAATTGGGAAAGGTCAAAATTCACAGGGGTTGAAGTATTCGGCAAAACCCTTGGCGTGATTGGCTTTGGAAAAATCGGGCAGCATGTTGCCAAAGTGGCGCTTGCTTTAGGAATGAATTTAGTGGTAAACGACCCTTTCACCACTAAAGAATTTGTTGAAAAATTTGGCGGAAAATATATTGAAAACCTTGATGATTTTTGGGCTTTGCCTGATTTTATCACACTTCATACCCCAAAAACTCCTGAAACCACCCATTTAATCAATGAAAACACTTTAGCTAAAATGAAAGATGGGGTAAGGATTGTAAACTGCGCAAGGGGTGGAATTATTGATGAAAACGCACTCAAAGCAGCTCTTGAAAGCGGAAAAGTAGCTTCCTGTGCTATTGATGTTTTTGAAGATGAAAAAAATATTCAAGGATGTGTTTTAAGAGAATTTGGCAAAAACGTAATATTGACACCGCATTTAGGCGCAAGTACATCTGAAGCACAAATAAACGTTGCACTTGATGTAGCAGAGCAGGTAAAAGAAGTTTTATCAGGCGGAGACGCAACTTCAGCCGTTAATATTCCTGCCTTGAAACCTCAAAAACTTGAGCCGGTAAAAGATTACATGTCAATCGCTGAAAATATCGCACAGATGGCATCACAGCTTTCAAAAGGAAATCTTAAAGATATTGAAATCGAAGTAAAAGGCACCCTTGCTGATTTAGACGTTTCAGCACTTGAAGTTGCTATTTTAAAGGGCGTTTTATCAACAAACCTTATGGGCGTAAATTACGTAAATGCCCCTCTGATAGCTAAAAATAGAGGGATATCTGTTACTGTTAAAAAATCTCACCAAACAACAGATTACATTGGTTCAATCACCGTAAAACTCAATTCTGATAAAGAAACAACGGAAATATCAGGAGCAATGATTGCAGAACATATAAAAAGAATTGTAAAACTGAACGGCTACAATACATCAATCAAACCTGAAAAATTTATGCTTCTTGTACCGCACGTTAATAAGCCTGGTATGATAGCAGCTGTTGCAACGGTTTTGGGTGCAGACAACGTCAATATTTCAAGGATGCAGGTTGTTCAAAAATCTAACAAAACAAACCTTGACGAAAAGAGCATGATGATAATTAATACCGATAATGAAGTATCCGATGCAACTCTTGATAAAATCTCAAAAATCGACGGCATCTTTGATTCGAAATTTGTTAAATTGAGCGTATAAAAATGATTAATATTAAAGATACGCTGATTTTCCACGGAATTTATTACCTAAAAAGGGAGCTTAAAGGCTTTCTTATAACCCTTGGCGACATCGGATATGATTTTACACGTGTAATGTTTTATATTCTAAGATTGCGTGTTAATTTCAAAGCTACAATTGAACAATCATCGCGTTTTGCAGTGGATAGCCTTCCTATAACCCTTACCATTGTTGGCATGACAAGCATTATTATTGCAATGCAAATAGCTCCTGAACTTGCAAAACAGGGGGCTGAAAACTACATAGGTATGCTCTCTGCCCTTGTTATGATAAGGGAATTAGCTACAATAATGGCGGGCTTTGCAATAATTTCAATGATAGGTTCATCCTTCGCTTCAGAGCTTGCTTCAATGTCAGTTGGTGAACAAATAAACGCCATGAGGGTTTTAAAGGTTGACCCTGTAGAATATTTGATTGTACCAAGGTTTTTAGCAGGAGTCATTATGATGCCCCTTGTTTTTATTGTGGCATCATTTGTTGGGCTTCTTTGCGCAGGGTACGTTTCAAAAATAACGGCAAACCTGAGCCTTTTAAACTACATAGATTCGCTCTGGCGCGGGCTTTACGTGAGAGATATTATGATAGCCCTTTTAAAATCAGCATTTTTTGGCGGCACAATAGCATTAATCAGTTGTTCCTCAGGATACTCAACCAGAGGTGGTGCAAAAGAAGTAGGAGAAGCCACAACAAGAGCTGTTGTATGGTCTTTTCTTGCAATAGCAATTTGGGACTATATCTTTGCTGCTATGTTTTATTTATAATGTGTCACAAGGGAAGTAGAAATGACCATTAAAGTAGAAAATTTAGTTAAGACATTTGATAACAAAAAGGTTATAGATAATATAAGCTTTTCTGTTAACGACGGCGAAACTCTTGGCGTAGCCGGGTTTTCAGGAAGCGGTAAATCTACTTTATTAAAAATTATCAGCAAATTAATTTCAGCCGATTCAGGCACAATCGAAACCACTAAAAATTCAGATATAGCAATGACTTTCCAATATTCAGCGCTCTTTGATTTTTTGGATGTCTACCACAACATCGCCTTTCCTCTTTTGGAACGGAAGGAATTTAAGGGAAAATATAATAAAGAAGAATTAAAAAAAATCGTTGCACAAAAGCTGAAAATAGTAGGCCTGGAGGGGATAGAAAACAAATTTCCGTCTGAACTGTCAGGAGGTATGCAAAAACGTGTAGGCTTTGCCCGTGCAATTGTTACAAACCCGAAAATTATCCTCTATGATGAACCAACTGCAGGATTAGACCCTGTTTCATCCACTTTGATTGAAGATTACATCAACCAGCTAAAAAAAGAATTAAACGCAAGCTGCATTGTTGTGACCCATCAAATGTCCACAATTACAAGAGCATGTGACAAGGTTATACTTTTATATGAAGGAAAAATTGTATTCAAAGGCACAACAGAAGAATTCCTGCAAGGCTCAAACCCTTACACAAGGCAGTTTATAACAGCTTCCATCGAAGGACCTATGGAAATTAAATCAACCACATAATTTTTTTTACTGTATAATTAACATATAACATTTAAGGATATTAAGAATTTGGAAAATTCGGATAGAAAAACAACTTCATCTCTAAAGGTAGGAATTTTAACGGTAATCGCCCTTATGATTCTTATTTTTACCGTGCTTTGGATAAAAGGAAGAACACTTTCTGCCGGAGAACGTATCGAGGTTGTTTTCCATGATGTTAACGGTATAAGACCAGGTTCCGGTGTTCAGATGATGGGACTTAGAATAGGACAGATTGAAGAAATCACCCCTGTAATAAACGGAAAAGACAGCTATGTTAAAGTAAAATTTGTTATTACAGAAAACAATGTTGAAATCCCTACTGCTGCAACAATTTCTATTCAACAATCCGGCCTTATCGGAGAACAATTTTTAGAAGTAATGCCTCCAAAGGCAAAAACTGCCTACATTGAAACCTCAAAGCCAACAACTGCAATTAAAGACGGCCAATTAATTTTTATGTACATAGAAAATGAATTAAAGGCTGTTGGAAAAGTGGAACAGGCTGAAGTTATACCTCTTGCATCTGCACCGATTGAATACAGAGCAAGATTTAAGACAAAACATGCTCTAAAGCTTGATTTTATAATTGATATGCCGGGGCTTCATTTAGACCCGACAAATATTGATGCAAAATTTATGAATGGCCAAATCCTTTTCTATACAAGAAACGGAGAAGAAATTGTAATTCCAAAAACCGGCTCTCCTTACACAGTAATTGAGCCAATGAGAATAAGCGATTTTCTTGAATTGCAGTATAAATCCGCTCAGGGGATGGCTGAAACCAACGAAAAAATTACACAAATTTTATCAGATGAATTTATTTATCAATTGAAAGATTCTGTTCAAAATATAAACCAGCTAACCGCAAAAGCAACAAGCACTATGGATAAAGCAGATGCTCTTTTAGATTCTTCAAAAGATGAATTAAGTTCAATTTTAAGCCAGTCAAATGTTTTAATTAAAAAACTTGTTGTGCTGTCTGATAACATAAACGGTATAGCATCAAATCAGGAATTACAGCAAAATTTAACTTCAACCGTAGCTTCCGTGGGCAAATTATCGGATAATTTAAACACTATAATTGAAGATAAAAGCACAAAGGAAACTCTTGCAAACTTAAATCAGATATCTAAAAATTTGGCTGATATTTCAGTATACGTTAATGAATTTACAGATGACGAGAACGTTAAAAAAGATTTAAAACAAACAATTTCAGGGCTAAATAAGGCAATTGGCGAAATAAATAATAGCTTGGTAAAAACAAATTCAATGTGCGAAACAGATAAACTATCAGTTTCATCAGCCCTTTCTGATACTGTTGTGACCGCAAGAAACTTAAAACAGTTCTCTGAAAAATTAAACAAAAGATTTTTACTATTCAGATTAATGTTTTAATTTTAAACTGCTTTATTGAATAAAAGGCATTCTTTATAATGAAGATAAAAAATTTAAAAGAAAAAATAACCGGGTTTCATTATAAAAAAACTTTTTCATTTTTAGAGCTTCCCTTGTATATATTGTTTTTTATCCCATCTGTTTTTTATTCCCTAATAATAAATTTAAAAAACTTTTTCTATAAAATAGAAGTTTTAAAAGAAGGTAAGTCAAAAGCTAAAATTATCTGTATAGGAAACCTCACAACAGGTGGTGTTGGCAAAACCCCGATTGTTATTGAATTTTGTAAATATTTATCCGCAAAAGGCAAAAAAATTGCCTCCTTAAGCCGGGGCTATGGCGGAAAATTAAAAGGAATAAACGTTATAAAAGATTTTGAAGACAATATTTTAAGCAATGATGCTTCAATAATCGGGGATGAAGTTCAATTAATAGCCCAAAATTCAACACCTGAGCATAATTTTGCAGTTATAACTTCATCAAACAGGCTTAATGGAGCAAATTATGCGTATGAAAATCTGGGTGCAGAAGTTATTCTGATGGATGACGGTTTTTCAAACAGAAAAATAAAAAAGGATTTAACAATCCTCCTTTTTGACAGTGAAAAATTTATCGGGAATGGTTTTTTACTTCCCCTTGGCCCCCTAAGAGAGTCGTTATCTGAAGCAAAGCGGGCTGACATTATAATAATTGTTGATAAAAATTCAAACAAAAACCTTTCTGGTGCCGTAAAATTTTTAGAAGAAAAATTTAGAAAACCTGTTTTTGTTTCAAAATTTATTGTGGATTATTTTTATAATATAAAAACCGGAGAAAAAATAGAAAGCACCGCCATAAAAGATGTTTTTGCCTTCTGCGGCATTGGAAGCCCTGAGCAGTTTTATAATTATTTAAAAGATTTTAACCTTATTGGCAAAAAAAGCTACAATGACCATTACAGCTATAAAAAAGAAGATATTGAAACTATTTTAAATGAAGCAAAAAATGCTAAATACATTATTACAACCGAAAAAGATGCCGTTAAAATAAAAGATTTAATTCCCACTTCTGCCAAAATCTTTGCAATGAAACTCAAACCAGAGCTTGATTTTGAAAGTATCTTGAAAGATTTTACAGCATAATTTGTGTTAAAAAATTTATTGAATTTGAATCATTATTTAAACCGGGATTTAAAGTATATGTATAATCAAGCCCAAATCTAAAGCGTTGTTTAAAAACATAATAATTAAGCCCGACAGTATATTTCTGCACAGTGGTATCTGGCTGTTTTGTATTATAATCAAAAATATCATATCTTAAAGCAAGCTGCAGCTTTTCGTTTAAATCATATACAAAGGTTGAATAAAACCCTTCCTGCTTATTTGGATTATATTCTGAAGAATTTGACCCATCTGCATAAGCGTATTCAATATTAAATAAAAATTTATCATACTCCCATTCTAAACCGCTACCAAAAACGCTATAGCCGCTGCCTGCTGCCCCGACATTCGTCCCTGCACCGATTTTTAAATCTTTAAATATATGATTTTTTTCATAAAAAGGCTTATAGCTCAACCAACCTGCAAATTCCGCTCCATCTGTCACATCTTGCAAATATCTTGTAGAAGAAAAACCTCCGGCACAATAGCTAAAACCGTTATAATTACCGGTATACTTTACCCCAAGCGCCCTTGCATCATTAAAATTATCCCCTATTTGCGCTCTTTTTGAAAACATAAGATTATAAGTACTTTTTGACCCCTCTATTCCAAAAGGCAGCCTTGAATTTCCGATTACAATCTTATGATTATTATTTATCTGCCTTTCAAAATAAACATCTGATAATTTCCCCAAAAATTTATTATCCAAATCATCTACATTTCTGGTGAAATTTGACACAATTTTTATTTTATTTTTGCTCTCATCAAATTTAATTTCCCCGCCGCCTTCTAAAATAAAAGGATACGTAAAATTTGAACGTTCTTCTTTAATATCAGCATCATACACTCCTCTAAAATTTAAAACAGGTGAAAATTCATTAATATATGATTTTTGAAACAAAACTTTTTTAGGTTCATCAAATTTAAGTTCGAATTCTGCATTCTTTGGAAGAGTAATCTCTTCCTCAATAGCAAAACAAACATCCGGAAACAAGAGTAATATTAAGAATATAAGAATGAGCTTTTTCATGTTGAATTTTAATAATAGCAAAAAATTTTATGAATGACAAAAATAATTACTTTATGTTATACTAGATTTGTGCTTGAAAAGTATTATTTTCAAGCACAAAGAAAACAATTTGCACTTTGATTAAAGAGCGGCCGTTACACCCGCTCTTTTTTAAAGGGAAATGAAAAAATGACACAACAGTTTAATAAAAAACAGGTAATTGAAAAAATTATGCCGGTAATTGACAACACTGCAATGAGGCATAATTTAATCCCTTTGGAAGTTTCTCTTGAAAAAGAAAACGGCCACTGGTTTTTAAGAATTTTTATATACTCGCCGGATCATCCTGTTAACCATAGCGATTGCGAACATATAACACGGGGATTGGGGGATTTATTGGATGAACTTATTCCTTTTAAATATTACCTTGAAGTGTCATCTCCTGGATTAGAGCGACGTCTTAAATCAACAAAAGAATATGTAATTTTTAAAGGCCATAATGTAATAATCAAGGTAAAAGAGCCGATTGACGATAATTACCCTAAAAAATTCGGTGCAAAAATTTTAGATTATAATGAAGGCTTAGGGGTTAAAATTTTAACCAGCGATACAAAAAAAGAATATACAATAAATTTGGATAATATTTTTTCAACAAGATTAGATGATGTAGATTTTAAAGAAGATAAAGGAGAATAGGCATGATAAAGATTGGAACTGCGTTATTTGAAGCTGCCGAACAATTGGAAAGAGAAAAAGGGATTTCAAAAGATGTTTTAGTATCATCTCTTTGCGATGCTTTGGTTGCAGGATATAAAAAACACATTAAAGATAAAGATGCTGAAAATGTTGAAGCAATTTTAGACGAAACAGCCGGTGAAATCGGCGTTTTTAGAACAAAACTTGTGGTTGAAAATGTTGAAAACCCCGATACCCAAATTTCACTTGAAGATGCAAAAGAAATTGATGATGAAGTAGAAATTGATGATGAAGTAAAAATTGAAGTAACTCCTGAAAACTTTGGACGTATCGCAGCTCAAAGTGCAAAACAGGTTATTACCCAAAGAATAAGGGAAGCTGAACGCAAAATGGTTTTAGATGAATTTTTATCTAAAAAAGGCACTCTTATCACAGGTATAGTTCAAAGAAAAGATGAAAGAAATAACGTTATTGTAAATATCGGAAAAACAGATGCCGTAATGCCAACAAGAGAGCAAATCCCGGGCGAATATTATAAACCCGGAAACAGAATAAGGGTGTTTGTTTTAAACGTTAAAGAAACAACAAGACTTCCGCAGGTGATTGTATCTCAGGCTCACTCTGAAATCGTAAGAGAATTATTTGAGCTTGAAGTTCCTGAAATTGAAGATGGTATTGTTGAAATTAAATCTATCGCACGTGAAGCAGGCTTTAGAACAAAACTTGCAGTATGGTCTAATGACCCTTCAGTGGATAGCGTTGGTGCCTGCATCGGGCCAAGAGGTTCAAGAATTCAAACTATCGTTGGCGAATTAAAAAATGAAAAAATTGATATTGTAAGATATTCTTTAGACCCTGTAGAATACATTGTAAATGCACTTTCACCTGCAAGAATTATTTCGGTTGATATTTTAGCAGATGAAGAAACAAGAAAAGAAGCGTTTGTAATCGTTCCAGATGATCAATTATCTCTTGCAATCGGCCGTGAGGGGCAAAACGTACGCCTTGCACACAGATTAACAGGCTGGAAAATAGATATCAAGAGCGAATCTCAAGCAGCACAAATGGAGAAGCAGGCTCAAAAAGATACTGCAAAAGATGCTGAAGAAAATATTGAAGAAGCGCCAGCAGTTGAAGAAGCAATTGAAGAAACTGCAATAGAAGCTGTTGAAGAAACCAAAGAAGCTGAAACAACAGAAGAATAGGCGTTTTGGAAAATGAAAATTGTTGTGGCAGGATATGATAAAATGCTTGCTGCCCTTATTTTAGGGGCAAAACTTAGAAACCACAACATTTTAGGCGCATTTAGAATTGACAGGGTAAAGTATTCAAATTTTACCCTGTTTTTTAAAGACATTTTTGCCCCGTCAATTGATTACTCATTTTTAAAAAGCCATAAAATTTATGATATCAAAGCAAAAAGCGTTAATTCAAAAGAATTTATAAACCAAATAAAACGTCTAAACCCTGATGTTATTTTAGTCGGAAGCTGGTCTGAAAAATTTGGCACAGAAATTTTATCCTTGCCAAAATACGGAGTGCTTAATTGTCATCCTTCACTTTTGCCAAACCATAGAGGTGCAAACCCTTATTTTTGGGCAATTTATTCAGGCGATACAAAAACAGGAATCACTTTCCATAAGATGGATGAAAATTTTGACACAGGTGAAATTTTGATGCAGGGCGCTTTTGATATTGACCCTAATACAACAGGTGGTGCCTTAAAAAATAAAGCAGCAAAGGTAGCAGAAATTATGATAGGCGACCTTCTGGATGACCTTGAACACAAAAGAATTATCCCGATAATTCAGGATGAAACCAAAGCAGTTTATGATAAATACCCGTTTGATGGGATCGATATTGTTGATTTTAAAGAAACTGCACAAAAAACTTACGATAGAATACGCGGATTAAAACCCTGGGGCTATTGCTCCTGTGTGTTAAAAACACCAAAAAGAGAAACTGTTTACAGAATAAAATCCGCAAAAATCTCAGATATAAACTGCAATTTAGACGATTTTAACCCGGGCGATATCATCCAAAACAACAAAGAACGAAATATCTTCACCGTTAAATGCCTTGACCTTGCAATAGAAATAAGGGTGTTTTAATAATTTTATGTTATCTGAAACGGACATTTTGAGCAGCGGGCTTTAGGGTGCAGCATCAAATTATCCTCTAAATCATACATCTTTGCAACGCGTGTAATAAGTTTATTTCTGCACACAGGACATAAAAGAACAAACCCTTTATTACCCTCATTTTCAAGAATTAAATTCTTTAACTCATCAATATCCGCTTTGCCCTGGTTAGTAAAATGAAAATCTTCGTTTTTTTCATAAATTTTCACTTCCCCTAAAGAGGTTTTTAAGCCCTTGGCAAGTTTCTGCCTTACCGTAGAGGACAAAAATAATTCAACCCCTGATTCGATATTTGCAATCTCATCAATCGTTAAATTGCACCTTTTGGCTAAGCCCGTCTGCGAAAGCCCGAGCTTTTCCCTTGTTTCTGATACAAACTGTGCCAGAGTAGGATATTTTTTAACTTCTTTTTGCAAAACTAACTTTTTTCCTATGCCGCAGTTTTCTTCAGGGCATTCTTATCTCTGATTTCTTTATCCCAAGCTAAAAGCACGCTTGCAAAGAAAATACTTGAATAAGTACCCACTGCAATACCTAAAATCATTGCAAGGATAAATTCTTTTGTAGTAGAGCCGCCAAAGAAATATAAAGCACCTAAAGTTAAAAGAGTTGTAATTGAAGTATTCAAGCTTCTTGCAAGAGTTTGGTTAACAGAAGCATTTACAATTTCATTAAACGTATATTTTTTTGCCAAAAATCTGTTATTTTCACGCACCCTGTCAAATACAACGATGGTATCATGCACAGAAAACCCTACAACCGTAAGCACCGCCGTTATAAAAAGTGCATCCACATAAACGTTTAAAAATATAGACATAATAGCAAACACACCGATTACAAATAAAGCATCATGCACCAAAGATAACAAAGTAATCACTGCATAATCGGTTTTAAATCTGAATGAAATATAAACAACAATCCCTAAAAACGCCAATAATAGCGCAACAATTGAATTTTTCAATAATTCTGAACCAAGTGAAGGCCCAACTGATGTTGTTTGAACAAGTTCTGATGAATCAACCTCGCTTGATATAATGCTGCTTATTTTATCAACGGTTTCGCCTGTTTTATCATCTATAAAACCTGTTTTAACAGAGATGATATTTTTAATTCCGTTAGAATTTACCTGCCCTGCATTGTCGTTATTAATATTTTGTACAACAGGGGTCATAAACCCTTCTTTTACCATATTTTCCCTGATTTTTCCGATGTTATCAACCGTAACATCACCTTTTACGGCATATTGCAAAATCGTTCCGCCGGTAAAATCAATACCTAGTTTTACAGGAGCATGATTTGCCTGTGTTGCCATCAAATAAATAATCGCCGCAATACAGGGAATTAAAAGCACAGCGCTGATTGAAAGCCAGAGCCATCTGTATTTTACAACATCTATTATTTGCTTTTGGTTCATTAAATTAGGGTTTGCCATTTTTTTATATATCTCCTTTTAGAAAATTTCAAATTATTAAATAAATTAGTCAAGTACTCCGAATTTTGCTTTTTCTTTCTTTGTTTCGGTTGCAACAAAAGCATTTTGAATATCTGATTGTTTAAGACCGAACAATGCAGGGTGTTTTAATTCACCTGTACCAAAAATAAGGTGCATAAAGTTTTTGGTAACTGTAATTGCAGAGAACATACTAACTAAAACACCTATTGCAAGGGTTAGCGCAAATCCTTTTACAATGCTTGTTCCCAAAATATAAAGAATGACACAGGTTATAATCGTTGTCATATTTGAATCAAAAATACTTGTAAAAGCTCTGTCAAAGCCTGAGTTTATCGCCGTAAACAAGCTTCTTCCGGCTCTTAATTCTTCTTTTGTTCTTTCAAATATCAAAATGTTAGCATCTACTGCCATACCGATACTCAATATAAAACCTGCAATACCTGCAAGAGTTAATGTTACAGGAATTATTTTAAATATTGCAAATACAATCACACTATAAATACAAAGTGCAATACAAGCTATAAAGCCAGGCACTCTATAGTAAAGAACCATAAATATCATAACCAGAGAAAGCCCGATTAAACCTGCAAACTTTGATTTATCAATACTATCAGCTCCAAGGGTAGGCCCGATTGAATTTTCTTCAATAATTTCAGCACCCACAGGCAAAGCCCCGGCGTTTAATAAATCTACCATTTCTTTTGCCTGTTTATATTCAAAACCATCGCCCCCGCCTGTAATTTGAGCATTTCCGCCTGTAATTTCTTCATTTATCCTTGGGGATGATTGGAGTTTTCCGTTGAAAAATATAGCCATCGGCTGACCAACAAGCCTTCTTGTAAGATTGCCAAATTTTTTAGCCCCTTCAGGATTAAATTCCAATGAAACAATCCATTCTCCTGTCTGAGATGTTGCAACGGATGATTTCTTTAAATCTTTACCGGTTAAACCTGTACCTTTCCAAAGCTGGTTACCATCTTTATCGGTACCGTTTGGCTCTTTAAATTCTAGTTCAGCAGTTTCACCCAAAAATTCTTTGGCTTTAGCAGTATCTGAAATATTAGGAATTTCAATTAAAAGTCTGTTTTCACCCACCTTTTGAACAACCGTTTCACCAACGCCCATAGCATTTACACGGTTTTCAATTGCATATTGCAAACTATCCATAATTTCAGGCGTTATTTTTTTCACAGTTTCAGATGTCTGTGCTTCAAGCATCAGTCTTGAACCGCCAACCAAATCAAGCCCTAAGGACGTCGGTTTTTTCCAAATAGTAACCAAAGATAATATAACTATTAATACAATCGCCCAAAAGAGAATAATTTTGTTTTTCATCTATATTTTCCTACTTATTTTCTATCTTTTATATTTCTTTCATTTCATATTCTAACAAAAAAACAAAATCAAGTTAAGTAATTAACAAAAACTCGCCACCCTGGCTAAACCATTATTAAAACAAAAAGCATCTGTTAATTTCAGATGCTTTAATCTTTTTTCCCTTCACTCCATAAAAAGTCTAGTAGCCTTTATAGCTTAGCTTTTTTCTTTAATTTTTTTCTTTTGTTAATAAATCTTCTATCTCATTCCTCTTTTTAATAAACTTCGCTATTTCTCTCTTGACCAAACAGCTTGAGCCATCACTCCTTTCAAACATCTTTTCTTCTAAAAAACGGCTTCATTTTCGTTTATTTCCTCTCGACTTAAAGATAGTAAATAACAATTCCTCATGCCATGCAAGCACATTTTCCTTCAAAAAATTTTACAATTGACCATGCCCTTTGTCTTTTATAGTTAAATTTGTTTTTACAACTCTTAACTTAATATTTTTAAATAATAGCCATAATAAAAAATACGGTGTATTATTTTTTTGTTATGCAAGCTTGCAAGTTCAAAATCAGGATAGAGTATATATATAAAAAACTTTTAATATTTTTATGCGCCATATTCCTCATGGCGCAGGGGCTTTCGGCAGGCAATGCATTTGCTGCAGAAGATATAAAAATAAACGGTTTAAAATTTGATAATTCAGATAACCTTATTTTTATCCAATCAAATGGCGTTATTAATTTAAAGAAAGAAACCGCTCAGGATACAGCTGAAGAAGATAAAATATCAAGCTGCATTGAAATTAAAAAAGGTTTTTTGAAAGAGCCAAACAGAGCTTATGTTGATATCTTTAATGCAAAATTAACTTCAGGTACAAAAACTTATGAACTTAAAAATTCAGTTTTTAAAAATGTCAGGATGTCTCAGTTTCAAACAAACCCGAATATTGTAAGGATAGTGTTTACATACGCAAATGAAAACACGCCTGTGAATAATTTTAACGTGATTGCAAACGATAAATTAATAGCCGTACGCTACACTAAAACTTTAAACAAAACATCAAAATATCAAATTATTTATTCAAACACCAATGATAAAGAAAGAACTGTCTTTTTCCAAAACACAACCGCATCAGATAAAATAACAGACCCTGTTGTTCCTGTTTCAAATATTAAAGATGATAAAGCCGAATTAAACAAAATGTTTGAAAAAAATAACAGGCAGATGGAAGAAGATATTGAATATCAGCTTCAATCTAAGTTTTATATAAATTCTATAGCCCAAAACCCAAACGGCATTACAATAAAAGGAACAGGGTTTTTAAGCCTTAAACCTGCTATCTTTTTAGATAACCCTAATAGAATGGTCATAGATTTTGATGATACTGTTTTAGCTAAAAATTTAAGAAATAAAAATTTTACAATAGGAACTCCTGAAATAAATGATGACGGCACATTAAAACAAAAGGAAACAATAAGATTAGGGCAAAATTCAACAAACGTTGCAAGGCTTGTAATTCAGGGAGCCGATGCTAAAAACTACAGAGCAGTAATTTCTCCTGACCTTCAAAACGTATACATAGCAAAAAGGTCTGATGTTATAAATACAAAAATAACCGAAACCCAAAGTATTATTAAACAAATAAAGGTTTCAAAAGAAGAAAAAGAATTATCTGAAAACGACAAAGAGGAAGAAAAGCTTGTAACATCCACTATTGAATTCAACCTTACAGAACCTATAGCATTTTCAACATTTGAAGAAAATAAAAACCTTTATATAGATTTTAGCAACGTTTCATCCGTGCCTGAAAACTTAATGCAGGAACTTTTAAAATTTCATCCTAATGTTCAAACAGTAAGGCTTGCACTCGATAAAACAAGGGTTGTTTTCCCCGTTGGAGATAAAGCGCATATTCAGGTTAAAATTTCACCTGATGCAAAAAACCTTTTGGTTTCAATAAAGAAAAAAGAAATAATTCAAAAAGAAGAGCCTGTAATTTCAAAAGCAGATAAAAAAGAAATGTCTATTTCAAACCTTTATAAAGTGGTGATTGATGCAGGCCATGGAGGTTCTGATGTCGGCGCAACAAGAGATGGAATTTATGAAAAAGATATAACTTTATCTATTGCAAAAATGGTTGAAAAAAACCTTGCTGCTAAAAAAGTACAAACCACAATGACATTAGAAAAAGATAAAACCGTATCACTGCAGGAAAGATGCGATATTTCAAATGAAACTTCACCCGATGTTTTTGTAAGTATTCATGTAAATTCAAGCGTAAATGATGCAATATTTGGAGTTGAAACCCACTGGTGGAAGCAAGATAGTGTAGAATATGCAAAAATTGTTCATAAACACCTTGAAAAGAATTTTAACAAATGGAAGACAAAAGACAGAGGTTTGTTTAAGTCGCAATTTTATGTTATAAATCATACTGAAGCACCCGCAATTCTTGTAGAAATAGGTTTTATTTCAAACATAGATGAGAGAAAAGCCATCATAACCCAAAAAAGACAGTCTGAAATTGCAAAAGCAATATCTGATGGAGTTATGGAATATTTAAAAACAAAAGGAAAAGAAGAATGATAGGATTGTTTGATTCAGGTGTCGGAGGTTTAAGCGTTTTAAAAGCAATCACGGAAAATGGTATCAAAGATGATTTTATCTATTTCGGTGATACAAAAAACGTCCCTTACGGCACAAAAACAAAGGATGAAATCTTATCTTTTACAAAAGATATAATGGAATTTTTTATAAAAAAGGGGGCAGATTGTGCTATTATGGCGTGCAATACAAGTTCAGCCCTTGTGTATGAAGACCTTAGAAAAAAATTTTCAGATAAAATAAAAATTTACCCTTTAATTCAATATGCTGCACCGTTTTTTAAAAATGAAAAGGAAACAATAGGCGTTATGGCAACCAATGCCACAGTAAAAAGCCGCGCATATACGAGAGAAATAACAAAAATAAACCCTAGGGCAAATATTGTGGAACTAGAGTGTCAAAAATTTGTTGAAATAGTTGAAAAAATGCTTTACAGTGACCCTTTAAGCTTAAACTATATAGAAGAAAAGGTTGAATACTTAAAAAATGCAGAGTGCAAAAAAATAATTTTGGGCTGTACGCATTTTCCTTATCTTGTGCCGGTTTTCAAAAAATTTGCACCTGATATAGAATTTATAGACCCTGCTAAGCTTTTAATAAAATCAATTCAAAAAGAACTTTTTGTAAACCAAAGCGAAGAAAGCTCCTTTGAATTTTATGTATCTTCTGACCCTGAAAGCTTCAAACAAAGCGGCTCTATGTTTTTTGATATAAAAGAACAACCAAAACTTGCAGAATTTGCTAAAGTATAATTGCTTATAATTCTATCGTATCAATTTTACGGCCTTCTTGCATTTCCTATTGCAAAAGGCGAAAAAAGAAGCTACAATATATTTATTCAATTCTTATGGTGATAGATTATATTTCCAAAAAGGCTTGAGATTATTTACTAACCAAAGGAGACCAAAAACAATGTACCAAGACGAAACCCTAAAATGCGAAGATTGTGGACAAGAATTTGTATTCACAGTAGGGGAACAAGAATTTTATGCAGAAAAAGGGCTTGTTAACAAACCAAAAAGATGCCCTGAATGCAGAAAAGACAGAAGGCAAAGAAACTCAAGAAAAAAAATGTATGAAGCCGTTTGTTCTGAATGCGGCGCACAAACAAAAGTTCCTTTTAAGCCTATTGAGGGAAAAGAAATCTATTGTAAAGAATGTTATTTAAAAAGACAGGCAGCTGTTTAAAAATTAAATAATAAAAATCTTAAATTAAACCGCCCTTTTGAAATATCCTTTAGGGCGGTTTTTTAACGGTAAATTTATGTTACAAATTGTACATAAAACCCTGTAAAAAATATAATAAGCATAGGAATTGTTAAAAGGATTTAAAAGTGATAAAAGATAAAGCCCTTACAATGATACTTGCAGGAGGACAAGGAAAAAGACTTTTCCCCTTAACCCGCGACAGAGCAAAGCCCGCTGTACCTTTTGGCGGCAGATACCGCATTATAGATTTCGTTTTAAATAATTTTGTAAATTCAGGCTTTTATAAAATAAAAGTATTAACCCAATACAAATCAGATTCCTTAAATAAACATATTTCAAGGGGCTGGAATTTATCTGCTTCTGTAGGACAATATGTTGATTGCGTTCCTGCACAAATGAGAACAGACGGCAACTGGTATAAAGGAACAGCTGATGCAATTTATCAGAATATTAACCAGATAACAGACGGAAACTACGGTAATATCTTTGTTTTCGGAGGCGACCATATTTATAAAATGGATGTGCGCCAGATGCTTGATTATCATATTCAAAAAGATGCCGATTTAACAATAGCTGCAATCCCAATCCCTATTGAACTTGCAGGCGAATACGGCATAATTGAAGTAGATGAAAACTGGCGCCTTACAGGTTTTATAGAAAAACCAAAAACTACACCAAAACATATTCCAGGCATAGAAAACATGTGCCTTGCTTCAATGGGAAACTATATCTTTAAATCAGATGTTTTAATTGATGAAGTTCAAAATGATGCTAAAAATGAAGCCTCAGCGCACGATTTTGGCAAAAATATTATCCCGAATATGTTAAATTCCGGCAAAAAAGTTTTCATATACGATTTTGCAAAAAATGAATTTCCGGGAATGACACCTTCTGAAAAAGGTTATTGGAGAGATGTAGGAAATGTAGACAGCTACTTCCAGGCTAACATGGATTTATTAGATTATAACCCTGAATTAAATCTGTATTCTAAAGATTGGCCTCTCCGTACGTTTAATTACAATTTCCCGCCTGCAAAATTTATTTGGGATGAAGACAAAAGAGTAGGTGTTGCCAAGAATTCTTTAGTATCAGAGGGCTGCATTATCTCTGGCGGTTCACTTTCAAGATGCGTTTTATCTCCAAAAGTGCATATTAATAGCTTCTGCCACATTTCAAATTCAATCTTGCTTGAAAACGTAAAAATCGGTAGACATTCAAGAATTAATCGTGCAATCATCGATAAGAACGTAGCAATTCCGCCATATACAGAAATCGGCTACAGCAGGGAAGAAGACCTGAAACGCGGCTTCTTTGTATCAGACGGCGGAATCACTGTCGTTCCAAAAGACGCTATTGTGGATTAACGGTTCGATAACAAAATTTAATCAACTAACGCTGCAACATATTATATTAAGGCAAAAAAACGGGTATTGAAGGTTACAAAATCAATACCCTTAAGAAAATTGTTTATCGTAAAACTGTCTATTCCCACCATTCAAGAATTATCTTGCCGTTTGTTCCATTTCCTCCTGTGTTAGGATTGTATGTAGAAGTTGCAGGGTTTGCCCCTATATCAAGTATTCCTGCTCCGCCTCCGCCTGAACCATAGCCTATAGCATTTGTTCCTTTTGCATTATCTCCTGTTGTTCCGCCCTTTCCCCCTGAATTATTTACATTGGTTCTAAGTAGCTTATCGTTTCTTTCTAATGTTGCACCGCTTCCACCTTTGTTTGATATTCCGGGGTTGCCTTGTATGCTTGGTATATAGCAATTGGATATTGTAGTTGTGTTATTACATCTTGTTGTTATTGTTTTGTCTTTATATTTATATAATGTGTTTAAAGTTCCGCCAACCCCATTTGTAATTGTTGTATCAGGATGTACTCCTGTTATTGTTGGGGAACCCCCGCCGTTTCCTCCCCCTGCTTCCACTTTTATACTTGTTTTATTAATTCCAAATACCGTATCTCCTCCTTTTTTAGCAGGGTTAAGTATATTATTATCTACACTTGCCCCATCTCCTCCTTTACCTATTCTAAATTTTATTCTTTCTCCACTTTTTACATCTATTGTATAGGTTGCAATATTGCCGGAAGCTCCTCCTCCTGCAGTTCCAACATCAGAATATTTATATCCTCCTTTACCGCTATTTAAAGCAGCATCCCAATATTTGTTCCATGATATGCGGGCATAACCACCAGAGCCGTTACCGCCATTTGATAAACCATAACCTCCACCTCCACCGCAGCCATAGCCTTGGGCATTGCCTCCTTCGGGGTTAGAAGCCGTTCCGCCTTTCCCGGGAGTACAGGTAAACCAGGGGGTAGTAACGGTGCCGCCAGCACCTCCTGTAGAGCCATTTGGATACGTGTTATTTCCTAGGGATGGTACGCCTGTACCTTCCGAATTACCTGCATTATAGCCGCTAATGTTAGAAAAACCTGCAACGGTTACTGGTACTTCAGGTACATCTGCTCCTGTTGTAATATTTCCCGCACAACCATAGCCGGGCTCATTAGTTACACCTGTATATGAGCCGCCATATGTACAACTCCATTGATGATAAGGCGAAGTTGTAAGTATAATATTATCTTTTCTGTATATTCTTGATACTAATGCGTCCCATTGTTCATAAGTTCCGTTACTGCCGCTGCCCACAGTCGGGTCAATAACTACCCCTGAAGCATCAATATATCCTTTTGTGCCACCTATGGCACCATTACCTATCTTGATATTCAAAGTTTCGTTTGACACTACATTTAAGGATTGAATAGGTATCAGCTGTCCACCCCCGCCGCCCCCGCCGCCCGGGCCATAATCCAGGTAGATTATTTTAAGCGCACCATTCTGACCACCACCGCAGTTATTTGGAAATTCACTTGCAACAGAAGATGCTGTATTGCCTGTTATATAGCTGCTACCGTTCCAATTATTGCCACCGTTATTACCTGCTGTACAATTTGATGTATTAAGGCAATTTGCGCCACCCCCACCCGAAAATTGTGAGCAGGCTCCACCATCAGTACACGTATCACCGCCATTTCCACCATTTTTGCCACCACCACCGGCTCCCGGTGCAAGTGCTCCAGCTCCGCCGCCGCCACCTGAAGCCAAAATATAAAATGACTGCCCGTTAAGTCCAAATGCAGAGGCACCACCCCCACCCCCGCCGGCACCCCAGCTT
>CAJTLW010000007.1 GCA_910577515.1 uncultured Vampirovibrio sp.
CATATCAGGGCGGCAAAGGAAGCAGTGGTATGGTTTATATAGAGTATTCGAATTAAAACAAACCTTTAGAAAACCAAACTAAATAACAAAATTTACGATAAACAACTTATTTTCGGGTATTGATTTTAGTAACCTTCAATACCCTTTTTTTACAGCTTGAAAAAGATGGAAATTAGGGTATAATAAGTATATAGGGAAAGAACCCCAAGAGGGGTCTAGGCTCTTGAAGTTCTTCATAACTTCCCTATTTTAGAAGAAATACAAGCGCTATGATTATCCAAAAGATAAGCCTTAGCGCTTTTTCAGTTATCCTGAAATTCACTTCATCACCTCCTTTGCCTGATTTTCTACATAACAAGTCTGTGCAGGAGGAGGGCTAAACAGGGCAAGCTTACCCGATTTTATTATATAAAAACGTTCGTTTTTTAAAATCATTTGAAAGCCTGAATTCCACTATGCTAAAATATCATTATGATAAAAAAGCAGTTTAAAATAGAATCTGAATATAAACCGCAAGGCGATCAGCCAAAAGCGATAGAAGCACTTACCAAGGGCATAGAAGACGGTATGGAAACTCAAACCCTGCTTGGCGTAACAGGTTCAGGGAAAACTTTTACCATTGCAAATGTGATTGAAAAAGTTCAAAAACCTACCCTTATCATTGCACACAATAAAACCCTTGCAGCACAGCTGTATAACGAATTTAAGGAGCTTTTTCCAAATAATGCGGTTGAGTATTTTATAAGCTATTACGACTACTATCAGCCTGAAGCCTACATTCCGCGCACGGATACCTATATTGAAAAAACTGCTTCAATAAACGATGAAATCGACCGTTTGCGTCACAACACAACGCGAAGCCTTTATGAGAGAAGTGATGTAATTGTGGTAGCATCTGTAAGCTGCATATATGGTTTAGGGCTGCCAGAAAACTATTTTAAGGGCGCGCTAAATATTGCAGTGGGTGAAGAGATAGACAGACAAGCGCTTTTAGAGCATTTAGTTTTAGTGCGGTATGAAAGAAATGATGTTGAATTAAAACGTGCCACTTTCCGCGCCAGAGGCGACATTGTGGAAATTATGCCAAGCTATGAAAAGGTAATAACAAGGATTTATTTCTTCGGCGATGAAATTGAAAAAATTTCAAGAATTGACCCTGTAACGGGCGAAGTTTTAGAAAATGTGCCTGAAACCGTTATATATCCCGCAGTTCACTATCTTGCAGACGATGATGATATGGATGGTTCAATTGAGCAAATTCGCCGCGAATTGCGCGCGCGCCTGAATGAACTTTATGCAGAAAACAAACTTGTTGAAGCCCAAAGACTTGAACAGCGCGTGAATTATGATATTGAGATGATAAAAGAGATGGGGTATTGCTCTGGCATTGAAAATTATTCCCGCATCTTAGAAAAAAGGCTGCCTGGAACACCTCCCGCAACACTTTTAGACTATTTTCAAGATGATTTTCTTGTGGTGGTAGATGAATCACACGTAACGCTCCCGCAGCTTCGCGGTATGTATTTTGGCGACCGTTCTAGAAAAGAGGTGCTTGTAGACTACGGTTTCAGGCTCCCTTGTGCAAAAGATAACAGGCCTTTAACGTTCGATGAATTTTGGGGAAAAATCGGGCAAAAAATATTCATTTCTGCTACTCCTGCTGATTTTGAAAAACAGGAATCAAGCCAGATTGTAGAGCAAATTATCCGTCCAACAGGGCTTTTAGACCCCGAAATTGACGTTCGCCCGACAGAAGGGCAGGTCAATGACCTTATCTGTGAAATAAAAGCAACGGCCGAAAAGAAAGAGCGGATTTTAGTTACCACGCTAACTAAAAAAATGGCAGAGGAATTGACCGAATATTTAACCCAAAAAGGTATCAAGGTGCGATATTTGCATAGCGAAGTGCAATCTCTGGAGAGGGTTGAAATTTTAAGAGATTTAAGGCTTGGTGAATTTGATGTACTTATAGGTGTAAACCTGCTTCGTGAAGGGCTTGATATTCCTGAAGTTTCTCTTGTTGCCATAATGGATGCAGATAAGGAAGGGTTTTTAAGGTGCGAGACCTCTCTAATTCAAACCATAGGCCGTTCTGCAAGGAACGCGGATGGGCATGTTATTATGTATGCTGATAAAATGACAGATTCTATGAAGGTTGCAATTGAAGAAACCAAGCGCCGCAGGGCTTTACAGATGGAATTTAACAAAAAACACGGCATAACACCAAAAACCATTAAAAAATCTATTGAAAACAACCTATTGTCACTTGTTCAAAGTTACAGAAGCATTGAAGACATTGTGGCTGACCAGATGTGCGAATTAAATATCGACAAAAAAGATTTGCCAAAACTTTTAAACAAGCTTGAAAAAGATATGCATAAAGCAGCTAAAATCCTTGATTTTGAACGCGCAGCAGAACTCAGAGACCAGATAAAGAAATTAAGAGAAATGGTATAAAGCCAATATTACACCTCAGGTATTATTTAAAATAAATCACTGTGTGTGCCGGTGCGAAGAACTGTTAAAATAAGGGTATTTCTCTCAATTTTATAAATTAAAAGCCAATCAGGTTCAATGTGACATTCTCTAAAATTTGCATAATTGCCAGAAAGCGAAATGGTCTTTGAATTTTTGGGGTAGTGTAACTTGATTGCGCAACATATCCACGATATCTTTTAGCTTTTGTATTTTATATCCGCGCTTTTTGATAAGTTTATAATCTTTATGAAATTTTGTAGAATATCTGACTTCAAGCATCTGTATCCAAATCTCTAAACATCTCGTCTAAATCCGTGTACGCTTTTGAAAGCCCTATCCCTTTTTGCACATCCTCAATTGCCTTGATTGTTTCTTCATTATATTCATCAATTGTCAATTCAAAAGGTATACCTTTTTTTCTTACCATAGCGCGAGCAAACACATTTATAGCCGTCGTCATATTGAACCCGAGTTCCAAGCAGATTGCTTCAAACTGTTTTTTTAATTTATCATCTATTCTGATACTGATATTAGTCTGTGCCATAATTACACCTCATATACAATGTATTACATTATATATACATTGTAACAAAATTTATTAACAATATCAATATAGGTTTCCTACCCCATTGGGTTTTTGCCAATAGAGGCCAAAACTTCATTTAAAACATCAAATAATTCTGCTCTCTCCACCTCATTTAATTCAACAAGCGGGCGGCGAACATAATTTTCAATCATCTTAAGCCTAGATAGCACGGCCTTTACAGGAACAGGGTTTGGCGCCATAAATAATTTTCTAAATAACGGATATAATTTTTGATGCATATTCCTTGCAGCCTTAATTTGGCCAGATTTGAAATTATGAATTAGAGATTTGATTTCATCCCCCACAACATGGGATGCAACAGAAATTACCCCATGCGCACCCAGTGAAAGCATCGGAAGAGTAAGGCTGTCATCCCCGCAATAAATTGCAAAATCATCCGGGCAAAGAGATTTTAATTCAGTTATAACATCCATATCAGGGAAGCTCTGCTTTAAACCTACAATATTTGGATATTCTTTGGCTAAAAATGCCACAGTGGAAGGCTGCATATTAACGCCTGTACGCCCTGGTATATTGTACAAAATAATCGGAATATCAACACTTTTTGCTATTTCGCCAAAATGTTCAATCATCCCCTGCTGATTAGGTTTATTGTAATATGGAACAACTGAAAGTATTGCATCCGCACCAATTTCAGCGGCTTTTTTTGATGAACTAATTGCAGTTTTTGTGCAATTGGAACCTGCGCCCATTATAATTTTGGCACTTCCTGATGTCACCCCTTTAACTGCATATAAAAGTTCATATTCTTCTTCATGGGTAAGTGTCGGGCTTTCTCCGGTTGTTCCTGCAACCAAAATTGCATCAGAGCCTGTATCTATAAGATGTTTGGCAAGCTTTTCTGTCGCCTGGAAATCAATATCCCTTTTTTCATTAAAAGGGGTCACCATTGCGGTTATCACTTCGCCTGCGTCATATCTTAATGTCATACAAAATCTCCTTTTTTAAAACTTTAAGCAGCTATTTTTTTATCTGTTTCCGTATAAACCCATTCTCACAACAGATTCTGCAATTCTAACAGTATTCAAAGCTGCACCTATTCTTAAATTATCCGCTACACAGAATAAATCAATTGCATTATCAAAAGCTATTGATTTTCTTATTCTGCCAACATAAACAGGGTCTTTTCCGGCGCAATCTTTTGGTGTCGGGTAGATGTAATTATCAATATCATCTACTACTTCAACTCCCCATGCTTTTGATAAAATCTCGCGAGCTTTAGAGGCATCAATTGGTTTTTCAAATTCAATTGTAACAGCCTCAGAGTGGCCTCTATAAACAGGAACCCTTACAGCTGTACAAGAAATCGGCACATCTTTAGAAAGGTGCAAAATTTTTCTTGTTTCATTTGTAACCTTCATCTCTTCTTTTGTGTATCCATTTTCTGTGAATGAATCAATTTGCGGAATAAGGTTAAAACCTATTTCATATTTAAAAACCTTGTTTTCATAAGGCATTCCAACTAGATTAACCTTTGAATTATCTGTTAATTCATTCATAGCAGCAAGCCCTGCACCCGAAACTGCCTGATAAGTAGAAACAACAAGTCTTTTAATATTAGCATAATCGTGCAACGGCTTTAATACAAGCATTAATTGTGAAGTTGAACAATTCGGGTTTGCAACAATTCCTTTGTGCATCTTAAGGTCATCATCATTTACGCCGGCAATTACAAGCGGTACATCAGCATCCATTCTAAATGCACTTGAATTATCAATATAAACACAGCCTCTTTTAGCTGCTTCTTTTGCAAGAGCAAGGCTTGTAGAGCCGCCTGCTGAAGCTAAAACTATATCAACCCCGTCAAATTCTTCGGGTTTTGCTTCAATTACTGTATATTCTTTTCCCATAAAATCAAGCTTTGAGCCTGCTGAGCGGGATGATGCAAGCATTTTAATTGAATTAAATTCAAATTTCTTTTCTTCAAGAATGCTTAAAATTTCTCTTCCAACAACTCCTGTAGCTCCTAAGACAGCTATATTTGGTTTCATAGTATATTCTCCAATCCATATATAAATTCATTATTATTATAAACATGCTTAATTGCAAGCTCTACACCAGACATAAAGCATTCACGGTTTATCGTATCATGCCGGATGACAAGCGTTTGCCCCATCGCACCAAAAATCACTTCTTGACTTGCAACAAACCCCGGCATTCTAACTGAGTGAATATGAATATTTCCTTTGCCGTTTTCATTAAAGTTACCGCCGCGCGACCCTTGGATGCTTTCGGTTTCAGGACAGTTTCCAAGTGTAAAATCAGAATTAACATCCGCCATCATCTGTGCTGTTTTAATTGCAGTACCTGAAGGTGCATCTTTCTTTTGGTTGTGATGCATTTCAATAATTTCCGCATTATTAAAATATTTTGCAGCCATTTTTGAAAACATCATCATCAAAACCGCCCCCACTGCAAAATTTGGTGCAATAATACAGCCTGTATTGTTTGCTTTTGATAATTCCTTTAATTCTTCAATTTGCGCTGCAGCAAGCCCTGTTGTTCCTATAACCGGCTTTACTTTAGCATTTAAATATTTCTTTGTATTTTCAAAAACAACAGAAGGTTGTGTAAAATCAACCACAACATCCGGTTTATTAGCTTCAAGTGCTTTATCTAAATCACTTTCAATAACAACATCATCAAAAACGTTTTCTCCTGTTTTGAATTTATCCACAGCCATTACAAGCTTCATCTCGTTTTTTGTTTCAAAATTGTTTATTATGGTTTTTATAACCTCGCTGCCCATTTTTCCTGCAGCACCTGTAACTCCTGTTTTTATCACAAAAATTCTCCAAATATTTTGTATTTTACAAGGGGAATTATTTCATAAAAATATGGCGATTTCAAGGCTTTTGAAGCAAAATTAAGAATGTTTTTTGTTAAGTTTTTTTACAAAAATTATCTCATCTGTTAAAATAAAAGCAATAAATTTTATTCAGGAGCGTTGTACCTGTAAATATTATTAAACTGGAGAAAGCTTTTATGAGAATATCTGACATCAGAACCGCAAATGAATATATCGATAAAACATACAAGAAAATCGACAATAAAAGAAAGATGATAGGCCTTGGTGCAGAGGCTGGAATAATAGGCGCAGGTGTTCTTGCATCAAAATATGCAGCAAAAGATAAATCTCGTATACAAAATGGAGCTACTGCCATAGTAGATTTTATAGCAAAGAAGCTTAAAAAAGGCTTAAATTTCGTTGATAAAAAACAATCTTTCACAAAAAATATAACAGGCGCTTTGGATAAAACATTAAAAGCTTCTGCAAAAACAAAAGCTTTTGGTCTTGTTGGTGCAGTTGCAGGATTTGCACTTTTAAAAGTAATTCAAGCCAATAATCAGATTAAAGGCGCGATATTTACTTCAAAAGAATTTTCAAAAGAAGCTGTAAATAAACTTCCAGGCATCATCACCCAAGCTAAAAATGCAGGAAGAACCGAAGAAAAAATCAATACAACAATGAAAGAGCTTGACAGACAGTTTAACAAAGAAATTTTCGAGCCAATGAGAGAACGTTATTTATCTCAAGAGTAAGTCTTAAAAACTTAAAAAATTAAACCACTTCGTTTTTTACAAGCTTGTCTTTCACTTTATCCAAGCCTGATTTTATAATTCTTGAAATTCTTGAAGCTGAAATTGAAAATTCTTCAGATAATTCCATTAATTTTTTTTCCTGAAAGAACTTGGCTTCAATTAATTCTCTTTCGCGCCTGGGGAGTTCCGCGATAGCCTTTTTAATTGCAACGGATATCTGGTTAAATTCACAGGATTCTTCCGGCGTTTTTCTTATATCTTTTACTTCAAACGGTTTTTCCGATTCATACATTTCATCGGTTGAAAGTATTGTTTTATAAATAGCCTCTCTAAGTTCATTTTTATCAGCATCTACAGGCCTTTGAGATTTCACCCCGTGCCATCTGTATCTTCGTCTTAATTCATTTCTTATTGCCCATTTAATGGCTGTTGCAAGATAAGATTCGTTATATTCTTCATCGTCCTTATGACTGTCGCATAGAATATCAACGGTTTGAATACCTATATTTACAAGCTCGTCAAACTCTACAAGGTGCTGTGCTGCAATAGACTTATACTCTACCTTTACAATCTTGTTAATTAAATCAAGATATTGTCTTAGTTTGACATTTTTTTCAATTTTTTCTCTAAGGTTTTCCATCTCTTATCAGGCGTTATTTTTTGCGTTAGGTGAATATAATAAACATTAAATCCATGCTTTTCAATAAAAACTTGGTTTTTGTAAAGAAACATAACATTTTATTTGACAACAAACCTTGTTTTTTATATTCTAACATTATTATACACCCAAGACAGCATGGCGACCAATTATTAAGCGGTCTTAAAAATCAAAGCCTGCCCAGGTAGCAAAATTTAAAAACTGAATATTGTTATTTGGAGATGTTTTGTACGTGTATATGCTTTTAGAAGCAAGATGTACAAAATTTTTTGCTTTTAAGACTAAATCTTAACCAAAATAAAACCTTAAAAAGACTACGAAAGGAGAAAGTTACAATTATGTCAACAAAGGCTTTTAAAAATGAAAAAGTTGAACACTTTAAAAAACAATTTGAAAATGCCAAGGTTGCGGTTGTTACTGACTATCGAGGATATAGTGTTGAAGAAATTACCGAATTAAGACGCAAACTTCAAAAGAGTGATGCCGATTATACGGTAACAAAGAACACTTTATGTAAACTTGCTACAAAAGGGACATCTTTTGAAGTAATCGAAGAGCTTATGGAAGGCCCTACAGCTATTGCTTTCGGCTTCGGCGATGAAGTAAGTGCGGCTAAAGTTGTTGCAAACTTCATTAAAGAAAACAAAAAAGGCGAAATCAAAGGCGCTGTTTTAGATGGCAAAGTTTTATCAGCAGATGAAGCTAAAAAACTTGCTCTTCTTCCTTCAAAAGAAGAACTTTACGCAAAAATCCTCGGAAGCATCAATTCACCTGCAACAGGTATCGTTTATGGTATCAATGGCGTTATGTCCGCTTTGGTACGTGCAGTTGATGCTGTTCGTCAGCAAAAGGCTAACCAATAAACCTGTGCTTATGGCACACATTTAAATAGTAAAAAACAAAATAAGATAAAAGGAGACTTAAAAAATGAGTAATGTAGAAACTATTTTAGAATCAATTGAAAAATTAACATTAATCGAAGCAGCTGAACTTGTTAAAGCTATGGAAGAAAAATTCGGCGTTTCTGCTGCTGCTCCGGTTGCTGTAGCTGCTGCTCCTGCTGCAGGTGCTGATGCTGGTGCTGCTGATGCTGGTGCTTCTGAAGTAACAGTTGTATTGGCTTCTGCCGGCGCTAACAAAATTCCGGTACTTAAAATCGTTAGAGAAATCACAGGCTTAGGCTTAAAAGAAGCTAAAGACTTGGTTGATGGCGCTCCTAAACCGATTAAAGAAAACGTTAAAAAAGAAGATGCTGAAGCTATCAAAAAACAACTTGAAGAAGCTGGCGCTACTGTTGAAATCAAATAGTTTTAGGGCAAAGCCCGACAACAAAAACTTAAAAACCGGTGATCAAAAATCACCGGTTTTTTGTATTAATAAAATCTTTTTAAATTAGTTATTTTGCAAAAGCCAGAAGCTTTTTTACTTCGTTTCTTTTAACTTTCCTTGTAGTGGTGCGCTCCAATGGCTCCCGCCTTATAATTACATTGCTTGGTCTTTTATACTGTGTAAGCTTCTGCCCCAAAAGCTTAATTTCATCCATAACAAGTTTTTTTACATCATCTTCACTATGTTCTTCATATAGTTCTTCCTTTGGAACTACAACCATGGCCACTTCTTCTGCCCCATCTTTTGCACCAAATGTTCTCATATCGCCAAAAACACATACTTCGGATATCAATTTTCCTCTTTCAAAAACGGTTTCCACTTCTTCGGGGAAAACTTTTTTGCCGCCCTGAAGCACAATCATATTCTTAATTCTGCCTGTAATATAAATATGCCCGTCTTTATCAATTTTTGCAATATCTCCTGTATGAAGCCATCCGTCCTTATCAATCACTTCAGCCGTTAAATCCGGCCTGTTGTGGTATCCTTTCATAACAGAAGCACCTTTTACCAAAAGCTCCCCTGTTTCATTATCAATTTTAGCCTCAAACCCTTTTAAAGGGCGTCCTACAGAATTAATCACTCTTCTTTTATCAACGTTAACAGAAACAACGGGGCTTGTTTCGGAAAGTCCGTATCCTTGATAAACTTTAATTCCTATTCTTTCAAAAAACCGCCCGACTTTTACATCAAGAGGCGCACCTCCTGAAATGCATCCTACAAATTTCCCGCCGAATTTACGGTGGATTTTTTTAAACAAAAGCTTTTTTACAAAATAAAACGGTATAAATTTTGCTGCAAGAAAAGCTATATTAAACACACTTTGGCTCACTTTAGACGAATTTTTGACCTCGTTTTCAATGGATGTTTTTAATAGCTTTAAAAAAGCAGGAACAACAATCATAAATTCTATCTGCTTTTCATCCATAATCCCTAAAATATCCCTGGGCTTTAAGCTTTGGGTATAATAAACAGAAAATCCGAAATTTAAAAATGTCGAAAATCCGACAGTCATCTCAAAAAGATGATTCATAGGTAAAATAGAGAGCGTTTTTACCCCACTTCTTGGTAAAATTACAGATAAAACATCTTCTAAATCATTAAGCTGGCTTGTTATATTCTTATATGTAATTTCAACCCCTTTAGGAGCGCCTGTCGTGCCTGATGTATAGATTATAAAAGCAGTTGAATTTGAACCTCTTATTCTCCATTTTGCATCATATAAATCCGGCAAATCATAAATATTTACGCTGTTTTCACCCCTAAAATATTCATCAATTGCAATAATATGTTTAATTGGAGAAATTTCTAAAGCTAAAAGTTTTGCCGTTTCAAAATATTTTTTTGAAACAAAAATAATTTCAGGAGCCGCATCGCTTAAAATAGAGTTTAACTCATATTTTGTAAGTTTAATATCTAAAGGGACACAGGTTAATCCTGCCAAAATTGAAGAAAATACGCAAACTCCATACTCCGGCTTTGATTCTGATAAAATAGCAGCCTTAGCGCCTTTTTCAATCTTTAATTCTTCAATTATATATCTTGCAACCTTTCGGCTTAAAAGCCCTAAACCTTTATAGCTAAATTCTCTCCAGCCGAATTCTCCCTTAATTCCGAGGGCCGTTTTATCCTTAAAATTTGAAGTTTTGTCTTCAAGTAAAGATAAAATGCATCGATTTTTTAAACCCAAAATACCTCACCAAATTCCCTAAACAAACACTATTTTGTATGTAACTTAAGCCAATAATATTTTATTAATTTTTAAAAATTTTGTCAAAAAATTAATCCCTAAATAAAACTTAATGCGCCAAAAACATATTTTTGTGCAAAAATATAGGTATATTTAAAAGTTGGAATTTTTATTATGGAAAAAAATATCGATAAAAAGAAAATGAAGGTAGCATTTCCCCACATGGGAACAATTTCAATCTGTTGGGCAGCAGCATTGAAAAAGCTTGGAATAGAACCTTTTGTACCTCCTTATACAAGCAAAAAGACGCTTTCTTTGGGTACAAAAAATTCGCCTGAAGCAATTTGTCTTCCGTATAAATTAATCCTAGGAAATTTTATTGAAGCAATAGAAGGCGGAACAGATTATGTTGCAATGATAACATCCCCGGGCATTTGCAGGCTTGGTGAATATGGAAAAAGCATTAAAAACGTGCTTAAAGACCTTGGCTATGATGCCAATTTTATTGAATTAAATTTATACGATGGCTTTAAAGGTATGTACCGCTTCTTAACGGAATTAACAGGTACAAAAAACCCTATACCGATAATAAGAGCCATAAATATTGCAGTCAGAAAAGTTTTTGCAATAGATGAACTTGAAAAATTCCTCTCTTACCACAGGGCAAGGGAATTTAATATCGGAGATTCTGAAAAAGCATTTAACAAAGCACTAAAAATGGTGGATGAAGCTAACACTACAAGAGAATTAAAAAAAGCGCTTAAAGCAGGATTGAAAGAGATTTCAAACGTAAAAATTGACAACAACAAAGATGTGCTTCATGTTGATTTAACAGGTGAAATTTTCCTTGTTTTGGACAGATTTTCAAACCAAAATATCGAAAGAGAACTTGGCAAAATGGGCGTACAGACAAGACGCAGTCTCACTGTTTCAGGCTTCTTAAAAGATGCCATCATCCCTAAAATGTGCAAAAAAGGCGAAACCCATCTGGAGCGCGCTTATAGAATGGCTAAACCGTATCTTATGAGGGATATTGGTGGTGATGCCTTAGAATGCATTTCAGATGTTATGTATGCCGAAGAAAGAGGTACAGACGGCCTTATCCATGTTTCACCTTTTACCTGCATGCCTGAAATTATGTCACAAAACATTTTCCCGAAAATGAGAGAAGATGTTAATCTACCGATTTTATCTTTAATTATGGATGAACAAACAGGTAAAGCAGGCTACATTACAAGATTAGAGGCTTTTGTTGATCTTATGAGAAGAAAGAAAATGAGAAAAAGGCTTCAAAACCAGAACGCAGAAACAGCTGACAAGCGTCATTGCGAGCAAAGCGAAGCAATCCAGAATGTCTGAAAGTTTCTATCGCGAAATATTCCTGAAATCCAAAAAAAGCATAGATAAAAAGCTTTCGCAATTTTCAACATTTGAAAAAAAACGGGAATACCTTAACATCACTCTTAAAAACGAGATTTTAAAATCGGAAAATGAAATCCGCGCATCCTTTGGAAAGATAAATTGCGCAAATTGCGGTGCCTGCTGTTCACTTGCAATAAGCGAATTTTCAGCGGAAACTCTACAATTAAAAGCAAAAAACGGTGACAAAACAGCATCAAGTTTTCTTGAAACTTTCACCCCTTATGAAACTATACCGAAAGAACTTTTACCAGCAGAAACAGATATAAAGGGTTGTTGGTTTTATCATTGCACAAAAGTACAGTTTAAGGATGGAAAATCTTTCTGCCCGGTTTATAAAAACCGCCCTGCTGTCTGCAGAAATTTCCCTGATACGCCGCTTGAAAATTTGCCTGAAACCTGTGCCTACAGGCCTTGGAAGGATGAAAACGAAACAAAGGCTCTTTTTATTAAAGCCCTGAACGACATCAGAAACTTTTATCTTGAACACTTGCCTGAATGAAGAAGTGAAAATTGGGACATAGTATGATATATTTAGTGGTATGCAAAATATTATCGAAATAAAAGACCTTTCTTTGGGTTTTGATATTGATGAAAAATTTTATACTGCAGTTCATAATGTGAATTTTAATCTTCAAAAAGGCCAAATGCACGCTATTGTTGGTGAATCTGGCTGCGGAAAAACAATGACCATTATGAGTATTTTAAAACTGCTCCCAAAAAATGCACAAATAACATCAGGTGAAATATGTTATGACGAAAAAGACCTTCTTTCTTTAAAAGAAAGGGATTTAAGAAAAATAAGAGGCAAAAAAATTGCACTCATCCCGCAAGACCCCATGACATCTTTAAACCCCCTGTATACTATTGAAAACCAGATGATTGAAACAATATTGCAGCACACCAAAACTGATAAAAAAAGGGCTTATCAAATAGCCTTAAAGGCACTTGAAGAGGTTGAAATAGTAAACCCGAAAGAGCGCATGAAAGCCTATCCGCACGAACTTTCAGGCGGAATGAAACAAAGGGTTATTATTGCAATGGCATTATCATCCAATGCAGATGTAATTATAGCAGATGAACCCACAACAGCACTGGATGTCACAATTCAGGCTCAAATTTTAAAACTTTTATCCGACATAAAAAGGACGGGAAAATCAATAATTTTAATCACACATAACCTTGCCGTGGTGAAACAATATTGCGATTTTGTATCCATTATGTATATGGGAAGAATTATAGAAGAAGCAGCAACAAATACTCTTTTTAAAAACCCAAAACATCCTTACACAAAGGATTTACTTGCTGCACTTCCTACGGTCAAAGGCAAAAAACTTGAAAACATTAAAGGCGCCCCTTCGCCAATTACAAAACCTGTTTCTGGATGCCCCTACCACCCAAGATGCAAATTTGCAACAGGTGTCTGCCCAAAACACATTTTTACCCTAAAACCCCAGCGAGACAACTCCAAAGTCGCCTGCAGGCTGTATATTTAGTTTATTTGTTTCTTGACTAATTGTCCTCTCAACAGTACAATAAAGGTATGCAAAATTTTAAAATCAAATATCTAAAGTTAAAAAGTGGCAAAAGCCCTTTAACAGATTGGCTTGATTCATTGGATTCTATAACAAGAAAACGCATAAATCAAAGAATATTAAGAATTGAAGAAGGAAATTTTGGGGATTATAAGCAAATCACAGATGAGATTTTTGAATTAAGATATAATTTTGGCAGCGGATACAGAATTTATTACACAAAGATGTAAAATACAATAATTTTACTAATAAGCGGCGGTGATAAATCAACACAATCAAAAGATATAAAAAACGCACAAAAACTTTTAGACGACTGGAGAAAAAACAATGAATAATATCGACTCATTTAATGAATATATTCTTAAAGACCTAAAAACGGATGAAGACATCAAGGAATGGATAAACATCGGCTTTGAAGAATTTATTGAAACGAATGATTTAAATACCTTTATCAAAGCGCTTGAATATGCTGTGCGCGCAAAAGATACAATGCTTGGCATATCTAAGAAAACAGGTATTTCAAGAAGTACTCTTTACTCTATATTTAACGGAGAACAACAGCCTCAGTTATCAACCGCCCTTAAAATTATTAAAGAACTTGGCTATACCGTAAAAATCGCATAAAACCCTTCGCAGGCTATATATTTAAAAGCTTTTACGGCTTTATTTTTATTCCAAAAAGTCTTAGAAACTCGCGTTTTATCTTGAAAAGGGCGGTCTTTTTCGGCTTCGGTTCCTTTCTGCTTTGAAAATTTCTCGGGTCTTTATTGTATGGCTTGTTTCCCTTTTTAATAATATTTATAAAAAATTTTTCATATTCTTCTTCTTGTTTCAACAAATATGAATTTTCTAAAATCGGTTTTTCTCTCAGCATTGCAAGATATTGCTCGTTATCGTTGTCAAGTTCAATCACCCGTTTTATCACACCCCCAAAATCATCATAATCATTGCAATTAATAAAACTTTTCGGATTAATATCTTTTACGATATCAGGATTTCCCCAATAAATAGGAATCGAGTACATCTTTAAAGGGTCAAAAAGCTTTTCTGTCGTATATCCTAAAGATTTAGAATTCTCAAAAGCAATAGTAAATTTATAGTTCTTTATATATTCAAGCTTATCAGCCACAGTATAATTCGTATTATGGCAAACTTTCCCGGGCGCATCAATATGCTTATACTCAGACAGTTTGTGAAAAAATTCCTGCCTTAAGAGTGTTCCTTCACCTGAATTAAAATTTGAATACATAAAATTGCAAAATCTTCTGTTTATAAGCTCATCCGCAATATTTCTTTCATTTATAAATGCAACATTTCTTCCGATAAGAGTGTTATATCTTAAATATCTGTCTCCGAATTTTATATCATCAAACCCTATGGCATAATCACATTCATTAAAATTAGGTACAATATTTTCACCCGTAATAAAAATTTTTACACAATTGTGATACTTTTTAAATTCAGCGCCAAAACAAGAATATACTAAAAAATCAGGACTATCAGATATCTCCGCACTGCACTCGCCGCATTTACCAAACAATTCAAGAAAACCACTATTTTCTACATCAGCTCTATACCAAAGGTCACATACATTTACCTTTATTGTCTTTTTGGCGGCCGCACTTTTACTCTCTCTCTCTCTCTCTCTCTCTCTCTCGATTGACCCAACTTTAAATCCGTCATTTTATTCTCCATTTTCCATTCCTTAGCTTAACCAAAGCCTAGCAAAAATATACCCCTCTTGCAACCTGTTTTTGTTTATAATACAATCATTTTGAACGGAAAAATTTTTAAATCGTATGGCATTTAAAGCCAGTGCATACCATAGGCATAAGATATTTTTTCCAAAAGGATAATGAAAAACGAAAGGATTTAACCACTATGGCAACTGCAACATTAGTTGAATTATTGGATGCTGGTGTACACTTTGGTCACCAAACACAAAAATGGAACCCTAAAATGAAGCCGTATATTTTCGGCGCTAAAAACGGTATCTATGTTTTAGATTTAAGAAAAACTTCAGATAAGCTCGATGCTGCTTATGAAATCGTTAGAGAATACGCAGCAAAAGGCAGAAACGTTTTATTTGTAGGTACAAAAAAACAAGCAACCGACGTTATCGCTCAAGAAGCTCAAAGAGCAGGTGCATATTACGTTAACAGAAGATGGCTCGGCGGAATGATGACAAACTTTGAAACAATCAGAGGCAGAGTAAACAAATTAAGAGAATTGGAATCATTCATTGAATCAGGCCACATCAACAAACTTCCTAAAAAAGAAATTGCACAATTAAACAGACAACTTGCAAAATTATCAAAAACTTTAGGCGGTATCAAAGAAATGAAGGGCATGCCTGACATTTTATTTGTTGTTGACCAGAAGAAAGAATTAATTGCAATTCAGGAAGCCAATAAATTGAACATCCCTGTAATCTGTCTTGCAGATACAAATGCGGACCCTGATGGCATTGATTACATCATCCCTGGAAACGATGATGCTATAAGAAGTATTAAACTTATCGCTTCAAAAATGGCTGATGCCGTTTTAGAAGGTAAAGAATTAAGACAAAATAAAGCAACTTCAGGCAAAATCGAAAAAATTGATGCAAAAGATGCAAACGTCACTGAAGAAGCTGCAAAAGCTTAAGTAATGGTTTAAAAAGGGCAAGGCCTGTTTAAAGTTTTGCCCTTTTATTTAATAAAAGGAGTAAAAAATATGGAAATAAAAGCCTCAATGGTAAAAGAATTAAGAGATAAAACAGGTGCTGGCATGATGGATGCCAAAAAGGCTCTTGTTGAAGCAGATGGCGATATGGAAAAAGCCGCTGAACTCTTAAGACAAAAAGGTATAGCATCTGCTGATAAAAAAATGGGCAGAATTGCAGCTGAAGGTGTTGTTGCAACTTATGTTGAAGGCAAAGTTGGCGCTATGGTTGAAATGAACTGCGAAACAGACTTTGTTGCAAAAAATGAAAACTTTAAAAGCCTTGCAAATATGATGGCTGAAGCAGTTGCAAAATTAAACCCGGCAGATGTAGACGCTATGCTTAAAATGGATTGCCCTGTTTGCAAAAAGCCTATTGACGATGTTGTTAAAGAACAAATTGCAAAAATCGGCGAAAAAATCACAATCAGAAGATTTGTTCGCTACGATGCTGATTGCTGTGTTTCAACTTATGTTCACAACGGCAAAATTGGCGTGTTATTAGATGTTAAATGCGAAAAAGGCTGCTCTGATGAAACAAAAACCATCGCAAAAGACATCTGCTTGCACATAGCTTCATCTGCTCCTGAATTTGTTTCAAGAGATGAAATTCCTGCTTCTGTTATTGAAGAAGAAAAAAGAATTGAAATGGGCAAAGAAGATTTGGCAAACAAACCTGAAGCAATCAGGGAAAAAATTGTTGCAGGAAGAATTGACAAATTAATGGCTCAAAGATGCTTGCTTGACCAAGCTTTTGTTAAAGATCCAAACCAAACAATCGCTCAATTAATTGAAGGCAAACTTTCAGTTGTAAGATTTGAAAGATACGTTCTTGGCGAAGGCTTGGAAAAAAGACAAGAAAACTTTGCTGATGAAGTTATGAGCCAAATCAAAGGCTAATCAAGGCTTCATAGAATATGAATTAAACCTCTCTTAAAGTTTTAAGAGAGGTTTTAAATTATCTATAATCTATAAAAACAGCCATCCGCAAATAAGAACTGCTGCAATAATTCCAACAATATCCGCTAAAATTCCGGTTAAAACTGCATGCCTGAATTTTGTCACCCCTATTGCCCCAAAATAAACAGATAAAACATAGAATGTAGTCTCTGAACTTCCTACAATAACTGCAGAAAGCTTTGCTGCATAAGAATTAGCCCCGTTTGAATTTACAATATCAGAAAAAATTCCAAGTGTCGCCCCGCCAGAAAGCGAACGGGTTAGCATCAAAGGAAGTGTATCTACAGGGATTTTTAAAGCTTCAAGCGGCCCGCTTAGAAGAGATGCTAAGGCTTCAATCGCCCCGGATGCTCTAAACATTGAAACAGCAGCCATAATAGCAATAAGATAGGGAATAATTTTTACGCTGATTTTAATCCCCTCTTTTGCCCCCTGTGTAAAGGTTTCATAAACAGGCACTTTTTTTATAAACCCGAAAATCAAAATAATAGCGATTATCAAAGGCAAAATAGAAACCGATATCAAATTTAAAACTTCTCTCATAATAACCCTCTCTTCCCTTTGTTTTTAAGGTTTTTGAGGCTTTTACATTTTTTTAATTTATTTTCTTTCTTAGAGATTTCTTTAAAAATATCTTTTTCAGCATAAGTTTTTAATTTTTCGAGCCTGTTTCTATATTTATTCTGCCTTGGTATTTTAAAAAACGGCGCCAGAAGTTTTGCAATGATTATAGCGAAAACAAAAGCTATTGTTGTCACGATCAAAGTCGGCAAAATAATTTCTGTTGGATTTTCCGCTTTTGAAGCAATTAAAATTGCAATAACGCTTGCAGGAATCAATTGAAACCCTGCCGTATTCATTCCTAAAAAAATACACATTGAATTTGATGCAGTAGCTTCATCTTCACCGTTTTCCAAAGCTTCCCTTTTTAAATCCTGCATAGCTTTTATACCAAATGGCGTTGCAGCATTTGACAAGCCTAAGGCATTTGCGCTGAAATTAAGCGCAATATTGGAAAAAGCAGGGCTGTCTTTTTTTAAATCATTAAAAATAAGCCTCAGCAGAGGGCTTATTAATTTTGAAAATTTTTCAATCAACCCTGATTGTTTTGCAACATTCACCATCCCAAGCCAAAATGCCATAATCCCGATTAGCGCTATTGCTATATTTACAGCATTTTGAACGGATAGAAGCATAGCATTTATAACATCATCAAGCTTTCCGTTTATAATCCCGCAAAGAATAGAAATTAAAATTAATCCGCCCCAGATATAATTCATTTAATTTTACCTACTTTTGGCCTACAAGGTCAAAATTGTGGTAATTCCAGGCATTTTGATTAATTTTATACCGAACTTTATCGCCTTCTTTTATGGTTTCAATCAAAACCCTATCTTGCGCCTCGTCTATTACAATAGAGCTTGCAAGACGCTTAAAAGCAGGGTACAGCTTAGCATTTATTTGTTTCAGACTGAATTCTTTGACATTTAAAATTTCATCTAAATAGCATCCACCTGCAACAAATTCATCCAAAGGCGTTTTAATTTTCTTACCTTTGATATATTCGCCAAATGAAATAAGCTCCATTCTTGATTTTTTAGCCCGTTTTTCAGTTTTTTTTGAAGTTTCTTCAATATTTTCAGGCTCTTTATTTTCTTGTAACTCTTCTTTATCTTCTTTTGCATCAGCATCTGCAGTATCAGCTTCATTTTCATCCTGCATCTGCTCTTCAAGCTTTATAACTTCCTGAGTAGCTTCTTCCACTGCTTCTTTAGAAACTTCATCCAAAATTTCTTCAGTTATTTCTTCATCTGCATTTTTTGCAAGTTCTTCAAGCTTTTTAGGCTCACCGTATTCAAGCTTTGCGGCTTCTTTAAAATTGGTTTCAAAATTTTCCCATTCCTCTTTTTTATAGAGGATGGATTTAACATACTGGTCAAATTCGCTTTTAATAATATCTGGAATATCGCCTGCGATTGATAATTCGCAAACACCTGAATATTTAACCGTTAATTTATACTTTGCCATAAAATTTTCCTGATTTTAAATTTTTAAGCTTTTTCGTTCTGTAACCTTAAAATATCTTCACGCCATTTTGATAATTCTTCTTCAATAAATTTTGAATCATCGGATGAAATTTCAATTTCAATTTCGCCCTTTTTAATTTTAAAAACGTAATCTGCCATTTTGCTTGAAACTCCTTTTAACTTATTTTTATTATCCAACATCCCTTTATCTTTTGTCAAAGTTTTTTTGACTTTCTTTAAAAAAATATTAAAAAAATCTTTAGAATAGTTGTCAAAAAATCAACCATACAGATGAGATAAAATAAAGCGAATTTTAATATACTTGTGTATGGGAGAATAGGTTTTTAAATTTTAAAGGTAAAAAGTTGTATAACTATAACTTAATTAATCCTATAAATATTACATACAGAAACCCGAAACAAAACCCTTACACTGGAAAAAACGGGGAAAATGAGCAGGGAGCAGAAAGTGCTGCTCAAAAGCCTGTAATACTTGATGAAAACAGAGGACAAGGCAGGCAATTCCCGAACGGAAATAAAGTTCAGGTTGATTATACAAAAAATAAGGTAAACATAGCGCAGGTTGTTGAAGATTTTAAAAGCACAATTGCTGCAATTAACGCACCTAAAGAGGTTTCCGATGAAGTACATCTTTATTTAAATTTAGTTGAAGCAGAATCAAGAAAGGAAAACCCTTCTCGCGAAATTATCTTATCAAACCTGAAAAATGCTTCAAAAATCTCTGATAAATTTATTGAAGACAGCCTGAAAAAGCCCTCTACAGTTGTGGAAGATTGGGTAAATGCGCTGTTTTTACAACATGTGGAATTAAAATCTGACCCCGGATTTATAAATGAAGCATTCAGGGTGCAAATTCCTGATAATAAACAAGCTGAAACACCTGCTACAGATACACCGCAGCCGGTTCAAAATATTCAAAATGAAACTCCGAAAGTATTCGACAGAGTTTCAAGCGCTGATGATTTTCAAAATTCAACTTTAAATATTTATAAAATTCCGCAAAATAAAATTACAATTAATGAAATTAAACCCGTAGGACAGGCCTATAATGCCATTGAAGCTTATAGCACGACGGGAAATGAAAATTTGACCTATTCAACTACAGCGGCCTCTGAAAGTCCGTTTTTAGAGGCTGCTGTTTCTTTTACTGGTGAAGGTCAGAATATTTCTTTTGCTGAAAGCAGACAGATAGAAGAAACAAAAAGTATTGAAACACAAACGATTTCAGCCCAAAGCGCCGAAACCACGAACGCTGTTTACAGGCTGAATGCAACTGTTGAAGCCCCAAAATCCCAGCCATTCACTGAAACAATACGGGAAAATTCTTCCGCACAAACTTTAAACACGGCATCTGCAGAATTTTTAAGCACAGAACCCGTGATGGCGCCTAAAATTACCCCTTTAAGAACGGCTTTAAGCGAAGAAGAGCAGCTTGCAAGGAGCAATTTTGTACGTGCAAAAAGAATAATAAAAGAAAACGGTGACCCCTATAATGCACTGAAACTCTATGATGAGGCGCTTAAACTTGTTCAAAATTCAGGCGATGATAACCTGAAAGCCGCAATTTATTTTGAAAGAGGCAAGGTTTTTGATGATTACGATTATGCAGAATATGCCCTGAAAGATTATAATAATGCTACAAAATGCACTGATAATAATTTAAAAACTCACGCGCACCTTAAAATGGGCAGAATTTATGATGATTATGTGATGTTTGACCCTGCACTTGAACAGTATTCACTTGCAATTGAGACCTCTGAAGAAGCCAAAAACCCTGCAGGTAAAACAAAAGCGCTAAGATATCTTGCAGCACTTTTTGCAGACAGATACGACAGAGAAAACACTGAAATTTTTAACGCATTATCTGTAGATGCAGCAAGGGAAACAGGTAATTCAAAAGTAGTTGCAAAAACCTTGATGGAAGCTGCTGAAAACTTTGAATATATAGGCGAAGACATTAAGGCTCTCGGCAGCTACAAAGAGGCTGCTAAAATGCTTTATGAGCTTGGAGATTTCAGCACGCTTTCAATGAACTACGAAGCCGCATCCGACATTATGGCAAGGCTTGGAAACGAAGCTAAAGCAATGAGTCTTTTATCAAAAGCTCTTCTGTATCGTCAAAAGGCAGAACTCCAAACGGCTTAACAGGCAAAATCAGCTTAATTTTTGAATGAGAAACTTTTTTATCTGATTTCATTGCTTCAAGCATCTTATCTTTATTAAAATTTTTCATACTATCTGAAATCAAATTATAAGCATAAATTAAATTTACAGCTATTTTATGGTATTCACTCGTAATCAAATTCCGCACCAGAGCCGCATTGAACGCCATTATCATTCCGGCCGCAACCGCTTCTCCGTGAGTATATTTTTTAAAATTCGTAATTTTTTCAACGGCATGTCCAAATGTATGGCCAAAATTTAAGATAGCTCTTAAACCCTTCTCGCACTCATCTTTTGCGACCACATCCGCCTTCATTGAAACACAAATATAAATGATTTCTTCCCAATGTTTTTTAAGCTCAACATACAAAGCCTCATTTTGCTTGTCTTTCAAGTCTTTCAGAAAATTAAAAAATTGAAAATCTTTATCCGTTGCACTTTTTTCAATAAAAGCATATTTTAAAACTTCCCCTAAACCCGTCTTAATTTGGCGAACATCAAGCGTATTAAGAGTTTCAGGGTCAATTAAAACAAGTTTTGGTTGTTTAAAAGCACCAACCAGGTTTTTGCCCATTTTATGATTAAAGCCCGTTTTCCCGCCAACAGACGAATCCACCTGAGAAAGCAGCGTTGTCGGTATTTGAATATAATCAACCCCCCTTAAAACACTTGCTGCAGCAAACCCTGCCATATCGCCCACAACCCCGCCACCAAAAGCTATAATACAGTCGTTGCGCTCGATTTTAGCCTCAAGCAATTTATCCATAATATATTCAAACGTCTTAAAATTTTTATATTTTTCACCATCTTCAATTTGGATAATATGTTCAAAATCCCCTAAGACGCTTTTATAGAGCTTATATACGGTTTTATTCGTAATTACAAAAAACCGCCCTAAACCATTATAGTGCAAAGCAATAGCACCTTTTAAATCTTCTAAAAGCCCGCTTTTAATAATTATCGGGTAGCTTTTTTCATTCAATTCAACCATTAATTTTTTCATAAATTTCAGCTATCTCATCCGTTATTTCTTTTGCGCTTTTTTCAATTGTATTTATCTTGAAATCGGCACATTCATATTTAATGCGCCTTTTATCCAAAATTTCTTTAATTGTCTTTTTTGGGTCACTAGTTTTTAAAAGCGGTCTTTTTGTATCCCCCTTAATCCTCTCATAGAGGACTTCATAAGGCGCTTCAAGATAATAAATTCTGCCTATTTCTCTTAATTTTCTAATGCACAAAGCATTTTCTACAATTCCACCTCCTGTTGATATTACAAGCTTTTGACCCGTTTCAAAAGAATTAAGCATCTCATATTCCATCTCTCTAAAAGCCTTTTCACCAAAGTTTTTAAAGATTTCAGGAATAGACATTTTTTTATGTTTTTCAATCAAATCATCCAAATCAATAAAGCCGAGTTTCAGCTTTCTTGATAAAACACTGCCCACGGTTGATTTTCCGGCGCCCATCATTCCTGTTAAAATTATAGTTTTATTTTTAGAATTCTCTTGCATATTTCCTGTAATTTTCAAAATTTTCCATAGTTTCATCAAAATTATCGGCGCCAAATTTTTCAAAAAAAGCATCCAATAATATTATAGAAGCAAAATTCAGAGCAACTGTTCCAAGTGCCTCTACAGCCGAGGTGTCAGCCCGCTCAAAATGCGCACTTTCGGAGGTTTTAGTCTTAATATTTATCGAATTTAAGGGTTTGCGCATCGTAGGAATAGGTTTCATCGAAAGCCTGATTACAACATCTTCCCCGTTTGTCATGCCGCCCTCTATACCGCCTGCATTATTTGTTTTTCTTTCTACTGCAAGGGTTTGAACATTATCGGCATCTTCAAAAGTCTTATTGTCACAAGTTTTCCCTTGTTTTACAAAAATTTCATCATGCACCTTTGAGCCAGGCAGCCCTGAAACTTCTTTCCCCATGCCAATTTCAACCGCTTTAACGGCAGGAATACTCATTATAGCACCTGCTAAACGTCCATCAAGCCTTCTATCCCAGTGTACAAAGCTTCCTAACCCGACAGGAAGATTTTTAAACCTGATTTCAACCTCTCCTCCAAGGCTTTCACCTTCCTGCTTTGCCTTTTCAATTATGGCATCAATTTCTTCTTCAGTGGTTTTTCCACCTACAGAAAGAGTTTTGGCCTCTCCCAAAATATCAAATTTTCTTAAAATATCCTGACAAAGCGCCCCAACAGCCACTCTTGTAGCCGTTTCCCTTGCACTCGAGCGCTCCAGAATATTTCTTATATCTTTATGGTGATATTTTATAGCACCTGCAAAATCCGCATGTCCCGGGCGCACACGGGTAATTTCTTTTTCATTTATAAGCGCCTCTATTTCAGAACGTGTTTGATTATCAAGCCCCTCAAAATCAATAGCGGTAACACTCATGGGGATTTTCCAGTTTTCAAAATCTTTATTTTGAATTTCAATGCAAATTGGCGCCCCTGTTGTCTTTTGAAACCTTACGCCCGATTTTATTTCAACCGTGTCAGTTTCAATTTTCATCCTTCCGCCTCTGCCTTTACCCTTTTGGCGATTCTTAAGCTCATTATTTATAAAATCCAAATCAAGATAATATCCGCTCCCAATGCCCTCTATAATTGCATTCAGGCACTTTCCATGCGATTCTCCGGATGTTAAAAACCTTATTACCATATTTTTTTCCTTTAATAGTACGGGTTTTCTTCTTTAAATATATTCCCAAGGAATATGTTCTTTGGCTATAATTGTTTCTACGCCTGCCTTTGCAATTAATCCCTGTATCAGGGGAAGTACAGGCAGTTCAGATTCAAAATGCCCTATATCAGCTACTGCAAAACCTTGAACTTCAAGTGCAGCGTGGAATTTCACGTCTCCCGTAATATATAAATCAACGTCATATTCCCTTAATTTCTTGATAGAACCGCCCCCGGCACCTGCACAAAGAGCTACATTACGCACAGTTTCTATATTTGAAGGATTTATTAATTTTATTCTTTCTGTCCCGATTGCGGTTTTTATACCTGAAAGCAGCTCCATCAGGTCAATTTCATCTTTCAGGTGGGCAATTTTTATGTATTCATCAACTGTAACAAGGTTTTTAAACCCTAAAACACCTGCAAGTGCATCCGTTGTTGAGCCATAGGTCTTATCAAGGTTTGTATGGGCGCTATAAACGCATATATTGTGCTTTATGGCTTCAACAATTATGCTGCTGTCAATTTTACTTAATTTGTCGAAAATTAAAGGGTGGTGCGTGATTATAAGATCACAATCGTTTGTAATTGCCTCAGAGAGCGTTTCTTTAGTTAAAGACAATGCTATCAAAACCCTGTTTGTATAGCCGTGGTGCAGATTTATCTGCCATCCGGAATTATCCCAAGGCTCCATTAAATCAAGGGATGCGTACTTTTCAATTTTTGAAATAATTTCTTCGGTTTTAATCATAAAACTCGCTCCAGTATGGCTTTTGCCACATTATCTTTACTATTTTTTTCAATATGGCAGGTATTTCCAGCCTTATCTAATATCCAAACCTCGTTTTCATCAGTATTTAGGGCAACTTTTGCTTCATTTGCTATTATAAAATCGGCATTTTTCTTGTGCAGCTTAGTTTTTGCGGTTTCTAAAACATTTTGAGTTGCAAGTGAAAAGCCGATTGTTTTTTGCCCTTCTTTTTTAATTTTACCCATTTCCTGCAATATATCAGGGTTTTGAACTAATTCTAAGGTTAAATTTTCATCTTCATTTTTTGAAATCTTTTCTACTGCAGGAGTTTTGGGGCGAAAATCACTCACAGCTGCTGCCATAATAAGGCAATCTGCCGTTTTAAATTTTTCTTCCACCTCTTTGAACATATCAAGTGTAGAATTTACAATTGTTACCATATAAGGAAGTTGTCTTTTAAAATCTATCGTACTTATTAATTCAACGTCATACCCCATAGAATACGCACAATCCGCAAGGCACAAGCCCATACGCCCGCTTGATGCGTTAGAAATAAAACGCACAGGGTCTATCCACTCTTTTGTACCGCCGGTTGTCACTAATATCTTCTTTTTCTTTGTTAAATTACCTGAATTCCTTTCAGGATAAAGGATTTCGAGAATAGCATCATAAATTTTTTCAACGCTTGCCATCTTCCCGTCACCCTTATATCCGCAGGCAAGCTCTCCCACCTCGGTTTCAACCGTCTTTACGCCTTCATTTTTAAGTGCATTTATGTTTTTTTGGACAAAAGGATTATTCAGCATTCCGGTATTCATCGCAGGCGCAATAATGACGGGTTTTTTAGAGCCAAGATAAGCGTTAAACACACTAGTTATAAGGTTATCAGCTATTCCTGAAGCAAATTTCGAAACTGTATTTGCTGTAATTGGCGCTATCACAAATAAATCCGCCCAATCAGCAAGTGAAATATGCTCTGTACTGCCTTTTGGCGCAAATTGATTAGAGTAAACCGGATTATTAGAAAGGGTTTCAAGCGTTTTATAGCCTACAAATTCAAACGCAGAAGGGCTAACCACCACTTTTACGTTCGCACCTGCCTTGATTAGCATTCTAATCAAAGAACAGATTTTATAACAAGCAATAGATCCTGTCAGCCCAAGTAAAATTTTTTTACCATCTAAAATTTTATTTTGCATTTTTTTCTCCATCTTTTAAAATTTGGAGATTTTTTTCATTTTCATAAACTTTTTGCAGTTTTTCAAGCGCATCTTCAACTTTATCATTCACGATTGCATATTTATAATGAGGCGCAAGCTTTAATTCCTCACGGACTCTTTGGAGCCTCTTTTGTATAGACTCTTCATCTTCAGTTTTTCGCCCCCTGAGGCGTTTTTCAAGTTCATCAAGATTTGGCGGGGTGAAAAAAATCGTTATACAATCGGGAAATTTTTCCATAATTTTTTTTGCCCCTTGGGTTTCAATTTCAAGAAGCACATCAGCCCCTTGTGACAACGCTTTTAATACAAATTTTTTCTTTGTCCCATAATAATTATCAGAATATTTTGCCCATTCCAAAAATTCATCATTTTGAATTGAAGCTTCAAATTCTTCATTTGTAACAAAGAAATAATTAACCCCATTAACCTCGCCCGGACGCGGTTTTCTAGTGGTTTCCGATATTGAATAAATTATATTTTTATTATTGTGGAAAAATTTTTCTAAAATTGTTCCTTTGCCAACCCCTGAAGGGCCTGTGATTATAAATAATTTACCAAAACTTTTGCTTTCCATTTGTAAATTATACACTAAATTTGAGCATAAAAAAAGATGGTAAATTTTCTTTTTACCATCTTTTTATAAATACTTTTAAAGTACAAAAACCCCGTTAAAACTGGTTTTAGCCTTATTCTTCAAAAGGATTTGAAATAAACAGATTTTTTTCTATCATCATAATAGCCTTTCCTTCGGGGGTCGGCTCTCCGCATTCAATAGAAAACACAGGTGCTTCAGGGATTTCATCAGTTTTATCTTTATCTCCACCTTCGGGCTTCTCTGGTTCATTACCTTCTCCATCAGGGGTAACTCCTTGCAAGGCAGTTTGATAAATTTCTTCCATTACACATTTGAGGGTAGCTTTTTCTTCGTCTTCCCGTGTATATGGCGCTGGCGTCATAGACATCATATCACTTATTTTTTCAACAGCAGAAAATTTAATAGTCCCATCCATTGTCTCATCAATATTTCCGGGCAAATTATCAGCAGTATCAAAAATATCCGCTGTAATATAGTACGCTTTTATTTCATTTACATCAATCGATTCATCATCATTTAAATCCATAAAATCAAAAGTATTTTGGAATAATGCCTGCACCATTGCATCATCAGAGCTTATTTCGCCATCTATATCGCCAAATATAGCGTTATATTCATTAACTTCTTTTTGCACAAACTCTTTAAAGCTTATTTTGCTATCTTCTTCATCTGTATCATAAGCTTCTAAATGCTGTTGTGATAAGGTTTCCATCTGTTCGCCGTAGGTTTTTCCTTCCTGGTTTAAAGAAAAATCTTCAGCAAAGCTTTTTGCCTCCCCAAGCGCTTCGTCAAAATCATCAAAAAGCCCTTGCTCCATATACAATAATGCTGTTTCTTCCACAGCTGTCTGTGTTGCAGCCTGCCATATTGTAAATTCATTATAAAGGTTTATGCCACCTGTAACCTGATTTTTAGCATTTGCTGTACCCAATTGATTCTCTACATTATGCTGAGGTGAATATCCTTGTATGCCAAGGTTTATAGCAAAATCACTCATGCCTGTTTTAATTCCTCTTTTTTAAATCTCTCTTTCATATATAAAAACAATATACTTCTTATAATTGCCTTCATAAGAGAAATTTTGTTAAGGAATGTAAAAAAACCGGCAATTGCCGGTTTTAAACTTCGATATATTCTTTTAGCCTTTTTGAACGGTTTGGATGTCTTAATTTGCGCAATGCTTTAGCTTCAATCTGACGAATTCTTTCGCGCGTAACGCCAAACAATTGACCCACTTCTTCCAAAGTCCTTTGCCTGCCGTCATCCATACCAAATCTTAGTCTTAAAACATCTCTTTCTCTTGGAGAAAGACTGCCTAAAACTTCTGCCAAATCTTCTCTTAATAATTCATGTGCCACGGTTTTTACCGGTGCATCAGCGTCTTTATCTTCAATAAAATCACCCAGGCGGGAGTCTTCTTCCTTGCCTATAGGGGTTTCTAAGCTTAAGGGCTCTTGAGCGACCTTAATTATCTCTCTTAATTTATTAATTGAAATACCCATTTCGGCTGATAATTCTTCTTCAGATGGTTTTCTTGCAAGCTCCTGGGCTAATTTTCTTGTCACTTTTTTAAGCTTATTAATGGTTTCAACCATGTGTACAGGAATTCTGATAGTTCTTGCCTGGTCTGCAATTGCTCTTGTGATAGCTTGTCTTATCCACCAGGTAGCATAGGTTGAAAATTTATATCCTCTTTCATGGTCAAATTTTTCAGCAGCACGGATTAACCCTAAATTTCCTTCCTGAATAAGGTCTAAAAAGAGCATGCCTCTGCCTACATATTTTTTTGCAATAGAAACAACAAGACGAAGATTTGCTTGAACAAGCTTTCTTTTTGCAACAGCGCCGCCATTTCCGCCTGCAACAATTTTTCTGGCTAAATCAATCTCTTCATCAGCAGTCAAAAGTTTAATTCTGCCGATTTCTCTTAAATACATTCTAACGGGGTCATCAATGGAAACACCCTTAGGAACTGAAATTTCGCCTTCTTCTTCATCATCTTCTTCTTTCTCAAAGAAAGTAGAACCTGATAAAGTTGCAACATCAATACCCGCTTGCGACCTTATTATATTTGAAATATTGTCTGTTTCAAGGGCAGAACTTTCAAAAAAGCTGTCATCTCCCATCTCTTCGGAGTCTTTATCAACCACGCTTATTACAGATTGGTCTGAACTTCTTTTTCTTGTCATTTAGATTCTCCATCTTGTTTTTTTACTGTTGTCTTACCTGTTCAAAGATTTCCTTTGAAATTGTTATTTTATCTTCTTCTGATATGTTTTTTTGTCTGTTTTTTTGCCGCAATTCTTCTCTTTTGTTCATTCTATCAAGCTGCTGTAGCCTTGAAAATGTTTCTCTAACAGATTGCGCATAGTCGTTGTAATTAAGTTTTTCAAATTCGGCTGAGGAAAAAATTATTTCAGTTACATAGCTTTGCATGCTGTTATCATTGTAAAACTTAGACAAAACTTTTTTTGCTATTGATTCAACATTATCAGCCTCTGTTATTGTTTTGTCAATGTCTTCAAGTATCCTGAAATTAGCCTCATGCTTAGGTTTGTACCCTTCAACCGCTTGAACAAAATATACTTTTTTTTCAGGAGTGTTTGCTTGAAGCGCAAGTTTTATCAAATTGGTTTCCATTCGCTCATAGCGAGCATTCAGGTTATTTTTGGCAATCTTTTTGAATAAAACTTTTGAAGGCTCAATTGTTACATTTTGATACAAATCATCTGATTGCACCTGACAGGCTTCAACCTGTCTTTTTATAACAGTTTCATCTATATTTAGTTTAAACGAGATATTTTTAATGTAATCGGCTAAAATAATGGGATTTTTGATTTCTTGTAAAATATACACTATTTGTTGTACAAGTTCACTCTTTTCCTGCGCTGTCATATCTTTTGGAGAATTTTTAAAGAGCATATCAAGTTCAAAATCCAATAACAAAGGTGCTTTTTGGATTTCTTCCTTATAGCTTTCTGCACCAAATTCCCTTATATATTCATCAGGGTCTTTCCCGCCCGGCTGAGATACCACACGGATTTCACACACACTATCGTTTGAATTTGTATAGCTTGAATCATACTGTTTAATATCACCAAGGCCTGAAAAAATTTCTTTTATAACCTGAGCGCCAAGCTTTGTTGCCTTTCTTCCAGCGGCATCCTGGTCAAAAGCAAGAAAAATCCTTCTGTTTAAAGTATACCGGGATAACATCTTAATATGCTGCGGCGTAAGAGCTGTTCCACAGGATGCTACAGCATTTCGAACACCATTCACCTGAGCTGATATTACATCAAAATACCCTTCCATAATAATAACGCCATCTTCTTCTTTAATAGCATCTTTAGCCCTATTTAGCCCGAATAAAACAGAACTTTTATTGTAAATTGAAGAATCCGGAGAGTTTAAATATTTTGGGTTCTGCCCGTCAATTATTGCCCTTGCACCAAAGGCTATCGGACTATTATTCACATCCATAATAGGAATTATCAGGCGGTTTTTAAACCTGTCTAAAAAATCACCGTTTTTCTCATATAAAAGCCCCGCTTTATACATTTCATCGTTTGTAAAACCGTAATCTTTTAAATAATTTTTAAGTTCAAAATTAGAATTTGGAGCCAAACCTAAAAAGAAACTGCCGATTGCAATCTCGCTAACCCCTCTTTTTTCAAGGTATTCAAGCGCCTTTTCATTTTTTAAAAGATTATTATGATAAAATTCCATCGAAAATTTAACAGCTTCTAAAAGACGTTCTTTTTCTTTTTTGTATTCTTTAACATCCTTGCCTGATGAAGCTTTTGGCAGCTCTATTCCTAAAATTTCGGCTTGTTCTGCAACCACCTCCACAAAGCTCTGGTTGTTTATTTTCATTAAAAAAGCCAGAACATCGCCGCCTTCGCCGCAGCCGAAACACTTAAAAATCTGGCGGGATGGAGTTACTGTAAAAGATGGGGTTTTTTCATTATGAAAAGGGCATAAGCCTGAATAGTTATGGCCGGATTTTTTAAGCACGACAAATTTTGATATTACATCCACTATATCCAGCCGGTTTTTTATTTCTTCAGTTACTTGTTGATATGTTAATTCGCTCATGCTTTTTATGTTGCACTAAATTTGCTTCAATTCATGCTTCCAATACGTTTTAACACCAAGACAAACATTTTTGTACATATTTAAACATTTTTGTCAAAAAAGTTTACAAATAATGTAAATTTTACAATTTTTATAGTAACTTATCTATTAGGGAACTCGATTTTTCAAGGTTTTTAAATGGAGAAAAAAACATACCTTAAGGATATTCCGGCCATTAATTTTAATACGGTAGAAGAGTCCCTAAAAGGCTTTAGAAATGATTTTTCCTCCTTTTTTTCAAAGCTTCGGGGTGAATATTTAAAAGACGAACTCACACAGATTTTTTCATATCTGTTTAAAAATATAAAAGATACAATTTTTTTAGATGCACTTATAAGAGAAATTGATACACTACGTTATAAAGAAAATCTTGATGATTTATTGGATTTTTTGCTTGAATTTAACCCTGACAGCATTAAAGAAGAAGATTTAAACTCTTATATAAACCTTAGAGTGCTTTGCCTTAAGGCGATTTCAAACTATAAAGATACAAAATCAATTACAGCCATCCTCTATTGTTTAAATAATAAAAATGAACACTATAAAACCCGTCTTGCAGCAGCAGAAGCTTTGGGAAAAATCGGGGATAAAAATGCGGTAACATCCTTAATCAACGTAGTATCAGATGAAGAAGAAAAATCAATATATGTAAGAGAATCTGCTGCTATGGCGCTTGGCATGATAGGAGATATGCGGGCAGTTGACCCTTTCCTTACAATTTTAGAAGCTAAAAAGAATTTTCTTGATAAATTCACCTTTTTAAAAGAAAGAGTAATTGAAGCTTTAGGAAAATTCAACATGCCCCACAGCAAAAGAGTGTTGTCAGCGCTTAAAGACGCTCTGCTTGATGAGTCTCCACAGGTAAGGCTGAATACCGTTGAAACCTTAATGAATTTTGCTATTGAAGAAGAGGATGATTTTGGCGCAGCAGAACTTATTAAAAAAATGCTTTATGATGAAGATGAAGAGGTTGCAAGAAGCTCTGTTACAGCCCTTTATAATGTTTTAGGCGAAAGCATTTTAAAGGAAATTCTGGAAGAAAAAGATATACCACATCATTGCAAAGAAGAAGCACAAAACATACTTGAAACCGAGCTTTTGGAGGATGAAAATGAATAAGCCAAAGGCTGTAATTTTACTTTCAGGCGGGCTTGATTCATTTGTGAGTCTTGCTGCCGCACAGAACAATTATGATATTAAACTGGCACTCACCTTTGACTACGGCCAAAGAGCAGCAGATGATGAAATCAAAGCTTCTAAAAAAATTTGTGAAATTTACAACATAGAACACAAAGTTATAAAGCTGCCGTTTTTAGGAAATATTAGCAATTCAGCCCTAAATAACAATGATGAAAATCTTGAATTTGATAACCTTGGAATCAATAGCATGAAGGCAGTTTGGGTTCCAAACAGAAACGGGCTTTTTTTAAACATTGCAGCATGTTTTTGCGATGCCCTTGGGTTTCAATATATAATATTCGGTGCAAACAAAGAAGAAGCGGGAACATTTTCCGATAATTCAAAAGAATTTTGCGCGACAGCAGATGAATTTTTAAAATATTCAACACTTAACGGAGTAAAGGTTTTAGCACCTTTAATTGATTTAGAAAAATTTGAAATTATAAACCTTGCAATAAAACTAAACGTTGACCTTTCACTTTTAAAAAGCTGCTATAATTCAACAGGCAAAGGTAGACACTGCGGCGTATGTGAAAGCTGCAAAAGACTGAAAAATGCAATATTAAAAAGCAGCAATAAAGACTTGATAAAACTTTTCTTTTAAAGCATTATAAGAATAAGAATTAGTAGAAAATTAATGAAAAGCATATTTATAGATAAAGAGATAAAATATACAGGGCATCAGCTTTCACCACATTGGATTTATAAAAACTTCAATGTAAAAGGAAGCGCTATAGCAGGTTTTATCGGCCCTGTTAAAGTTGATTTATCAGAGATGGTGGATATAGAAGACGTCATCAATGATGAACCAATTTCATCCGATAAAATGCTGAATTTCATTATTGAAGATTTTGATGTTGACCTTTTTAATATGGTTTGTATTCAAAGGCTTTTTATCTGCATCATTAAAGAAGTGCTTGAAGATTTTGGGGCTGCCGTTAAAAGAAGCGGTGATGATATTTTTTATAATGGCCGCAAGCTTTCTGTTTCAATTGCAACAAAATCAATCACTTCATCATTAATTCATACGGCTTTAAATATTGTAAACACAGGCGCCCCTGTTGATGTTTCATCGCTAAACGAAATTGGAATTGTTGATATTAAAACATTTGCCAACACTGTTATGGAAAAATTTACGCAGGAAATCGAAGATATGGTCTTTGCAAAATCTAAAGTAAGGGGGGTAGTATAAAGGATGAAACTAAATAATTCATCTTCAGATTATCTTACTTATAAAAAAAGTAAAATGAACCCTGCAAGAGTTCAAAGGGTGGAAAAACGTGTCGAAAAAATCAGAAGAATTTTAAAACTTTCTTTTATTACATTTTGCGTAATGTTTATTTGCGTTGTTATCTTTATTAAAAAATATGCAAAACGCGTAGATATTGAATACGGAAGACATGGAGCTGAAATTTCTAAGGAAAACGGCAAACAAAACCTTAATGACAATTATTTTAATGAAAGTTACGACAGCGATAAAAGAACAATCGATAAAAGACTTATTTTAATTCAGGAAGAAGAAAATGCCCCGTCTGAAAGCAAAGTTTTACCGCAGGACAGAGATAAAAACGAGGTTATGAACCTTGAACATTTTGAAAAATTAAAAACAGATTTTGACGATGAATTTAATGAAGAACAAACTAAGCCGGTCGAAAAACCAAAACCATTAGCTCAAAACCAAAATACACAAACTAAACCAGCAGAAAATACAACAAAACCGCAAACTCTAACCAATTCTGAAAATAATGAATTAAACGTGGATGTTCAGGGTATGTACGCCCCGATTGAGCTTGCACCAAAAGCAAATATTAAAGTTTTAATAGGCAAATATTCAACTTTTGATGATGCTAAAAACGCACAAAATGTTATGAAATCCATTAAAAAAACTGCACCGTTTATAAGAAAAGTAGACAATGTTTATTGCCTTCAAATAGGCTCATATAGCAATATGGATGTTGCAAGGAGCGTCGCTGGAGGATATGCAAAAGACGGTTTTGACGTTTGGATTTATCAGCAATAAAATCGTTTGGATTTACAAACTTAACCTTTACTCTTGACTATTAAGGTTTATGTCGTAGAATGAATAATGCTAAGCCAATTTGAAATAAAAACAATTTGAAAGGATACAATATAATGTCAATAGTTTGCGAATGCTGCGGAAAAGAATCAAAAAAAGCTTCAAAACTTTCATTCTCACATAAACACCATATCTATAGACAATTACCAAATTTACAAAGTGTTAAAGCTGTCGTTAACGGTCAAATTAAGAGAATTAAGGTTTGCACATCTTGCATTAAAGCAGGAAAAGTTCAAAAAGCTATTTAGTTTTTAATTTTTATTAAAAATAATTTTATAAAAAACTTGAGGTGAATTCTTAATAAAACTTCAAGTTTTTTTATCTTTTAGTCAAAATTAAGACAGGTTTTTTTTTAATAAGATTAAGAAGTGAATTTAGGAATAGTGAAAAACAAAATGGTTGCAAATAATGATTTAGGCTATGCCGAAATAAGAAAAATATTCAACGAAAGAGACAGGCGTGCTGCCATAAACGGAACTGCTGCAAAAAAACTTGAACCTATGCCCGCAAGAAGAGGAGAACTCTCAAGCAGGGAGCGAGCGGAAGGGCATTATGAAAGAACTCCAAGACAAGACGAATTTACACCATCAACAAGAAGATCTGAAACAGCAAGACAAAAAAGTGGCAAACGCCTTGAAACAAGAGAAGAAAGACAGGTAAGGAAATCTAAACCGTCTAAACCCGGTAAACGTTATTTATCTGAAAACAGACCGCATTCAGGCACCGGCAAAACCAAGTCACCTGCAAAATTAACCACACGACAAAAAATTGCGCTGACGCTTGCTGCTCTAGGGATGGGCGGAGCCGGTTATGCAGCTTATGGCGCAACTCAATGCGAAGCTATTGCAAACAAACTTCCTTCCGAGATACCTCCAGGGATAATAAGAGAGGTTAATTCGGATGAATTTATTGACCATTTAACGGATGAAACCGTTGATGAAATCGTTAGCAGCATAGTTCAATACGATACTCCGGATATTTCTGATAATACGATTAAAGATGAAGTGATTGTTGAAGAAACCGAAGCACCTGAAGAATTTATTGAATACTGTTCGATGACAGATGTTACAGACAGATGTATCGATGCAATAAAAGGATGGGAGGGTTTTCATACAACAGCATATTTATGCCCTGGAGGCAAATGGACAATAGGCACAGGACACACAGCAGGTGTTTATGAAGGCCAGACCATAACAGAAGAAGAAGGAAACGAATTTTTAAGAAGCGACCTTGAATATTCAATGGGCGTTGTAAGAAAATACTGCGAAAAAATAGGGCTTGATTTGACACAGGCACAGTTTGATTCACTAACAAGCTTCGCATTCAATTGCGGCGAAGGAAACTTTAGAGGCTCAGGCATAGCCGAAGCCCTTTTAGATGAAGACATTGATGAAGCTGCAAGAATTATGAAAATGTATAGAAAATCCGGCGGTGAAATTATGCCGGGGCTTGTAGAAAGAAGAGCAACAGAAGCAAGCTGGCTTTATGAATAGCTTTTTTATTTTGCAAGAGTTTATTTCCCTATTTTATAAGAAAATTGTAAAAAATTTCCCATAAGATTTTCATTCCAAACTTCAACCTCTTTTGGCACAACAAGCACGGTTGGGGAAAAATTCCAGATATATTTAATATTAGATTCAACAAGAAAATCTGCAATTTTTTGCGCCGAATTCATAGGCACGGTTAAAATTGCCATTTCTATGTTTAGCTCTTGGGCAAGCTCGGGCAGCTTTTCGATATCATAAATCTGCTTTTCTTTTATTTTGCCGCCTATTTTTTTTGTATCATTATCAAAAAGGGCTACGACATTTAATCCGTAATCTGCAAAATTATTATAATTTGCAAGCGCCATTCCTAGGTTTCCAGCACCAACTATAAAAGCATTTTTTGGCCTTTCAAAACCAAGCGTTTTTTCAATTGAATTTTTTAATTCTAAAACATTATACCCTACACGGCTTTTGCCTGTATTTTTTAAAAGTGAAATATCTTTTCTCACCTGTGAATCATCAATCTTTAAAAGCCCTGCAATAGCTGAACTTGTTATATTTTCAACATTATTTTTAATGTAATCCGTTAAAATACAATGATATAATGTTAGCCTGTTTATTACAGTATCTGGAAACTTTCCTGTCATAATAATATCCTTTAAATAAAAGCCCCGAAGGTTTAATTTCGGGGCTTTAAGTTTATTGTTTTGAATTAGTAAACACCATTGAATGCTTTGATGTAGATTTCTCTGATTTCTTCCATTAAAGGATAAACCGGGTTTGCACCTGTACATTGGTCGTCAAATGCAAGTTCTACTAATTCATCAAGCTTAGCATAGAAGTCTTCTTCTGTAACACCAGCATCTTTAATTGATAAAGGAAGGTTAATTTCTTTTTTAAGATTTGTGATAGCTTCAAGAAGAAGGTTAACCTTTTCTTCATCGTTTTTACCACCAAGTCCTAAATTGTCAGCAATTTGACCATATTTAAGCTTTGCTTGAGGATATTTATATTGCGGGAATGTTGCTTGTTTTTTCGGGCAATCATTAGCATTGTATCTAATGATTTGGTTAATAAGTAATGCGTTTGCAACACCGTGAGGAATATTAAACGCAGCACCTAATTTGTGTGCCATAGAGTGGCATAATCCTAAAAATGCATTTGCAAAGGCCATACCAGCTAAACATGAAGCATAATGGATTTTTTCTCTTGCAACAGGGTCATCTTTTCCGCCATTGTATGAACGCGGTAAATATCTAAAGATAAGTTTTGTAGCTTCTAAGGCAGGAGAATTGGTAAAGTTTGTTGCCATACAAGATACATAAGCTTCAACAGCGTGGGTTAAAGCGTCAATACCTGATGCTGCACATAAGCCTTTTGGCATAGTATCAACAAAGTTCGGATCAATAATTGCCATATTAGGAGTTAAGGCATAATCTGCAAGAGGGTATTTGATATGCGTTTTATCATCTGTAATAACAGCAAATGATGTAACTTCAGAACCTGTACCGGAAGTTGTAGGAATTGCAACCATTAAGGCCTTTCTTCCAAGTTCAGGAACATCACAAATTCTCTTTCTGATATCCATAAATCTCATTGCAACATCATCAAATACAGTATCAGGTTGTTCATACATTAACCAGATAACTTTAGCAGCGTCAATCGGTGAACCACCGCCAAGAGCAATGATTACATCCGGCTTATAAACATTTACCATCTGCATTGCTTCATTGATTGTAGACAAAGTCGGGTCAGGTTTAACATCAAAGAAGATTTGGAAATCTACGCCGATATCTTCTAAAACTTTTGTAATTTGGTAAACCGCACCTGAATCAAACAGGAATCTGTCTGTTACGATAAATGCACGTTGTCTGCCTTTTAATTCACGAAGAGCAAGGTCAGTTGCGCCTCTTTTGAAATAAATTTTTGGTGGAACTTTGAACCACAACATATTTTCTCTCCTTTCAGCAACTGTTTTGTAGTTTAATAAATGTTTAATTCCAACGTTTTCACTTACTGAGTTTCCGCCCCAGCTTCCGCAGCCAAGGGTTAAAGATGGTTCTAATCTAAAGTTGTAAAGGTCGCCAATACCACCTTGTGATGATGGAGAGTTAATTAAAAGTCTTCCTGTAGGAAGCTTTTTAGCAAAGTAGTTAATACGTTCTTGAGTTCTTGCGTCTGTATAAAGAACTGAAGTATGGCCAGCACCGCCCAAAATTACAAGGTGGTATGCCATATCTGTTGCTTCTTCAAAATCTTCTGCTTTATATAAAGCAAGGATTGGAGAAAGTTTTTCATGAGAGAATGGATTTTCCATTGCAACTTCTGTTTCTTCCCCAACAAGAACTTTGGCACATTCAGGAACTGAAATGCCTGCAAGTTCTGCAATTTTATAAGCAGGCTGACCAACAATTTTAGGGTTAACACTGCCAGCTTCAGTTAAAATAATTTTTGAAACTTTTTCAGCTTCACTTGCATTAAGAATATATGCACCTCTTTTTACAAGTTCAGCTTTAACTGCATCATAAACATCTTTAACTGCAACAATTGATTGTTCTGAAGCGCAAATCATACCGTTATCAAATGTTTTTGACATTAAAATAGATGATACTGCCATTTGAATATCAGCTGTTTCATCAATAACAGCAGGAGTGTTTCCTGAACCTACACCCAATGCCGGTTTACCTGATGAATAAGCAGCTTTAACCATGCCAGGACCGCCTGTAGCAAGGATTGCATCAATTTTAGGGTGCTTCATAAGCATATTTGATAATTCAATTGACGGAATATCAATCCAGCCAATAATATCAGCAGGAGCGCCTGCTTTAATTGCTGCATCTAGAACTATTTTTGCAGCTGCAATTGTTGCTTGTTTTGCTCTCGGGTGGGGTGAGAAAATAATTGCGTTTCTTGTCTTTAAGCAAATTAAAGATTTAAAAATAGCAGTTGAAGTAGGGTTAGTTGTTGGAACAATACCTGCAATTACACCCAAAGGTTCACCAACTTTTTTAATACCGTTTACTTTATCTTCTTCTAAAATACCGCAGGTTTTAGCATCTCTGAATTTGTTATAAATGTATTCAGATGCGAAGTGGTTTTTGATAATTTTATCTTCCACAACGCCCATGCCTGATTCTTCTACAGCCATTTTGGCAAGAGGAATTCTTGCTTTGTTTGCGGCAAGTGCGGCTGCTCTGAAGATTTTATCCACTTGTTCTTGAGAATAGCCTGCAAATCTTTTTTGTGCAGCTTTTACTCTTGAAATTAATTCTTCAAGATCTTCTGCAGTTTCTACAGGCTTGCGTGTAGCCTCTTCATTGCATTCGCAGCTGCAAGTGCAATTTTTTTCTTCTGTCATGTTTGTTTTCTCCTTAAAAATATAAGTATTAAACGATTGTTTTTAATAGTGATGTCCAGCTTTGAACTTATTCGTGATTTTATTCACAATAACATCATATAACAAAAACCAAAATTTGCAAGTGTATTTTATACATTCTTTATATTTTTTAAAAGGAGAATATTAAACGCCAAAAAAGCAGCACAGTTGAGGTGCTGCCATAAAAAATTTAATATTTTTACTACTTAAATAAAGAAGTGAATTTTTCAACCATATTCTTCATTATGGTTTTAAATGTTTGTTTTAGACTCTGTTTGGTATTTACGGGCTTTTCTTCGATTTCTTCTTTTTTATAAAGAGGTGAAACGCAATTTTCCTTTAAAAATGTGCTGTATGTTTCATCATTTTTTAAAGCTGTATATTCTTCAACACTGAATATACCATCTTCTCCTGAATATTCAACTAAAGCTTCAGGGATTTTATCTGTAAATGTTTTTAATCTGTTATATTCTTTGCCGTCTTTTTCAAGAGCATCAAAAAGGCCGTCTATATTTAAGTCTTTATATACTTCATCAACCGTAATTTTACCGTCGCCGTTTCCATATCTGTATTTACAGTCTATTCTTGGAAATATTATTTCTTTTATATCGTTTAAATAATCTTGCGAAAATTCAGTTAAGCCTACTCTTATTTTGTATCCTTTTAAAATTTCTCTCTTATTTATATAAAGAAAATTTTCATAAAAAAATTGCCTGTAAATGTAAAAGTTTTAGATAATATTCTTGACTATAAGGGATGGTTTTTGTGATAATTGGTATATCTTATAAATACTATTTTTAGCAATAGAAGGATAGGAGAAGTAAATGAAAATAGCTAAAAAATTATTTGCGACAACAGTTGCTTTTGCAGCAATCGCTACGGTTGCCTGCGCTCAAGAGCCGAAAGTTGAAGCTTATGCTCATCCGACTCTTTTTGGCACACAAAGCCAAACTCTTGTAGATGCTGATTCTACATATCAAATAGGCGGTCAAATTTTAAAAACTAAAAACAGAGTTGGTGTTAAAAATAAAGGAGATGTATTTGTTAGTTCTTGGTCAAAAGATTTGCTAAAAGCAATGAGAGAAAGCCAAGAAAAAGCAGGCTACAAAAATTTATTTAACCCAAGAATGCCGATTTTAAGATCAGAATTAGCTTTTGCTCTTGCTGAAGGCTTAAACGCAGCTTCAGCCGATGCAAATTATGCTGACGTTGCTGAAGGCTACTGGGCAAAAGATAAAATTGGTGCCGCAACAAATGCAGGCTATATGATAGGCTATCCTTCAGGTGTATTCAAACCCGACCAACCTATTACAAAAGCTGAAGTATTCGCTACAATTGCAAAACAAATTGACGTTAAATACAATGACGGCGTTCCTTATTACAAAGGAAAAGCAATGCAATATATCCCATCTTGGGCTTATAATGCAACAAATGAAGTTATCGCTTCAGGTCTTTTAAACTCAGTTCCTGATACAAACAAAGTTATCAACTCTGAATATTTATCAAAAGAACAAGTTGCATACCTTGTTGGCGCTTTAAAGAAAAACAGCACATTTGCAAAAGGTATATCAGCAGCTTCTGCAAGCAAATCATGCTGCAAAACCGGTGTTACTACTTTAAAAATTAAACTTTTAGACAGATTAAGCGCTAAAACTTCAAATATCGGTGATGCTTTCACAGCAAAAACAACTCAAGATGCTGTTGTTGACGGCATTACTTTCCCTTGCGGTTCAATCGTAAGAGGCGAAGTTATCGAAGTTCAAAGACCTGGTGTAAACAAATGCGGTTTCATCAAAGTTAAATTTAACAAAATTAAAAACCTTGAAGACAACTGCGAAAGAGCTTTGCCGGCTTCAATCGCTTCAGCAAGTGCAGACGATGTTAAAAATCCTAACTTCGTTGCAAGATTGTTAGGCGCTCCGTTCACAGGTGCAGGCAGAGTTGTTGGTGTTGCAGGAAGAACTGCAAGCTCAATGGTAAATGTTGCAGCTAATGGTTTAGAAGAAATCGGCGACGAACTTGGCAATACATTTGTTGAAACATTAACACTTCACCCAGGACGCGGCATGGCATCTGCAGGAAATGTTCTTGCTACAACAGGTAAAGGCATATTTGATTTTGGTAAACTAATCGTTTCAGGAACATTTGGTGTTCTTTATGAATTAGGCGATGAAATCGTTTATGTACTTGTTCCAAGCTTATCTAATTCTTCAAGCTTAAATCCAAATGAAGAATTAACAATTGTATTTTAATTAATACAGTTTTAAAGTTTTAAAACGCTTCTTGATTTTTTCAAGGGGCGTTTTTTATAACAGCATTTAATATTTATTCATATTTTGGCAATTTTTCAATTTCCCGGGTTTTTTGAATATATGGTCAATGTGTATGGAAATAATATAAATCAGACAAATCAGGGGTATTATCCTGTGCAATATCCTGCAATGCAATATCCACAATATCCTGTAAATTATTATCCACAGCCTGCATACTATAATGTTCAGCAAACATATCAATTTGCACCGGCTGCTTCTGCCCCAAATATTGCAAAAACACCCAACAATGATGTTTTTCAAAAAGCATCCCCCGCAAATAATGCAGCAGAAAAAATACAAACCCCGAAAACAAATAAGGCAAAATTAAGCCTGTTTTTTATAAATGACATGCATGGCCATTTTGACAATATGTCAAATATTCTTGGTGCTTCTATGCAATTTGATAAAGACACAAAGAAAAAAGGGGCAGATGCGCTTAAATTGTCAGGCGGCGATAATTATACTGGCGGAGACATTAAACGTAACAATTTAATGATGAATTTCCTTGATTACATAGGAATAGAGGCATCTGCCGTTGGAAACCATGAGTATGATGCAACTGCAAGCGAATTTTATAATACAAAAAATACAGCCAAAGTGAAATTCCTTGCAGCAAATGCTAATATTCCGGAAGGCAGCCAATTTTACAACAATATTACAAAATCCACCATTATTCAAAAAGATGGCGGAACATACGGTATAGTTGGCTTAATGCCTTTTGACCTGGAAACTGTTGCAAGCAAAAAAGAGGCTCTTGAAGGAATTAAACCTCACACCCTTGAAGAATCTGTTAAACTCGTTCAAGCAGAAGTCGATAAACTGAGGGCGCAGGGGATTAACAAAATTATACTTTTATCACACATAGGAATTGATAAAGATAGACAAATCATTCCGATGCTTGATGGCGTAGATATTGTTCAGGGCGGCCATTCCCATAATCTAACACCTGAATTAAAAGAAGGTGAAAACATATTAAAAAGTAAATCAGGGGAACCGGTTATTTTAGTTCAGGCAGGCGAAAACGGCAAATATGCAGGAATATTGGATGTTAATTTCGATGAAAACGGCATCATAACAGCAGCAACTCTGGATGTCAAAGGTGCTGCTTTAGAAAAAAGCCCTGTTTTAGAATACATTAAAACATCAATTCTTGGAAAATCACCCCAGGTAGGTGTTTTAAAAGGAGTTGACCCTACACCTGAAAACAGGAGAATTGTTCCATGCGCCTGGACAAACTTCCTTGCTGATTCAATGAGAAGTGAATTGAATACAGATATTGCTTTTGTAAATGCTGCAAATATGCGAAAAGTGCCAAAGCTCGGCATATTAACAGAAAGAGATATCACAGAAACCACCCCTTTAAAAAATACTTTGATGGTTTCCAATATGACAGAAAAAGAAATTGTAAGAGTTATAAAAGAAGCATGCAAGACAAGCCTTGGTCATCAAACAGGAGAACCTGGCATAATGCATGTTTCAGGACTTACCTATAAAACAACATCAGACGGTGAGCTTTTGGAAATGAGCCTTGTGGATAAAAACGGCAACGTTACACCGATTGACATAAATAACCCTTCTGATACAAAATTTTATAAAGTAGCACATGACACATTTGTCGCAGAATACAGAGAAAATATGGAATATCCGGGAATGTTAATTTCTTCCCATAAAGACCAAAATGTTCAAAAATTCAATTTCGATAAAGACAAAACAGCAATGGATTATATTAAAAAGCTTCCAAATAAAGAAGAATTGGAAATTAAAGATGATTTTAGAATTCAAATTATTGAAAAAGACGGAAGCATAAGAAGTTTAAATAAGCCTGAAAGCAAGGCTGTGGCATAAATATTTAATAAACACAAAAAAATTCCACCTCTCTTAAAGCAGGGGTGGAATTTTCTTTGCAATAAAATTTTTTTAGCCAATCATATCCAAAAGTGCTTGTTCACTTCCGTCATAATCAATATATAGCTTATTTATCACATTTGTTCTTGAATCATCAAACATTTTTTCAATTTTTAAACTTCTGTTTTCGGACGTAATCTCTGTATTGCATGCGCTCATATACCTGCGGTATTTGTCTGTGTTTGGAAATTCCTGAGTAATAAATACGGCGATAGTAGGTTTATTTGGTCTTTGTTGTGTGCCTTTTTCATGATATTCAAAATCTATTGCAAAATGTGTATTTCTTGGAGTTCTTCCTGCTATTTCCTGTTTTAGGCCAAAAAATTCATCCAATACCTGACCTTTAACACCATCAGGCAGTGCATTTAAATCACGAATAGTTCTTTCCTTACATCCCTTATTTCTTCCAACAACTACCTTGCCTGAAAATGCAGGACTTAAAGAAACTTTTCCAATCATTTTTATCCTCTCAGTTTAATATATCTCTCTAACAACATTCATTAAAAACTTCTAAATAAAATATTTTGCGCTTTTTTAAAATTTTATACAGCATTAAGGCTTACAAATATCATAACAATACCCATAATCCAGCAATAATATGCAAAACATTTTAAATTAAATTTTTCTAAAAACTTCATAAAAAATTTAATGCAAAGAAAACCAGTTATAAACGACATAGCGCACCCTATTGCCATTGCTTTAAAATTAAAAGTGGAAATTTCAGATACATTTAATTCTAAAAGCGGGTAAATCATTGAAGCAAGAATGATGATAGGAATACTTAAAATAAAAGAATATCTTGCAGCCCTTACCCTTGAAAGCCCGTTTAAAATACCCGTTGCAATGGTAAGCCCCGACCTTGAAAGCCCCGGAAAAACGGCTAAACCTTGCGCTATGCCTATTAAAATTGAGGTTTTTGAATTCATTGCTTTTTCTTTAGTATTTAATTTTTCGGATACAAAAAGGACTCCGCCTGTAAATAAAAGCAAAATTGATACAATAAGCGGATTTTCGGTTAATTTATGGGCAATATCTTTTATAAAAAATGCAACAATACAGGTAACAAATGTAGATATCATTATAAAAACACATGTTTGAAATTCAACATTTTTGTAATCTTTATTTTTAAAACTCTTAAAAAAGCCTGAAATTAAGGTTTTCAAGTCTTTAAAAAAGAAAATTATAACCGCAAGAAGGCTTGACAGGTGAATTAATATATCAAAGAAAATTTCCTCATTTCCAACATTTTGAAAATTTCCGCCTGTTAAAATTTTATAAACAACCGATGTAAAAACAATATGCGCCGAGCTTGATATAGGCAAAAATTCGCTTATACCTTGTACTGCACCCATTATTGCGGCCTGAAGAGTTTGCATACTAATTCCTTTTATTCAAAATATGAAGCACAGGATGTCGGGGTTTCAAAAACGCTTACTTTGCTAACATTTGGAATTCTTTCTTTTATTTTTCCATATAGAAATTTTGAAATAAATTCAGAACTTGGAGAAACGTTTTCAAACTCCGGAAGAGTGTTTATATCCGTATGGTCAAGATAATCAACAATTTCATTTACTATCTTTTTCAATACTTTAAAATCAATCAAAATGTTTGATTTATCAAGCTCAATCCCCCGAACGTATACTTCAACCTTCCAGTTATGCCCGTGTTGGTTTTCACACTCGCCTTTGTAGTTTAAAAGGTGGTGTGCAGATGAAAAATGTGTTTCAATTCTAACTTCAAACATAGAATAATTTTAGCATAAAAATATTATAGCAGCGCTTTTAAGATTATTTTTTATTCCTGTCGACAAATTCAATGTCATAGCCAAGAATGTCAGCTATAAGCTTGATTTCTTTATATGGAATGGTTTCAAAGCGAAGCTTGTTACCAAAATTGCTCTGGGTATATTTTTTATCAAGTCTTTTTGCAAGCTCTTGCACCAGCTGTTTTTTAGTCCAGCCTTTCTTTACCACAAGCATTGTTATTTCTGTTTTTATATCATCTTCCATAGCCATACGTGTATTTTAACATTGTATAGTTAATTTGCATTTTTACTTGACTTTTTACATTTTTAAATATATATTTACACTATATAATGCAAGGATATTACAATGAATGAAGAAAAACTTGATGAAATAGAAAATAAGCTTTTAGAAATAAGCGAACTCGTACATGTCTTAAAAATAGCTTTAGATAACGACAATCAGCCAAATTCAGACACTCACCCTTTCGCTACCCAAGCCGCCACAATCAATACAATGATTATAAAACTCCTGGAAGAATTTTAATCTACTCAAAATACCCTATATACGGCAGATTGCGGTAAAGTTCATTATAATCAAGACCAAAACCTACAATAAATTTATCATCCACATCCATCGCATAAAAATCAGGCGTAATATCATATTTTCTTGCACATTTTTTATCGCACAAACAAGCAAGTTTCACATCACGTGCTTTGCATTTTGCCTTCATAAAATCAAGCAAAAATTTAAGCGTAAGCCCTGTATCCATAATATCTTCCACCACAAGCACATTTTTATTTTCTAATGGCGGTAAAGATAAATTTAGTGCAGAAACTTTCCCTGAAGATTTTTCACTCTCGCCGTAGCTTGAAAGACTCACAAACTCCATCCTTACTGGCATTTTAAGATATTTTGAAAGCTCTGTAAAAAACATAACCGCGCCCTTTAAAACACAAACAAGCGTTAGCTCTTCACCTAAACCATAGTGTTTTTCATAATAAGAGTTTATTTCATCCGCCAAATTTTCAATCTTTTTAAATAAATCTTCGCTTTTAATTAACGTTTTGAGTTCTTTTTCCATCATTTTCCCCTTATTTTGACATCTTTTTATATAAAAAGATGCCGTTTTTATGTACCCTTAAAAATGTATCTTTATTCACAGATAGTGTTGAATTCTCATTTTCAATAATAAAATTTTGGATTTTTAAAATATTTTTAAAATCCCTGTTTTTTAATAAACCTTTAAAATACCTTGATAAAATTTCCCTCTGCACAGCAGGTTTCAAGCTTAAAAATTTATCCCGGATAATTAAAGGCCTTCTGTGCGCCCAATCTGTGCAGTTTTTATCAAAAACCTCATTTTCAATTGTTTTAAGATAATCTTCAATAATTTCATTATGTTCTGCTGCAATACCAATCAGAGAGCCTATTGAATTTATGGCATTATCATTGATTTTTAAAATCTCAGGAACAATATTCTTTCTGATAAAATTTCTTTTATATTTAATATCTTCATTTGAAGCATCTGTTCTGAATTTTATACCATTTTTTGCTGCAAATTCTTCAATCTCGCACCGGCTGAAATTTAAAAGAGGCCTGTAATATGGTTTACGCACTGCAGGAATGGAAACAAGCCCTGATACCCCCGTGCCTTTAATAACGCGGTAGAGAAACGTTTCAACATTATCATTTTTATTGTGCGCCAAAAAACAAACATTGGTTTCAAATTTTTCAAGTGCTTTTTCAAAAAAACCGTATCTTGCATCTCGCGCGCAGAGTTCCGTCTTTTTAATATCATCATCAAGTGTATCGCAATAAAATTCAAGCCCCATATCATTTGCAAGACTTTGAACAAATTCCATATCACCCCTTGATTCGTCCCCCCGCCAGTTGTGGTTCAGGTGAATTGCTTTGATATCAAGACTAAATTCATTTTTTAAACTGTTTAAAATATGCAATAGAACAACACTATCCACCCCGCCTGAAACAGCAGCAAGCACTGTCTTTTTTTTGATATCATATTTCTTTAAAAATTCTGCAACTTTTTCTATCATAATGCCGCCAATGAAATTTCTGCCGTTTTATTAACCAATTCTTTAGCATTTGCTAGAGCCTTATTGTGTGGAAGATTTGAAACAATTTTTCTTGCATAAGTGCCGTATGCAATAATCGGGCAATCTTCTTCATCTGTAAAATTATCCAATACAATTTCTGGTGTATTAATATTTGTTCCGCCGGATATTATAAGCTTTATCCCGAATGTTTTTGAAAATTCTAATAATTCTTTTGCAAATAAAACGCACTCAAGCGTAGAATTTTTATCCTCTGCTCCGCCATTCATTGAAGCACCATCCGCCTGAACTATAAAATCACCATCATAATTTTTTGCCTTATAAAGGTTTTTCATTCTGGATAAAAGCTCAATGGTTTCGCAAACAGGAAAAAGTTTTCTGTTAATACAAATACTGATATCTCCACTAAAAATTGATAAAATATCTTCAAAATCAGCTATAATTTGTTTTTTGTCAGGAATTGAAGCATGAAATTCAACCATATCAGGGCAAAAACCATTGTTCAAAAGCGTTTTTAGGGCATTTATTTCTCTGTTTGCATATTCAAAAGATATAGCATAACACCCTGAAATTTTCTTGCACATCCCGCAGCCTATGCACTTATTAAATTCAACAGAATATTTTTTTGTCTTTTTATTTAATAAAATCGCACCTTCAGGGCATCTTTTTTCGCATAAACCACACCCTGAGCAAACAACTTCTTCAATATTGGCCTTTCTTGCATGGATATCGCCAAGCGTTGCAACAGAAACGCACAGCGTAAAATCTTCAATTTTAAAACCTGCTTTTTTTAGAGCTTTAATAAAATCAGGATAAATTTCTGGCGCAAAATCAAAAAACCTTACCCCCGCATGGGTATACAAAAGCGCCGTATCAATGGCGCTTTTAATATTTTTATTACCAAGCCCTAAGATGAGCTTAAATTTTTCATCTTTTTTTAACTTCAAGAAAAAATCCTTTAAATTAAAACTTAATCTGGTAAAGTCCCTTTTACAACTGCAGCTTCTGCTCCATCAAGTTCAAAAGTTCTGCATAATGCTTGTACCGCTTTTTTAGCATTAAATTTTTCAACAAGGCAGCTGATTTTAATTTCACTTGTTGAAATCATTTTAATGTTAACGTTTTCCTTAGCCAAAGTTTCAAACATCATTGATGCAATACCGGGACGGTCAATCATGCCGGCACCAACAATAGAAACTTTTGCAATATCTTCATCAATATGAATGTTGCTTGGGTTCATTAATTTTGTAATTTCATCTTTAAATGCGCAAAATCTTGTCAAATCATCTTTATCAATAGTGAATGCTATATCATTTGTGTTATTATGAGATCTTGCATAAGATTGAATAATCATATCAACAGAAAGCTCATATTTTGCAAGAAGGGTAAACAATTTGCCTGCATTACCCGGTTTATCCGGAACATCACAAATTACAACCCTAACTTGAGAATTATCACAAGCTAAGCCTGTCACAGGTTTATAAATTTCCATTTCATTAACTCCTATTATTAAAGTTCCTAAATCATCAAGCTTAAATGAGCTTCTAAGCCTCATCGGCACATTAAATTGTTTTGCAGTTTCAACACTTCTAGGGTGTAAAACATTGGCACCAACCCTTGCAAGTTCAAGCATTTCTTCATAAGAAATTTCTTTTAACTTTTGTGCGGTAGGTACAACTCTCGGGTCTGTTGTATAAATTCCCTCAACATCAGAATAAATATCACATCTATCCACTTTCATTGCAGCTGCAATTGCAACAGCCGATGTATCAGAGCCGCCACGGCCAAGTGTTGTGATTTCACCTTTTGGTGTAACCCCTTGAAAGCCTGCAACAATAACAATTTTGCCGTCTTCAATATGTTTTTCAAGTTTATCTGTTTTAATATCAACAATTCTTGCCTTTGAATGGGTGTCTTCAGTCAAAATTCCAACCTGCGCACCTGTCATAGAAACAGCATCATAACCCATTTCCTGAATTGCCATTGTTAAAAGTGCAATTGAAACCTGCTCCCCTGTAGACATAAGCATATCCATCTCGCGTTCTGATGGATGTGCTGAAATTTCATGAGCAAGCTTGATTAAATTATCTGTTGTATGCCCCATAGCTGAAACTACAACTATAACGTCATTTCCAAGCTCTTTTTCTTTTACAACGGCTCTTGCCACATTTTTAATTTTATCCGTATCGGCAAGTGATGTGCCGCCAAATTTTTGAACTATAACACTCATTTTCCTAAACTCTTTTTCCTTAAACTTTTTGTCTTAATTCGTTATATTTTTCTCTCACCCACGGTTCGCTGTCGCCATGGATAGAAAACATTTTATCACAAACCTCTAATGTTGTCTTAATTAAATATTCATTGTCTTTATCTTCTTCTAAAAGCTTAACATAAGCAAGCACTTTTAACATCAAAAGCTCTTTCGAATCAGCGTTTTCCGCTTCAAGCTCTCCAAGCATAGAAAGTGCTTCTTTAACCTTGTTTGTTTTGATAAGACATTCAATCTTGCCAAATTTTGCTATTAAAAGATTTTTATCAATTTCATAGGCTGCTTCAAATTTTTCCATTGCATCATAATATTCATCATTTTTCAAAAGCAAAATCCCATATACAAGAATAATCCTGGGGTTCTTTTTATCCAAAAGCCAAGCAGAACGTATTTTTCTTATTGCAGTCTCTTTATCCCCCAAAATTGCATAAGTATTTGCAAGATTAACCTTTGCATCAATATTATTGGGGTTGTATTCAACCGTTTTTTCCCAATATTTAAGCGCATTTTTATAATCTTCTTTTTGGTGATAACAATTTGCAATATTAAAATAGATATGTTTTGTATCATTTGAAGACTTTAAAGCGCGCATAAAATATTCTATCGCATTATCATATTCTTTTCTTTTAAAGAAATACTGCCCGCAATTATAGAGTGTTATTGTATGTTCAGGGTCTAATTCCAGTATTTTTTGCATAATTTTATAAGCTTCATCATCAAGCCTGAGTTTTAAATATGAAACAGAAAGCCCGTAATAAGGAAAAACACTTGTATTATCATATTTTATAGCTTTTTGAAATTTATCAATTGCAAGCTCCCATTTTTGAAAATTCTGGCAGGAAAGCCCCCAGGATGAATAAAACTGCATTGTTAAAGGTGAAATAGAAAGCGCCTTTTCATAAGCATTAAAACATTTTTCCTCTTCCTTAAGATTCATATAAGATTCAGCCAAAAGTATATGTGTTTCAATTTTATCAGGGGTTATTATTATAGCCTTTCTTGCATATTCAATCGCACTTTTATAATTTTTTAATTGAAAAAAGCAATAAGAAAGATAATAAAGCGCATCCGAATGAAAAGGCAGCATGGAATTAACTTTTTGAAATTTTTCAATAGCCTCTCCAAATTCGCCAACCTGTGATAATAAAACACCCCAGAGAAAAATCCCCTGCATATTAGACGGATTATAAAGACAGGCCTTTTGAAAAGCTTCATTGGCTTCGATTTTTTTATCAAATTTGGCTAAAAACACCGCCTTATTTATATAAGTTTGAGAGTTTCGAGGGTCAATTTTTAAAGAAACCTCGAATGCTTTTTTTGCCTTTTTAAATTCGTTCATTTCTGAATAAACAGACCCTAAAAGTGAATATGCCTTGGCTGACATTCTATCTATTCTTATTGCATGACGAAAACATTCAACCGCTTCTTCAAATTCATTATTTTTCGCCTTAATAACCCCTATATTTATATATCCTTCGGGGTTTTTATAAGCCATATTCACGCTTGTTTCAAACTTTTTTAAAGCTTCCTTTGAATTTCCTTCATCTAAAAGCTTCATACCCCAGTTTATATAGGCAAAAGAAGGCAAACCCACTTCCTTACCGACATTTTTATATTTATTTATAAAGGCATTGAGTTTATTTGTTTTAAATAAAATTTTTCTTAAAAAATTTGAAACCATACTTACTTTATAAAAATATTACCAGAACATTTAGAAATATCAAACAAAACTAAAGATAGGTCATAAGGCAATCCACCATTTCGCGAAATGCACCATTTCCGCCTTTTGCTTTTGTTACCTGAACATCAGGCATCACCTTAATTATAGGATTGGCATTAGATGGGGCTATTTTATAATTAACACAATCAAATGCCGCAATATCATTAATATCATCCCCGATATAAAGCACTTCATCAGCGTTCATTCCATATTTTTCCATCAAAGAAGATAAAACAATTCCTTTTTGTCTTATTCCTTTATGGATTTCATCAACTCCAAATTTTACCCTGAAATATTCTAAGATATTTGTGGTTTCTCCTGAAATTATCCCAAAAATTATTCCATTTTTAAGAAGAATGGAAACCCCCATAATATCTATAAAATTCACACTTTTTTGCTGGTTTAAATTTTCATCCAGAATAAATGTGCCATCTGTAAAGACACCATCAAAATCAGATATGACCATTTTTATATTTTTCGATAATTTTAAACTGTTTTCCATTTTACCCTCTGAAATTTCCTCTTATAACATCTGATATGAAAGGAAAATACGTTTTCTTAGAAAATAAAGCACCGAGCGCAAGATAAGTAATTATTATAAAAACCATAAAATTAAACAGCGAAAAGGTAAAAAACAAAGGCACATTAAAAAGCCAGAGGTAAACAAACCCGATAGCTTCGCCTATAAATGGAATTTTTATAGTAAGCTGAAATAAAAAATTTAAAGCCATAGATAAAACGGCAAGTAAAATTGATATAAAAATTGATTGATAAATGTGATATGAACAAAAATCGGTAACATTTTTTTTGAAGATTAATATTGATGCAATTAGCCATATAATTCCGGTTAAACCAAAAGTGTAATATGTTGTAATTGAAACAAATTTATCAAAAAGGCTGACTTGATTCTGATTAAAAAATCTGTTCATCTTTATTTTGCAACCTTTCTTGTAATATAAGCGTTCATAATTTCGACATAAATAAGCCTTACTTCATTATTTTCAGGCACTTCCCTTAAAGCCTTTCTGTAATAATTAATAGCATCATGGATATTTTCTAAAAGCATATAAGCGTTTGCAATAAATACATATAAAATTCCTTTTCCTCTGTTTTCTTCCCGAGGAACAAGTTTTACCGCCTTTTTGTAGAGTTCTATTGCTTCTTCATATCTTTTTTCGTTAGTTAAAATATTTGCTAAAAGTATATAAGCATTTGGTTTAGCGGGGTCAGCCTCTATTGCTTTTTTATATAAACCCATCGCTTTATCGGTCATGCCAGCGTCTGACAATGTTATCGCCCAACAAAGCCAAGCAGAATAGTTTTCGGGTTCAATTTTTACGGTACGCTCAAAATACTTAAACGCTTCTTTTTCCATCTTCATTGAAGCATAGGCATTTGCAAGACAAAGAGAAGCTTTTGAATCATTAGGATTTAGCTCAAGCGCTTTTTCATAAAATTTAGCAGCTTCTGCAAAGTCACCTTTTCTTTGAAAAATATTTGCTAAATACACATAATATTCTCCGCATCCAGAATCCAATTCAATTGCTTTTTTATAATATTCTTCAGCTTCATCAAGGTTATCGTTATCCTGAAATAAAATCCCGAGTGCGCTATATACCTGCGCTTGATTTTTATCAAGTTCAATAGATTTTGTATAATATTTTAGAGCATTTGAAAAATTACCGATTTCAGCATAAACATTCCCTAAATTAAAATATATTGAAGGATTAGAAGGGTCATTTACCGCTGCTTTTAGATATAATTCAATGACTTTTTGAAAATTTTTCTTATAAAAATAAATACTTCCCGAATTTATTAAAGCCTGAACATCATTTGGAAAAATTTCAAGCATTTTATTATATATACTTAAAGCACTGTCAAATTCATTGTTTACAATATAGATATTTGTTAATTCTCTGTAGTTTTCAATATTTTCAGGGTCATCTTTAATTTTATTTACCAATCCATCAACAATTTTTTTATCATATTTGGCATCAGACATTATATTATTTCTTTCTAAAACAAAATACAAATTTTAAAAATGGAGGCTTAAGCCTGTAAAATATTATACACTACAATCAGTAAATTTACTATTTAAAGTTTGAATAAAGTTTTTGTAATATAATTAGGTTATGAACAGAATATTATTTATAATTGATGAACTTGAACTTAAGTATTTTGAATTTAATAAACTTGTAACAAATTTCTGGCTTATAAAATGCTTGCTTGATAGAGGTTATCGGGTTTCAATTACGGTTAAAAACCTTTTATTTTTAAAAGGAAATATTCCGATGGCACGCGTTTTTGAATCCGTTTCAAAAGACAATAATATATTTAAAGAAAAAACCGAAACCGAAATTTGCCTGAATGAATTTGAAACAATCTTTATGCGTCCAGACCCGCCTGTTGATATTGATTATATCAATGCAACTTATGTTTTGGATTATGTTAATAAAGATACATTGATTTTAAATTCTCCAAACGCTTTGAGAGATTTTAACGAAAAACTTTATATTAATAAATTTCCTGATTTTGCACCTGAAAACATAGTTTCAGCTAATAAAAACATAATTAAAGAATTTTTATTTCAAAAAGAAGAAATTATTATAAAACCTTTAAACAGATGCTTTTCAAGCGGTGTGTTTTATTTAAATAAAGATGATAAAAACATAAATGCAATAATAGATACGGCAACAAACAACGGCAAAACACAGGTGATGGTGCAAAAATTCTTAAAAGGAATTTTAAAAGGCGATAAAAGATTAATTTTTATCGGTGGAGAAATTTTCAAATATGCCGTGAGAAAAGTTGCTACAAATAACGATTTCAAATTTAACGAACATATTAAAGAAAACCTCATAAAAGGCGACCTTGAAGGAGATGAGATTTTCATTGAAAAAGCAATATCAAAAACACTTCTTGAAGATGGCGTCTATATTGCAGGCTTAGATGTAATTGACGGAAAAATCATTGAAATAAATATTACAAGCCCATGCTTTTTTATAAATGAAATAAATTCTATCTATAATATAAATTTTGAAAACATTGTAACAGATAAAATTGTAAATGTTATTGAAAATTCCAAAAAAGGATTGTTTGCAGGGGTTTAGCACAATTGTTAATTTTTGTATAATCTTTTCAGGTAATAGCAAAATATTTTTTTCACCTGTTTTAAAATAGTATCATGAAAGTCAATTTATCAAATTTTAATAAATTTGACGGATTTTCGTCCCAGAAAAGGGCTTTAGGCTCAGGCACTTCGTGCAAAAATGATGAGCAGGCGCATTATAAAAAAGGTGCGCATAAATTTAAAGAGGATAATAGCATAGATTTAAAAAGACCCGCTGAGAGTGTAAGCTTCAGCGGGTCTGTAAGTTCAGATAAAGATAAAGAAAAAGACAGCTCAACCACTAAAATTGCACTCGCTGTCGGAGCAGGAATTGCAGCAGCTGCAGCCGGTATTTATACTCTTAGTAAAAATAGCGACAAAATCACTGAAAAATTAGCCAAAAGCAAAACTTTCCATAAAATGGCATATTACTCTGAAGATAATGAAGCCAAAGTAAAAGCGCTTCTTGCACTGGGGCTTGCAGGCATTTTGAAACCAATCTGCGTTCTTGCAATGCCTGGCGCAGAAGAAGAAGATAAGCAGTTTACAGCAACCAAAAACGCTCTTTCTGCCTTTATTGGTTATCTGTTATCCTGTGCTATTTTTAACCCGATTTCATCCGGAGTTAATGAATTCCTCAGCAATACAAAAAATTATCTTCCTGAAAACAATTGGCTTGTTAAAACATTTGAGGAAGAGTCTAAAAAAGGTTTTTCTATCACACCTTCAAAAGAAATGAAACGCCTTAAAGCAGAGGCTATAAAAAATAAAGAAAAATTCTACGTAACAGATATGAAACCTGCATTCAAAACTGTTTATAAAAACGGACTTGGCGTACTTGTAGCACCTGCAAAAGCAGCCCTTACAATTGCTCTTATGCCATTTGTTTTAAAAGTTGTATTTGGGAATTCAAAAGGCAGAAAAAAACTTCAAGAACAAGAACAAAAACCTATTCCTGTTGAAATTTTGCACAGTTCAACCCTAAGCGCTATAAATACAAATACGAACAACATTGATAAAATATTTGACAGTTTCACAAAAGGAGGCTTTCAAAAATGAGAATAAACTCCTTAATGAATAACAAAATTCAAAATACTGGCCATATTCAACAATCACAATCATTCAAAGGTGTAGAAAAAGCAGCACAGGCCATTGTGAATGAAATTAACGTAAAACCACCCAAAAAAGATGGTTTTATTGTAGAAAAGTTAAATAAATATCTCCATCTTGATAAACATATAGCAAGAGGAGCGGCAAAATTATCCCAAACAAAAGCTTCTCAAAGCCTTGTAGAATGGACAAGAAAAAGAGACCATGGAGCCGCAAGGTGGTGTGATATTGAATCTGTTGCAGTAACTTTCTTCTATATGTGGAATACCTGGAAATCAGACAAAGTTGATGAAGAAAGAAAAGTCCCCTCCATGATACAAAACGCTGCCGTTACAATAGCATCTTCCACAGCAGCAGCTCTTGTAGATGGCGCACTTGACCCTCTTATTGATAAAATCGGCCTCAAATATATGGAACTTGAAAAGAATAATCCTGGCCTCATAAAAGAAATTGGCGGCAGAAGCGCTAAAGATTTTTATGATGCAATTAAGAAATTAAAGTCAAATACAGCATTTACAGCAGTTGTAAGGTTTATAGTTCCGGTATTAATGGTTCCTGTTGTAGGAAAAATTGTTGCAAAATTAAACGAAAAGAAAGAAGAACAGGAAGAAGCAAATAAAGCAGCCCAAAATGCTCAAATCATACAAGCTCCGCAGCCGCAGCCTGTTCAAGCCAATGCAAGCAGCTATGACGATGACGACCATGATGACAATGATGACCACGATGATGACGATAATAAAATAATTGATGCTGCCGAAAATAAATTTAAAGCTCTTTTTGCATAAAATAAAATTGTTGCAAAACGCAATATTTAATCAAATTTTCTTACCCCATTCAAAAGTTTTTATGTTTTAATAAATAATAAAAAACTTTTATTACGAGGAGAATTTAATATGATTGTTGTAATGGAACCAAAAGCAACCGAAGCGCAAATTCAAAAGGTATCTGATTACCTTCAAAAACACGGGTTTAAAATTAATTTAAATAAAGGTGAAGTTTTAACAGTAATTGCGGCAATCGGCGATAAAAGAATGATTTCAACAGCAACAATCAATTCTTTTGACGGCGTGCATGAAGTAAAACTCATACAAGAACCATATAAACTTTCAGGAAGAAGCTCTCACCCTGAAGATACAGTTATAGAATTTCCAAACGGTGTTAAAATCGGCGGTCTTGAAAAGCCCGTTTTAATGGTTGGTCCTTGTTCTGTTGAAAAAGAATTTGAGGGCTTATTAGAAGTGGCTGTAGCTGCAAAAGAAATGGGCTGCGAATTTTTAAGAGGCGGCGCTTTTAAACCAAGAACTTCTCCTTATGATTTTCAGGGATTAGAAGAAAAAGGTTTAGAATACCTTAAAGAAGCAAGCAAAAGAACAGGTTTGCTTGTGGTAACAGAAGTTATGGATACAATTGATATTCCGCTTTTAAATAAATACGCTGATGTATTACAGGTGGGTGCCAGAAATATGCAAAATTTCAAACTTTTAAAAGCACTTGGACGCACTAAAAAACCTGTTATGTTAAAAAGAGGCCCCGCAGCAAGCATAAGAGAATTTCTTTTAGCTGCAGAACATATTATGTTTAACGGTAACCCGAACGTTATTTTATGCGAAAGAGGAATAAGAACTTTTGATTCTGATTTTACAAGAAACACTCTTGACCTTGCTGCAGTGCCGGTTTTAAGAAAATATTCGCACCTTCCTGTTGTGGTTGACCCATCCCATGGAACAGGCAAAAGATATTTAATTGAGCCTATGGGAAAAGCTGCTCTTGTTGCAGGCGCACACGGACTTATGTATGAAGTTCATCATGACCCTGACCATGCAAGCTCAGATGGCGCACAAAGCTTAAGCATTCCACAATTTAAAGAAATTACAAGAAGTATCAATAAATTAATAGGCAGAATAGACTACGATAACAGAACACAAATTGCAAAAGCTGCAAAAGTAGTCAAACAATAAGTTTAAAAGGAAACAAAAATGGCTCTTATATTTCAGGAATTAATTTTAAATCTTTCAAAATACTGGTCTGATTATGGATGTATTATTCAGCAGCCTTACGATATTGAAAAAGGTGCTTCAACCATGAACCCTGCAACTTTTTTAAGGGCATTAGGGCCAGAACCTTTTAATACAGCAATGGTGGAACCATGCCGCCGCCCAACAGATGCAAGATACGGTGAAAACCCAAACAGGCTTGGTCATTATTTTCAATATCAGGTAATATTAAAACCCTCTCCAGATGATGCTCAAGGCATTTATTTAAAATCTCTTGAAGCTATGGGAATAGATTTATCAAAGCATGATGTCAGATTTGTTGAGGATAACTGGGAATCACCAACTCTTGGTGCAGCAGGAGTAGGCTGGGAAGTATGGCTTGATGGGATGGAAATTACCCAATTTACATACTTTCAACAAGTTGGCGGTTTGGAAGTGAAACCTGTTGCGCTTGAAATAACCTATGGTTTAGAGCGCATTGCAATGTATCTTCAAAACGTTGATTCTGTTTACGATGTTATGTGGAACAAAAATTTAAAATACGGAGATATCTATCTTCAAAATGAAATTGAACAATCAAAATACAATTTTGAATATTCAAACCCAGAAAGACTTTTCACCCTGTTTGATTTAGCGGAAGCTGAATGTTATTCCTGCCTGAATGCAAATATTGTGCTTCCTGCCTATGATTGGGTTTTAAAATGTTCCCACACCTTCAATCTTTTAGATGCAAGAGGCGTTATAAGCAAAGATGAACGTATAAATTATATTAACAGAGTAAGAAAAATGGCTGCTGCTGTTGCAAAATTATACGTACAGCAAAGAGAAGAACTTGGTTTTCCTCTTCTGAAAAAATAAACTTTTTTTAACCTGAAAACACGGCTTTAGCCGTATAAGGAAAATTAATGAGAGATGATTTAAACAAAATCGCAGACGGTTTAAAACTTGACAATAAAGAATATAAAGGGCTTTTAAACATTACAAAAAACCTGTTTAAAACCAAAAACCCCGACACTATGATTGATGAATCAAACAAAGGCGGGCTTAAAAAAACCTTGAGCGCTTTTGACCTCATAATGCTTGGAATAGGCGTTATGATTGGTTCCGGCATCTTTACTGCACTTGGAATAGCAGCAGTAGGTTCAAATGGCTCGCTTGGCGCAGGCCCCGCCGTTATTGTTTCAATGGTTTTAGCTTCTTTTGCCTGTATTTTTTCAGCACTTTGTTACGCTGAATTTGCAACAATGATACCCGTTGCAGGCTCGGCCTATATTTATACTTATGCTACAATGGGTGAATTTCTAGCCTGGATTGTAGGATGGTCTTTGGTTATGGAATTTTTAATCGGCTACATTGCAGTACTTTCAGCTTGGTGTGGATATTTGATGGAATTTATAAAAGGTTTTTCAAAATATCTGCCGGAATGGCTCTATAATCCACCTGTTTGGCTTATTCAGGATTATACTACAGCCTCTCACAACCTTGTAAAAGAAGGGCTAAATCCGGATTTAATCATCCCTCACATAGGTGCAATTCCAATCTGTTTCAGCTTGCCAGGGGTTTTATTTACAATAATTGTTGCTGCAATTTTAATAAAAGGAATAAAAGAAAGTGCTGCAATGACAGGGGTTTTAGTATTTATAAAGCTTGGTGTCATAGCTCTTTTTGTAATAACCGGTGCATTTTATGTTAAACCCGAACATTGGGTGCCTTTTGCACCAAACGGCATAAATGGTATTTTTGTAGGAGCATTTTTAATATTCTTTGCATACCTTGGGTTTGACGCTGTTTCAACCGCTGCAGAAGAAACTAAAAACCCGCAAAAAAACCTTCCTGTAGGCATTATAGGCTCTCTTGCAATCTGCACCATTGTCTATATCTTAACAGCACTTGTTTTAATAGGCATAAACCCAATCAATGAAATTAATTTGCAGGCACCTTTAGCCCATGCAATAAGTTCTGTCGGGCAAAATTGGATAGCAGGATTAATTTCAATAGGCGCTCTTGCAGGCCTTACTTCTGTTTTGATGGTAATGATGCTTGCAGGAACAAGAATTTTATATGCTATGAGCAGAGATGGATTTTTACCCAAAAGCTTACAAACCCTGCACCCGAAATTTAAAACCCCCTATATTGTTACAATCCTTGCAGCTGTTGTCTGCATTTTAGGCTCAACCTTTTTAAATATCTCAACTGCTGCAGAACTTTGCAATTTTGGAACATTTACATCATTCATCATCGTGTGTGTTGCAGTTTTAATTTTAAGAAAAACAGATCCGAATAGGAAAAGACCCTTCAAGGTACCATTTTCACCTTGGTTTCCCTTAATGGGAATAATTTGCTGCGGAGGCTTAATGTTTTATTCAATGCGCTTCCTCACAACTTCAAAAATTCTGTTCCCAATCTGGATACTTTTAGGAATAATATTTTATTTTATATACGGATACAAACAACAAAGAAAGATTGAAAAAATAAGTGAAGAATAAGAATATAACTGCATTAAAAAATTTTGGCGCAAACCTTTTAAAGAAAAAAACACCTGATGAAATTATAGAATCAGCAAACAAGGTAAACCTTAAAAGAACTTTAAATGCTTTTGACCTTATAATGCTTGGAATAGGGGCTGTTATAGGCTCAGGCATCTTTACAATAGTAGGTGTTGCAATGGTCGGTGAACAGTCAGGTTATGGTGCAGGCCCTGCTGTTATAGTTTCTATGATTATAGCAATGTTTGCATCATTGTTTTCAATTCTCTGTTATTCTGAATTCACTTCAATGGTGCCTGTTGCAGGAACAACCTATACCTATACTTATGTTACAATGGGCGAATTTATGGCATGGATTATAGGTTGGATTTTAATGCTTGAATATGCCATCGGAAACGTTACAATGGCAAGCTCCTGGACAGGATATTTTATGGAACTTTTAAGGGGCTTTTCGCACATTCTTCCAAAATGGCTTGTTAATCCTCCTGTTTGGCTCATAAATGACTATAAAACAGCAATTTCCGTATATCAAAATATGGGGCTTGACCCTGCAGTTGAAATCCCTAAAATTTTTGGCATAATCCCGTTTTGCATAAATCTTCCTGCAGTTTTATTATTGCTTGTAATAACAATTATTCTTGTACAGGGAATAAAAGAAAGCACGAAAGCGGCTACAATATTAGTATTTATTAAACTTGCCGTAATATTTTTATTCATATTTGCAGGTGCTTTTTACGTTGCCCCCGAAAATTGGGTACCTTTCGCCCCTGGCGGAATGAAAGGAATTTTATCGGGCGCATTTTTAATATTCTTTGCATACGTTGGCGTAGATGCTGTATCAAGTGCGGCTGAAGAAACCAAAAACCCGCAAAAGAATTTACCCATAGGTTTACTTGGCACATTAATCGCTTGTACCATCATTTATGTTGCAACAGCTCTTGTATTATCAGGCATGGTTGCAACTGAAAACATAAACACCCTTGCTCCCATTGCAGCCGCAATGAATTCAATCGGTCTGAAGAAAGTGGGCGGAATTATTGCAGCAGGTGCACTTGCAGGAATTACATCGGTAATTTTAGTATTTCAGCTTGGCACAGCAAGAATTTTGTACGCAATGGGTCGTGATGGCTTCTTCCCAAAATCCTTCCAAAAAATTCACAAAAAACACGGTACTCCGCACGTTGTAACCTGGCTTTCAGGAATTCTGGTAATAATTGGCGCTTTATTTATGGATTTAAACATTTCAGCAGAACTTTGCAACTTCGGAACTTTCACAAACTTTATGGTTATCTGCATAGCGGTTTTAATCTTAAGAAAAACTGACCCAAACAGGCCTCGCCCATTTAAAGTACCTTTTGTACCTTTATTCCCAATTTTAGGAATACTACTTTGCGGTGGCATTATGATTCACGGCTTTATGACGCTTGGAATTTCAGCCATTCTTTTCCTGCTATGGATAGTTTTAGGAATGATAATCTATTTTGCATACGGATATAAAAAACAAAGAAGGAATGAAATAAACAGTGGAAAATAATACAAAATTGGCAAACGGTTTTAAAACTTTTATTTTAAACCTTCTAAAGAAAAAATCTCCGGATGAAATTATTGAAACAGCGAAAAATTCGGAACTTAAAAAAACCCTGAATGCTTTTGACCTTATAATGCTTGGAATAGGGGCTGTTATAGGTACAGGAATTTTTACAATAATAGGCATTGCAATGGTAGGCGAACAAGGCACCCATGGCGCAGGGCCTGCCGTTGTTATTTCAATGGTAATAGCAATGTTTGCATGCCTGTTTTCAGCCCTTTGCTATTCTGAATTTGCCTCTATGATACCTGCCGCAGGCTCTGTATATACCTACACTTACGTCACTATGGGCGAATTTATGGCATGGATTATAGGTTGGATTTTAATGTTGGAATATGCCATAAGCAATATCACTGTTGCCTGTTCATGGACAGGATATTTTATGGAATTTTTAAAAGGATTTTCACACATTTTACCAAATTGGCTTGTCAACCCTCCAATTTGGCTCATAAACGACTATAGAACGGCAGTTTCTGTATATCAAAATATGGGGCTTGACCCATCGGTTGAAATCCCTAAAATTTTCGGCATAATACCATTTTGCATCAACCTTCCTGCAATTTTATTAATGTTTATTATCACAATCCTTTTAATTCAGGGTATAAAAGAAAGCACAAAAGCAGCCACAATTCTTGTATTTGTAAAGCTTTTTGTGATATTACTGTTTATTTTTGCAGGCGCATTCTATGTTGCTCCTGAAAATTGGGTACCCTTTTCGCCAAATGGTATAAAAGGTGTTTTATCAGGTGCATTTTTAATATTCTTTGCATACGTTGGCGTAGATGCTGTATCAAGTGCTGCAGAAGAAACCAAAAACCCTCAAAAAAGTCTTCCCATTGGAATAATCGGTACTCTTATTGTTTGCACAATAGTATACACAGGAACCGCCCTTGTGTTGTCAGGTATGGTGCCTTTGGATAAAATCAACATTCTTGCCCCGATAACCGCTGCCATGAATTCTGTCGGGCTTTATAAAATAGGCGGACTTATTGCAGTAGGCGCGCTTGCGGGTCTCACATCCGTGCTTTTAGTTTACCAGCTTGGCACAACAAGGATTTTATACGCCATGGCAAGGGACAATTTCCTTCCTAAATCCTTCCAAAAAATTCATAAAAAACACGGTACACCGCACATTGTAACCTGGGCAGCAGGAATTGTTGTAATCATAGGCGCCCTTTTTATGGATTTAAAAATTTCAGCAGAACTTTGCGATTTTGGCACCTTTGCAAATTTTATGATAATCTGCATAGCGGTTTTAATATTAAGAAAAACCGACCCCAATAGACCCCGTCCGTTTAAAGTGCCTTTTGTGCCGCTTTTCCCAATTTTAGGAATAATCCTTTGCGGAGGCCTTATGCTTCATGGATTTATGACACTTGGAATTTCAGCTGTTCTTTTCCCTGTTTGGATAATCTTAGGCGCCATAATCTACTTTGCCTATGGCTACCAAAACCATAGAAGATTCGAAAACAACAAAAAAGATGCCATTTAAAACCGGCATCTTTTTGTGTTATCCATTTAGTTTGTTTAACTTTTTAATTTCACAAGTGCATTTACAACATTTGGATCCCATTTTATAGCGCTTTCAGATTTTAAAACTTCAAGTGCTTCTGTATTAGATAAAGCTTTCCTATGTGGTCTTTCTTCAGTTAAGGCACAATAAGCATCAGCTACAGCTATAATTCTTGAACCGAAAGGAATTGAAAATCCGCCCAAACCTTCAGGTTTTCCTAAGCCATCCCATCGTTCTTTTTGATAATGGATGTATGGAACAACTTCAGACATAAAGTTTATATTCATAAGCAAGCTTACTCCGGCATTTGGATGCTCTTGAAGCTTATCCCATTCTTCCTGTGTGAGCTTTCCTTTTTTATCGAAAAGCTGTTCGTCAATTGTAATCTTCCCGATATTTTGCAATAAACCTGCATAATATATCAAATCTTTAGTTTTTTCGTTTAATTCAAGAAAATTACAAATTTCCCTTGATAAATCTGCAGTCCTTTGAGAATGATGGTTTTTATATTTACCCTTCAAATCTACAGCCAGAGCTAGTTTTTCAACAAAGGCCTGTTGCTTATCCCCAAGATCACCTATTATTGCAGTCAATTGGGCGCGAAGCCTTAAAAGCTCGCTTGTTGAAGCTTCATCATTAGCTACAACTTTTTTCACCTGCTCAATTAATTTTTGAATACCAAGAGAAGTTACAAAAAGTCCTGCTGTTATCTTTAAAAGTTCAATAAATTCGGCTTCGAGTGGTTTTTCTATATCGCGGGTGATTTCTATTGCACCAATACATTCAAATTTATTCTTCATTGGGAAAATAATAATCTGCTTATTATTTTCATTCAGCATAATAACTTCTTCATCTTTGTAGCTTTTTTCAATGTGAGGTGTCACTTTTTCATTAGTATTTTCAGAAGAAGTACCTGCAAGCTTAATATCTTCATCTTTTTTTGCAAGAAAAATTACACACTTTTCTAAAGAAAGCATGAGTTTAATTGTTTTTGCAATTGAATTATAAATTATATAATCTTCATTTGAATCAAATCCTAAAATTGCCAAAGTTGAATCAATTGAATATATTGAGATTAATTCTGTAAGCTGGTCTTTAAGGCGTTCATTCTTTGTTTTAACCTTATCCCCTATTTTATGTGCAAAATCAGGCGAAATAAGATGCTCGCATAAAAAATCACCTAAATTCAGTGCAAAAATTTCTTCAATGGGGTCATTTTCTAAAAGGCAAATGGTTTTGGCATCAGCGTCCTGCGACAATCCGCTCTCGTTTATTCTTGAGTTTTCAAAATTATCCATTATAATTTCCTAAAAAACATAAAACTGTATCTTCACATGTTATATATCGGCAGCTTTTTAAAAAACTTTTGCTTTTTTTATAAAAAATTTAAAAAATTTATACTAAAGTTTACAAAAAACCTAACCTAAGTATTAAAACTATGATAAAATTGGGGTTATGGAGAATAGTGTAGGAATAGTTCAAACAAAGTTTTGTAAATTTGATGATGAAATTTTGTTAGAGAGCGGAAAAAGTTTAAAAAATATTCAAATTGCTTATGAAACATACGGCACATTAAATAAAAATGGCGATAATGCAATCCTTGTTTGCCATGCCCTGACAGCAGATGCCCATGCTGCAGGCTATAACACCCCAAACGACAAAAAACCGGGCTGGTGGGATACGATGATTGGCCCGAATAAAGCCTTTGATACAAATAAATTTTTTGTAATTTCATCAAATATTCTTGGCGGCTGCAGGGGAACAACAGGTCCCTCTTCAATTAACCCTGAAACAGGAAAACCTTACGGGCATAATTTTCCTGTTATTACAATTGAAGATATTGTAAAAGTCCAAAAAAAACTTATAGATTTTTTAGGTGTCAAAAAAATGGTAGTCGTTGGCGGTTCTATGGGCGGAATGCAGGCAATGGAATGGTCAATAAAGCATTCTGATTTAGTAAAGACCACAATAATTATAGCATCGACCGCACGTCTTTCAGCACAGGCCATAGCTTTTAACGCTGTTGGCAGAAACGCTATTATTTCAGATAAATTCTTCAACAACGGAGATTATTACGATAAAGAAAACACCCCTGATTACGGCCTTGCAATTGCAAGAATGGTAGGGCATATTACATACCTTTGCGAAGAAGCTATGCATACAAAATTTGGCAGAGATTTTAAAGACAAGCCCAATTTTGATTTCGGAGTAGATTTTCAGGTTGAAAGCTATCTTGAATATCAAGGCAGAATTTTTGTAGACCGATTTGACGCTAACAGTTATCTTTATATTACAAAAGCTATTGATTATTATGACCCTATTACAAAATTCGGCACCCTTGAAAATGCATTTAAGCAAAGTAATTCAAGATTTTTAATTATTTGTTTTAATTCTGATTGGCTCTTTACAACGGAACAATCAAAAGAAATGGTAACGGCTCTTGTAAATGCAGGCAGAGAAGTTTCTTTTGTAGAACTTGAAAGCCCATGCGGCCATGACGCATTTTTAATCGAATATAAAGAGCAGACAAAAATAATAAAAAGTTTCTTAAAAAAGGATGAGCCAAAAAATGAATGATACCCAATTAAACTATGAAGTTGTAACTGATATAATCCCTGAAAATGCAAGGGTTTTAGACCTTGGCTGCGGGGATGGCACCCTTTTTTCAAAATTAATCAAAGAAAAAAATATAACAGGTGTTGGCGTTGAAATAAATAAAGATGAAGTCATAAAAGCACTTGATAAAGGGGTTTCTGTTATACAAGGCGACATAGACGAAGGCTTAAAGCAGTTTCCCGATAAAAGTTTTGACTATGCAATTTTAAACCAAACACTCCAATCAACGGAAAAGCCTGACCTTGTTATGGATGAGATGCTCCGTGTTGCAAAAAAAGCGGTTGTGAGCTTTCCGAATTTTGCTTACTGGAAGGTCCGTTTTTATCTTTTCTTTAAAGGCAAAATGCCAAAATCAAAGTCTCTTCCTTATGAATGGTATAATACACCCAATATTCACCTTATGACAGTAAATGATTTTTTTGAATTTTGCAAAAAAAGAAACATTAAAATTTTAAAATCAGTATATTTAACAAGAAATAAGGCTCGTTCCGGCATCCTTATCCGTACCATCACAAATTTCTTTTCTGAGGAAGTTATTTTTGTTGTAACAAGATAAAAAAACGGGCGCAAAAGGTTACTAAAATTGCGCCCTTGAAAAGTTGTTCATCTAAAACTTAATCATCTTTATTATTATCTTTCCATCAGTACCGTTTCCACCCCTGTTTGGATTGCTTAATACATTGCCTGTAGCAATGGAGCCTGAAATTTCTCTTATTGCAGCACCTCCGCCACCTCCGCCAAACCCTGTTGCAGATGCACCTCTGCTGTTATCACCGGTATCTTGAACACCTCCTGCCCCGCCTGTGCCAAATGTGTTTAAGCTGCCTCCGTTACCGCCGCTTGAATTTTCAGGCGTGCTTCCTGCAGCACCCTTTGTGCAGTATACATCTCTTTTCGTATAATCAGCATTGTCATACGTGCAAATTTTCGTATTCGGTACACTTCCTCCTACACCATTTGCCAATGTATTATTTTTAAATGAAGGGCTAACACCCGCATTACCACCCCGCACCCTTAATTCACCGGATGCACCGCTGCCAAATACCGTATCTCCGCCTTTTAGAGCTGAAAATATTTTATTATCGGCAACATAGGCGCCTCCTCCGCCCTTGCCTATTCTGACACTTATGGGCATTCCTGATATTCCGCTCACAGAATAGGTCATAGCACTTCCTGCAGCACCTCCTCCGCCAGAACCTGTTTCAGCACGCTTATACATATTTGCAACAGTATCCCAATATAAATTCCAGCTTAACCTTGCATATCCACCTGAACCCTTGCCGCCATTATGAAGACCATATCCGCCTCCGCCTCCGCAACCATATCCTGATGCATCACCACCAACAGGGCTGCTCTTTGTGCCGCCTTTCCCCGGAGTACATGTGAACCAGGGGGTAGTTGCAACACCACCATCGCCCCCAATATTTGAGCTTGACCTTTTGCCGGTGCTACGCAAAAAACCATTTTTTACTATATCATCAAATGGCGCTATGCCGTTAGTGATATGCCCGCAATAAGAACAAAACGGCTGCTGTAATGACGCTTCGCTTGAACAACCCGGAAGTGCTGTCCACCCACCTCCTTCGTCAACTCCCGTTCTTAATAATCTTATGCCGTTTTTATCATTTATATAGCTTTCTTTCCCAAAATATTTTGCAATTTCTTCTTTCCAGAATACATTTGTTACAAATTCAGGTTGCTCTATGCTTTTATCCGAAGCTATTTTGCCTGCGACAACTCCCTCACCCGGCAAGCCTATGCCTATTGTTAACATATCTTTTGGAGATACTTTTACAGTCTGCAGCGGGACAATAGCTGCAGCCCCGCCTCCGCCACCTCCAAAGCCGTAATCAAGATATGTCAGACGAATGGCGCCGTTTAAACCGTTACCTCCAACCTTATGATTAGCTGCAACAACAGGGTCGCCTGTATATTGCCCGCCATTCCCGCCATTACAATAATTTGCACCAAAAATCGTATTTATCGTACCACCAATATTGTTGATGCCATTTGCTCCACCTATTCCACCTGTTCCTGGTAAACCAGCATAAATATTATCCAACCCGCCGCCAACACCGCCGCCCGTGCCACCTCCGCCCCCGCCGCCAGCTACTGTTCTATCAAGACAATATTCTCTGCCGGTTGCCATTAGCCAACTGGCACCACCACCTCCGCCCGGCGCATTCAAATAAATTCCTGAACCTATAACAATTTGTGAAGCTGCACCACCACCTCCGCCTCCGCCTGCATGGCCGCAATAATGCCAGTGAGCAAGGCCGCCTGCACCACCTGCCGGTTGCCCGCCATTTCCACCAGAAGTATATATAAGAGGAGAATCATAACCGGATAAAACAGGAAGTTTAACCCCATCTGCAACGCCCTTACCGCCATTTCCACCAATTAAAGCTTTTGTTTCCAGTTTTCCTGATGTAGCAGGATATCTTGCATGTCCGCCGCTATTAGGTTCACTGCCTCCTGCATCATTGGCGCCTTTACCGCCACCTCCGCCACCTCCGCCACCATAGGCTTGCCCATTTTGCCCGTAACCTGCCCTATATACCCCGCCGCCTCCGCCTCCGCCACCACCGATATAATAGGTAAACGAAGATGCATTAGCAAAATTAAGCAATTCGTTTAAAACATACCCACCCGTGCCGCCGCCATAACCCTTGCCGTAAAAATCCGGACCAATAGGCGCATATATGCTACCGGATGATGCGCCTCCACCTCCGCCTCCACCACAGGCTGATGCCAGAATATTTCTGTTCTTTGCAGCTTCAGGAATTGCCCATGTTCCTTTTCCCGTAGAATTTACCGTTATTGTATCATTTACTGTTTTATTTGTTATACCACCATTTCCACTTGTTATAAAAGTTTGGGTTTTTACTGTCTGACCGCCGGCGCCACCTCCCGCACCACCCGAAATCAATGTAACTTCAAGCTTATCTACCATATCAGGAACAGTGAAGGTGTGACTGCCTACAGTTGTAAATTCCGTATATCCTGCAGTAGCTGCTGTTCCCCCGCCTCCGCCTGCGCTTACAAGTGTCACCATCATGGGCGCATTATATCCGCTTGGCACAACAAACTCTGTTTCGCAAAATACACTGCCGTCTGATGCTGTCATTTCCGTACCGCCGTTGTTTAAACAGTCCTGATACGTAATTTCTTTAGTTATAAGGTCTTTGTTGGTTACATCAAAACTGCCCTTAATTTCTATATTTTCACTCATCTTTCTTGTCATTACAGGGGCAAGCGCTGCAAGCAACAATGATGCCACCAGTAATGCCATTAACATTTCAACAAGAGAAAAGGCTTTGGGTTTATTTTTCATAATATTTTTCCTTTGTAAATATATTGTCACATTGGGTGATTTATAATTCATTTTGAAAATTATACAATATTATGTAATGTATAAATTTCATGCTAGCATAATTTGCCCGCATGTCAACAAAAAATTTAAAATGAAAAAATGGACGTTAGCAGAACTATAAAAATATTTGCAGCACAGGAAAACATAAGCGTCGCAGAGCTTGTAAGACGTTTTGCAAAGTATTCGGGCAAAGAATATTCTACCCAATCTTTTTCAAACAGGCTCAGAAACGGCACTGTGCATTTTAACGAGGTAGAACAAATCGCTACCATGCTTGGGTATAAAATAAAATTTGAAAAAAACGAAGATAAATAAATTCGGTTCAAATTTTTGGATATTTTAAAAATACCTTCCCTTAATAAAAGGAAGGTATTTTTTTAATCAATAGCATTTATTAATTAAGTTTTTATTTTGCCATTGCACCTTTAACGATATCTGCAAAGCTATCAGCTTTTAAGCTAGCGCCGCCAACAAGCGCACCGTCGATATCTGATTGTGCCATTTGTTCAACAATGGTTTCCGGTTTAACAGAACCGCCGTATAAAATTCTGATAGCATCAGCGGCTTCTTTTCCTGCTTCTTTTTCAACAACGCTTCTGATGTGTTTAATTACTCTGTTTGCTTCAGTTGAATCGCAAGTTTTGCCTGTACCGATTGCCCAAATAGGTTCATAAGCTATAACAGATTTTGCAACTTCTTCAGCTGATAAGCCTTTAAGAGCTTCTGTGATTTGTTTTGCAATATGGCTATCTGTAACACCTTGTTCTCTTTGTTCCAAAGTTTCACCACAGCAAATGATAGGAATAATTCCGTTATCTAAAATAACTTTAGCTTTTTTATTAATCATTTCATCTGTTTCACCAAAGTATTGACGGCGTTCAGAGTGACCGATTATAATATAAGAAACTTCAAAATCTTTTAACATATCAATTGAAATTTCACCGGTGAAAGCACCTTTTGGTTCAAAATAAACATTTTGCGCTGCAAGTTTAACCCTATTGCAGCCGCAGCCACAATGGCATAATTCTTCATTTACAGCAGCTAAAGACGTAAACACTGGTGCAACAACGATTTCAGGTAATTTATCTGCATCAAATTCCTTAACTTTTTCTTTTATTCCTTTAATTAATTCTTTTGACTGCACACTATTGTTGTGCATTTTCCAGTTTCCTGCAATAATCGGTTTTCTTGTCATAATAAAACTCCTTAAATTTTTCTTCACTCTACAAAGCATCTTTATAGTAACATGAAAATATAAATCAGAGGAGGAATTTTTTATGGAAATATGGCATCCTTTCACGCAACACGGGTTAAATGAACCAATTATAGAGATAGAAACATCCAATGATGAATTTTTAATAACAAAATCAGGAGAGAAGATAATCGATGGCATTTCATCTTGGTGGGTAAACACTTTGGGGCATAAACACCCTTATATCGCTGATGCCATAAAAAAAGAGGCTGAGAAACTACACCAGATAATCTTTGCAGGCTTTACCCACAAGCCGGCGCTAGATGTTGCTGAACGTTTAGGCAAATTTCTGCCCGATAATTTCAGCCATGTATTTTTCTCTGATTCAGGCTCTACAAGTGTTGAAGTGGCGCTGAAAATGGCTGTAGGATATCATTACAATAAAGGAGAAAACCGCCCCATAGTTGTTGCAATGGAACATTCTTACCACGGTGATACCTTTGGAGGAATGTCATCGGGCGCAAGAAGCGTCTTTAATGAACCATATACAAAAATGTTATTTGAGGTAGAAAGAATTCCATACCCTGCACCAGGGAAAGAAAAAGAAACTATTAAACATTATAAAAATCTGCTTGAAGCAAAAGGAGATAAAATAGGCGCTATAATCCTTGAACCCCTTGTTTTAGGCTCAGGCGGAATGTTTTTTTATCCACCATATATAATTGATGAACTATATAAATTATCAAAAGAACACGGCGTTATTTTTGCCCTGGATGAAGTAATGACAGGTTTTGGCAGAACAGGAACAATGTTTGCTTTCAATCAAACAAACATCATTCCCGATATAATCTGCCTTTCAAAAGGTTTAACAGGAGGCTCAATTCCTCTTGCTGCAACGGTATGCACGAAAGAAATATATAATGCTTATTTATCAAAAGATAAAGCTAAAATGTTTTTCCATTCTTCAAGCTATACAGCAAACCCGATTGCCTGTGCTGCGGCATGTGCAAATCTTGAAATATGGCAAGAAAAGGATGTTTTAGCAGATGTTAAAAGAATAAATGAATTTTATCAAACACAAATTGAAAGATTTAAAAACCTCGGGTGTAAAAACGTACGGATTTTAGGAGATATTTTTGCCTATGAAGTAGCACACGCAGGAAATGATTATGTTTCAAACACAGGAGTAAAACTTTATGAATATTATAGAAAAAACGGTGTATTATTGCGTCCGCTCGGTAATACCGTCTATGTAATGCCGCCTTATTGCATCAAAGAAGAAAGTTTGAATAAGATTTTTGATGTTATGGAAAAAGGTATAAAGGAAGTTTTATAATAAAACAAGATAAAATAGACATTTAAAAAGCCCCTAAAACAAGGGGCTTTAAATTTATCTTTATTTTCCTTACTGTTGGTATGCTGCAAACAACGGCATATATAATGACAGTGCGAGGAATAATACGATACCACCGATAAAGATTAACAAAGCAGGCTCAACCAGTTTTGTAAATTTATCAATAATATCATCTAATTTTCTATCAATAAATGTTGTACAGTGGTATAACATCTCGCCTAAACGACCTGATTGCTCACCGGTTGCAATCATAAACAACATCATATTCGGAATTTGCTTTGTACTTCTTAAAGCAATTGAAAGGTGAATACCTTGTTGAACCTTTGAAGCAGCACTTAAGATTGCTTGTTTTAAAATAACATTATCCATCGTTAAGTTTGACAAATACAAACAATCTACAACAGGAATACCTGCATCGTATGCAACCTGCAATACAGCAAGGAAGTTTGAAAAGTTTGCAAACCTCATCAAATCTGATAACAAAGGTATTTTCAAAATATATCTGTCTATTACTTTTCTTGTAGATTCAGTTGTAAATAATTTTCTAACACCCCAAACAAGAAGAATTAGGCCACCTATAGGCACAAACCAGAATTTACGCATAAAGTTTCCAAGACCTATACAAAGCCTTGTTGCAAGCGGCAATTCCCTATCCAGAGCATCAAACATAGATTCAAAAGCGGGGAATACAAACACAAGCATGATTGTAACAACAACTGCTGCTAAAATAACAACAAAACATGGATAAACAAGCGCGCCAACAACTTTACCCTTGATGGCATCTTGCTTTTTCAACAACTCCAACATTCTTGCAAGAGTTTTATCCAATTCTCCGGAATCTTCCCCGGCTTTAACCAAGCCGACATAGACACGTCCGAAAATACTTCTGTATTTTTCAAGAGTTTCTGCTAATGTTGAACCTGCAATAATGTTTCTTCTTAATTCATAAGCCACATCCCTTATCGCAGTAGCTTCAGCGTTATTTTCCATAAACACCAAAGTTTCGATAATAGGAATACCTGTAGCAGTCAATATTTGCAAGGTTGAAGTAAATTCAATCTTGTCTTTTAAAGACATCGGTTTCAGGTTAGCTTTTGCAAGCTTGATTACCTGTTCTGATGCATTTTTATTTGTTTCATCGATAATTTTTGTAGGCAGCAAGCCTTGTTTTTTAATACCCTCACGGGCGGATTTAACGTCATCGGCCTCGATTTTTCCTCTGACAATTGTTTTATTATTTTTTAACGCTATATATGCAAATAAGGGCATTATTCACCAGCCAATCCTAAAATTCTAACAAATTCATCAATAGAAGTTACACCGTTTTTAATATGGTCAATACAAGCTTTATCAAGCGTTTTCATGCCATGTTCTACAGCATATTCTTCAATTTCAACATCATGCGCACGCTGTGCTATAAGTTTTTTCAGATCATTGTTTACAACAAGGATTTCAAGAACAGCCGTTCTTCCTTTATATCCTGTATTACCACAGAAATCACACCCTCTTGACCTGTAAATTTTATGCTTCATAAACTCTTGAATTTCAAGCGGGTCAGTCAAGATTTTCTTCGCATCTTCTAAAGTTGGCATATAAGCTTCCTTACATTCAGGACAAAGCTTTCTAACAAGCCTTTGAGCCAGAACGCCATTTAATGTTGAAGATACAAGGTAATCTTTCGCACCCATTTCAATCAGCCTTGTAACTGTTGCAGCAGCGGAGTTTGTGTGAACAGTACTTAATACAAGGTGGCCTGTAAGCGAAGCAGAAATTGCAACTTCAAGAGTTTCAAAGTCACGAATCTCACCAACAAGGATAACGTCAGGGTCTTGTCTTAATATCGCTCTTAATGAAGAAGCAAAAGTAATTCCTGCTTTCGGGTTAACTGCAGATTGGTTAACACCTTCAAGCTTAATTTCAACAGGATCCTCAATTGTTGTAATATTTACATCTTCTTTGTTTAAAGATTTCAACAAAGCATATAAAGTGGTTGTTTTACCAGAACCGGTAGGGCCTGAGGTTAAAAGAATGCCGTTTGGAGCAGAAATTAAATATCTAATTTTTTCGATATCTTCTTTAGATGCACCATCAATTTGAATATCATTTCCCATACCTTCCATAGATGTCACAGCAGGAGCTAAAACCCTGATAACCATCTTTTCTCTGCCATTAACCGGAAGAGTGTTAATACGGAAGTCAAACTGCATTTTTTTATATTTAATAGTAAAGCTACCGTCTTGTGCGCGCCTGTGTTCTGCAATATTCATACGCGCCAATACTTTAAACCTTGAAATAACAGAGCTTTCAACCTTTTGAGGTATTTTTAACATCTCTTTTAAGGCACCGTCCACCCTGTATCTTACAACATATCCGTTGCTTCTAGGTTCAATGTGAATATCTGATGCCTTTTGGTCAATTGCAGATGTTATAATTTTATTTGCAAACTTTGATACTGTACCCGTGGTATCCTGAATTTCTTTTTCAACTTGTTCCCAAAGAGTATCTTCGTTTGTAACGTCAAGTTTTTCTTTTTCAATTTGTTCTAAGATTTTATCTGTTTCTTGCTTATCAGTTTGATAATAAGTTTGAACAAAATTTTCATACTCAAAGTGAGTAATCATCATAATTGTAGGCTTCAAGCCTGTTTGATATACAATTTCATCAATTACTCTTGTATCTTTAGGATTAACCATACCAACAACAAGAGTTTTATCAGTCATAGACAAAGGAATAACTCTGTTCACGCGAACAAAATCTTCAGGCAGAACAGAAATTGCCGTAGGAAGCGCTCTCAATTGGTCGGCCGAAGCTAATTTTAACCCCATTTGGGCGCCAAGAGCTTCCTTTAATTGCTTAATTGTAACAAAACCTAATTTTACAAGAACAGAACCCAAAGGAACATCTAACACTTTTGCTTCTGCAAGAGCAATTGTTAACTGCTTTTCGTTTAAAAGCCCTTCTTCCATCAAGATTTCACCGATTTTTTTGCTCTTTGGAGATTTAACCGCACTAATCGGCTTAATTTGTTTATTCATTTTGCCAATAGCAGCAGGATTTACTTTATGCTGCCCTTGGGGCTGTTGCTGGGGCTGCCTTACAGGCTCTTTTTTTACAGGCTTTTGAACAGGTGTCTGTATTTCCTCATCATCTTCAATAGTTAAATCAGGTTCATCGCCAAGCGGCTTTGGCTGAATAATTTTTTGAACAGGAGTAACTGCAGCATTTTGGGGTGGCAGTTGAGTCATTGAAGATTGACTTGATGGAGCTGTCATTGAAATATCAACATCATCAAGAGAAATGTCAACATCAGCTATAGAAGAAGATTCATCTATAGACAAAATTCTGTCTTCCTGAATATCTTGCAAAACTCCATTATTAGCATCAGGAAGAGCGTCAATATCAATATGTCCTGCTCTTTCAGAAGCCATATCTGATGAACTTGCAAGCTTTACATTTCCATATTTAGAATTAAAAATCTTAAGAAAATCATTAAACAAAATCTCAAAATTGGTTTCAGAAAGAAAAATAAATTCAATTCTTGTATCAAAAACCGTTTTAATATATTCGCTAATCTTTGCTTTATTAGATGCTGCAGAAACTGCTACAAAAAAAGCGTCACCTTGCATATTAATGGGAACAAATGAGAGTTCTCTTGCAACGGCTAATTCAAAATGATTAGCATAATCAAAATTAATTTTGTTAATAAGTTTTACTAATAATTCGTTTTTCATAAGATTTGTTATACTTCATAAATTAAATATCGGGGGGTTTATTTATATATGACAGGGCAAATATAATTTCTACATAAACCCTGTCATACATTTTTCAAAAGTTGCTTTCCTTTAGATTACAAATCCATAGCTTTGATATCTTCGATTTGTTCTTCGGAATATACAATGTGTGGTGTAACCATAATTACAAGCTCTTCTTTTGTTTTTTGGTTATTTGAACTTCTAAAGAATACACCGATTAAAGGAAGGTCGCCTAACACAGGAAGCTTGGTTACTTTTTGGGTTTCACCCTCTTTGATAAGACCTGCAATAACAAGGGTTTCACCATCTTTAATTCTAAGGTTGTTTAATTTCAGGTCACGTCTTTGCAATAATGTAGCTGCAATGATATTTTCACCTGTTTCAACGTCTTTTGTATATTCATGACCCTTAACGGTTGAGAATTCAGGTGTCATATTTAATGATACATAACCATCCTGGCTTATGAAAGGTATCATTTCAATTTTTAAACCTTCATCGTCACCGATTTCATAAGTTTTAGTAATAATCGGGTTGCCACCAGTTGTTTGTTGGTTCATTTCAGTACTTGTTGTTTTAATATAGTCGCTTGTTAAGTTAATAATTGATTTTTGACCGTTTGTAACCATCAACTTAGGATTTGTAAGAACTCTTCCTTTGCTGTTAGAAACAAGATACTTTAATGTATAAGAAAGCATTGAACTTCCATCATATTTAGCAACCCCGTTGCCGTCAGGTCCGAATATTACGGGTTTACCTGTACCGCCTTGGTTTGTTAAGCCACTTGTAGAGTTGAAGCCTACGCTTAAAACAGGAGTCCATAAGTTCCATACATTGTCAAATTCTTTTGAGCCTTCTTCGTTAAGTTCGATAACCGCAAGCTCAATATATGCCATTGGCTGTTTAAGGTCATTTTTAGCAATAAAATCTTTAATCATTTCAAGCTGGTCAACAGAACCACCGTATACAGTTACAAGCCCTAAATCAGGAGAGAATGTAATTGTCATAGGAAGTACAGGGAATGGAACAACAGTGCTAGCATCGCCTGTAAGATTACCACCAATTGCGTTACCACTGCTATCAGCAGATGAAGCACGGCAGGCAACAAAACCGCCGCCTAATTTCATAGCTTGGATTTCATCTTCCTCAGCATTTTGTTCAGTTTCACCATCATCAATCTGCGTTTGAGCTGATTGTGTAGTTGTACCCTGGTTATTTAAAGACTGAGTTGTAGGTATCATTGTATCGCACAATAATGCTGCCATTTCTTTAGGTGTTGTATGGTTAACTTTGAATATATTAACCATAGGTTTTTTATCAAGTTGCGCAACAACTTTCTCTGCAACCGCAGCATCACTATCTGTACCAAAAATCAAAATTTCATTTGTACGCGGGTTAGAAGCTACTACTTGTTTATTTGAAATACCAGACATTTTTGAAGAGAAAATATTGGCATTCAAGAATTTTGCAACAGAAGGAGCTTCAACATATTTGATAGGTATAACGGTCAAACTTTGTTTACCTGCCCCTAAATCTTTAGAAGCTTCAATTGTTGAAACAATAAGGTTTTTACCGTCTTTAACATACGTTAATTCAGAAGACTTCATCACAAGCAAGAAAGCATCATTCAGAGTTACATTAGCCAAATCCAAAGTAACTTTACCTTCCACAGAAGAGTGGAAAACAACGTTAATGCCTGCTTTATCAGCAAACATTCTTAAAACCTGACGAACATCAGAATCTCTTAAAGAAAGTGTAATCTTATTTGGAGAATCTGTAATTGAAACCCCAGCATCAAGCTTAACCTTAGTTGTTGTATTTCTTGCTTCAGGGCTGTTTAAATTTAAAAACCCGTTTTTAGCATTGTTGTCAATCATTTGCTTAAGGGCAAGGTCATTTACTTCGCCGCTAAGCTGTGTTTCATCAGAATTTAAGCTTAATAGTTCGGCTTGATTTTGTTGATTAACATCTTCGGTTTGTTCGCTTAAGAAACCGGCCCAGCAAGTTTGCACTAAGGATAGAGCAAGCGCAAAGAGCGTAATGTTTCTAAATAATTGTCTTTTCTTGTGTGTAAACATTCTATTTTAACTCCTAGATTATTTTTTTCATATCCTAATTTCTTACACTAACTTCAACATCCGAAGTCGAAGTATATTGTCTTGAACCGGCAAACTTGCCTGAAGTTTGACGCTTCGCCATACCGTTAACATCAGTATTCATAAATGACTCACCCACTTGGGCTTTATATGTGTTGGTACCGCTCTTAATAGCTACATACTGGCTATTAATTGCAACTACCTGAAATTCATCTACTTTATCACCAATCTGAACAAAGTATTCGGAACCGTTAACGTTAATAATTGCTGAAGGTTTCACGTTATCAAATAAAATACCTGAAACTGTTATATCCATAAGTTGCTTGGCTTCATTTGCCGCATCATCACCCGGGATTTCTTCCGGAGGAGAAAGGATTTCATAATCAGAAGAAAGTGCAAATTTTGTTGATTCAAAACCGCTTGGCGGTGTAAAAGGATTAATCCTGCCGCCGTTTGTTACAGAGAAGGTAACAAATTTTTGTTCTTCTTTTTTAGCTTCTTCTTTTTTGTCAACACCAGCATTAGCCATGTTTTGTTCAGCAGGAGCATTTATGTCAATCACAGGTTTATTTGCTGCATTATCTTCAATTAAAGGTGTTTCTTGATTTTTATTAACATTAAACAGCGAGCGTGCATCTAAATTCGCAATTGAACCTGTTTTATTGTAGGTCATAAATAAATAACCAAGACCAATAATAAACACACAAGCAACAAGAACGCCAACTATTGTAGGAAGAATGCTTGATGATTTCCTTGCACTTCTTGGTTCAAAATAAATATCATCGTCATCATTAATTCTGGCTTTTGCTCTTGCAGACTGTCTGTTTGTTAAATCAGGCGTAATTGTATCACCCTGATAACTTCTTGAAGGCTCAGGAGTATAATCATTTCTGCTGCTAACATCATCATCTGCACCACCAAAAACATCAAATGCATCCTTCCTTGGTGCTGCAGCACGTGCAGCAGTTTGTCTTTGTGCAGGATATGCCTCTTCTTGCGGCATATCATCCTCAAGAAGCGCCATATCATCGTCGTCAGATACATCTAATAGACTACTGTCGCCTACAAGATCATCTTTCTTGACATTATTTAAATCAATGTCAGCATCATCGCTCAATAAATCATCCCATGTAACGGATTTATCGTCGCCATCGATGTCGACTTCTAAATCATCAAAGGCGCCGCCGTTTCTCATATTTTCTTTTTCGTCTTCAAAATACATTGAAATCTATCTTTCAACTCTTCTACTATTACTCTTTGTTACACCGCATACTTTTTTGGTTTATATTTGTAAGTATACTTACTAATTAATATCATACATTTAAGGAGATTTGTCATCATGATTTTCAATAAATCCACCAAATGTAGTATCAAAGGTTTATCTCCTTATTTATCCTTGGTAATCCCCAAGGTACGTTGTTTCAATGTGCGCTACCATTATGGTGTCATTTTCTTTGAGTCCCATTTTCTTTAATTCCAAATAAACTCCCATAGAATCAAGAATATTTGCAAGTCTGCGCATTTGCTGGGTATTTCTCGTATCAGTTACACTAACTAATCTTCTTATTTTACCACCATCCACCAAAAATGTATTTTTGTTAAGTTTCACAACAGAAAAATTACTGTCGTCATTATCGTCAAAACCCTCATCATACTCGATTTCCAAAGGATTTTCAGGATGCGGAATTTCATCTGTTTTTTTGTAAAGATGATTTAAAAATTCACTAATTCCCTCTCCAGTTGCACAAGATATGGCAAAAACATCATCATTAAAGCTTTTAAATCTTTTAGTCATTTCATTAACAAAATCAGCATCTAAAACATCTGTTTTATTTAACAAAACAACCTGATACAATGAAGAAAGCCCTGCTCCATATTTTTTTAATTCACTATTAATTGTATGATAATTTTCAACGGCATTTTCATTTGAAATATCCACAACATGTATTAAAAAACGACATCTTTGAACATGTTTTAAAAATTCAAACCCTAAGCCTACACCCTGATGCGCACCTTCAATAATCCCCGGAATATCTGCAATAACAAACCCGTCCCCTGAAGGTTTTCTTACAACACCCAAGTTCGGAACAAGTGTTGTAAAAGGATAATCAGCAATTTTTGGCTTAGCCGAAGAAACTTTTGAAATAAAGCTTGATTTGCCGGCATTTGGCATACCAAGAAGCCCGATATCAGCTATTAAACGTAATTCTAATTCTAATTCCCGCCCGACAGGTGCCTCCCCCGGTTCGCAAAACTGAGGCGCCCTTTTTTGCGCGGTTGCAAATCTTGCATTCCCTCTGCCGCCACGGCCTCCCTTGGCAACAAGAATTGTTTTTTCATGTTGGTCAAGATCTGCTATTATTTTACCAGTCTTTAAATCTCTTACAACAACCCCTACAGGCATTTTTAAAAAAATATCCCTGCCATCTTTTCCATGACAGTTTTTGTTGCCTCCGTTTTGCCCGTCTTCTGCTTTATAGACTGATTTATAGGTAAAATCAAGAAGAGTAGACATATTTTCATCTGCAACAAAATAAATATTGCCGCCTCTGCCTCCATCTCCGCCCGCAGGGCCGCCTTTATCCACAAATTTTTCCCTCCGCCAGGCAACGGCACCATTGCCGCCTCTGCCGGATTCAATTTTAACCTTCACTTTATCAATAAAAGCTGCCATAAAAACAATTGTACTCTTTTAAGGGGATTTTTTCCAGCACACAAAGCAAAAGTCGGCCTACAGGTTTACAAAAATTTACTTAACCATTCTTAATATCTCTAACAAGCAAGTCAAAAAAACTTTTTCATTGAGTTTAAAAAAATATAAATAAAACAATATGGAAGGTTTATCTTAAATGCAAATTAATGGTATGCAAAGCAACTCTTATACGAGTTTTTATGGGAAAAAACACAATAATAAACAATCAGAAAAAGAACATAACACTATAAAACACGGTTCAAACACTCTGAGGGATCTTGCACTTTTAGGCGCATCAATTGCCGCAACATTGTCTCTTTCAGCTTGTAAACCTCAAGAAATCCCAAATGAAACATCTTCAAGCATCCCGCCTGCATATTCGGAAGAATATGATAGCGGCATAAATACCAATGAAAATTATATTTTAGATACAAGAAGCGATGAAGAAAAATTTGAAGCTGCAAAAAGTTGTATTGAAAGCGCAATAAAAGATTATACAGCTATTCAGGATGACATTTGGAAAAATTTTCCTAAAATGTTTAATGCAGCCAAAAATTCTGATGGCAAAATAAAAGGCGGACCGACAGATGGAACATTTACACCAACAACATATATTGAAAAGCTTGATTTTGCAGGCTTTTATTCAAATGACTATCCTTTGATGTCCGGCATAGCATCAGGAGAAGAAAAGCCATGGGAAAATGTTGAAACAACAGAAGAAGCTGTAGAACTTGTAATTAATCTTTTAGACGAAGCTACATCCAACAATGGTGATTTTGACGGCATAACATCGGGTCAAATTATTAATCAAGGCGAGTATACAATTTTGCAAATGGTGCTGGATGAATTATCAAATATTAATGATGCCACCAAGGAAGTTGCGGATGTATGCAAAAAAGGACTTCAAGAAGCAGCGAAAGAAACAAAATCGGTCGATGCCATTCTTGCCCGTTACGATAAGTCTCTTGATGAAGAAAGCTCTTATGCTGATGGCATAAATACCACAGGCACAGCAAGAGATACTTTAATAGAAAATGCTTCAATTGTTGAATCCGGCTTTAAAAGAGTAGAAGTATTGCGTGAAAAATATGAACAAATAAAAGCTGATATGGAAAGTGGGGAAATGCCAAACAGCCTTATTTCAGTAAAAGATGCGTATACAGAATATCAAACAGCATTTAAAAACCTTGTTCAAGAAGGCGGCATCAATTCCAATAACATATTTGCAGCAGGCGGTATTTCAGATTATCATCTGAATGTTGGTTTAATAAAGCATAATCTTGAAGAACTTATCGGCGGAAGAAACGATAACGAATAAATCATCTCAAATATAATATATCAAGAAAAGCGCTTTCTTAGAGCAATTCTAAGCGGCGTTTTTCTTTAATTAATTCATCATAAACCCAAGATGGAACAAAGTTTTTGCCCATTAAAATCGAACCATGGTTTACAGATGGCGCGTGAAAATCTGACCCGCCTGTTATAATAAGACCATATTTTTCTGCAAGCGTTGAATAATGCTCTACAACAGCAGGGGAATGCTTTCTATGATATGCCTCAATCCCTCTTAGGCCATAGCTTATAAGCTCTTTTGCAAGTTCATCCGATATTTCAACATCAATAGGATGTGCAAAAACAGGGATTCCGCCTGCTTCATAGATAATTTCGCAAGCTTCATGCGGAGAAACAGTTTTCCTTTGAACATAAACATTTGAAGCATCATTAATATATTTTGCATAAGCTTCCATAACATTATTTACCCCGCCTGCATTTGTAATAGCACGAGCTATATGAGGACGCCCGATACTTCCGCCTTCAGCTACAAGTGCTTTCACATCTTCAAATTTCAACCTTATCCCTGCCTTTTTAGAAAGAAGCTCAATTATCTCATTTGTCTGCTTTACCCTTGCCTCTTGTTGGGTTTTCATAAGGTTTTGAAAATCAGCATTCAAAGTATCCATAAAATACCCCAAAATATGAACTTCGTATCCTTTATAAATTGTGTTTATTTCAACACCCGGGATTATTTCAATATCAATATTATTTTGTTGAACATAATCAAACGCTGCCTTATGGGAGAGAATATTATCATGGTCAGTTAAAGCTATAACATCAAGACCGCACTCAATAGCAGTGTCAACAACCATATCAGGAGAAAAGGTACCATCAGAATATGTTGTATGAATATGTAAATCTATCTTCATTAGGTATTCCCCTCCTTTGTGTAATCAAAATTTATTCTCTTAATATTAAGTGCAGCACCGTTTTCTTTTGAAAATTCGACACAAACTGCATTAATCTGGCATCTATCTGAGATAGAAACATCAAACCTTTCAGGAATAGATGTTACAAGCCTTTTGAGGGAGCTTTCATATTCCATCCCGATAACACCTGAATAAGAACCGCAAAAACCGGTATCTGTTATATATGCCATCCCGTCTTTAGCCTTAAGGGTTACAAGCTCTTCCTTGTTAAAACATTCAAAGTCATTATCTATTTTGCAAGTTTCATAAATTATCTTTTCATCTGCAGTCTGAACATGTGTGTGGGTACCAAAAACGGCACTTACTCCTAAAGATTTTGCAAAATGCGCAAAGCAAATCTTTTCTGCCGTAGCTTCAGCATGAAAATCAACAATTATAATGGTTTTATCTAAATCAAAATCTTTTTTGAAATTATTCATTGCATCATACAAGGCTTGAAAAGGGCAGACAACAGGTTGCATAAAAGTTTTACCGAGTAAATTTAAAACAATTATATTATTATTAAAAACTCTATACCCTACACCACGCGCCGTTTTATGGTAATTAAAAGGACGAATTAAAACATTGCTTTCATCAATATATGTATAAATATCCTTTTTATCCCAAATGTGGTTTCCCGATGTCATACAATCAATTCCGTATGACATAAGCTCATCATGGTTTTTTTTGGTTAATCCAAAACCATGGGAGGCGTTTTCAACGTTTGCAATAATAAAATCAAAGGTATCCCGCCTTAATATATCCCCTGAAACGCTATCATTTTTAGAGTCACAGGCAGCTTCACCTGAAACTTTTTCACATAAAAATTTTTCAACACTGTTTCTTCCCGGGCGCCCAACTAAATCACCCAAAAAGAGAACTTTAATTGTTTTAGACATTTTTTATTTCGCTATTTCGGTAACTCTTGCTTCCCGAACAACCGTTACACGGATTTGACCGGGATATTCAAGCTCATCCTCAATGCGTTTTACAATGTCACGGGCAAGTTTAGCTGCAGCAGCATCGTTGAACACATTCGGCTGAACTACTACCCTAACTTCACGCCCCGCCTGGACAGCAAAGGACTGCTTAATGCCTTCGTAGCTGTTTGCAATTTCTTCCAGCTTCTTAAGGCGTTTAATATAGATTTCAAGCGTATCGCGTCTTGCACCGGGTCTTCCTGCAGAAACCGAATCTGCAATTTTGACAAGCGCCGCCACAAGCGTATTTGCAGCAACGTCATCATGGTGCGCTTCTATCGCATGGACAATTGCTTCTTTTTCTCCGTATCTGCGGGCAAGTTCAACCCCCAATTGAATATGTGTGCCTTCCTGATCATGGTCAACGGCTTTTCCAATATCATGCAAAAGCCCTGCTCTGCGTGCTTCTGCAGCATCTGCGCCTAATTCAACGGCAAGCATTCCAGCCACCTGAGCCACTTCAATTGAGTGCCTTAAAACATTTTGTCCATAACTTGTTCTATAATATAAGCGTCCAAGAGTCCTCGTAAGCTCTTTGTTAAGGTTCATAATTCCAAGGTCAAGAGCAGCTTTTTCGCCTTCCTGCCTCATTTTGTTTTCAATTTCTTTTTTTGATTTTTCATAAACTTCTTCAATTCTAACAGGGTGAATACGCCCGTCTTGAATAAGTTTTTCAATTGTAAGCTTCGCAACTTCGCGCCTTACAGGGTCAAACGATGATAGAACAACAGCCTCCGGGGTGTCATCAATAATTAAATCAACTCCTGTTAAGGTTTCAAGGGTTCTTATATTTCTACCTTCTCTGCCTATAATTCTGCCTTTCATTTCATCATTTGGAAGAGAAACAACAGAAACCGTGCTTTCAATCACCTGATCAACCACACACTTTTGCATAACCTGAGATAAAATTTCTCTGGATTTTTCTTCTGCAGTTTCTTTTATTTTTTGTTCATTTTCACGAATTAATTGTATTTGTTCCTGAGCTAATTCCTGCTTAATTTGCTCTAAAAGCATATTTTTTGCTTCATCACGCCCCATGCCGGAAACTCTCTCAAGCTCTGATAACTGCTTTGCAACCAAATCAGCAAGATAGTCTTCTTTATCTAAAAGTTCATCATATTTTTTGTTAAGTTCAAATTCCTTATCTGTAACCTTTTGAATTTTATCTTCAAGGTTATCTTCTCTTTTTGTTAAAGAGTTTTCAAGACGGTTAATTTCAGACCTTCTTTGCCTGATTTCATCATCAAGTTTTTGTCTGTCTGAATGAACCTGTTCTCTTGCAGCTATAACAGCTTCTTTTTTAATATGTTCTTCTTTTTGCTTAAATTCATCCTGCATTTTTTCAGCATCTTTTTGATAAAATTCAAGCTTTGTCTTCTGTCTTGCCCATAAAATCGTAAATACAATTGTCGTAGGCGTTAACAAAAGTATTATCAAATATAATAAATATACAGATTCTAGTTTTCCCATACTTCAAATTTTTCTAAACAAAAGCAGCCTCTATACCTGAATTTTATCTGCTTTATTTTGTTTTCTTATATAAAATTAAACATTATTAAACATTAACTTAATAAAAATATACCATGAATGCAAAAATTTTAACAACTTAAATATTAAGTTTTGTCAATTTGTAGGCTAAACAGAGTATCTTTTATGAAGAAATATTAATTTACATTTGTTTTATACGATAATAATTCATGACTTATTAATTCTTATCATTAATTAAAATTTGGTGAAAGTTTATCAAGGAAAAGGTTTATGTTTACAAATTTGGTATCGTTAATTGCAAAATCACTCACAACTACACCTGCGCAGGTTACAAAAGTAAACACTAAACCCTCTAATTATAATCCGTTTGGAGCAGGTGAAAACCTTAATCCTTTCATGAATCCAGCTTTTAGTGGAAATCAAAACTATGCAAAAAATGCCCCCGTTCAAGGAGGCTATTTTGCCGGATATTATAACGGAAAACCAAATATAGTTGGACGAAAACTATTTATTGAGGTTTAGCCTTTCTTTCCAATTTGATTTTTTCCTTCAAACGCCATCTGGTGTCTGATTTTTTGTTCAAGATTAGTTACCGCCTCGTTTTCTGTGCTTCCAGTCTTGTTTTTTCTTGCACCCAATACCACCTGAGTTTGCAAAATGCCAATTGCCCAAATGCCAAACGCAATAGCTGAAACTATTGAGAGTCCTTTCGCTTTTCTTGCACCTTTAAGGTATTCTTTAGCCTTATCAGCAAAGCCAACAGCATCTCCCATACTATCAACCATTTTTGTTAACTTTTTAAGGCTGCCTTGAACAGATTTTGTATTAATAAATCCAAGTGAATCAATCTCATCTGTTGCTTGTTTGATATCAAACATTCCAAGCTTCTTACCTACAACTTCACTTACAGTTGGAACATCTCCTGTATCTTTCAAGAATTTAACAATAGCATTATCGGGATTATCGTAAATGAAATTCAACAGCTTATTATCAACAGCGGCGTCTTTGCCAATTTTTTCAATATCAAAATCCTTCATAAATTTAGATAAAGAATCTTTTATGCTGTTATTTGCAAGATTTGATTCAAAACTGTCTGAAGCTAAAACATTGTAATCAAGGTCTGTATTTTTGTTAAATAATTTACCAAAAAGTAAATCAAAACCCTTTTGGATAGGATAAGCTAAAGGATAAAGAAATGCAATTTCAAATGCTTCTTTAATCATAACATCCCGTCTTTCACCATCCCGCGCGGTTTTATACCTTAATCCGGTTATGCCTACATCAAGCAATGATTGATTTAAAATAGGATTATACATAAAGGCAGATGCAACATCCCCAAGGCCTTTGAATGAAAGGTCTTTGGAAACTTTTTGTTTATTGTTTTTATTTGAAGCATCAAATTTATCATAGAACATTTTTCCTGTTGCAGTTGTCTTAACGTTGTTATGCAAAGCGTTTTCCTGCATTTTATCAAGCATCACTTTGTGTTTTACTTTTTCTTCAGTACTTTTTTGTTTAAAAGTTATAATTTTTGTCAAAGCAAAGAGTGTTGCAAGAGTAGCAACTGCAAATTTGCTTACAAATAAAGCCTTTGTAAGATTTTTATTATTTAAAACAGTATTTAATGTTTTATATTGCTCTGTGCCTTCTTTTCCTTGTTCTTTAAGCTTATCCAGTGCAAATTCAATACTGTCAGCATTGCCTTTTTTTAATTTTTTAATATCTACATCAGAGCTTATATTAAAAGCCTTGTAGATAGTTTTATCCATTATTTTTTTAACTAGAGGCAAACCCCCAAGCCATATAGCGCTTGTTCCGTTCTCTTCAATAAATTTTTCAAAAGCATCATGTTTTCCGCCATCTTTGTGATATTGTGCAACAATAACCTGATTTTGTATTAAATCTTTTGTAGCAATTGGAATAACAGAGCCTGTATTGTTCCCTAATGAACTTAATATATTTGTTGTTATGCTAGATAGTGACATTTTATCATTGTTTCCTTATTAATTAATAAATACTACAATCCCCAAATAAGGTTCATTAACCTTTGATAAAGCGCACATCTTCGAGATTTATTGTTTATTTTCATAAAATTCACTTCACTTCCTATACTTATCTATTAACGTTTCTAATAACTTTTTATTGCTACTTTTTAAACTTTTTTTAAAATAATTTAAAGGTGTTTGGCATTTTTATGGCATTAATTAAAACTAAAAAAAGCCTCCCTTTTACAAGGAAGGCTTTAAATCTTTTAAAAACTTTTTTATTTCACGTTTTCGTTTTTAATAAAGACAAAGGCAAAGCATTCCTTGTTTTCATTAAATAAAATACGTCGAACAAATTCAAATAATTTTTTCATTACTTAATCCTTAAACCATAATAACTTTAATTAAGCAAACACATTCTACAACCAATATGAAATTTTTGCAACCCCATGCCTAAAACCTCTTAAACACTGGTTTTTAAGCTAAATGTAAATTATCAGTCAAAGTTATTTTTAATTTCCCGGCCTCAGGGTTCATGATTTCTAAAATTATCTTATTCAAGCCTTCTTTTAAACAGTTTGCGCCGTCTAAAAGTTTCATGGTACCTTCCTGATTAAGCCTGAAATTAATAGGGTTTAATTCATCCACCTTCGTTGCCAAAAGCTCAATTCCGCCGGTTACAAAGCTTATAACATCTTTTTTAAAAATATAATCATTTATCTGAATACTCTCTAAGCCTGAAATTACTCCTGGCCCTAAAACATTCTTCAAATCAAACTCAATTCCTTTATCGGTTTTTCTTAAAGAACCTTTTTTATAGACTCTTTTAATTAAAAAATCCGGTAACACAGCCATACCTTAAAATCTCCTTTCAAAATATCATTTCTTAAGGGGAATACTACATTTGTATTATCGGCATTTAATCTGCAAAACTTTAATTTTACAAATTAAACCCCTCCCATACTTTATAATTCTCAACCTTTAAAATAATATTTTCAAGGTAATTTTTATAATCAAACACAGATTTTATTCTGTGGCTTTTCTCCCAAACCACGATTTTAAGAATGTTTTGCCCCTCTGATTGTTTCTTTAAAAAATGAGGAGGAAGATAAAATTTTTCCTGCGGCGAATTGTTTCTGATAAACCGCCCGATTTTGATATCGTTCAAAAATATTGTTGCGCGCCTGAAAGGAGTTTTATTCATATCTAAAACAAACGGCGCAAAAACATCATCCGATAAATAAATATCAGGAATTTCAAAACTATTCTCTAAAAGCGCCAAATACGGTGCCTGATTGTCATTTACAGGGCGTTTATCAATTGAAATTCTGCCCCTTATTTTCCAATCAATTTTCTCATTTGTATCAGTTTTAAAATAAATTAACCCTCTGGGTGTGCCGATATCATTGGTAAATCCTTTATCAAACCCCAAATTTTGCACTAAAATTGTTATTTCATTTTCATGCTTTTCTAATAATTCAGACGGTATTAAAACAGACAAATGCTCATCCACCTGGCACAAATTATCATATTTATAGCTATTTCTGTTCAATAATTCTCTGCCATTAATATAAATTGCAAAAATATGTCTTGCAGTAATTGAAATTTCTGTGACTTTTTGTGAAATTTTCCCCTTATACCATACAAATTCAGAATAAACATCAGAACAAAACGAATCACAAAGCGTAAAATCATCATTATGATGTACGCTCTTCCAGCCTGAATAATCAAACCCTTCTTCGATTTCAGGTGCCGTAAAATATACATCAAAATCTGTTAATTTAATCTTCTTTTTATCAAGCTTCGGCTCATACAGTCTTTCTTCAAAGCCATTTTCAATAGAATAAGTTTTAATTTTTCTTAAACTATTACAGAAAATTTTCCCTGAAGGATATACAAAACTCGCGCCAAAAACAAGCTTATTATCGATTTTCCAGGCATCATTAGAAATTTTTCTAGGTATAAAAATAAAGTTTGTAACTTTATTCCCATCATTAAATTCTAAGCTTGAAAAAGGCTCTCTATCCCCTGAAACCACCATTTCAAGCCCGTCTGCATCTTTTAATTTTATACTGTTTTTAACATCAGATATAAGAAAAACCGTTTCAACATCACCATCTTCAAGCCTTGCAAAGATTTCCAAGCCGGATTTTACAATCTCGGCCGCTTTTAATTTTAAATTTAAAGGCAAAATCTTCATATCGTAAGCATCTATACAAACGCCGTCCATATAGGTTTCAAGGTGGTTTAGGTTCCTTAAAAATTCCCATTTGCAACTATTTATTTTATCTTCACGTATTTTTGCAAAACAATTTTCACAAACCTCAAAACCCGCCCCGGAAGCTAAATCTACAGGCTCCGTTTCACACAAATTGAAGGCATCCAAAAAATAATTTATTTATTTTGCTTTTTTAAAATTATCCCGAATAGCCCCAAATTCACTAATTGGCGCTGCAAAATCATAGCTTGTATACACTTCATCTGCCGCCATATCGAGAATGTTTGTACCACCCGCTGCCATATAATGGTTAAAAATCGTTACCCCGTTTGCAATTGCAGTTTTTGTCATTATATTAATATGGTTAAACCCGAGATTTTCCCTGATATTTTCATATCCGCACCCAAGCCACTTATCATACCATCCCGCCTGCAATTCAGCCACAAAAAGCGGTGAAAAATCGTTAAATTCGCGAACAACATCTTCAAGATTATCAAGCGTATCAAAGGCAAAAATGCTGTCCTTCCAAGAGTTTGAAGGATTTATAAAAGGGTAAATATCACAGGCATAAATATCTGTAACATCACTGTAAAGTCCTGCTATATAGGCATCATTATGAAAAACCGGCGCCTTAATCCCTGCGTTCTTCACAATTTGTGCTAATTCTTCAATATATTCAGTTTCTCCGCCGTTTGTTGAATATTCATTTTCTACCTGTATTAAAATCACATTTTCAAAATCTTTAATTATAGGTAAAAGCGCATTATACCAGCCCTTTAGAGCTTCCATAAAGTTCTTTGAATAAACGTAATCCCCTTCTTTTCTGTTTCTTATAATGGCATTTTTATCCTTAAAAAGCCAGTAGGGAATACCGCCTCCGGATAATTCGGCATTAATATAAGGGCCTGGGCGTGCTATTATAAAAAGTCCCAAATCACGCGCAATATCTAATAATTCGCGGATATTTTTATAATCCGAAAAATCATAAAATCCGCGCTTTGGCGAATGAAAACTCCAGCAAAAATAAAGGTCAACAGCGTTATACCCGCCTGCCTTCATTTTAGAGAGCCTGTCTTGCCATTCATTTTTTCCGAAAGTGTGAAAATAGTGCAGTGAGCCACTTTTTATAAAGGTTCTTTTCCCGTTAATAATTAAGGAATTTTTATCAAAAACACAATCCATATTCTTATTTTAAAGCATATTTCAAACACTTTCAACCCATTCTTTGGACGTTTAAGTACCCAACAAAACCCATACTATACAACTATATGTAGAAACGTAAAAATTTATTAAGTTGTTTGCATAGCATTGTAATTTATGTAATAATTATAAATGTTAATAGTCTAACCATTCCTTTCTTGACTTATGCGGTTTGTTTACAAATCGCATTTTATTTTGCTTAAAAATATTCAAAAAAACAAATCAAAGAGCCTTAGTGCAAAAAAATATAGCACCAAGCATAAGAGAATAAGAATTTCTTAGTGAACATATAAAGTGAGCATGTTTGAACCCGTGCGCTTTTCAGCTGAAAGCACGGGTGAGTTTGCGAACAATAAAAGGTAAGCTTAGAAATTCTATGAACGTTGCCAAACTGCTATATTTTTTTGCACTAAGGCTCCTACTATAAACATTAATACAATAATAAAACCGTGGTATAATAAAGGGCATGAGGATTTTAGGAATCGACCCGGGGATAGGAATTACAGGCTACAGCATCATTGAAGCCGATGAAAAAGGCTATGAATTAATCAATTCAGGCAGTATTCAAACCGATAAATCAAGCCCTACAGCCAAAAGGCTGGTTGAGCTTTATGATGATATGATGGAAATTTGCCGCCTTTATACTCCTGATGCCGCCGCTATTGAGCAATTGTTCTTCTTTAAAAACCAAAAAACCATAATCCCCGTAGCGGAAGCAAGAGGCGTAATCCTTATGGCGCTTGAAAAATCAGGAATTAAAACAGCAGAGTACACACCGCTCACCGTAAAGCAGGTTTTAACAGGCCACGGCAGGGCAGATAAATCTGAAGTGCGCACCATGGTTGAAAAATTTATAACACTAAATCAAAATACAAAATTGGACGATACTGTAGATTCAATAGCCATAGGTATTTGCCACGCAAGAAACACAATATTTTAAAGGAAAATAATATGTCTTTAAATGTCATCACATTAAAAAATACTGCAATTTATAGCGCCATATTCGGTGCAGGGCTTGGGGTTTGCGCTCTTATACCTGCGCTAATGCCCGTTATCAGCTTATTTTTGCTTCCTTTTTTATCAGGAATTATTGTGCTTTTGGCTTTAAAAAAATTAAGCCCTGCCACCCTAAATGACTTATCTACAAGGGATTTTGCAATTCTTGGAGGCATTTCAGGCACAATATGTCTTGCTGCATTTTTAATTATTTTTTCACCAATGGTTTTAATTTTAAAAATTTTAATAAAAAATTATTACACTTATGGAATAGATTTTTTAAATTTTTTCCTTGCATCTGTTCTTATTGCCTCAATTATGTTGATTTTCTTTGCAACAAACGCTGCAGGAGGGCTGCTTGCGGGCTTTTTATTTAACTGGTTTAATGAAAAATCAGGTTAACAATTGTAAAATAACGCATTTTATAGTGCATTTTTTGCCTGTTTTTCAGGTAAAATTTGTTAGAAATTGCAAATATTTTTTTTAAGCAAAAACAAGTAAAGCCCTTATATAGCTTAAAAATTTAAAAATAAACAGGAGTAAAATAGAGATTATGAGCAGCTTTCAATCTGAAATAAAAACTATAGAATGGCACAAAACCAAATCAGGCGGGTATTCAATAATGGTTGATCAAACCAAAATTCCATACGCGTTTGAAAAAGTGGAAGTTAAAACCCTAAATTCAATGTATAACGCTATAAAAACAATGATAGTAAGGGGTGCGCCTGCTATAGGTATCGCAGGTGCGCATGGTTGTGCGCTTTTTGCGCTTGAACTTCTTGCAAAAATTGCTCCAAAAGAAGCTTTGGAGGATATAACAAAAACATCAATCCCTCTAAATATTGATAAAAATGAAAAAAAATCATTTTTTGAAGAACTGGAAAAGGGCTTTGATTACCTGAATTCCTCGCGCCCGACTGCAGTAAACCTCTCTTGGGCAATAACAGAGCAAAAAAAAGTAGTTAAAAACTCTAAAACCCTTGATTTAAGAGAACTTTGCGTGAATTTGATTAATAACGCAATTAAGCTTGAAAATGAAGATATTGAAATAAATAAAAAAATTGGAGATTACGGTGCCACAGTAGTTCCAAAAGGTGCAGGAATCTTAACCCATTGTAACGCAGGGGCTTTAGCGACAGTAGGATACGGAACAGCCCTTGGTGTCATAAGAAGCGCTTTTGCAAAAGACAATACAATAGAAGTTTATGCTGATGAAACAAGACCCAGAGGGCAGGGTGCAAAAATTACAACCTTTGAACTTGTACGTGATAAAATTCCTGTAACCCTTATTACAGACGGTATGTGCAGCTATTTTATGAGAAATAAAATGATAGATATGGTAGTAGTTGGAGCAGACAGAATTGCTGCAAACGGCGATACTGCAAATAAAATCGGCACATCAACAGTTGCAATTGCAGCCAAATACTACAATATCCCGTTTTATGTAGCGGCACCAAAATCTACAATTGATTTATCAATAAAATCTGGAAATGACATTATAATTGAACTTCGCGATGAAGAAGAAGTGACAATGGTAAACGGAAAAAGGATTTGCGCAGAAGGTGTAAAAATCATCAACCCAAGTTTTGACATTACCGATAATTCACTCATAGCAGGTATTATAACCGAAGACGGTATATTTAAACCGGAAGAACTTGAAGAAAAGCTCACTACCTCGGTTTAAAATAGTGTCTTAAATAACAATTAAAATAACAAAAAGGAGTATAAATATGACAAGAGAATGCGGCAGAGTGTACAATTTTTCAGCAGGGCCGGCTGTTTTACCGGAAGAAGTGCTAAAACAGGCAGCAGATGAAATGATGAATTATCAAAATTCAGGAATGTCTGTAATGGAGATGTCTCACAGGTCTAAAACCTATGACAGCATTATAAAAACAGCAGAAAAAGACCTAAGAGAGCTTTTGAACATCCCTGATAACTATAAAGTACTGTTTTTACAGGGCGGAGCGCACCTTCAATTTTCTATGGTGCCAATTAACCTTCTAAAATCAGACGGGACAGGGGTTGCAGACTATATTGTAACCGGCCAGTGGGCAAAAAAAGCCTATGCCGAAGCTCAAAAATATGGTAAAATCAACAAAATTGCAACTTCTGAGGATAAAACTTTCTCGTATATCCCTGATTGCAGTGATTTACCTGTGTCTGAGGATGCTGCTTATGTCTATATTTGCGAAAATAACACAATTTACGGCACAAAATTCCACAAATTGCCCAACACTAAAGGAAAAATTCTTGTTGCAGATATGTCATCCTGTTTCTTATCAGAACCTGTAGATATTACAAAATACGGGCTTATTTATGCAGGCGTACAGAAAAATGTAGGCCCTGCTGGTGTTCAAATTGTAATAATCCGCGAAGACCTTATCAGAGAAGACCTTCCATCCTGGTGTCCTACAATGTTAAAATATAAAACCCATGCTGATAACGACAGCCTTTATAACACCCCTCCGGCTTACGGCATCTACATTTGCGGTCTTGTATTCAAATGGCTTAAAAAACTTGGCGGCTTAGAAAAAATGAAAGAATTAAACGAAAAGAAAGCAAAAATTTTATACGATTTTCTTGATTCTTCAAAACTTTTCAAAGGCACTGTCGAAAAGGATTCAAGGTCTTTAATGAATGTTCCTTTTATAACAGGAAATGAAGAAATGGATAAAAAATTCATTGAAGAAGCTAAAAATGCAGGACTTGTTCAATTAAAAGGCCACAGAAGCGTTGGTGGCATGCGCGCTTCTATCTATAATGCAATGCCAATTGAAGGCGTTGAAGCACTTGTTGAATTTATGAAAAAATTTGAACAGGAAAACGCATAATAAAAACACTTTAAAAAGCCCGTTAATTCGGGCTTTTTGCTATCTTTATCAAATCTTAATTTGCAAATAAAAGATTGTAACAAACTGTCGTTATGTAAATTTTATTGCAAATTATCTTTATCAAATCTTAATTTGCAAATAAAAGATTGTAACAAACTGTCGTTATGTAAATTTTATTGCAAATTATCTTTATCAAATCTTAATTTGCAAATAAAATTTTTACATAATAAAATTATAGGATTAGGAGAAACCAGAGGAATTTAAGTTATGTGCGGAATTGTAGGATATATAGGTAAAAAAAGAGCAGTTGATGTTATCTTAAAAGGGCTTTCATACCTTGAATATAGAGGTTATGATTCAGCAGGAATTGCTCTAATATCTGATAACTCCGCCCGTATTTTTAAAGCGCCTGGAAAATTGAGCAATTTAAAAGAAATTTTATGCCTCCAAAAAGAAAGTGATATCAACGCTACAACTGGTATAGGCCACACAAGATGGGCAACACATGGACTTCCGACAGAAATTAATGCCCATCCACACACCTGCAACTGCAAAAGCCTGACAATTGTGCATAACGGCATAATTGAAAATTATAAAGATTTAAAACCGGTTTTAGAAAAGAAGGGCTGTAAGTTTCTATCTCAAACAGATACGGAGGTTGCAGCACACTTAATTGCCCATGAATTTAATGAAACAAAAGATTTATTAAAAGCCGTACAAAGTGCTGTTAAAAAACTTAAAGGTGCCTATGCTTTCTGCGTTACGCATAAATCTATGCCGGATAGAATAATAGCAGCAAGAAAAAATGCACCTTTAATTATAGGGGTTGGAGAAGGCGAAAACTTTATAGCTTCAGATATTCCAGCCATTATTGAATATACAAAAAAGGCTATTTATTTATCAGATAACCAGGTGGCTGAAATTAAAGCAGAGAGTATAAAAATATATGATGAAAATGATAATTTAATCGCAAACAAGGTGGAAAATTTACCATTTGAACCAATTGCACTTTCTAAAATGGGCTATAAACATTTTATGCTAAAAGAAATCCACGAACAGCCTGATGTAGTAAGGAATGTACTAGTTGACAAGCTTCATGATGAAGATACAGCAGTAGTTTTAGATGATGTCCAATTAACAAAAGATGAACTTGAAAAAATTAACAGAATTCAGATAATTGCCTGCGGAACCTCTCTACATGCAGGTTTAGTCGGAAAATATGTTTTTGAAGAATTAACAGGTATCCCTGTTGATGTTGAAGCGTCCAGTGAATACATCTACAGAAACACAATAGCAGATGAAAATACGCTTGTAATCGGTATTTCCCAATCAGGAGAAACTGCAGATACAATCACAGCAATAAAACAGGCAAAAGATAAAAATTCCCATATTTTAATCATCACAAACAGAAAAGATAGTGCCATGGCAAGGCTTGCAGACAGCTTGTTGCCTATAAATGCAGGGATTGAGGTATCCGTTGCAGCGACAAAATCTTATATGGCGCAGCTTTTAAGCCTTTATTTACTTGCAATTTATTTTGCAGAAAATAAAAATTCCAAAAATTCTTTAATAAAAGATATCAAAAAAGAGCTTTTAACCCTGCCATCCAAGCTTGAAGCAATTTTAAACGATACAAAAAATATTGAAAATATCGCAAAAAAATATTCAAGCTATAAAAACTTTATTTTTATTGCGCGTGGAATAAACTATCCTTCAGCTTTGGAGGGAGCTTTAAAGCTTAAAGAAATAAGCTACATCAATGCAACCGGATACCCTGCGGGCGAATTAAAACATGGCCCCATTGCAATGCTGGATGAAACCATGCCAGTGCTTGCAATTTTAAATGAAGGCATTGTTTACGATAAAGTTTTATCAAACTGTGAAGAAGCAAAGGCAAGACAGGCAAAGCTAATAGGCGTTACGAATTTCATTGATGAAAAACATAAAAACCTTTTTGATGATACAGTCATAATCCCTGAAATCAAAGATATCGTTTCTCCCGCCTTAAATATAGTGGTGTTGCAGCTTTTAGCCTATCATATCTCCGAATATCTTGGAAAAGACGTTGACCAACCAAGAAACCTCGCTAAATCTGTCACGGTGGAATAAACAATTATAATAATAATTTTACAAGCCCATTAACTTTATAACGGGTTTATTTTGCTTTCTATAAATAATTCAGTGTATTAAAAAAGAGGCTTTGTGCCTCTTAAATTTAAAATCTGGGCCGCAGATGCTTCAGCCGTTGGCGAAGAATGAGCCATACGGATGCAGTATGTCGAAGACTTTAGTAAAATTCAAGCCCAAATGGGCGTAGAATTTCTAAAGGCAAGGCTGGACGTAGTCCTCAAGGCACAAAAATAGCTCCTATAAGGAGCTTAATTAAATCTGGGCCGCAGAGGACTCGAACCTCCGACCTCACGCTTATCAGGCGTGCGCTCTAACCACCTGAGCTAGCAGCCCGAACAAGAATATTCTATGTGAAACATAAATTAAAATCAACTATTTTTTTCAATTTTATTTTATGGTTTAAAAGCACCCATAAAGCGGGTCTCAAGATTACATCTTTTCAGGTGCGGAAATCTTTAACAGTTTAAATACTTCCCCTAAAACATTCTTTACTGAAGCCACAATCATTAAGCGGCTTTTTGTAAATTCAACATCATCTGATAACACCCTGGTAAAATTATAAAAATGATGAAAATCGTAAGCCAAATTCGAAGCATATTTGCACAATAAATACGGCGCACGAAGCCTTGAAGCCCCTTCAACCGTGCTTTTAAAATCTTCAAGCCTTAAGATAAGCGCTCTTACTGCTTCGTTTGATTTTTCATCATCTCCATATAAAACACTAATTGCAGGGTTTTTCAAAACTGCATTAAGTTCATTTTCCCGGATATAAGGCGGGAGTTTTTCCCCCGTTTCTGTATCAATTCTATCTTCAATTGCTTTTCTTAAAATAGAGCAGCATCTTGCATGGGCATACTGAACGTAAAATACAGGGTTTTGGTCATTTTTTTGTTTTGCTAAATCCACATCGAAATCAAGTGTGGTATCGATGCTCCTCATAAGCATCCAAAACCTCGTCGCGTCCACCCCTACTTCATCTACAAGCTCATCCAGCGTCACCATCTTTTTTCTTTTGCCCATACGGACAGCTTCACCATTTTGGATAATATTTACAAGCTGCCCCAAAAGCACCTCAAGATTATTGCTATCATATCCAAGAGCATCAATTGAAGCTTTCATTCTTGGAATATACCCGTGATGGTCTGCACCCCAGATATTAATCAAATATTCAAACCCGCGGTCAAATTTATTTTTATGATAAGCTATATCTGCCGTAAGATAAGTATTTGAACCATCCTGTTTCCTTAAAACCCTATCCTGATCATCAGTATAGTCTGTTGTTCTAAACCACAAAGCGCCGTCTTTTTCATAAAGTTTACCTGCTTTATCCAAGGCTTCAACACATTTTTCAACCTCATTATTTTTATATAAAGAAGTTTCAGAAAAGAAGCAATCAAAATGCGTTTCAAATTTTTCCAATAATTCCTTTTGGAGCCTTAGCATATCAACTTTTGCAAATTCCCCGTACCCTGTTGGTTTTCCTTGCTCAATATATCTTTTGGCACAATCTATTAAATAATCACCCCTGTAGGCATCTTCAGGCCATTCAACTGTTTCTCCTTCAAGTTCTTTTACACGAAGTTCAAGAGATTTTGCAAGCTTATTTATTTGGTTTCCAGCATCATTGATATAAAATTCCTGATAAACATCATACCCTGTAAATTTCATCACTTCAGCCAGAGAAGAGCCTAGTGCCGCCCATCTTCCATGCCCGATATGGAAAGGACCCGTAGGGTTTGCACTTACATATTCAATATTTACCTTTTTGCCGTTGCCAAGGTTAATTTTGCCGTAGCTTTCACCTTCTTTAAGCACCTCTTGAATGATTTTCTTTAAAAATCCTTCTTCAAGCTTAAAATTGATAAACCCTGCAACAACATTTATAGAAAAATTTTCAGGCTTAATATATTGAACAATAGCATTTGCAATCATAGGAGGGGCTATTTTAGCATCTCTTGCTAAAGATGAAACATTAATGGCATAATCCCCAAATTCAGGATTTTTCGGAGTTTCGCAAACAAATTTTGCATTAATATTTTCAGCCTGTCCTAATTTTTTATCCAAAACTGCAGCATTTGCTGCTTCATTCACAATATTTACAAAAAAATCTTTAATCATCATAAGAAATATTATAGTTCAAAAATGAACACCGAAGGCAAAAAAATATTAATAAACTTTTGTAACAATTTTGTTCAATTTGCGAAATTTTGACTTCTTCCGTTTTTTTATTAAAATGTAAGCACAAGGCTTTTTTGTGTTCACATCATAAAGCATAATTACAACTTAACACTTTTTAAAGGAAGAAATAATTCAAAATGCCAAGGATTAGCGGAATAAGCTCGGTTAATTACGGATCAACCATCTCTACAAAACGTGATGGCGGCGACAATTCCTGCGATTTCATAGCAAGCAGATTGAATTACCTTTATAATCAAACCCTTGCTGTTTCAAGGCAGCATAGTTCCTTGAATTTTAGAAGCTTGAAAAAAATTGTTCAAAAAGGCACGGGCGAAAATCTTGATAAAGTAATATAAAAATAATACGCAACCGAAAATAATAAAAAATCCGTTTTCCATAAAAGAGAGCGGATTTTTTGTTTTTGAAGTTTAAATTTTTTTCATAAGCTTTGCATGAATTGTATTAGCATTACTGATATAATCACTCAAAGCATCATACCTTTGCTCAGATTCGCCGTAAGGAATTTTCTTTGAAATCATCTCTGCAGCAGTTTGATTTAACCCCTTTAATTTATTTAAAGCTTTTTTAATCAAAAACCCTTTATAAATTTTTGGGAAATATTTGTATAAAATTTTCCCCAAAACATTATTGCCTGAAAATTTATCTCCTGCTTTTTTAAGCGCATCATCTTGCAAAATGTTTAAATCAAGGTCATTCAAGCGTTTTTGTGCCGCTTCATCATTGAAAATTTCACCTGTCTGTTCAACCTTTTCTTTAATGGGATTGTCCACATTTTTATTTTTTTCAGCAAACGGCGAATTTTCAATATCCCCATGAATGCTTATAGAAAGAGGGTTTGGCCCGTCCAAAATATCATTTTGAACAGCAGATACTGTGTTTGATGAATTTTCTACATCAAACCCGAATTCGCTCAATTGCCCCAATAGGGAATTTTTAAACAATTCTTCCATTATACAATAATTATTAAGCAAATTTTTAGGTTTTAAACCCTATACAAGTAGTATTTTTGATTTATAATCTAAGTGCAAAAATAAATTTAATAATGAGGATAAAAAATAAACTATGTGGGAATATTCTGATACTGTAAAAGAACACTATAAAAACCCGAAAAATGTCGGGATGATTGAAGATGCAGATGCCATAGGGGAAGCAGGCGCTTTAGCCTGCGGCGATGCACTTAAACTTTATTTAAAAATAAAGGATGGCATTGTGGTTGACGCTAAATTTCAAACCTTCGGGTGCGGCTCTGCTGTAGCATCTTCAAGCATTTTAACAGAAATGATTATAGGAAAACCCGTTGAAGATGTTAAAAAAATCACAAATAAAGATATTGCAGACAAATTAGGGGGGCTTCCTCCTGAAAAGATGCACTGTTCCGTTATGGGGCATGAAGCACTTGAAGATGCACTAAAAAATTATGAGGGCGGCGTGGACGAACCCTCTAAACCAAAATCTAAAGATAAAATTATCTGCAACTGTTTTTCTGTGACTGAAAAACAAATAAAAGAAGCTATTGAACACAATGGGGCTAAAACTGTTGATGATATTAAAGAATTGACTTATGCAGGCGGCGCCTGTGGAAGATGCAAAGGGAACATTCAGGCAATTATAAACACTTATAATATGGAGGCCAAAAACGACAAAAAAGAACTTAATGCTGTTCAGTTTATCTTAAAAGTAAACAGTGTTATTGAAAAAAATATCGTGCCGGAATTAACCAAAGACTGTGGAGGTATTGAGCTTGTAAATGTCGAAGATAAAAATGTATACGTGCGCCTGACAGGGGGCTGCAAAGGATGCAGGAATGCAAACCTTACCCTTAAAAACTTTGTTCAAACCCAATTAAGAGAACATGCTGACAGTGAAATAAATGTTATAGAGGTAGAATAATGTCAAAAATAATTTATCTTGATAATAATGCAACAACACGCGTAGATGAAAAAGTGGTTGAAGCTATGATACCTTATTTTTCTGAAGAATACGGAAACCCATCATCCATCTACGATTTAGCACACACTGCAAATAGTGCTGTCAGACGTTCAAGAGAAATTATAAAAGATTTTCTAGGCGCAAACGATTCTAAAGAAATTCTTTTTACATCATGTGGTTCTGAAAGCGCAAACACTGCAATTAAAGGAACTTTAGAATTAAACAGGGCAAAAAAACACCTTATAACAACCAAGGTAGAACACCCCTGCGTTTTAAACCTTCATAAAGACCTTGAAAAAAAAGGATATAAAGTAGACTACACAGGTGTAGATTCAAACGGAGACCTTGATGTTAACGAATTAATTTCAAAAGTTGACAAAGACACAGCTCTAGTTTCTGTAATGTATGCCAATAATGAAACAGGAGCAATTTTTCCTGTTGAAGAAATTGCAGCTAAAGTGAAAGAAATTAATCCTGATACCAAAATTTTTGTAGATGCTGTACAGGCTGCAGGAAAAATTCCTGTAAACGTTAAAGATACAAAAATTGATTTTATGGGAATTTCGGCTCATAAATTCCACGGCCCTAAAGGAATTGGCGCCCTTTATGTGAAACAGGGTACAATGGTATCTCCACTCATTATAGGCGGCCATCAGGAAAGAGGCAAAAGAGCAGGAACTGAAAACGTGCCATACATTGTAGGTATGGCAGAAGCCGCAAAGCTTGCAATGGATAATATGCAAGATGAACTTACCCGCGTAAAGCGTTTAAGAGATACTCTTGAAGAAGGTATTTTATCAAAGATTAAAAATGCAAGATTAAATTCAACCTCAAAAAACAGGGTTCCAAACACAACAAATATCGGTTTTTTATACATTGAAGGCGAATTAATTTTATTACACCTTAATGATGCTGGAATTTGCGCAAGCTCTGGTTCTGCCTGCACATCCGGAAGCCTTGAGCCAAGCCATGTACTTCGCGCTATGGGCGTACCGTTTACATCATTACACGGCAGCATAAGATTTTCTCTAAGCCGCTATACAACTGAAGAAGATATTAACTATACAGTTCAGGAATTACCGCATATTATAGAAAAACTTGCAAAGATTTCACCTTTCCAAAAAGAATTGGGCGAAATATTAGGCTGTTAATCAAGACCCAAAACAGGATTGATGATTTTTTTCATCAAAACATTGTCACTAAAGTTATCCACAGGTTTTGACACTGCAAGTAATGTTGCTAAGCCGCCAAGCGCAAGGGCTATATCTCTTTGCCTGTTTGCAATTTTTTCTCCTGCCGGTGTTATTTTTTGCTTTAATTTGGGTACAAATTTATCAAAACCTTTACCCATAGCCTTTTGCGCCGCACCTACAATTAAAATCGGGAATAAAATATTTGTTATACCCTGAAAAATAGCTTCACCAAAAGCTTTCTTTCTTGCAACCTTTTTGCCTTCAATTTCTTTTGAAGCTTTATAGGTGGATGCAACATCTGCCGCTATATAAACGCCTGCAGGGATATATGAAATTTTCGGAAGATTTTTTACAAGGGGATTTTTTGAATTATTACATAAAACACGAATTGCAGCCCCGATATCGTCGCTGTACCCTAAATACCTTACAGGGCTGTCACGGTAAATATCTTTTTTTGCATCATTATCTACAGCAGCTTTCTTTGCAGGTTTTTTATCTGCAAATGCTGTATTTATCACATGGTTTCGTATTAAAGCTTCGGTAATCAAGAAATATTTACCTTTATAATGTCTGCAATACTATAAAACAGCTGAAATTTTTTTATTGCCTGAATTTCAAGCGAATTTTAAGTTTTGTATAAAAACTTTTACACTTTCTTACAAACGATTTACTTTTTCCCCCTTTTTTATAACCATGGAAACTATGGGAAAAGCAAAAAAACGTATGCTTCATAAAACAAATTCAAGCCTGTTTATGACAAGAGAATCTGCCGTAAGCACGGTTTTTAATATGTTATTAAAAAACAGCAGAAAAGAAGCTGATAATTTAATAACACTTTTTGGGCTCACTGCAGAAGAATTATCTGAAGCTGGTGTTCCTTATGAAGATTTAGTATCTTTAGGGCAAACTGTCACATAAACTACCCGAAATAGTTTAAACCTGCACTATTTGCCGTCGCATAAGGATTTGTGTAACCAAAGTTTGTATAGCTGTTTGCAAACCCAAGGCTTCCAAATGAAAGATTTCCGTATGAACTTGCTTCAAGTACATTATCAGGAACGGCATAAACAGATGTATCACCCAAGCTTCTTCTGTTTACAAGGTCGCTTAAACCTGTGTTGCCCGAAATATTGTAATTATATGCAAGATTTGTCGTATTTCCTGCTCCTTCTTCAAGATATTTAAGCATTTTTTCGCTATCTTTTGATAATTTACCATCTGCCATATCTTCCTGAATAAGCTGGTATACGTAATTATTTAATTCATTCATACTTGAAGCGTTAGTTGCAACGGCTGCTGCCTGCTGTTCTATGGCTTCATTTTGAACTTTATCTGTATAATCTTCACCAACTATTTTCTCTGTAACTTTTCCTGCAACAGCTGACCCTATTGCACCACCAACCATATCGCCCACAAATGAACCTACAGCAGCCCCTAAAGCAGTACCTACAACGGGGAATACAGAACCAATAGCACCACCAAGCCAAGCTCCTGCAGCCTTACCTGCCGTTGCACCTACTGCCCATCCTGCAGCCCCTGCAGCAACCTTTGCACCGGATTTTGCTGTCTGTTTAAGCCCTTCACCAACTCCGCCCTGACTAAATGCAGGTATAACATCTGTAAATAGCGCCATCGCACCATCCAACACCATCATTACACCAGCACCTGTTGATTTAAACATTTTTGAAAACTTGCTTGCGCCCTTGCTTATTGCTTGCCCTGCAGGTTTTGTAGCTAGAAATTTAGTTGCTTTTTCCATTCCGGTTTTATAAATATTTGAACCTACAATGAATTCTCCAAGCCCTGTTCCTTTAAAACTCTGCCAGAGTTTTGCAATTTTGGAAGGCTTTGCAACCCGCCCCGCCTGCGTCTTTAAAACTTTTATAATATCATCTGCATTATTTCCGGCACCTTTCAGCAAAGTTAAAATTTCGCTTTCGCTCTTTCCTGCCTTTGCAAGGTCTTTTACAAGCTCTACCATCTGTGCATTGTTTAAATTACCCGAAATCCCTTTGCCTGCGGTAATAATGTCGCTTATTTCTTTATTTCTTAATACACTAAAGATGTTTCCCGTTGTATCAAAAAGCCCTTTAACACCTGCACGTGCATATTTTGTTTTACCGGTAAGAGTTTTTGCTTCCTTACCTGTGAATATACTTGTTGCAACCTTATCGGTCTTTTTTAAAAGCTGCCCTCCTCCGTAGAACACCCCCATAAAGGCGGCACCTGAAGGTACAGAGGTAAAGGCTCCGGTGACATCGTTTGCTATAGTACTATTACAAACTTCTGCACCATTTATATATTTAAGTGCATCTGTTGTATAAGACATATTTATTGAGGAAACTCCCGTCATAAAACTCCCTTTTTATAACTTAATATCTTCCCTATACATAAATAAAGTATTTTTCCCTTTAAAAATTGATTTTTATGCTAAAAACATTACATTTTGTTAACAAAACTTTATCAAAATCTTTATGATAAAATTTCAGATATGGAGAGTTTTGATTTAAAAAGATATGCACACCTTGGCGATGCTGTTTATGAATTGTTCATAAGGGAAAACGTTGTATTTAAAACCAAATCACAAAACCTTATGCATAAAAATACAATCGCATTTGTAAATGCTAATTTTCAAGCCAAAATGGCACAGATTATTTTTGATAATCTACTTAATGATGATGAAAAAGAAATATTCAGAAGGGCAAGAAACCTGCCTTTAACAGTTAATAAGAAAAATAACCCCGACATACACAGATACGCAACTGCACTGGAAGCCATTATCGGATATTTTTATACAAACGATAAATTAAAACTGGATAAAATTTTTAGCATTATAAAAGAAAATATGGATATTTAAACCTTTTTGGTTTTACGATATAATAGTTTTAATGCAAAACAAAGTAAAAGATGAATTTATATCAACGCTATCCCATGAAATAAGAACTCCTTTAACAAGTATTAAAGGATTTTCAAAAACCATCCTTGATAATTGGGAAGCACTTGATGATGTTTCTAAAAAGAAATTTTTAAACATAATAAAAGAACAATCCGATAGATTAATAAATCTTGTTGAAAACGTTTTAAACGTTGCAAAATCAGAAGATGAGGTTGATATAATCTTAAAAGAAATAAATTTGCCGCTTTTAATAAACAGTATAGTCGAAATTGTAAAAATCAATTATAAAGACAAAAATTTTAAAATTATAAAAAATACACATGTAAGCTCAATCGCAGATAAAGATAAACTTGAACAGGTTATTTTAAACATAGTTGAAAATGCCTGCAAATACTCAGATCAATATCCTGATATAGAAATAAAACTTGAAACCAAAAACGATTTCAATATTGTTTCAATTAAAAACTACGGCTCGCATATTGAAGCAGATGAAGCTGATAAAATTTTTGAAAAATTCTACAGAATTGATAACTATTTAACATCATCCACACAGGGAAGCGGCCTTGGGCTTTACATTGCAAAAAATTTAATTGAAAAAATGAACGGAAAAATTGAAATAAACTCCGATGCTAAAGAAAATTTCACAGAATTTTTAATTTATATTCCCGTTTTTGATTTTGAAACAATCACAAAAAAAATAAAAGCAGGGGGCAAAAATGTATAACCCCGAGGTTTTTATTTTAACTAAAAGAAAAGAGCTTGCAATTAAGCATAAAAAACTAATTGAGGCCTTAAATTGCAGCGCTTCAATTTTTTCAAAACTGGATGAAGCAATTTATGCAATCAAAAACCATGAACCTGAAATAATCATAATTTCAGATACAATTAATGATATTTTATCTGATTTTATAAAGAAAATAAGAGTTTTAACATATAATTTCAGACCTATAATTATCGCCATTTCAAAATCTGATGCCATTGATGATAAATTAAACGCACTTGAAGCAGGGGCGGATGATTTTCTTGATGAATCAATTCAATCAAAAGAATTTCAAGCAAGAATAAATGCTCATATCAGGCGCTATCTTGAAAATTCAATAAATCCTGTTACAAATTTTATAGACAGCAAAGTAATTTTAAAGGCACTGAAACGGCAAATTAAAGAGCAAACGCCAAAGTCTGTTATGCTTATAAATATTTCAGGAATAAATTTTTATAAAGAAATTTATGGTGAAATCGCTTATGAAAAAGTGCTTCAAACTCTTGCCGCTATTATAAATTCAACTCTTCAAAAGGAAGATATTGCAGGACACTACTCTCCAAAAGAATTTCTTCTAATTACCCAAAAAATGAAAGCTGAAAATATGGCCAAATTTTTAACTTTCGCTTTTGATAATATACTGGAAAGATTTTATTCAGAATTTGATTATAAAAATAGTTTTATGCTTTATTCAACAGAAACAATTGAAGAAAAGAAAATTCCTCTAATGAAACTTTTTGTTGCAGTTGTTGAAATGGGGGATAGCAAATTTGAAAATGAAAAGCAGGTTTTAAACCTTTTATTCAATGTTTTAAAGCTCTGCAAAAATTCTGATAAATCCTGCTACATTATAGACAGACCAAAGCTTTACGGGGAAGTTTCAAAGGTTGAACCTAAAAACAAAGTTATGATTATGGAACCGGATAGTTCACTAAATTGCCTTTTAAATGTTAACCTTGAAATGCAGGGCTATACCATTAAATCTTGTGAAAATTATGAAGACTTTTTGGATGAATATTTTAACTTTCTGCCTGATGTTTTAATTTTAGATTATGGTTCAAAAGATAAAAAACAAGGATTAAATATTTTAAACACACTCTGTACAAACCTGGGCGAAAAAGGCTTTCCTTGTCCTAAAATAATTTTTTCAACCACAATTCAAGACAAAAAGAATATATTCTCAAACGGGGCAGATGTTTACCTTCCAAAACCCTATGATATCAATACACTTTTAGATTGGGTAAAAAAACTTTTGTAAAAATTATGAAAAGAAATGGCCTCTTTTTGAATCAAGAGTAATCGTATCAAATGAATATAACGCTGCAGGACGTTTAGAGCCTGTTTTTGAACATTCATTTAAATCAATCAGCATATTAGTTGAAAGCATCTTCTTTCTAAAATTTCTTTTATCTAAATCCTTTTTCAGGATTAATTCATAAGATTTTTGCAATTCAGTCAATGTAAATTTTTTCGGCAAAAGCTGGAATGCAACAGGGCATAATTCCAATCTTTCACGTGTTCTTTTTAAAGAATATTCGATAATTTCTTTGTGGTCAAACGCCAAAGGCGGCAATTCTTCAATACTGTGCCACCCGATTTCTGTTACAGATTCATCCATAATCTTAACATCAATATCTTCAGCACGAAGAAGTGCAAAATAAGCACATGTTATAACCCTTGTATTTGGGTAACGAAGCGGGTCGCCAAATGTGTAAAGCTGCTCTAAATAAATATTTTGAACGTTGGTTTTTTCTTTCAAAACGCGAAGTGCCGCATCATCCAGATTTTCAGACAATCTGATAAACCCTCCGGGAATTGCCCAGCGGCCGCGGAAAGGCTCATTCGCCCTTTTCAACAAAAGCACCTTCAACGTATTATGAACGATTGTCAAAATAACAACGTCGACTGTAACTTCATGTGTTTTTGTTTCTGTAAAAGTTTTAGCCATAAGTTTTGAAATAAATTCTTTCTTAATAAAGCTGACCCTTAAGTTTATGATACAAAAAACAAAGTTTAACATCAAGCATAGTGTAACAGCCGGCTTAATATTTTATTCAATAACTTTGCCGTTAAATGCTTCGAGCATCTCCTGTGTTTTTTTACCATACTGAACTGCTACTTGTTTTTTAGTTTTTTTGTTTTCTTTCTCTTCAGCTAAAGAAGGCTCTTCATCAGGTACTGCCCCTTTTGGCAAATTCATATCAGCAAGCATTTCTTGTTCAATATCACTCTTTGATACTTCAAAAGCTTGAGGCGGTGTATTTTGCGGCTTAGAAGATACAGGCTGCGGCGCATCCTGATAGTTCCTTACAGGCTGGGGTGATTGAATTTTTGCATTAAGTTTTACATCAATTGCTTTTATATCAGGCGTCATGATAATAAATTCAACACTATAATCTGCCCCAAGCGTATTTTTCACGGCTTTATCAAGATGTTTAAATTTAGTATCAGATTTTGCCTGGTTTATAACATTTTCATTAATAAACCCAAGAGTTATTCTTTTATCTTTTATACTAACAAGTTTCCCCATGCCTGAAAAGAAAAACTTTGCAGGTATTGATTCAATAACATTTAAAACGTTTGCCCATAAAGCTGCAGGGTTTGAATTGTCATCCACACTTGAAACACTCGACGTTTTTTCAGCCACCGTATTACCAGAGGCAGTTGCTACAGGCGCATCATCCACACCAGGCACCTTGGGTAATTCGGGAATACTTCCTGCATCGGGCGTTTTAGCAGATTTTATAACATCTTGCGGTTTTGCTTCAGCCTCTTTTGCTTCATAAAGATTTTCTTTATATTCAAGCAAATGTTCTGGCTCATTGGTCTTTGGTTTTTCTTCTATAATTTCATTTTTAGGAATTTCAATCTCTTTTAAAGTTTCTCTTACAACACTTTGCGCTTCAGGTTCAGGCTTTTTAGATTTTTCAGGCTGAATAGCAGGCTTAATATCAGGCTTTTGCACCGTTTCATTTTTTATAACAGGCACAGCACCTTCTTTAATAATATCTTCAGAGCAAAGATTAATTATCATCAATTCTGCCCAAAGGTAAGGATTTGTTGTGAGCCTTATTTCTTTATAATATTCTATAACCTTGTTTAAAATCTTAAAAACCCTTGCGCTATCTATATTTAAGCTTCTTATTTTTTCAATATCACAAGCGTTGAAATTTGTAAATTTTAAAATATTTTTATCATCATCCGAAGATAATACAAATATTAAATTCCTCAAAAATTCAATAAAATTTTCACAAAAATTCTTAGGCTCCAAACCTTTATTATAAATTTCATCTATATAAAAAAGCGCATCCTGCGTATTTTTAGATAAGACTTTTGTTAAAAAATTAATACTCACATCAAAAGTCATCTTGCCAAGCAAATTTTCAATGGTTTCTTTTGTAATTTCTTCCTTTGCGCCTAAAATGCTTACCTGGTCAAGCAAAGCAAGTGAATCACGAAGCCCCCCAGATACATTTTTTGCAATGGTATAAAGAGCATCATCGGTTATTTTAATATTTTCAATATCAGAAATCTCACGGAGCCTACGCGTTATATCATCAGTTGTAATACGCCTTAAATCAAACCTCTGGCACCTTGATACAATAGTTTCAATTACTTTATGCGGCTCAGTTGTAGCTAAAATAAAAATAACATTAGAAGGTGGCTCTTCAAAAGTTTTTAAAAGCGCATTAAAAGCCTCATTCGATAGCATGTGAACTTCATCTATAATGAAAATTTTATATTTGCCATTCATCGGTGCATATTGTACTTGAGCAATCAATTCTTTGGCATCATCTATCCCTCTGTTTGTTGCAGCGTCGATTTCAATTACATCAAGCCCTGAAGCATTTGTAATATCAAGACAGCTCGGGCATTTTTGGCAGGGTTCAAGTGTCGGCCCTTCTTTACAATTTAAAGATTTTGCAAAAATTCTGGCACATGAAGTTTTTCCCGTTCCTCTGGGGCCAGAAAAAAGGTAGGCATTTGCAATCCTGTTTAATTCAATAGCATTTGAAAGTGCTTTCACAAGGCTTTCTTGTCCTACAACATCTTTAAAGCTTTGCGGACGATACTTTCTAAATAAAGGCAAATATTTTTCACTCATAAAAATATTATATTATAAAAAACCATGCTAAAATATGTTTTATGAAAAATGTAGCAATTATAGCACCTGCAGGAAACATTGAAAATACTGAAAAACTTGACAAGACAAAGCTTTTTTTGGAAAAATTTGGTATTAAAACAAAAATTTACCCCGGAGTTTTTGAAAATTTCAGATATGTGGCAGGAGATGACAATATCCGCCTGAATGATCTGCACGGTGCCTATCTTGATAAAGAAATTGATACAATAATCTGCGCAAGAGGCGGATACGGCTCAATCAGGCTTTTAGATAAAATTGATTACAATATTATAAAAAATAACCCGAAAAAACTGGTCGGAAGCTCAGATATCACAGCGCTTTTAATTTCAATATACAAAAAAACAGGACAAATAAATTACCACGCCAAAATGGCCTTAAATGGTATATCGGAAATGAATGACTCTGAATTTTTACGCTATAAAGAGCAAATCGAAAACAGTATTTATACACCGCCTTTAGCAGATTGCAAAGGAACTCTTTGGGGTGGAAACCTTGCAACAATTGTATCAATGTTTGGGGCGCCTGATGAAAATTATATACCTGATGAAGATTTAATTTTATTTATTGAAGATATAAACGAGCCTGATTACAAGATAGACAGGATGCTCACGCAAATTTTAAGGAACACTTCGCTTAAAAACAAAATCAAAGGGGTTATTTTTGGCGAATTTATAGGCGCTGGTGAGCATTTAAACGATATTTTAAAAGAATTTGCAGACATATTAAATGTTCCGTATGCTTTTGACCCCAATATTACACACGGAAAGAATAATACTGTCGTGCCTTTTGGAATTAAAATATAAAAAAAACGGCTTTCTTTAATAATTAAAGAAGTCGCCGTGATGGATAGAATTAGTATTACGGAGTTTATAGAGGAGTTTACATTCTTTTTAACTCACCTCAAAAATTTTTTTTGCTACACTTCTTTTAATTTTGTCAACTATTTTTACAAATCGTTACATTATCCTTAAGTGCAGCTACAGCAAGTCATATAAAAATCCTGCCATTTATTCGGCAGAATTTTTATATCACAATATCCATGCTAATTTTTATCTTCAGCTGATAAAATTAAAATCTCATTTTCATTTAAATATTTTTCATCAATTGTCTTTGCGGGATTAAACCCTAATTCCCTAAACTTTTCAATTTGATTAAAAAGCCCGCCCCTGCCTTTAAGCGAAGTAAACACTCCATCAAAACCTTTTCTTAAAGTGTCAAAATTGGTCGCAAGCGCTTCCATTTTCCCTATAAAAGTAAGGCATTTATTATAAATTCCTTCGCCTGTTTTCAATATATCTTTTATATTATCGTTTCTGTTTTTCTGCATCCACGCATAATTAATCATCCTTAAAGTTGAAAGAAGCGTGGAAGGCCCTGCTATTACAATATTTCTTTTGTTTGCTTCTTCAATTAGAGCATTATTTGAATATATAAGCCCCATGCAAGCTTCAAAAGGTATGAACATTAAAGTAAAATCAGGTGTATTTAGCCCTTCAAGGTTTGTATATTTATCTTCAAGCTCTTTTACCCTATCAAGGATATTTTGATAAAACCTTTTAGCACATTCAGCCGCTTCATCTTCATCCTTGGAATTTGTATATTCTAAATAATTTACAATTGAAGCCTTGGAGTCCACAACAATATTTTTATCCCCCTCCGCAAGATAGATAACAGCATCCGGCATAACCTTGTTTCCGCCGGGGTTATCAAGGTTTTTAAAACCTTCCTGCAAAATATAATTACCTTTAAGTGCATCATCATTTTTATCAATAAGCCCAGATGCCTTTAAAAGACGTGATAAAATCATCTCGCCGAATGTTCCTCTGAATTTTGAATTGTTGCTCAAAGCTTCAGATAGCTTTTCTGTTTGCGTTGTTATGAGTTTATTTTGGTTAGATAAATATTCAATCTGCTCTTTCAGGCTCTGCGTGCTTTTTATTCCTGTAATATTGTATTCTTCAATTTTTTCCTGAAATTCTTTTATTTTTTCTTTTAAAGGGCTTAATACATTTTGAAGTTTTTTTTGATTACTTTCATCTAAAACTTTATTTTTTTCAAGAAGAGTTTGGTTTGCAAGGTTTACAAACTCTTTTTTAATAAGCTCTGTGTAATCTTCTTTTTCTTTATTATTTTGCAAAATAGAATTTAGCTTTTCCTGCAATTTAACATTTTCAATTTCAAGTTTTCCATTTTTATTTTTTTGAAAAATAAAAGCAACCAAAAAACCAAGCACAAACCCTAAAATCACAGTCAAAATTATTTCAAAAGAAACCAATTTATCCTCACTCCCTTTGTAATTAAATGTGCCTGACGCGATTCGAACGCGCGACCTTCGGCTTCGGAGACCAACACTCTATCCGGCTGAGCTACAGGCACATAATTTACATCTCACCTTTCACCAAGCCGGATAGAATAAATATTCTATTTCGTTGAAATTTTACCGGGGTAAAATATTCAACATGCCGGCTGAGCTACAGGCACACACTAATAGGAACATTGTAACATAAAAATAACTTAACCAAGCCCGCTGAAATTGGTTTCGTAAGTTAAATTCATAGATGCTGCATACTTTTTCCAAAAATTATGCACATATTCTACGGTTAAGCCGGCATGGTCAATTTTTTCTATAAGATTTCCAAAATGTTTTATAAGAGCCGAAGGATCTACCCCCTCTGTAACAAATGCAGAGCCGTAATTAAAAAGTTCAGCTGCTTCTCTGCAGGCAGGTGTGTCAATTTTGCTGATATAATCAATATACCCAAGCATAAATCTGCCCATTGCTTCATTTGCTTTATCATCAGAAAGTGCTTCACCAAACTTTCTTAAAATCGCATACTCGCCATCAGAATTTATAACATACATACTTTGCATTCCCTGAAACCTGCGAAGTGTTTCCCAATCACCAATTGATGGCGGGCAAGTACTTTTTGCTATTGTTTTTGGATGACTGTGTATCAATACAACGTTATTGCGCGGAGAACAAGCAAGTGCGTGAGCTTTAGCAGACATCCTGCCTGAATGAGCTTTGCATACTTTTAAATCTGCTATAACTCCATTATTTATAATTGCCATACTTTCTTTAGGATAAACACCCCTTACAGATTTCATTACAAAATTTCTTGCAGTTATAAAAGTTTTTTCATCTATTCCATCTTGAATAATGCTTTCGGGAATATTTATTTTTTTACAAAAAATATCCGCCGGTAAGCCTTCTTTTATTTTTTCAACAAAGGAAAGGGGAGATTTTGGAGCTTTTATCCCCGTAAAATTGATATCGAAATTTTGTCTATTAAAATTTATCACAAAAACATTAAAACAAATAAAACAAAAAATTTGCTAGTAAAAATGCAGGAAACAATCAAGCTTCCTGCATTTTAATTTTAACTTTAATATTAATGACAAAGTGCCAGCAATACACCTGCTGCAACGGCAGAACCGATTACACCGGCAACGTTTGGCCCCATAGCGTGCATCAAAAGATAGTTGTTTTGGTTATATTCTAAACCAACTTTGTTCACTACCCTTGCTGCCATCGGAACGGCTGATACACCTGCTGCACCAATAAGCGGGTTAATCGGAGTTTTAGAGAATTTATTCATAATTTTACCGAAAATTACACCCATTGCAGTGGCCAAACCAAACGCTACAATACCCAAAATAAGGATAAATAACGTTTGAATTGTTAAGAATTGGCTTGCTGAAAGCTTTGAACCAACAGATAAACCTAAGAATATTGTAACAATATTGATAAGTTCATTTTGAAGGGTCTTAGACAATCTTTCAACAACCCCTGATTCTTTACAAAGGTTACCAAATGCCAAAGCACCGATAAGAGGGCAAGCATCAGGCAATAGTAAAATGCAGAGACCTAACACCAAAAGCGGGAATACAATTTTTTCTCTTTGTGATACTTCCCTTAACTGGGTCATTTCGATTTGGCGTTCAGCCTTTGTTGTAAGCATTTTCATAATAGGCGGCTGAATAACAGGAACAAGTGCCATATAAGAATAAGCAGCAACTGCAATCGCACCTAATAATTCAGGAGCTAATTTAGAAGTTACATAAATTGATGTAGGACCGTCGGCACCGCCTATGATACCGATTGATGCTGCCTGCGGCATTGTAAAACCAAACACGCAAAGAGCTAACAACAATGCACCAAAAATACCAAACTGTGCAGCACCTCCTAAAAGTGCAGTCTTGGGGTTTGCTAAAAGAGGGCCAAAATCTGTCATAGCACCCACACCCATAAAGATTATCAAAGGGAAAATCCCTTGATGAATACCAGCTTCATAAATAATTCCTAAAAAGCCCGTAGGTTCAGCAATTCCTGCAAGCGGAATATTTGATAATAAACCGCCAAATGCTATAGGAACAAGCAGCAACGGCTCAAATTGTTTTTTAATACCAAGCCATAAAAGAAACAGGCATACAATAATCATAATTGGCGAGCCAAACTGATACAGTATTTGTTCTGCCCCTGAAAGTTCAGGGTTTGGCGGCAAAATCATATTGGCAATGCCCGTTGAAGACCAAAGGCTCTGTAAACTTTCTGTAAGATTCATATATTAGCCTCCTTAACCCAACGTTACCATTACTTGGCCGTTTTTCACCTGGTCACCAACACTTACTTCAATTGAAGCAACAGTTCCTGATTTTGGAGATTTAATTTCAGTTTCCATCTTCATAGCCTCTAATACAAGAAGCACATCGCCTTCTTCAATTGAATCACCTTCTGCGACGTTAATCTTAAGAACGGCACCCGGAAGTGCAGCTTTAATAGGTGTAGCATCTGAATTTGAAACGCCTGCTTTAGCTTCAATACCTTCTTTAATGTTGATATCATAAGTTTTACCGTTAACAACAGCTTTTTCGCCTTCAATTCTAACTGAATATTTTTTGTTATTAACAGAAACCGTATATCCTTCAGGTTTTTCACCAGCCACTGAACATTGTTTAACATCAGCATTTTTTCTAACACCGATTTGTCCTTTACCTTGAAGGAACATAATACCTTTTTCTTTGCAGGCAGCTGCAATAAAGATATTTTCTTCAGTTTCATCAAGGTTTGCTTCTTTAAGCATTTTCTTAGCTGCTTCAATACCTTTATTAGGGTCTTTATCATTCAGGTCAACCACTAATTCTGTTGTAGGCTGTAATCCCAATTGTTCAGATGCCATTTTAACAAGTTCGGCGTCAGGTTCACAAGGAGTTTTACCAAAATAGCCAAGAACCATTTTGCCATAGCCTTCTGTAATTTTGTTCCATTTGCCAAACATAACGTTTGAATATGCTTGTTGGAAATAGAATTGTGAAACAGGAGTAACACTTGTTGCAAAACCGCCTTTTTCAACAACTTCTTTCATAGCAGCAACAACTTCCGGGAATTTATCCATTGTGCCATTATCTCTCATCATTTGGGTATTAGCAGTTAAAGCTCCGCCCGGCAATGGAGAAGATATAATTACAGGGTTAACTGCCATAGCTTCCGGAGGAAGGAAATAATCTTTCATTGCTTCTTTAAAGATTTCTTCAGTTTCTAAAATCTTTTCTACATCAATGCCAAGGTCATATTCACTGCCTTTAAGCGCATGCCACATTGAAACAATATCAGGCTGCGCCGTACCACCTGAAACAGGTTTCATAGAAAGGTCAATACCATCAGCTCCGCCATCAAGCGCTGCCATATAAGCAGCTAAGCCTGTTCCTGCAGTTTCATGGCTGTGGAATCTGATATGCATATCAGGCCCTAAGATTTCTCTTGTTCTTTTAATTGTTTCATAAACTTTTCTTGGAGCAGAAGTTCCTGAAGCATCTTTAAAAGCAAGACTGTCAAAAGGAATACCGGCATCAAGAATGTTTCTTAAAACTTTTTCATAAAAAGCAACATCATGTGCGCCTGTGCAGCCAATTGGAAGCTCCATCATGGTGATTGTTACTTCATGTTTTAAGCCGTTATCTTTAATACATTGGCCTGAATAGATTAAGTTATTAACATCATTTAGGGCATCAAAGTTCCTAATTGTTGTCATGCCGTGTTTTTTAAACATTTTGGCATGCAAATTAATAATATCTCTAGGCTGTGAATCAAGCCCTACAACGTTTACACCACGTGCTAAAGTTTGAAGATTAATATCAGGGCCAACAGTTTTTCTGATTGTATCCATCATATCAAAAGCATTTTCGTTACAATAAAAAATAGGAGATTGGAACCTTGCTCCGCCACCTACTTCAAAGTGCTTCAAGCCTGCAGCCACTGCAGATTCCAAAGCGGGTAAAAAATCTTTGGTAAAAACTCTTGCCCCGTAAACGGATTGAAAACCGTCCCGAAACGAGGTATCCATAACTTTAATTTGTTTTTTTGACATTTTTTTATCCTCTTATTTTGTATCACGCAATAATTAAACTTTTAACAATTCTCTTGCTTCTTCATTCATTCCGTTTTCAAGAAAATTTTCATATTCTTTTTTAAAATTATAAAGAAACTTTTCCAAAAACTCACTTTTTTCAATATTTTTACCTGTTTCTAAATAAACAGATGTAGCAGGAATATCTATATTCTGAACTTCTTTTTCATCCAGATTTAAATTAATTCCAACCCCTGTTATTACACCCTTAAATTCATTCCCTATAAAAACAGACTCCGCTAAAATTCCTGCTATTTTTTTACCGTTTATTAAAATATCGTTAGGAAATTTAAACTGCGCCTTAATTCCATATTCTTCAATAGTTTTGGCACCAATATAGCTTGTAAACCTGGTAAGTTCGTTTAAATGTTCAATATTTTCTGGCTTTAAAACAATTGAAATATACATATTTCCACCGTTTTTATCTGATGAAAACCATTTTCTTTCAAACTGTCCATGCCCTGCTGTCTGGATATCAGCACTTATTACCTTAAAATCCTCTAAATCCTTAAGGTTTTTTCTCGCCCATACGCTCGTAGATTCTAATTCTTTGAAATACAAAATATCCATAGTTACTTTAATTATATTTCAAACATATTTTAAACAAAATATTTTTTTAAACCTTAACAATTTTTCTAAAAAATTTGTTTAATACCCTTGCAAATCTTTAATAGCAATGGGAATAAAATTTATAAGGTTCGAAGACAACACGCTGTATTCTGTTAGCGTGGTAGAACCAATTTCGCCTGCACGCCCATGAAGATAAACAGCCAAATGTACAGCTTCATGCATCTTTAGCCCTTGCGCTAAAAACCCTGAAATCATGCCTGTCAAAATATCACCCGCTCCGCCTTTAGAAAGTGCCGAATTTCCGGTTTTATTGATATAGACATTTTCTTCATCAGGTGCTGCTATTATGGTGTCTTTTCCTTTCAAAACAACCATACAGCCAAGATAATCGGCTGCATAAGATGCTGCTTTTACCCTATCTGCCTGTATTTCTTCAACATCCATATCCATAATTCTTGATAATTCAAGAGGATGCGGTGTTATAACAGAATTAGCAGGTATGGGCATTTTATCCGCAGCGGCCAAGATATTAATTGCATCAGCATCTATTACAAAAGGCTTTTCAGACTTTAAATTTTTATTTAAAAATTTTAAAACAAAATCTGCCGTGCTTTTTTCTGTTGACAGCCCGCAGCCGATTGAAACCGCCTTATATTTTGAAATATCTTTTAAATGCTTAATAGCATCTTTTGGAATAGTATATTTATCAGAGCTTCCAAGGTTTGTAAAAATAATATCAGGGGTGTTTGATGCAACAATAGACAAAGTATTGCTCTCTGTTGCAAGACATACAAGCCCTGCTCCGGCTTTTAGGGCCGAAATTGAGCTTAAAAATGCAGCACCAGGGTAATTTAAACACCCTGCAATATTTAATACTGTACCATAGGTACCTTTGTTTGAATTCGGATATCTTATAGGCAAAAGGCTTCTGACATAAGATTTTTCAATCTCAATCACTTTTCTTTCAATCTCTTTTATTTCTTTTTTCTTAAAAAACATCTTCAATATCCTTATTATTCACTAAAAAGGGTTATTTTATGCCGCCAAGCTGCCTTATAGCTTCATAAGCCCCTATTGCAACGCTATTTGATAAATTTAAACTCCTTGTATCTTTATTCATAGGAATTGTGACACAACTGTTATTATACTTATTTAAGATGTTTTCAGGCAACCCCCTTGTTTCTGGCCCAAAGATTAAAAAATCTCCTTCCTTATATTGCACATCTGTATAAAATTTATCGGTTTTTGTTGTAAAAAGGTGGATTTTAGCAGGGTTTTTCTCTATATCAAACATATTTTCAAATTCTTCAAAATCAATAATGTGTTCAATATCAAGCTTATCCCAATAATCAAGTCCGGAGCGCTTTAAATATTTATCGCTCATTGAAAAACCAAGCCGCCCAATTAAATAAAGCTTTGAAGACGTGCAGGCACAAAGCCTTGCAACATTCCCGGTATTTTGCGGGATTTCAGGCTCAAACATAACAATATTTAAATATTTTGCCCCGTTTAGCATATCTTTTAAATACCTTTAGTCTTTTAAAAATCTTTTTGATTCAAATATAACAGGTAAACCCCTTAAAACACAGAATACAACAGAAATTCCGGTGCATATTAAACCTATTATATAAAGTGTGTGGTCTGTATTAAATTGAAGATGCCCTGCAATTAATAAAAGGAATGCTAAAGCTTTGCATACAGCGTATGTAAACCTTGAAAAATTTGATGCTACAATAAACTTTGCAATCTTACCTTGCATCATTGTTTTTTCACCAAACGCAGTAAACCCTTGTGCTAAAGCTAAAGACCTTAAAGAATCTGTAATTATTCCCCTGGTTAAAACAATAACAGGAACTATAACGCTTATCCAACCCAAAGCGCAAAAACACATCCAATAAAGGTTTTCCACAATTCTATCACCCATAATATCAAGCACAGCACCAAGCTTGGATGTTTCATTAAATTTTCTTGCGATATAACCGTCCAATCCGTCAAACCACATCACGAAAATAGTTAAAATAAGCGAAACAAGGGCATATTTTGCATCATAAAACAAAAGTCCCATTGCAATAAACGCTAAAAAAATTCTTGAAAGTGTAATAATATTTGCCATTTTTTATTCCCCTAATCTTTTTTATACCAGTTCTTTATTTATAATTTTTGCTGCCTCTTCGACACAATGTTTATCTGAAAGCAGCTTTTCAACCTCATCAAACCCGCTTCTTTGAAGCATTTTAACTTTTTCATTACCTAAAATATTATTTATTTCACCCGCAATTTTTTCAGGTGTTGCATTAAACATCAAAAACTCAGGCACAATGTCTTTTTCCGTTATGATATTCACCAAACACGCCTTTTTGATTGACCTTACAAGCAAATACACTAAATAGAAAAATAAAGGCCCTTTGTATGCTATTATCATAGGTGTTTTATAAAGTGCAGCTTCAAGCGCTACAGTACCCGAAGCCAATATTAAAGCATCAGAAACAGATAAAAGTGCGTGGTTTTCCCCTTTTATAGTTTTATAAGGACAGCTAAACCCGTTAAATACATCTTCATCCAAGTTTTCAGCATGGGATACTACAAATTGAACATCCCCGTGCATTTTTTCAATTAATTTTGCAGCATTTAGAAATATTTTCATCAAATGCTTAATTTCAAACATTCTTGACCCCGGGAAAATACTCACAAGCTTTTTATTTAAATCAAGATTATGTCTTTTGAAAAACTCGGCCCTGTTTGCTTTCCCGGGTAATTCCTTAACAAGAGGATGTCCGACATAAGTATTTTCCACACCCGCCTTATTATACATATCTCCTTCAAAAGGAAAAATCGTTAAAACCTTATCTATATTTTTCTTTACAGTATTTAAACGCCATTTTCTCGATGCCCAAATTTGCGGTGGAATAAAATAAAAAGTTTTAATTCCAGCTTTCTTTAAACGTTTTGAAATTGCAAGATTAAAAGCACCATAATCCACCAATAGTACTAAATCAGGTTTAAAAACATTTTTGAGGTAATTAACAATTTTTGCCCCTAAAAAAATATGGTCAATAATAACTTTTGGGGTAAGACCCATTGCGCCCATCTTTTTTTGGTCTGAAAAAAGCTTAACCCCGGCTTTGCGAAGATTTTCACCTCCAACTGCCTCTATTTGTATATCAGGATTAAGAGAAAAAAGCTCCCTTGCAACACCGCTTGCATGCTTATCACCTGAGCTTTCCCCTGTTATTATAAAAACTTTTTTCAATTCTCCCAAAACCGTTTTTATCCTTCAATTAAAAACTATACGGCCATTATCACCATATTGTTTTTATCTGCATATTTTACCATCTCATCAACATTTACAATAATCGTTTCACCAGCTTCAAGTGCCAAAACTGAAGCTCCATAGTGTTTCATAACACGAAGCGTTTTAAGCCCGACTGTTGGAATATCAAAACGCTTATCCTGGTTTGGTTTTGCAACTTTTACTACAACAGCACCTTTCTTTCTGGCCAGTTTCCCACCCCTTTTTATACATTTATCAGTGCCTTCAATAGCTTCCACCGCCATAATCATCTTGTTTTTCATAACAACAGACTGGCCAATATCAAGTTTGCCCATTTCTTTTGCGGTTCTAAAACCGTATTCTACATCCATAAGCTGCGTTTCATTAGGTTGCGTTTTTGTTAAAACGCCTTTTTGCACCATTAAATTTTTAATAAAAATTGTTTGGTCTAATATAGTAATCCCTATATCTTCCATTTCTTTTACAATTTTCAGCATAATAGCATCATCATTCAATTTTGGCGCTTCTTTTAAAAATTCAATAGCCATAGGTTCCAGCTTTGGACGCTTTAGAAGCATTGTCTTTGAAACTTTGCCCAAAAAAGTAAGCTGCTTAATACCCTCATCAACCAAAGCTTGTTTAATGCTATTGGCTTGACCGAAACCAAAAGGTAAAACTTTTGAACAATGCTTTGTAAGCTCTTTATAATTATCATCGGATAATGAAATTGCTATTACTTCAAAACCGTTTTCTTTTGCTGCTTGTGCCATTTTTACAGGCAAAAGCCCGTCCCCAGCCATTAAACATTGTTTATTTTCAAGCGTAATACTCATAATTAAGGCATAATCTCCATATTATCATCACTACTTCCGCCGGAAATGCTAGTTTTTACATTTCCTGCCGCATTAAATTCTTTCGGACTCATCGTCATAGTTATAACATCCGCTTCCACTGTGCTTGCGCCCTGTGTTATTTTTGAACGCCCTGTAAACACAACTTTATTCGGTTTTTGTGTTGCTTTATCAATAAAAACCTGTGCCTTTGGTCCAACTGCCGTATAATCTTTAAATTTTATACAAACATTACCCCCTGCAATAATATTGTTCGTATTTCTGTTATATTGCTGAAACCTTGCAGTTACATAAAGTCTTGACCCGTCTTCAAAAGTAACATCCGTACTTGTATTGCCAGACATTTGATACTCCTGCATTGCAGGCTTATATTCAAACTTATTTCCCTTTAAAACGTTTGATTTTTCCTTCATTACAACGTTTCCGGTTAATTTTAAATTCTGAACTTCGCCATTTTTGTCAATAATTGCACTTGCAGAATTTGAAAAAGTTTCAACATCCTGGTAATGAACAATTACCGAGCCATCTGCCCTCATTACTTTTGTATTTGTATCATATTCCTGTGAATCAGAATTTATCATAATTAAAGGCTGTCTGTCTTTCATCATAATAGATTGCGTATTACCTTCAGCTCTAAGGGTTTTATTTATTAGAGAAACTTTCATTATGTTTGCTTTAATTTCATGTTTTTTATTATCTTTGTTTTGAAAAGCATAAGGATTATCAAAAAACACGGCCAAAGAAGGTTTTTTAGATTTCGGCTCCAAATCAAGCTCTGCTCTCGGACTTTTTACAGTAACATCCCCAACCTTAACCTTCACATCCCCTGAAAAAAAACCTTTATTGTTATCAAGGTTTATTTGTTGGTTAGCAGCCTCAATCACAACATTGGCACAATTTGCTCCAATTATTGTAAAAGACATTATTATGAGTGTTAAAACTATTTTTTTCATTATTTTTTACCCCCGAGACTCAGGTTAAACGAGCTTTTTTCACCGGTGCTATCATCTTTTTTTGTATCAAATATTGAAGAAACACACTTTCCTTCAATTCTAAATTTCGTAAAATCGTAGTTAAATATTGCTTTTTCGCTTCTTGCTTCAAACATATCCTTGCTTTTTACAAGAACATTCCCTGATGCCACAATATCCTCATCTCTGCCTTTCCAGACAATTTTATCTGCTTTTATAGAATATCCTTCTTTTGCAACAATTAAAGTGTCTCCTTCAAGGGTAATAACTTTTTCATCTTCTTTATATGTACCCCTGCTTGATTCCACACTTAAAACCACTTCATTTTCTTTATTGTAAAAATTTCCCATGGCATTTTCTAAAACCACAAGGCCTGAAGTACTCTCATAGCTGCCTTTTTTTGCGTAAAGTTCCCAATAAACTTTTTCATCTTTTGTTTCTGTTAAAACAAGATTTCCAACTACAACCCGTCTGCTTTTAACATCGTCAGACACCGAATTTGAACGTATGTCTTTTGTCACAATCCAAGACCATATAAAGCCAAAAAGACAAATGCCAAAAACTGTTAAAAATACGCCGGTGTAGATTTTCTTCTTATTCAACATAACAAATTTAATTCTAGCATGAACACCATTCTTCTTTGCAAATTTTGTGAAATTATGTTACAAGGAGAATAATTTTTAATCACAAAGAACTACTTTTTTGACATTATATACAAAAACTTGATTTTTTATTTTCAGCGTTTAATAATGGGGTATACAAGTAAATATCGCGGGATGGAGCAGTCTGGTAGCTCGTCGGGCTCATAAGACTCATTTAAAATTTGGTTCCTTGCTTGCCCCTGTACAATAATGTAAGTGTTATTGGCATTTATAGAATACTTAATTTTTTGCTTTAAATTGTAGGGAAGACCTACAATTATTGTAGGTCAATTTGTGTACAATTTTCTTTTTATTTTCTTTCATTTTTATTCCCCCGTTTTTGCTATTTGTGCGGTATAAGTTCATCAGGAATTTCTTTTTCATTACTGTTAAATATCCTTTTAAGGCGATTACTTTGAAGGTCTGCAAGTTCTTCCAATTGATGTGGCAATACGTGCGTATATGTATCTAAAGTAATACCTATACCGCTATGCCCAAGCCATTTTGAAACCTTCTTTATATCTGCTTTTCCTTCAAATAATGCCGTAGCGCAGGAATGCCTGAATGAATGTATTTTATAGTGTTCAATGCCTGCTTCTTTAAGTCGTTTATTAACAAAGGCTCTAAATGTTGTATCACATATAAAATCGCCATCATCTTTTGCAAATACAAGGTCAAGCTGCCTAAAAT
>CAJTLW010000008.1 GCA_910577515.1 uncultured Vampirovibrio sp.
GTATACAAGTAAATATCGCGGGATGGAGCAGTCTGGTAGCTCGTCGGGCTCATAACCCGAAGGTCGTTGGTTCAAATCCAGCTCCCGCAACCAATTAAAAGACAATAGAGACAAAGCTTTTATACTTTGTCTCTATTTTTATATTTCTGTAAAAATTAAATTTTGGTGACTTTTTGGTAACAAATTTCAAAAAAGCAAAATAAAATAATTCACACGATTAATCGTATGGAGGCATTATAAAAAACAGGTTTTTGTATTAAATTTTAATATTTTATAAATTTTGCTTTTGAGTTCATTTGCTGGTTGTTAAAATCAAAAACGCCAAAAAGCTGTCTTGGCTGAAAAGTTTTTCTTTATTTTGGCAGGGTTCCCCTGAACAAAAGAGTTAGCAGGCACATTTTTATCTACAACAGCACCCGGTGCAATAATTGAATTATCACCAATCTTAACTCCTTTAAGAATAATTGCACCATGTCCTATTTTGACATTGTCGCCTATTATAATCGGGGCATCCGGATTTATTTGCTTATCTTTCTTGTTTTTCAAAACATAAAAATCCGAATCTGCCATATAACAATTATCAAAAATTTCAACTCCTTTTCCGATAGCAATAGAGTTTTTACAACGTATTATTACCCCGGCGTCAATTTTTGCAGAAACAATTTCAAACTTGGCTTTTTCAAAAAGTTCAATTTTTGCCGAAGGCCGTATAGAAAGCTCTTCGTTTACAACGATTTTTGAATTTTTACCTAAAGAAATAAAACATTCGGATTTTAAACCAGGTATAGCACCATCATTAAGTATAACTTTACCTTCACCTTCAATTTTTCCACTATTGTGCGGATTATAAATTACCGGGTCACCGCTTGCCGTAATTTTGGCATCATACATTGCCTCCAAAGGAGTTTCAGGCTCAGTATTTGCATAAGCTTCTCTTATAAATTTTTTATCTTCTAAGGTAAGATAAGCGTTACTTTCAGTCACATAAATATTATTTCTTTTTGCCTTCTTAATAAGACGTATGGTCAATTCGCGCATTTTTGGGGTAAACGGTTTAGCAAGGTTACTTGATAAAGAAATCTGTTTACAGCCTGCTTCTTTAGCAATATTGCAAAAACCGTCAATATCCACTTCATTATCATTATACCCTTCAAGAAAAATATATTTGAGATCTAAAAACGTTTTATGTATAGGATATTGTTTAAAATTATTTATTACTTTATCAAACAAATCAACACCCTTAACTTTTGCATAAGTTTCTCTTGTGCCAGAATCCAGTGAAACCTGAATATACGTCAATCTGCCGGTATCCATAAATTCTGCAAATTTTTCTTTATAAATTGTCATATTGGTCATAATGACAGAGCGCCACTTGCTTTTTATTAAAATATCCAATATATCATCACAATGTTTATTTGCGCAAAATTCGCCATTTGCAAAATGAACATTAAAATCCGAAGTATCATATTCAGGCATTAAAGAAATTTGCCGCAAAACTTCATAAGTAGTGTCTTTTCCTTCGTGTTTTTTTAAGTAATTGAGGCTATCTTCAGCAAAACAATATATGCATTTTAAATTACAGGTATCCCCAGGATGTGTAGAACCAAAGCTTATAGTATCAGCCTTAACTGTTTTGCGGTAAAATCCGTATTGATAATGCGGACATTTTGAACAATCATTTTCTCTACCGTTTCGTATATCATCCATCAGCTTTTCTGAATATTTTTGCCAGGCCGCAATGCGTTCTGGAACTTCTCCAGATACTTTGATAATGGGGTTGTGCTTTACTATACAGCATGGAGAAACATAATTCCCTCCATAATTAATAAAGTGGCCAATATAGCCACATCCGCGCTTATATTCTAAATCAGCTTCAAAAAAGTGAATTTTTTCAGGTTTGAATATTCCAGATAAAATCCTTGCAGTATTATTTGCTATAGCGTATGTAACCCAAACATCCGCATCAGGATAACGTTTAAATGCCTCGTTTATTTGAACCACTTCATATTTATCGAGATATAGTTTATTTATCTCCCCCCGATAATTTTTAATTTCTTCATCTTTGGTTGAAAAAACAACAGGTTCCCCTGTTATTGAAACAAACTTATCGAGTCTGCTTGCGGTTTCATTTGTAATACCGTAAAAAATAATTGGATTTCCCATAAATTATGCTCCCAGCTACGATACATCTAAAAACTTTTGTTAATATTAAAAAAACATTTAAAAAAATAAATTGCTTCTTTATTAAAAACATATATACTCTGCGCTAAACCCTGTTTGCCACATGCATTTCAACAAAGCTTTTGATATCAACCGGTTTGCCATACAGGAAGCCTTGGGCAATCTTGCAGCCTATGCTTCTTAAAAATTCTGCCTGCTCTTCTGTTTCTATACCTTCAGCAACAGTTATCATATTTAGCTTATTTGCCATATCTATTATGCTTTTTGTTACAATTTGGCCTTTAGCTTCCTGAATTGTATCTTTGATAAAACCTCTATCAAGCTTTAAAATATCTATAGGCAAATTTCTCAACATATTTAATGAAGAATAACCTGTTCCAAAATCATCCATCGAAACAACAAAACCTAAATCTTTTAAAGTGTGAATTGCCTCTTCAAAACGTTTCTCATTATTAAAACAAGCAGATTCCGTTAATTCTAATTCTAAATATTTTGGTTCAATTCCATATTTTCTTGTAAGTAAAATTAATTCATCAATAAATTTATCATCATCCATGTGTACTCTTGAAACATTTACAGAAATCGGAAACAGTTTATCACCAGCTTTTTTCCTTTCTGCCAAAAATTCACATGCAAGTTTCCATATACATTTATCCACTTCTCTTACAAAGCCATTTTTTTCAAAAAGAGGTATAAAATGCAAAGGAGGAATTAAACCCTTAGAGGGATGAATCCATCTTACAAGTGCTTCAGCTCCGGCTAATTCCCCAGTCTGAAGATTAAACTTAGGCTGTAAATACATGTGAAATTGATTATCAGACAACGCAAAAACCATTTCATCTTCGATGGCCTTTTCATGAAGAAGCTTTGCCCTCAGATTATCATCATAAAATTTACAAATACTGTTTACATCACTTCCGATTGTTCTTTTTGCAATATTAGCTCTTTCATACATTTGATCGATAGACTCTTCTCTGTCATTAATCAGATATACTCCAAATATTAGAGCTAATTTTGAATTTAATGTCATGCCGGAAGTTTTTGAAACAAGCTTCATTGATTCTTGATTATAAACTTCAATTTCATCTAAAATTTTATCTACAAAATATTTTTCGATAAATTCTTCTCTGTCATATTCATATAAAACTACAAAAGTTGAAGCATGGTCTCTTGCAAATATGCCATTTTCAGGAAGATTATTTTTAAGTATTTTACCAAAATCCATAAGAATTTTATTGGCATTTTCAATTCCATAAAGCTCATTAATGGCTCTAAATTTTGTAATCTCTACACAAATCATCGCATATTTTTTATCAGGATTATTTTTTAAAGCCTGAGCTGCTTTTATGGTAAACTGGTTCCTGTTGTCTGTCTTTGTTACTTTGTCTACAAATGCAATATCATAAACAATTTCTTCATGGCGCATTAAAAGCTTGTTGTTATAGTATAAAAGGAAAAGCAATAAAACACTCACAATAACAACTATCAATACAAGCCCTGATAAAAGTTTATCAATGTGGAGCATTAAAACATCCATAGGAACAATTGTCATAACGTAGCGATTACTGTTATCAATAATTGCAAAAGAAGCTACGTACTTTTGACCTTCATATTTAAAAAGAAACGTTCCAAAATTTTCATCAGCGAATAATCCTAAAATTTCTTCTCTTGATTTACCTATATAATCAAGATTTCTTGAAAAAAAGTTTTTATCTTTGCTTTTATCTCTATAAGGTTTAAGAAGGAATTCTCCATTTTCATCTAAAATATAGGAAAACCCTTGCTTATTATAATTGTTAAATCCTAAAATTTTTATATAATCATTAGCATAGACCTGAGCGCCCAACACACCTGTTATCTTGCCGTCCTTATTATAAACAGGAACACCAAATTCGTTTACATAACTCCCGCTTACTTCATTACTAAGCTTTGTTTCAGCAAATACTTCTGTGCCGGATATAGCCCTTATAAACCTTTCATCATTAGACCAGTTTACAGGATTCAATCGGCCTGTATCTTTCTGCAGCCTTATTGTATGACCGTCAGGATATGCAAAAACAAGCCTGTGATAATCATAATCAGAAATATGGAACAAAAGGAAATTTGCAATATCTTTTTCATTTGAAAAATTAACGCTTGCGCCCATTTTTGCAGCAAGTACATTTAATTCATTTATTGAAGAAGATATTCTTCCTCTCAGGTTTGAAGCAGTTTGCAGCACGCTTTGTTCTAAATATTTTTCTGCAGAAATCTTTTCTTTTGCAAGAATGTCTCTTACAAAAAATACAGCAAGCAGAACAAGTAAAACTGTTACAATTTTAATTGTATTATAAAGTTTAACTATCTTTTTTTCTTTTTGTTTATGAAATTCTAAATCTATCAAAGCGCAAATCCCTTTTCAAACTTCAAAATATACCTAATTCCCATCATACAATCTTTTTTGCTTTTTAGCAAATAAACAAAACAAAAACCGAAGTACTACACAAAATTCAAGCTTTAAACAAGCACAGAATTTAATAACGTGTGCTGAGGCGCAGCCTTGAAACGCACTAAAAAAGACCCTTGAAAGGGTCTTTATAAATGGTGGGCGTTGAGAGGCTCGAACTCCCGACATCCTCCTTGTAAGGGAGGCGCTCTACCAACTGAGCTAAACGCCCGCACACTATTTAATTTTCAGCACCTCGCAAGGGAGGCTTTTACATAAACCGAAAGTTAAAACTTTCTTGGCAACTGAGCTAAACGCCCGCACCAATGTTGGAATACTTTTATTATACATAAGGAATTTTTCATTTCAAGTATTTTTTTTAAATTAAAAAAATCGCAAATTATTTTCTTTCCAAACGTTAATATAAATACCTTGAAATGTGGAAAATATGCTCTTAATTTACCCTGTAAATTTTAATACATCAAATAAAAATATACATGTTCATAATTCAGCAAATCTTAAAAATTCTGTTGAATTTAAAAGTCATGCCGAAAAAAATTTTGCACTATACCCTGTAGGATTATATTCAAGCAAAATTAATATAAATTTTACAGGCGGAAGAACAATGCTTTCTTTAAAAGAACAATCAGAAAGATTAAGTCTTGAAAGCCTTACGCCGATTATTTCAAATAGCATTCAATCTGCGCTAAACAGCAAAACAGATAAAAATCTTTATGATATCCACACAGAAATTTTTACCCCGCTTTTAGAATGCCAGTCTCTTGAAGAAGCCAAAAATATATATCCTGAATTTAAAGATGTAATTGATGCAAAAGATTTACCTGAATATTTAATGTCGCCTACTTTGAAGAAAATTAAAAACGGGGAAATCGAAGGTGTCACACTAGAAAATTTGACACTTTCAATTTTAAAGATTCATTACGGAAAAGGTATTGGCTTAAGTTCAAGAAATAATTTTTTCGGCTTGAGTAAAGATGCAACAATAAAACTGCTTAATGATTTAAATATTAAAAGGCTAGATGGAAAATACCTGAGGCTTTTAAGCGATTGTAGTCTTGAAAGACGGGCAAAAACATCAAAAAGCTGGAGTGAGGAAAAAAGGGCAGAACACGCAAGGAAGGCAAATAAAATTTGGAGTGACAGGCAAAGAAGACAAACCCAATCCGATAAAAGAAAAGAATGGTTTCAAAACCACCCGGAAGCTGCTGCAGAAATATCAAAAAGAATGCAGGGAACAACATTGAGTCCTGAAACAAGAGAAAAAATATCACAAAGTAAAAAAGCATTTTATCAACATAATCCCGAATTTGCACAGCTAAGAAGTGAATCTTTTGAAAGATGTCCTGAATTTAAACTTGTTATGCAAAAAGTTGCAAAAGAGGAATTTCCTTATTTAAGAATAATACTTTTAAAACAAGCAGCAGGTGAGCCTCTTGAAGATTACGAAATTAATTATCTGGAACGATATCATAAAAGATGTGAAGAATTATACCCTGGCGGTCAAAAAATAGTAGGCAAACTATTCAGCGAAATGTGGCAAGAATTTAAAGATAAAAAAGAACAGGAAGAATCCTGCTATCCCTGATAAATTATTACAAGAATATAACGATTAGCCCACACCAAAAGGCCATGGTATAATTTTTAATTATAATTTTATACCATTAAAGGGATAGTTAAATTTTATGAAAAGGATTTTAATAACAGGAGGAGCAGGTTTTATCGGAAGTCATTTGTCAAAAAGGCTTCTTGATGAAGGAAATGATGTTATTTGCCTTGATAATTTTTTTACAGGTTCTAAAGACAATATCAGAGAACTTTTGCAAAACGACCATTTTGAACTTGTTCGCCATGATGTTACAAAAGAATATTTTGCAGAAGTAGACGAAATTTACAACCTTGCCTGTCCTGCTTCACCTCCGCATTATCAGTATAATGCAATAAAAACAATTAAAACTTCAATCCTTGGCATGATAAATATGTTGGGCTTGGCTAAAAGATGCAAGGCAAGAATATTACAGGCTTCAACAAGTGAAGTATACGGCGACCCTATGGTGCATCCTCAAAAAGAAGAATATTGGGGAAATGTTAATCCTATTGGCATTAGAAGTTGCTATGATGAAGGAAAACGTTGTGCAGAAACACTTATGATGGACTATCACAGGCAAAACAATGTCGATATTAGAATTATAAGAATTTTTAACACCTACGGGCCAAATATGCACCCAAATGACGGCAGAGTTGTTTCAAACTTTATTGTTCAGGCGCTTCAGAATAAAGATATCACAATTTATGGTGACGGTTCCCAAACCCGCTCATTCTGCTATGTTGATGATTTAGTTGAAGGCATGATAAGAATGATGAACAATAAAGAAGGCTTTATAGGGCCCGTAAACCTTGGAAACCCTTCAGAAAGAACTATTTTAGAATTTGCACAGTTGATCATAAAATTAACAAATTCAAATTCAAAAATCATAAATAAGCCTCTCCCGAAAGACGACCCTGCAAGAAGAAGGCCGGATATCAGCCTTGCAAAAGAAAAACTGGACTGGAAGCCGAAAACGGATATAGAAGAAGGACTTTTAAAAACCATTGAATATTTTGAAAAAAAATTGGAGTTAAATAGATGAAAATATGTGTTATAGGAACGGGCTACGTAGGCCTTGTTGCAGGGACATGTCTTGCAGAGATGGGAAATGAAGTTATCTGCGTTGATAAAGACCAAAGAAAGCTTGAGCAGTTATCAAAGGGAATCATCCCTATTTATGAACCAGGCTTGGAAGAGCTTATAAATGCAAACGTGGGCGAAGGAAGACTTACATTTACAGACAACCTTCAAGCCGCTGTAAAAAAATCTTCGGTATGCTTTATTGCAGTAGGCACCCCGCAAGGAGAAGACGGGTCTGCCGATTTATCTTATGTATTAGATGTTGCATCAAGCATAGGTGAAGCTTTAAATGATTACAAGGTAATTGTTGATAAATCAACCGTTCCCGTAGGCACTGCAGAAAAAGTAACAGAAATTATTAAATCTAAAACAGATATTGATTTTGATGTTGTATCAAACCCTGAATTTTTAAAACAGGGTGCCGCCGTTGAAGATTTCCTTAAGCCAGACAGGGTTGTAATAGGTTCAAACTCCCAACGTGCAACAGAAATTATGCAGGAATTATATTCCCCGTTTCTTCGCACAGGAAACCCTGTAATTATTATGGATGTAAAATCAGCAGAAATGACTAAATACGCCGCAAATTCATTTTTAGCGGTAAAAATTTCTTATGCAAACGAGATAGCAAATATTTGTGAAAAAGTTGGCGCAAATGCTGAAATGGTAAGAATAGGAATGTGTTCAGATTCAAGAATAGGCTCTCAATTCCTTTTTGCAGGGCTTGGTTATGGCGGAAGCTGCTTTCCAAAAGACGTTAAAGCCATGATTAAAACAGCAAAATTAAACGGATGCTCATCTTCTCTTCTTGAAGCTGCAGATGAAACCAATAAAAAACAACGTCTCCTTTTTGTAGATAAAATTTTAGAAAGATATGAAGGAAATATTGAAGGCAAAACCTTTGCTGTATGGGGCTTAGCCTTTAAGCCAAAAACAAACGATATGAGAGAAGCCCCTTCAATCACTATTATTAACGAACTTTTAAAAAGAGGAGCCAAAATCAAAGCCTATGACCCAAAAGCCTTTGATTTAGCGCGTACAATTTTTGGTGATAAAATAGAATATTCAAATTCTGCTTATGATGCATTGAATGACGCCGATGCAATGCTTCTTTTAACCGAATGGAACGAATTTCGCCGCCCAAATTTTGACAAGATAAAAACATTAATGAAGCATTGTGTTATTTTTGACGGCAGAAACCAATATAACGAGGAAAGGCTTATCCAAAAAGGTTTTGAGTATTATTGCATAGGCAAAAAAGCAAAATTAGGTGCAATTATTTAAAACCTATTTAAAATTTACATAAAAATATGCCCTCTTTTAAAAAAAGAAGGGCATTTTAATTCAAGTTTCTTGTGTTTTGTGTTAGGTCATAGTAATTAAATTGTGAAACCTTTGTTAGATAAGGTTTTTAATGGGAAAAGGATAGATTTGTTGTTAAGTGCTTATATAATATTAAATAATTTTTTCGTGTAATAATTACACCCTATAAAAAACTGTCAACTATTCCTTTTGCTATTTTTTAATAAAAAATAAGTGTTTTTGTTACATTAATTAACAAAAACACTTAAAATGCTTATATATAGATGCTTTTAAACTTTTACGGTCTTAAATTGCATTTCATATAAATTTTTATACTGACCGTTTTCAATTTTCAACAATTCTTCATGGGTGCCTGATTCAGCCAGCTTCCCGTCGTTTATAACCATAATTGTATCTGCGTTTTTAATGGTTGAAAGCCTGTGCGCTATAACAAAAACCGTCTTGCCTTTCATAAGGTTTTCAAGCGCTTTTTGAACTATAGCTTCAGATTTATTATCCAAAGCGCTTGTTGCTTCATCTAAAATAATAATCGGCGCATCTTTTATCATCGCCCTTGCAATTGCAACCCTCTGCCTTTGCCCGCCGGATAATGTTGTGCCTCTTTCACCTATGGTTGAATCAATTCCATGCTCAAGTGTATGTAAAAATTCATCCAGATGCGCACCTTTAATCACAGCATCAATCTCAGCTTCCGTTGCATCAGGTTTGCCCATTAAAATATTTTCCTTGATGGTGCCTGAAAACAGGAAATTATCCTGAAAAACTTCTGAAATATTGCTTCTTAAAGTTTCCAAGCTAAAGTTTCTGATATCAACACCATCAATTTTTATACTTCCTGATTTAATATCGTAAAATCTTGGTAAAAGATTTACGATTGTTGATTTTCCGCCGCCTGAATTTCCTACAAGCGCAACCATTTTGCCTTTTTCCACCTTAAAGTTGATATCATACAGCACAGGGTTGTTTTCTTCGTATTCAAAGCAAACATTTTCAAATTCAATTCCCTGGTTTATACCCTTCAATTCAATACAATCGGGCTTATTATGAATATCTGGAACTAAATCAAACAATTCAAAAACCCTGCTCATCGCAACGAATACGCCCTGAAGTCCTGTTAATGTGCGTCCTAAATCTTTTACCGGTTTATATAATAATAAAAGCGAAGTAATAAAGCTTGCAAAGCTTCCTGTTGTCATCTCACCCGATATTATAAGGTGGTTGCCAAAAAGCATTACAAAAGCAACCCCGATGCTTGCAATTAAATACATGATAGGAGACATCCACCCAACCCTTTTTGTTAAAGACATAGAAAGGCAGAAGGATTTTCTTATCTGGGATTGAAATTTTTTGTTTAAATCATTTTGAAGTGAATATCCTGTCATAATTTTATTACCATGATAGGTTTCATTAAAGTTTGTATTGATGCCGCCGCCTAAAACCATCGCATCATTTGAAACCTGTTTGATTTTTTTTCTGATAAGGGCAACCGGCAAAAATGCAACGCATAAAATAATTACACCGACAAATGCTAACTTCCAGCTGTTATACAATAAAACCGCAATAAGCCCCATAGCACCCGTAGCACAGGTTATAAGCGTTTTTATAGCATCAATAACACTCCTTGAAGCTGTATCCGGGTCACCTAAAAATCTACCCAAAACAAGCCCTGAAGAGTTTTCATCAAAAAACTTCGAATCAAGCGTGGTTAATTTTTTAAATAAATCAAGCTTTATGGAATTGGAAATTGTGTTTGAAAGCCAGTCTGTAAGATAAGCATTTATATACTTTAAAAGCCCCTGCACAATGGCAAAGCCCACAATAAGCCAGGGGATTAAGGCTGCAAGTAAATCCCTTGTAAGCTCAAACCCTCTTACGTTTAAAGGATTACCGTTAACAACAACATCAATATACGGTTTCAGGGCAAATGCCGTAGCCCCGTCTAAAAGTCCTAAAGGAATTGCAAGAATAAAAGCTATTGCCATTCTTGGAATTAACGGTCTTATATAAGGAAAAATCCTTTTTGATAAAAAGGCATAATCAAAAGCGTTATCTGTCTTTGTATTGGCTAATTTCATCTAAACATCCTAAAAATTCTATTCCTCTTAAAGAATATTATCCCATAAATATTTTTATTTCACATTACTTTTTTGAAGATAATACACACCCGCCAAAGTCTGCGCACAAATAAAACAATTTTTTAATTGCATCTCATCTAAAAACTTATCAATTTCATCAAGCGGAACTTCTATCCTGTCAATAATTACACCACCATCATCCACAGGCACAGCTTTCTTTTCAAGGTCATAGATTTCGCCAATGGCAAGGGTAGATTTTTCAGATGACAAGCCGCCTGATGATACCATATTTTTAACCATCACCCTGAATGTTTGAGCTTCATATCCCGTTTCTTCCAAAAGTTCTTTTTTTAGCGCCAAATCAACTGTTTCCTCTTTATCTTCATCCCCTACAAGCCCTGCAGGAAACTCTATACAATATTTTTCACCGTATTCTTCAACAATAGGCGGCCGTTTTGTAATTAAAAACAGCGTATAATCACCGTCTTTTCTATGTATTAAAGGTACAATAATAACAACATCTTTGGCATTTGGCCTGTGTGCATAAACCCAATCAGGCTTATCTTCTCTTTTTGAAGCTACAAAATCCAAAAACTTTGTTGAATATAAAACTTCTTTCATAAATAAAACCCTTAAAATATCCCTAAACTTATTTTCATTATAAAATAAACGTATGAAATATAAGGCAAAAATAATAGTTAAATTAAAAGAAAAAATAAAAGATTCAAAAGGCGAGGCTGTAAGCGCCGTTTTAAAAAGAATAAACCTTGAAGACGATGCCAAAGTGCGATTAGGAAAGGTCTTTGAATTTGAAATATCTGCAGCTCATGCAAATGAAGCGGATGTAAAGCTTAAGGAAATTATTGATAAAGTGCTGGTAAACCCTGTTGTTGAAACCTATGAAATTCTGGAATTCAAACCATATTCATTAAAAGAAGGTGAAAAATGAAGCTTAAGGCCGGAATAATTGTATTTTTAGGCACCAATTGCGACAGAGATACAAAAATGGCTCTTGAAAAATGCGGTTTTAAACCTGAATTTGTCTTTCATGATACTAAAAACCTTGAAAAATACGACCTTATCGTGCTTCCAGGGGGTTTTTCTTTCGGAGATTACATAAGAGCAGGGCGTCTTGCAAAGCTTTCCCCTGCAGTGCTTTCGCTTAAAAATTTTAAGGGTTTTATTTTAGGAATTTGCAACGGTTTTCAAATCTTGACTGAATGCGGGCTTTTGCCCGGTGCTTTAATTGAAAACAGTGGTACAAAATTTATCTGCCAAGATGAACCGCTGATTTTTAACGACACTGAAATTAATCTGCCAATTGCCCATAAAGAAGGCTGCTTCTGGGCAGATGAAGCTGATTTAAAATTAATTGAAGAAAAAAATATGGCATTTTTAAAATATAAAAATAACCCAAATGGCTCAATTAATGATATAGCCGGGCTTTATGACAGAGAAAAAAAAATTATGGGGCTGATGCCGCACCCTGAACGTGCCATATTAAAAGAATGCGTCCCAAACACAACCACAGACGGAATTAAGATATTTGATTTTATACAAAAAGAGATTTTAAAATGACAAATATTACCAATAAAAAACCAAATAATAACAACATAAGCAGCCTGCCCAATAAACAGCAAAATCGTCCGTCTTTAAAGGATTTAGGGCTTACCCAATTTGAATACAACGAAATAAAAAAAAGGCTTCAAAGAGACCCTAATACTCTTGAATTATTCCTGTTTTCTGCCATGTGGAGCGAACATTGCGGCTATAAGCATTCAAAAAAATACATTAAAGAATTGCCGAAAAAAAACTCCTGCTTCAGCACTGAAAACTCGGGCGGCATAAAGCTTGGGCGCCATATAATATTTTTTAAAACAGAATCACATAATCACCCTTCTGCTGTTGAACCTTATCAGGGCGCAGCCACAGGCATCGGCGGAATTTTAAGAGATATTCTTGCAATGAATGCAAGGCCTATAGCACTTTTAAATTCATTGAAATTCGGCCCGCTTGAAGAAGGCAAAAACTGCACAAAAGAGGCTGCAGCAAGAAACAAATACCTTTTAAACGGCGTTGTTGAAGGAATTTCAGACTATGGAAACTCAACAGGTGTCCCAAATATCGGCGGAGAAACCGGTTTTAACGATTGCTTTAATCTCTCTCCCCTTGTAAATGTAATGGCAGCAGGCATTGCACAAAAAAACAAAGTAAAAACATCCAAGGTTAAGGAAAATTCCTATATCGTGCTTTTAGGCCCAAGAACTGGACGGGACGGGCTTTTTGGCGCAGCATTTGCTTCAAAAGAGCTTGAAAGTAGCTCTGATGAACGTCTTTCAGTTCAAATCGGCGACCCGTACGTTAAAAAAAATATAATTGAAGCTGCGCTTGAAATTTTAAAATCAAAAAATGTTAACTCTTGTCAGGATTTAGGTGCTGCAGGGCTTTTAAGCTCCACATCCGAAATGGCTGCAAAAGGAGGCGTTGCAATAGATTTATATCTTGAAAAAGTTCCACTTCGTGAAAAAGACATGCATCTTTATGAAATCATGCTCTCTGAATCCCAGGAGAGGATGGTGTTTGGGGCAAATAAAAAAGGGGTGGAAGAGATTAAAAAAATTGCACAAAAATATGAGCTAAATGCAGATATAATAGGCAAAACAAGAAGCGGAAACACATACAACCTATATTATAAAGGCTCTCTTAAAGCATCTCTTCCTGTAAATATCCTTACAGAGCCTGTTTTCTATGATTTATACCCTAAAACCCCGGCTCCTACAAACATTTTAGAAAATAAACCCATCCCGAAAGAAAATTTTTCACCTGAAGAAATTAAGCACAAAATCTTTAAGCTATGCGCCGCACCTGAATTTGCAAGTAAAAAATATATTTATACGCAATACGACAGCACCGTGGGCGCAAGAACTTATGAAAACCCCCATTCAATAGGCGTTGCACCGTTATATATTTTTGAAGAAAAGAAAACTATCGGTTTTTCAATGGATTCATCCCCCGAAAAATGCCTGATAAACCCGTATATAGGCGCTTACAACCTTATTTTTGAATGCGCAAGAAATGCCGTTTCTTCAGGCTTTGAAACTTTGGGTATCACAAATTGCCTTAATTTTGCAAACCCTGAAAACCCTGATATAGCTTTTCAATTTACCCAAACCATAAAGGGCGTGAAAGATGCGCTTGAAACCCTTAAAATCCCAGTGGTATCAGGAAATGTATCATTTTACAATGAAGGCATAGATAAAAATGGCGAAAAAATCAAAATACATCCGGTGCCAACCATCGGCACGCTTAGCCTTTTAAAAACCAAAACCCCAATATACAGCACAATTCAGCCAAACAATACAGTATTTTTAATAGGCAAAAAAATCAACAAAAATTCACCCGCAGGCGGTTCTTTATACCAAAAATTATTCCTTGATTTTTTAGGCGGGAAGCTTGATATAATTGATTTTTCATTAGAAGAAAAATTAAAAACAGCAATATTTAAATTAAAAAACAAAAACTTAATCACAGGCGCAATAGACGTTTCAAAAGGCGGGACCCTTGGCGCGCTTTTAATTTTGCTTTTCAATTCAATAAAAAGTCACCCCCGCCTTGGCTTTAAAGGCAATTTTATCCCGAATATTCATCTTCTTTTTGGCGAAACAACAGGCAGATATTTAATTTCAACCCAAAATAAAAATGAGGTTGAAAAATATTTAATAAAAACAAATACACCGTTTGAAATCATCGGACAAGCAGACACCACAGGGATTTTAGACCTTAATTTTACAAAAATCCGACTGTGCGAATTAAATGAAATTTATCAAAATTCAATTTCAAAGAAAGTCTGATTTTTATGCTAAAATGTGATGGAAAGTGAAATAAAGGCGCTTTTTAAGATGGAAAATTATACTTATCAGGCTTCAGGCGTTAATTTAGAAAACTCAAATTTGCTTAACAGACTTCTTGTTTCAAAATTAAAGTCAGAAAATTTTAATAATTTTGCAGGTGTTTATAAACTCCATAACCTTGGTAATTACTGTCTTACAGCTACAACTGACGGCATTGGCACAAAAATTATTCCTTTAATCGAAAAAAAAATGTTCAAAACCATGGCAATTGATTTAGCTGCAATGAATTTGAACGATATAATCTGCACAGGTGCAACACCCTTGTTCTTCCTTGATTATCTGGCATTAAATAAATTAGAACCTGAATTAATTTCAAATTTTATTGAAGAATTAAATATAGTGCTAAGTCAGTATAACTGCTCGCTTTTAGGCGGCGAAACCTCTGAATTGGGCGATTTTATTAAGAATGATATGTTTGATGCGGCTGGTTTTCTTGTAGGGCTTGTAAAAGAAGAAGATTTATTAAAAAAAGAAAATGTTAAAGAAAACGATATAATAATAGGCTTAAAATCAAGCGGCGCACACTCAAACGGCTTTTCTTTAATAAGGAAGTTGAAAAAGGATAATCTGCTCACAGAGGAAGAATTCGCTAAATCCCTTGCCCCGACAACAATTTACACCAAAGAAATCCTAAATATCTGCGATAAAAAACTTGCTTCTTCTTTAGCAAATATTACAGGCGGAGGTATCTTATCAAACATTGAAAGGATAATCCCCGAGGGGCTTTGTGCTGTTTTAGACAAAAATTCAATCCCAAAACTTGAAATTTTTAACATTATTAGAAAATTTGTAAGTGAAGATGAAATGTACCAAACATTCAATATGGGCGCGGGTTTTTGCATAATAGCAGATGAAAAAAATGCAGATAAAATTTTAGAAATAGTGAAAAACCATAAACCGTTTATCTTTGGCAGGGTAGAAAAGAGCAAAAATGGCACAAAAGCAAGGTTTAAAGCCTAAAAAAATATTAATATTCGCATCCGGCAACGGTTCCAATTTTGAAGCCATTGTAAAACACTTTAATTCTAAGGTTTTTTGCACACAAAACAAACAAAAAACGGGGTGCAAAAGGCTTGTTGAAATAGAACTTGTAACAGATAACAAAAATGCACCAGTAATAGAAAGAGCTAAAAAGCTTGATATACCTTATTATTACGTAAAATTTGAAGATTTATACGATTTTTTAAAACCCAAAAAAGATGAATACAATTTATTCGTTTTAGCAGGCTATATGCGGATTTTGCCGGAAAAAATCCTAAAACTCGGCGCATGGCCAGGAACACATGGGCAAAAACAAAATAAATTCATAAATATCCACCCCTCTCTTTTACCAAAATTCAAAGGCAAAAACGCTATCCGGCAAGCCTTTGAGGCAAATGAAGAAAAAACAGGCGTGACAATTCATTTTGTTGAAAAAAATGTTGATTCAGGAAAAATCATCGCCCAAAAATCGCTTCCGACCGGCAAAAAAACTTTGCCCGTGCTTGAAGATGCCATTCATAAAATTGAACATAAATTGTACCCTGAAATTATAGAAAATCTGCTTTTTAAAACAAGTGTTTTGCTCTTTGGAGGCGGCGCAAGAGAACATGCACTGGCGCAAAAGCTAAGCAATTCGCCCTTTTTAGACACACTCTACCTTGTAAACCCAAATGACGGTTTCAAAAACCTTGGAGAAACTCTTGAATTAATTCCAAACGGCGACTCTGCCAAAGATTATAAAGACCTTGCAAAAAAAGCGCGGGCGCTTAATATCAGCATGCTTATTGTAGGGCCTGAAAATCCGCTATTTGAAGGCATTACAGACATTTTTCAAAATGAAGGCATAAGCGTCATTGGTGCAAATAAAAAATGGGCAGCGCTTGAAGGCTCAAAATCTTTTGCAAAAACTTTTATGCAAAAAAACGGCATAAAAACTGCTAGCTATAAGATTTTAGAGGAAAAAGACCTCACTTTGGCACATAATATAAAAGATACTCTTCAATATTTTACCTCTAAATATCAAGCCTTGCCTGTGATAAAGGCAGACGGAGCAGCTTTAGGAAAAGGAGTGGAACTTCCTGAAACCTTTAAAAAAGCTAAATTTTCAGTAAATGAGTTTTTAAAAGGCAAATTTGGCAAAGCATCAAAAAAAATCCTTCTTGAAGAAAGGCTTTTTGGAAAAGAAATTTCACTTGTTTCCTTCTGGGATGGCAAAACTCTGGTTTCATTTCCTCCAGCTTCAGACTATAAAAGACTTTTAGACAATAATAAAGGCAAAAACACAGGAGGAATGGGAGCCATTGCACCTGCAAAAATTTCTGCAAAAGAAAAAAAGCAGCTAAAAGAATATGAAAACGCTCTGAAAAGCGCCTTAATCAAAGAAAAAGCAGATTTCACAGGAATAATCTATTCAGGATTGATTTTAACAAAAAACGGAATTTATGTATTAGAATACAATATGCGTTTTGGTGACCCCGAAACACAGGTACTGCTTGAATTATTGGAAACAGATTTACTTTATATTTTTAATAAAATTGCAGAAAAAAAACTTGATGAAATTGATATAAAATTTTCTCAAAAAAAGGCTTCCAGCTTGGTTTTAGCTTCAAAGGGGTATCCTGATAATCCAAAAAAAGGCGTTTTAATTAAAAATTTAGATGCTGCAAAAAAATATGGTTGTAAAATATATTTTGCAGGAGTAAAAAATAGCGAAAATGAGCTTGTAACAAATGGCGGGCGCGTTTTAAACATAGTGAAATCCGGAAACTATAAGAAAAAAATACTTGAAGATATTTACAAAACTGCATCAGATATAGCTTTTGACGGTAAAATATTCAGAAAAGATATCGGAAAATAAAATAGCATTAAAAAAGCCGCACTATAAACTAGATGCGGTTTTTTAAAAACAAAATTTAATTAATTTTCAAATACATATCCGATAATTGCAGCTTCTCTGCTTCTTTTAACAGCATTTGAAAGCATTCTTTGATGATATGCACAGTTTCCTGTAATTCTTCTTGGAAGAATTTTGCCAGCTTCTGATAAAAATCTTCTTAACTTTGAAGCATCTTTGTAATCTAAAGTAGTAACTTTATCTGCACAAAAACTGCAGTTTTTCTTTTTTTTGTTGTCTTTTAAAGATTCTCTTGCCATTATATTTTTCCTTTTCTTATTTTTCTTCTTTTAAAACCCCGCCCCGCAAGGGAAAAGGCTTTATATATCTAACTAAAACGGGATTTCATCCTCATCAATTAAATCTTCTGAAATCTCATCTACTGCAAACTGAACTATATCACTGCTTTTTGGCACATTTTGAACAGGCGCCGGACTAGGAGCGCTCTGCATTGCACTATTTTGTGCAGGCATATAGGCTCCGCCCTGATTGTCAGCTAAAATGATTTTTTCAATACTTGAAGCATTAATTTCAAATATTTTTCTTTCTTTACCATTTGTGCTTTTCACGCTTGCAGTCTGCAATCTGCCATCTACAAGCACGCAATCGCCTTCTTTAACACTATCAGCTGCTCTGTCTGCAAGATTACCCCAAGCCATAACTCTTACAAGCGTTTCATCCTGATTAAAAGAATCATTTACGGCAATGACAAAACTTGTCAATGCAATATTACTCTGCGTAAACCTTTTTTCAGGTGCTTTGGTAATTCTGCCGGTTACAGTGATTTTTGCAAGCGTCATCTTAAGCCTTCTTTACTTCTGTAAACATAGTTCTGATAACGTTTTCGTTCAATTTTAAATTACGTTTAAATTCAACAATTTTATCAGCCGGAATGTTCAATTTTTGAACAACCATGAAACCGTCTCTAAAGCCTTGAACATCGTAAGCAAGCTTTTTTCTGCCTAATTTTTCTGTTTCTAAAACATTTCCGCCAAGACTACTAACAGTTTCTTCAATTTTTGAGGCTACTTTATCTGCTTCATCATTGTCCAAATTAGGTTTAATGGTAGCAAGCAGTTCATATTTTTTCATTTGTTTCTCCTATAAATTAAGTGTAAGTGTAAAAAAATCCTATCACAAACATTTTTTAGATACAAGAAAAACATTAAGTTATTTATACCAAACCCCTGAATAAACCCTCTGTGCATCGCCTGTCATAAAGACGTTTTTGCCTTCTTCATAATGAATTAAAAGTTCGCCGCCGGGCAAAATTACACTCACTTCATTATCCAAAAGCCCCTTTTTAACACCCGCAACCACACTGGCGCAAGCCCCTGTGCCACAAGCCATAGTGATTCCGCAGCCTCTTTCCCAAACGTCAATTTTAATTTTTTTTCTTGATTTAATTTCTACAAATTCTACATTTGTTTTTTCAGGAAATAAAGGTGAAAGCTCAATCTGCGGGCCATATTCAGCAGCTAGCTTTTTAGTATCACCATCCGTAAATATGACACAGTGCGGGTTTCCCATACTAACTGCGCTTGCATTAAACCCTTCAACCTCAAAATCAAAGCTATCAGCGGCTTTAGTTGGAATTCTTGAAACATCAAAAACAGGTGTACCCATATTAACCTGAACTTTCCCTGTTTCTAAAATCTCCGGAATTATAACTCCTGCAAGGGTTTGCACTGAAAATTTATGTTTATTGATAATCCCTTTGCTATGAACATATTTTGCAAAGCACCTCATACCATTGCCGCACATTTGCGCGATAGAACCGTCTGAATTATAAAATTTCCAGGCTATATCTACGTTTTCAGTATTTTGCACACTATGAAATTTAACCGGGGAAAAAATCCCATCAGCTCCAACTCCAAAATTTCTGTCACACATCACTTTGGCTAATTCACTTGTTGCGTCAGCATTTTCAAGGATAATAAAGTCATTGCCAAGCCCTTGCCATTTTTCAAATTTTATATCCATTTTACCCCCGGAAATTCGTCTTTTAATGCCGATTTTACAGTATTTTTAAACAAAAATCAATAAAATTTCTAAGTTTTTTTAAGACAAATTTCAATCTCAAAGCTTCTTTTCCATGGAAGGAAATATTCCGCTTCAAATTCAAAATCCAAAAATTTTGAAATTTTTTCCTCATATTGTTGAAATTCAGCAATATGTGCTTTTAAAGCCTCTTCAAAATCCAAACCTGCTTCTCTCACTGCCTTTCGGATGTTTGCCTGATACGCCCAATCATCCAAAAACCTCACAGCCATTAAGTGCTTATAAGCATTAGCATTAAACGTGCCTTTTTTTAAGGCAAGAAAAGCATTTATGGCCATGCAAAGAGAGCTTCCGATTGTATTTGCGCTGGTATTATACGCGCTATAAGAAAGCATAGCAGTAGTTTTCATTTTTTTATCAGTGATTTGCCGCACCAATTCATTATCTGACCCGTTTGCATTATTAATATCGGCAATAAAATAGGGGGTTTTGGGCAGTTCAATTTTTCCTGCAAAAATGTTTACAACATCTCCAAGAACCAAATCCCCTTGTTCAAATCTGAAATTGTTAATAATCATAGTTATTTCAGCGTTTTCAGACATATCAATCCCAGCTCCTGCGAGGGAAAGCTGGGATTTAACACAATTTTCTACCGAAATATCCTCATACTTTGAGATTTCGCCCTTTGATTCATCAAAAATGAATACAGGCTTAATTTGAACATTTTCATTCCCTAAAATCGCCCGTGCAAGAAGGGTTAAAGGAATTTCATCAGCCCCCGTTTTGATTATTGCATTTAAATTTCTTGCTTTTGCTTCAACCTCAAGGGTTTGAGCTTCTTCAACATTAAGCCCGTATTCGCCTGTGTCATCTTTTGAATACACTAAAGTGTCTAAAACTCCCTCAGAAAGCCAATCTAAATATAATTTATTAATATCAAAATTTCTTTTCCTTGTTGATAAATAATCGTCTAAAATCTCTGCAGGCACTGTATTATAGACACAATTATACTGTTTTAAAACTCTTGATTTATGCTGATGGTAAGAATACTCAAAAATCCGCTTCCCCCAAGGGTTCCAATATTCTTTTTCTTCTTCGTTTATATTATTATTAGAAATGCGCATGATGCTGGAAAAAGCAAAAACCCTTCCCTTGTTTGATTTTAAGACTTCTTTAAAATCTTCAAGCCGGGCTATAATTTTATTAAAATCATCATTAATCCGTCTTGAAGCCACAAGCCCGCCATAGGCAATAGTATCAAGAGATAAAATGATGTAATCCATATCAGGCAAAGATTTTAACCAGTTTAATATACCCGAAACATCTGCCATATCAGTCAAGCCGCCAAGTAATTTTCTTTCAGGAAGATAAAGTTTTAAATCTTCATTAACGGCGCAAATCTGCTCCACAAGCGTGTAACAAATGGGTCTGTTATCAATCGGTATAAGCGCAATTTTCTTCATCAAAAACCATTTTACATCAAAATCTGTTTAGTTTACAATTAATTATAGAAGTTTTTAAAAATTTTAAAAGCCTTGTATAACAAATAGCTAAAATACACACAGCAAGGTATTTTTCGGGAGTATAATTTTGAAATTTAATATAGATGAGATAATAAAAGTAACCGGGGCAAAAATCCTCCATAAAACTAATACTGAAGGCACTTTTAAACTTTCAACCGACACAAGAAAAATTGATAAAAATCAAAACGATATAATTTATCTGCCTTTAAGAGGTGAAAATTTTGACGGGCATAATTTTATTGATAAAGCCCTTGAAAACGGTGCTGCAGGCTATTTTACACAAGAGCAGTATAAAGTTAATAAAAATGCAAAATTCGTGCTATATGTTAAAAATACGCTTATAGCTTATTTGGAGCTTGCAAAATACATAAGAGAAAAAATCAATCCCAAGGTTATCGCAATTACAGGCAGCTCAGGAAAAACGACCACAAAAGAAATGCTATCCAGCGTTTTAGAAACTACATTTAAAACCCATAAGTCAAAGCTCAATCATAATAATGAAATCGGGCTATGTGAAACAATGTTTTCAATGCCTGAAGATACAGAGATTTTGGTTGTTGAAATGGGTATGAGAAATTTGGGCGAGATTCAGCTCCTGACAAGCTATGCACTCCCCGATGCGGGAATTATTACAAATATCGGTTCAGCTCACGTGGAAAGGCTTGGAAACCTTAAAAATATTGCATTAGCAAAGTGCGAAATAGCATCAAATCTAAGGCCTGACGGCATTTTCATAGGTCAAAATTCCGAAATTTTAAATGAAACCTTGAAATATCAGGGTGAAAAAATTCTTGTTCAAATTTCCGATTGCGCCAATATCGAAATAGAGATTGGAAAATCCGCTTTTGATTATAAAAAAACACACTACGCGCTGAACATTGAGGGTGAACACAACATTGAAAATGCTATGCTTGTTATAGAAGCGGCAAAATGGGCCGGAGTTTCAGATGAAAATATAAAAAAAGGTCTTTTGAATTATAAACCCATTGAAAAACGCTGGGAAATCACTAAAATAGGGGATTTAACCTTTATTAACGACAGCTATAATGCAAACCCTGAATCTATGATGGCTGTATTAAAAACTTTTCTCTCTGTCTATAAAAAGCCCCTGTGTGTACTTTTAGGAGATATGGGCGAACTTGGCAAAGATGAAATAGCTTATCACAAAAAAATTGGCGGGTTTTTATCTTCTTACAAAGATGTAACCCTTCTTACAGTAGGTGAATTAGCAAAATTTATATCAAGAGCCTGCACGTTGCCTTCAAAGCATTTTAATTCAAAACAAGAATGCGCAAATTATATTAAAGATAACCTGGAAGCAGGTACTACAATACTTTTAAAGGCATCAAGGATTATGAAATTTGAAGAAATAATTGAAATGGTGAAGAATTTATGAGGATGATTAGTGTTTGTGCGCTGATGACGCTGGTTTTATGCTTGTTATTCGGTGTACCTTATCTTGAATTTATGAAGAAAAAAATGTATGGCCAATACATAAGGGAAGAGGTTCAAAAACTGCACGCCAAAAAGAATAAGACCCCCACAACAGGCGGTGTGTTCCTCATAATGGCACTTTTAGTTGGTTCACTAATTGCGCTTTTTATGGCACAGGCAATTTCAACCCGCGCAATAATTGTTCTCATGACCCTTGTATTCTATACCTTTACGGGTTTTGAAGACGATATTAAAAAAATAAAAGGATGCCAAAATGAGGGTTTAAGCCCGAGAGCAAAATTGGCGCTTCAAATAGCAGTATCAATGCTTCCTGCCGTATACCTTGTATATCAAGGGCAAACGGATATTTCAATTTTTAATTTTCACATAAATTTATTTTATCTTTACCCGTTTTTTGCAGTGTTTATGATTGTAGGCTCCTCTAATGCTCTTAATTTAACAGACGGGCTTGATGGACTTGCCGCAGGATGTGCATTTTTCTCGTTTTTAGCTTGCTCTGTTATTTGTTATATAAATTCAAACACTGACCTTGCAATCATATCTGCCGCTGCATCTGCAGCTTGCTTAGGCTTTTTATATTTTAATAGAAATCCGGCCAAAATTTTTATGGGCGACACTGGAAGCCTCGCTCTTGGCGGGCTTTTAGCTACAATCGCCGTTATGGGTAAATTTGAACTCTGGCTCATCCCGATTGGCATTATTTTTATTGCAGAAACTCTTTCTGTAATGCTTCAGGTAGCAAGTTTTAAACTGACCGGAAAAAGAATTTTCAAAATGAGTCCTATTCATCACCATTTCGAGCTTTCAGGCTGGAAAGAAAAAAAGATTGTATGGGTATTTTCATTGATTTCAGCCCTTGGCGGAATTATTGCCGTGTGGGGAGTTTGCATAAGTAAAATTATCGCAGCAGCATAACTGCAAAGCTTTTAGAGGTATAAATGTCTGTTTTAAAAAATTTAAGAATAGAAGATTTAAAAAATAAAAAAATATTGGTTTTAGGACTTTCAACCACAGGGTTTGCAGCAGCAAAGTTTCTGCTAAGAGCTGGAGCGGATTGTTTTTTAAGCGATTCTAAAGATTTCCCGAAAGACCCTGATGATATCAAAAAAGCAGAATTTTTAAAAGAAAACGGTGCAAAGCTTGAATTCAAAGGCCATACGGAAGATTTTATTAAAAATGCGGAATTTTGCATATTAAGCCCTTCAATTCCGCCTGAAAGCGAAGTTTTAAGACTTTTAGACAAATTAGACATACCATATTTTTCAGACCTTGAAATTGCATATAATTTCAAACCAAAAACCTCTAAAATAGTTACTATCACTGGCACAAACGGTAAAACTACAACTACAATGTTAACCTCCTATATTCTTGGTGCAAAATTTACAGCACCCGCAACCGGCAATGTTGGTGTTTCGCCGCTTGATTACCTTTGCCCTGAAAGCTTTGGTGCATCCGGTATACAGACTGCACCTGATTTCCTTGTTATAGAAGCAAGTTCATACCAATTACATTATACAAACGCCTTTTCACCAGATATGGCAGTATTTTGCAACCTCACTCCAGACCATATAAACTGGCACAAGACAATTGAAAATTATTTTCTTGATAAAGCAAAAATGTATCAACGGATGGACGAAAATCAGCATGCCATCTTAAATTTAAACGATAATATGGTAAAAAACATTAAAACAGATGCTACAATACACTTTTTTGCGCTTGAAGATAAATATGATGAACTTTTAAAAACAGGTCAAAAAGCCATAAGTGCCTATATTAAAGACGGAAAAATTTTCTATGGGGATGAAGAAATCATCTCAAAAGACGAAGTGCCTATTGTAGGCAGCCATAACCTGCAAAATGTAATGTGTGCAATAATTTCAGCCAAAATTTCAGGGCTTGATAACAAACTTATTAAAGAAAGAATAATATCATTCAAGGCGCCAAACCACCGCTGCGAGCTGATTACCACTAAAAACGGAATCTCTTATTATAATGATTCAAAAGCAACAAACCCGGAAGCCTCAATAGTTGCTATAGGCGCTTTTGAAGGCAAAAAAGTTGCGCTCATTGCAGGCGGAAGGGATAAAAACACATCTTTAGCTGAATTTTCAAAGCTTATAAAAGAAAAGATAGATAAGGTTATTTTGATTGGCGAAGCCGCAGAGCGCTTTAATATTGCACTGAAAGAGGCTGGGTTTAACAATATAGTTTTTGCCGATACACTTGAATGCGCAATTCAAAAGGCAGAGGAAGGAAACCCTGATGTAGTCTTATTTTCCCCTGCATGCGCAAGCTTTGATATGTTCAAAAACTATGAAGTAAGAGGGGACGCTTTCAGAAGCTATGTATTATCGCGATAATCAAGGCACGCCCGATAACAGATATCCAAGACAAAGAGGCGAATACAGCGGAAATGGAGGGGGCGGAAATAGCGGCGGCTCAATAAGAGGCGGAAGACAGGGGCAGAACTATATAATTTCCCCGCCTGATAAAACGCTGGTGTGGATAATTGGCGCCCTTATCATAATAGGCATTATGGCAATCTTCTCTGCAGGTTCCCCAAGAGCAGTTGCAGAAGGTGTAAACCCTGTATTTTTCACAGTAAGACAGCTCGCCTGGCTTGTTGTTGGCATTTTTGGCGCAATGTTTTTTTCACAGTTTGATTACCGCAAATTGCGTGCCTACACTTACCAGCTGCCTATTGTAGTACTTGTATTACTTCTTCTGGTGCAATTTACACCACTAGGGCTTACGGTAAATGAGGCCAAAAGGTGGCTTGTGCTTGGCCCTATTCAATTTCAGCCATCTGAACTTGCAAAACCGGCTATAGTTCTAATGTTTGCTTCTCTATTCAGCGAAAGCCCCGTGCTGCTTGATGATAAAAAAATCCCTGCCTATATAATCTTTGCAGTAAGCCTTTTACTTATATACAAACAGCCAAACCTTTCTATGATAATACTTTTAAGCTTTACTTTTGCTACGCTTTATTATATGGCGGGCGGTTCATTGAAAAAACTTTTGATGGCAGGAACTGGCGCAATTGCACTTGTAGCCTTTACAATAAGGGATTATCAAAAGCAAAGGTTTCTTGTCTGGCTTGACCCGAATAAAGATCCCCTTGATGCAGGATATAATATCATCCAATCCCTTGTAGCATTTGTGGAGGGAGGGTTTTTTGGCGTAGGCTTCGGAAATTCAAAACAAAAGCTTTCCTGGCTTCCTGAAGGGCATACGGATTTTATTTTTGCTGTAATTGCAGAAGAATTTGGCTTTTTAGGCTGTTTTTTTATAATAATGCTTTTTGCAATGTTTCTGCATAGAAGCTTTATAATAGCATCAAGAAGCCCTGATATGTTCGGAAAACTTCTTGCAGCAGGGATTGCATTTTCTGTAGGCTTCCAGGCCTTTATGAATATGGCGGTTGCAAGCTCTTTTATCCCTGCAACAGGTATCCCCCTTCCTTTTATAAGCTACGGAGGAAGCTCTCTTGCAGTATCACTGTGCATGTTTGGGGTATTACTTAACATTTCAAAAAAACGGGTTCAAAGGATTAGACCTTATGCAAAAAAATCAGCATATTAAAAAAACTTTTTTCCTCACGGGGGGCGGCACAGGGGGGCATATTTATCCTTGTGTTTCAATTTTTAACGAGCTTAAAAAAAGAGATTTTGACAATATTTTTTATATCGGAAATAAAAAAAATCCTGAATTTGAAATCGCAAATAGTATGGGGGCAAATTTCCTTGATGTACCCGTGTTTGGTATGCCAAGAAAGCTGAATTTAAAGCTTGCAAGGTGGATGATTTTACTTTTTATTTCCATAATAAAATGCTTTTATTATACTTTGAAATTCAAGCCTGATGTGGTTTTTGCAGCTGGCGGATATGTAAGCGCACCGATGGTAATTATAGCAAAAATCTTTAAAATTCCTTATGTAATGCACGATTCAGATGCGCACCCCGGTATTGTAACACGCGCTTTTTCATCCTGTGCCGATTATGTAAATTTAGCCTTTGTCGAAGGGAACAAATTTATTAAAGCAAAAAATATTACAAACTATAAAAACCCCGTAAGAGAAGAATTCTTCACTATTTCAAAAGAAAAAGCAAGGAATGAGCTTAATATTAAAGATGAATTCTGTGTTTTAATTATGGGAGGCTCACAGGGTGCAAAAACAATTAATAATGCAGCAATTGGTGTAATTAAACATTTTAAAAACCATAACAATATCAAAATAATTTTCCAAACAGGAAAGAAAAATTTTGATGAAGTTGCAGCACAATTAGATGAAAACGATTGCGGCAGCAGCATTATCCGCCCTTATTTTGATAAAATGTATCTGCCAGTTTTAGCATCCGATATAATAGTTTCAAGAGCAGGTTCTTTAAGTATATCCGAGATTCTGGCTGCAAAAAAACCTTCAATCCTTGTGCCGTACCCTTATGCGGCTGCTGACCACCAGAGAAAAAATGCCCGTGAAATCGAAAAAACGGGTGCAGCACTTTATGTTGAAGATGCGGATTTAACCGCAGATTTTCTTATAACAACAATTGAAGATTTAATTTCAAATAACGAAAAACTTAATAATATGGCACAAAAGGCAGCAGAACAGATTAAAGAAAATCCGACAGGAAAAATTTTAGAATTAATTTTAAATGCCGCTAAAAAATATGATTAAGCAAGGCCTTTAAAGGAATTTAACCGATGAATGCAATTAAAACCCTGACATCAGCCGAAAAATTTCATATAGAACTTGGTTTATCAAGAATATCAAGGGTTTTAGAGCTTTTGGATAACCCTCATAAAAAGTTGAAATTTATCCATATTGCAGGCTCAAACGGCAAAGGCTCTACCTGTGCAATTTTAGAAGAAATTCTGATAAAAGCAGGGTATAAAGTTGGAAAATTCACAAGCCCGCACCTTTTTTCATACACCGAAAGAATAACTATAAACAAGCACCCAATAAGCGATTTAGACTTTGAGCGTATAGTTAATCAAATAAATGTTCTGGATAAAAAATTTGACATACAATTGACTGAATTTGAAATTTTAACTGCTGCCGGTTTTTTATATTTTAAAGAGAACTCTTGCGATATAGTGGTTTTAGAGGTAGGCTTAGGCGGAAGATTAGACTCCACAAATATTATAGAACATCCGTTAGCTTCAATCATAACATCTATCAGCCTTGAACATAAAGAACGCCTCGGGGATACCATTGAAAAAATTTCAAAGGAAAAGGCAGGAATAATAAAAAATGGCTGTCCTGTCGTGTTTTTAAAGGAAAATAAGGGCTATAAAACCCTTTTGAATGAAGCAGAAAAAAAGGGAGGGGTAATCTTTGAAACAGAGGCAATACCTGTTAAAAAAGGTTTTGCAAAATTAAACACAGGCGCTGCAGAATTTTCCCTAAAAGGCGCCCATCAGGGCGAAAACCTTGCCCTTGCCCTAAAAACAGTGGAAATTTTAAACAATAAAGGTTATAACATTTCAAATCAGGTTATAAAATCGGCTCTAAAAAGCGTCCGGTGGAATTTCAGGTTGCAAACCATAAATTATAAAGGTAATGAAATTTTAATTGATGCCTGCCATAATCCTGATGGTGCAAGGGTTTTAGCAAATTATTTAATTGAATATTATAATACAAAACGCGTTAAATTTATTTTTGGATGTCTTAAAAATAAAGACTACAAAGAAGTTTTGGACAATTTACAAAATATTTTTATAAATAAAAACCCCGAAAATTGCAGTCTTTGTTTTTATGAATTTAATTATCCAAATGCCTTAAAATATAAGAATTTTACCCGAAATATATCTGAATTCAATGCAAAAATAAAAGAAATCCAAAATCCACAGCTTGAAATGGATGATAAAAATTTTGATTTAGTTGTAGTTTTTGGCTCAATTTATATGCTAGGGCTTGTTTTCAAAGATTTTCAAGATTTTTTTGCCGCCCAAAACCCTGATTAAAAAATTTAAAGATTTTTAAAGAAACAAAAATATTTTTTTATTTATCAAAAAGCCTTTGTGGTATAATTTTCCCATAAAATATTACTATTATGGAGAAATTTGTCTTATGAACAATTCTTGCACCCTAAATGATACCTTAAACGGCACCACAAAATGCGATTACCTGAACAGAGTTCTCGATATTACCGCTTTAAAAAACCCGAACGAGCCTGAATTTTTACAGGCAGTAAAAGAAGTGTTAAGCTCACTTGAGCCTGTTATTATAAAACATGAAGAAGAATATAAACCAATCGCACTTTTGGAAAGAGTGGTTGAGCCTGAAAGAATCATTTCTTTTCGTGTTCCATGGATTGACGATAAAGGACAAGCTCAGGTAAACAGAGGTTTTAGAGTACAATTCAACGGTACCCTTGGGCCATACAAAGGTGGTCTTCGTTTCCACCCTACAGTAAACCAAAGCATTATGAAATTTTTAGCGTTTGAACAAATTTTTAAAAACGCACTTACAGGTCTTCCAATCGGCGGCGGTAAAGGTGGTTCAGACTTTGACCCCAAAGGAAAATCTGATAATGAAATTATGCGTTTTTGCCAAAGTTTTATGACAGAATTGCAAAAACATATAGGGCAGGATGTTGACGTTCCTGCGGGCGATATCGGCGTTGGCGGAAGGGAAATCGGATATCTTTTCGGCCAATACAGAAGAATTAAAAATAATTACGAAGCAGGCGTTTTAACAGGTAAAGGTCTTGATTACGGCGGTTCATTGGCAAGAAAAGAAGCAACCGGCTACGGTTTAATCTATTTTATGAGAGAAATGTTAAAAGCAAATTCGCTTGAATTACAAGGCAAAACCGTTATCATATCAGGCTCCGGCAACGTTGCAATTTACGCTTGTGAAAAAGCACAGGAATATGGTGCAAATGTTGTTGCAATGAGCGATTCAAACGGCTGCATCTACGATAAAGACGGCATCAAGCTTGATATTGTAAAAGAAATCAAGGAAGAAAAAAGAGGCAGAATTAAAGAATATTTAGAAAAAGTACCTTCTGCTCAATATATAGAAAACGACGGTGAAATTCCTGCCGTATATACAATTAAGGCAGATGTTGTTCTTCCTTGCGCCACTCAAAATGATATCAATTTGAACGCTGCAAAAGTTTTAGTTGAAAACGGCGCAAAAGCAATTGGGGAGGGCGCTAATATGCCTTGTACAAACGAAGCAATTGAATATTTCTTAAAAAATAATGTACTTGTTGCCCCAGGAAAAGCTGCAAATGCAGGCGGTGTTGCAACTTCAGCATTAGAAATGTGCCAAAACTCAATGAGATACTTCTGGAGCTTTGATGAAGTAGATAAAAAATTAGATGGCATTATGACAAATATCTTTGCGCAAACTAAAAAAGCAGCTGAAGAATACGGCTACGGCAATAATTACGTTGCAGGCGCCAATATCGCAGCGTTCAGAAAAATCGCAAAGGGTATGAAATCACAAGGATTGATTTAGTTTTCTGCGATTTACCGCTTATTTGCCAATATGCTTGGCGCTTATCCGATGTTAAATTTTGCAGGCGTCAAGCATAAGGGAATAAGAGTTTGTTAGCGGATGTCAGTGTGAGCATGTTTGAGCCGCCGTGTTTGTCGGCTTAAGCGGCGGTGAGTTTGCGAACAATAAAAGATGAGCTTAGAAACTCTATGAGCGTTGCCAAATCGTCTGCAAAATTTTAACATTGGATATTAGTAACAAAACAAGCAAATGAGGTATTAACAAATGATAAGATTAGGAATTTTAGGATACGGAAACCTTGGCAGAGGGGTTGAAGCTGCCGTAAAACAAAACCCCGATATGGAACTTTGCGCAATTTTTACAAGACGCGCACCAGAAAGCTTAAAGCCTGCAACGGATGTAAAAGTTGTAAGTGTTTCAGAAATTGAAAACTGGAAAGATAAAATCGATGTTTTAATCCTATGCGGAGGCAGTGCAACGGATTTACCCGTACAATCTCCAAAATACGCTAAAATGTTCAACATAGTGGATAGTTTTGATACCCACGCAAAAATCCCTGAACACTTTGCAAATGTTGACATTTCAGCAAAAGAAGCAGGCAAAATAGGTATAATTTCTGTTGGTTGGGACCCGGGGATGTTCTCTTTAAACAGAATGTATGCAAATGCCATCCTTCCTGAAGGAAACGACTACACCTTCTGGGGAAGAGGGATAAGCCAGGGTCACTCTGATGCAATCAGAAGGGTAGAAGGTGTTTTAGACGCTAAACAATATACAGTTCCTGTACAATCAGCACTTGATGCCGTTAAAGACTGCAAAAACCCAACCCTTTCAACACGCGAAAAACATACAAGAGAATGCTATGTTGTTTTAAAAGAAGGCGCAGACAAGGCAAAAGTTGAAGCTGAAATCAAAAATATGCCAAACTATTTTGCAGACTACGACACAACCGTGCATTTTATTTCAATAGAAGAATTGAAACAAAACCATTCAAAAATCCCGCACGGGGGCTTTGTATTTAGATGCGGCAAAACAGGCTTAAATAAAGAAAATAACCACATAATTGAATACAATTTAAAACTTGATTCTAACCCTGAATTCACATCAAGCGTGCTTGTAGCCTATGCAAGAGCCGCTTATAAATTAAATAAAGAAGGCGGGTCAGGCTGTAAAACTGTATTTGATATAGCACCAGCTTATTTAAGCCCTAAATCTGGCGAAGAACTTAGAAAAACAATGCTATAAAATCGAATAATAAAATTTTTAAAGGCGGAAATTTTTTATTCCGCCTTTTTTAAATATCTTTTTACAATAAAATACAAACTTAACATTGTTAAAATTATACCCAAAATTTCAGACACTATATAAGGTAAATTAAACCCAAAAGGGGCGTTAAAGATAAAAGATGACGTTATAAAAATATAAAATAGCCCAGGTATTAAGGTTACAATATAATTTTTCCCTTCCCTGTAAAGATAAACCGTAGCATAAAGAAAAGTTGGAATTGCAATTAATTGGTTTACAAAGGTAAAATAACGCCAGATGAGGCTGAAACTGTCATTGTTGCATTTTGCCCACCATAAAATTAAAATAAGGCAAAGCACAATAGGTATCATAATTTTTACCCTGTTTGAAATAATGTTTTGCTTAAGCTTGAAAATGTCGCACAATGTAAGCCTTAAAGCCCGAAGCGCCGTATCTCCAGATGTTATAGGCAATATCACAACAGCAATAGTTACAATCAAGGCTAAATAAGGCATTACAAAAGTGTCTGCTATTATATTTATAACATTTGCTGTCCCTGCAATCCCTTCAGGCACTATATTCTCATTATAAACACCCATTGCAGCAGCTGCCCAAATCATTGCAATCAAAGATTCTAAAACCATCATTCCGTAGAATATATTTTTGCCTTGTTTTTCTTTTTCAACCGTTCTTGAAATAATAACTGCCTGTGTTGAATGAAACCCTGATAAAAGTCCGCAGCTCACTGTCATAAAGAAAATGGGCAGAATATGATATCCTTTAGGATGAAGATTTATATTTGAAAAACTGAATTCTGTAAGTTTTATTCCGTTGATAAAAAATCCTGATACTATAAAAAGCGTGCCTAAAAGAAGCATAATCGTAAAAATAGGATAAAACCTTCCTATAATTTTATCGATAGGAAACATTGCAGCCAGAATATAATAAAGTGCAATCACAAAGTATATAGATAAAATTACAGGGTTATTTATTGAAAAATCTGTTTGGTTAAAAAACCGCTCTGCAATTACATCTCCTGCCGTATAAATAAAAACAGCGGAAAGTAAAATAAGCATAATTGAAACTATGATAACAAAAACTCTATAAAAATTTCTACCAAGATGTTTATCTATAAGCTCTGTTATCTGCGCGCCACGGTTTCTCATTGAAATCATTCCGCAAAAATAATCATGCACACCGCCCATAAATATACATCCTAAAGGTATCAAAAGAAAGGCAACAGGCCCAAATAGTATACCTTGGATTGCACCTAGTATAGGCCCGAGTCCTGCAATATTTAAAAGGTGGATAAGCATATTTTTATTTAAAGATAAAGGAATAAAATCAACACCATCTTTTATCGAAACTGCTGGTGCTTCCCTGTCATCAGGCGCAAAAATCCCTTCAATATATTTTGAATAAAAAATATATCCAAAAAATAAAATCAAAAGCCCGATAAGAAATGTTATCATCTTTTCCTCTTAAATAAATTTATACCCCTGTAGAGCCAAACCCGCCAACCCCGCGAACAGTTGCACTTAATTCTTCTATAACAGAAATTTCTGCCCGAACAACAGGCGCTATAAGCATTTGGGCAATTCTATCCCCTCTTTTTATGGTGAAATCTTCATTTGATAAATTTATAAGCCCGACACACACTTCGCCCCTGTAATCTTCATCAATTGTACCTACACAATTTGATAAAGTTATCCCGCTTTTTATAGCAAGTCCGCTTCTTGGGCGAATTTGTGCTTCATACCCGCGTGGAAGCTCTATTTTTATGCCAGTAGGAATTAAAGCCCGCCCCAAAGGTTTTAAAGTAACAGGTTCATCAATAGATGCTACAATATCCATGCCCGCTGCACCTTCGGTTTTGTATTCAGGCAAACCTGCACAGTGAGGTAATTCTTCAACCTTTAATAAAATCTTTTCCATATCTCTACTTCCCCCAATTATTTCCAATTTACTTATTTAATTCATATAAATATTTCATTCCTAAAAGCGTTAAATCTTTATTTATATGGTTAAATGGGTTTTTTAAATTTGGAAACAGAACACTTGAAAATCCACCTGTTGCAATAATATTAGCCTTATTAACCGCCCCAAGTTCCTTCTCGCAAAGCTCAATCATCCCATCTATCATACAGGCATGGCCTTTTACAATGCCTGACATCATTGCATTAATCGTATTTTTACCAATAGCTGTCTTTGGCGCTTCAATTTTCACCTTGGGAAGCTTTGATGTAAAGCTGCTTAAAGAATTTGCCTGAATTTTAAGCCCCGGCGCAATTATGCCGCCAACAAATTTTTTATGCTTATCCACAATATCAAAGGTAGTTGCCGTACCAAAATCTATCACAATAACGGGAAGCCTGTATAATTTTACAGCTGCTGCTGCATTTGCAATCCTGTCTGCACCAAGCTCCTTAGGATCATCCAAATCTATCTCAAAAGGCAGTTTTAATTTATGTGAAACAAGTATACTGTCAATTTTCAAATATTTTCTAAGCGCCTCTTTAAATATTTCTCCCAAGGGCGGTACAACCGTTGATATGACTGCAGCTTCAATCTTAGTTTCGTTCAGGGAATTTAAAAGATTTAAAATCAAAATCCCGTATTCATCAACCGTGCGCTTTAAATCAGAAGCTACATTCCAGTTTACAAGCAGTTTATCTTTTGAAAAAACCCCTATATTTGTATTTGTATTTCCTATATCAACCGCAAGCAGCATCAAAACTCCTCAATTTAAAGCCAAAGAACTATTCATCAATCACTTCAATCTCTGAAAAATCAGAAAGATACGGAAGATGCTCTTCTTTTATAATTTCACCGGGCAAAAGTACCGAAATCCCCGGAGGGCAAAGTGCTATCACTTCCGCTGAAATTTTCCCTACAGCATCTTCAACCTTTACAAGTTTTTTAGGCGCAAAATAAGCATCTCTCGGGTTCATAACCGTAACAGGGGTCATAAGGGGCATATATTTTTTCCCTTCAAGGTGGCAAATATCAGGATATTCCCTTATTGAAATTTCCTTAAGCGCCTTAATCAAATATTTAAATTCTTCTTTAGTGTTTCCGATATTTGATAAAATTAAAACCCCAATATCCGATGCCGATTCTATCTCAATATTAAAATCAAGCTCTAATATGGTCTCAAGGCGTTTTCCGCTCAAACCTTCCATTTTGATAAAGATTTTTGTAACATCATAATTTACACCATCTTCTTCGCCCAAAACAGAAAGATTTTTAATATTTTTAGCTTCACGTCTAAAATATTTTGCATTTTCTATCGCATTTTTAATTAAAGCCTGTCCTTTTTTGGAGCTTAAATGCGCACGCGCTGCATCAAGGCTTGCCAAAAGCAATATCGAAGGGCTTGTTGTATGCAATAATTTAAGCGCATGTTCAATTTTGTGAATATCAATCTTGGAATTTTTTGCAATATGAAGCATTGAAGCCTGCGTCATAGCTCCGCCCGTTTTATGCAAAGAATGCACAACAGCATCCGCCCCAAGTTCTAAAGCTGAAGTTGGTAATTCATCTGAAAAATTCCACAATGAACCGTGTGCTTCATCAACAATTAAAGGTATATTATGTTTTTTACAGATTTCAGCCATTTTTTTGATATCTGAAACCATACCCTCATAAGTAGGGTTTACCACCCAGACAAATTTGGCATTAGGTTTTAAATTTAGCTGATGTTCAAGTTCATCCGCTTCAATTGCCCCAAAAATCGACCAATCTTCTAAAAGCCTTGGCATAAGCCATGTCGGATTAGAGCCTGAAATCATGGTGCCTGTGAGTACAGAGCGGTGGGAATTTCTTGCAATTATAATTTCATCATTAGGAGAAACCACCCCAAATGCTATCGCTAAATTTGAAATCGTGCTTCCAGATGTTATAAAAAATGTTCTTTTTGAATTATAAGTAATGCTTGCAAGTTTCATTGCATCAGCTATAGCACCGGATGATGGATGAAGTGTGCCAAGACCATCGAATTCATCTGTTGTATCTAAGCAAAGAGCGTCAATTCCGATTAATTTTTCAAACCTTTCCAGAACACCATTACCTCGGTTATGTCCTGGAATATGAAAACCAATTGAAGGAGCTTTTTTATATTGTTCAAGTGCATCTAAAAGCGGCGCTACAACATCTTCTTCTTTATAAGAAACTTCTCTATCATATAAAACAGAAGGTTTTATATCTGTTATCTCAATGGGGTTAGATTTAAATGATATATTTTTGTTCAATTTAGTTTCCCTAATCCTTGTTACAATAATATTATATAGGAAATATTTTATAGTAAAAGTAAAAAAACATATTTTTTGCCTAAAAATTTTGTTAATTTTGTATTTGTTTCAAAATGTTAACAATTAAAATATTTTTATATAAAGTACGCTTTAAAAGGCGCAAAAAAATTTTATTTTATGTTTTACAATAAAGAAAGCTTTTATCTTTGCCATAAACTATAAAAAATGATATAATAAGCAATTAGAAAACAACGAGGAAAATCAGGGTTTAGGCAAAAGGTAAGAAGGTAGGGAAATTATGGTCGATAACCGTTCGACAGGTTTTCTTGGGCTGAACGGCTTCAATTTTAAATCAGGGGATGCTTCAGGTATGGCAAACAAAACGTCTGATGATAAAATGGGGCAAGGTGGAGAATACTTCGCACAAGGGCAAAGAGAATCTGAAGAAGAAAGAAGAGAGAATGTTTTTATTGACAGATCAGCGCAATTAAGAAGTGCGCTTGATTCCCTTGCGCTTTTAAACGCTTCAAGAATTAAAAAATTTAACATTTTGGATAGAGAAGAAAAAGAAGATGAGGAAAAGGATAAAAAGAAAAAATCCAAAAAGGAATTGACTCATCTTGTTGATGATTTTGAAAAAAAATAAAAATGCAAAATATTTTAGATAGAATTTCAAATATTAAAGACGAAGATTATTTTAAAAAGGCCAACCTTCATACCCATTCAAAAGAATCAGACGGCAGACAAGATTTTGATACTTTAATAGAAGAAGCAATTTCGCTTGGCTTGGAACACTTTGCAATTTCAGACCATAACACATTAAGCGGGTATAAAAATTCAAAATATATAAACCATCCTGTTTTAATTCCTGCCGTAGAATTTGATTGCTTTTATCAAACAAGTTTAATTCATATTTTAGGCTACGGTGTTGATTTCAATAATCCGAATATAAATGAAATTTGCACAAAGAAAAAATCTGAAACAGAATATGACATTGTAAGACTTTTTCATTCAAGACATCCTAAAGATGCGATTGAAAAAATTCATAAGGCAGGTGGTATTGCAGTATTGGCACACCCTTGCTGCTGTTCTGTTATAAGCTTAAATTATCTTGTAAAAAAATTAAAATCTTTTGGCCTTGACGGCATTGAAACTTTTTACCCCTACAACAGGCACAGAGGGATTATTAAGTTTCATTCAAGGAAAAAACCTTATATTCTGGCCGAAAAATATAACCTTATAAAAACAGGCGGCACAGATGAACATGGAAGTTTAAAATAAATTATCTTCCGCTTCTTTCCTCTTTTTCTATTCTTAAATACCACCAGGTAAAGCATATTGCCCAATAAGGAATGAAAAATTGTGAAAATATATAACTAATTATATCTGTTGTTACCTTAGGAAGACCTGCCCCTGTTGATACCATCATTGCAAATACTGCAATAAGAAGGCTTATAATTGTTACAATTATTGAGTACAGAATGAGTAATCCCCAACTTTGAAGGTATTTCCCACCTGAAAGTTTCATCCCTTTAACAATAGCTTCCCATGGGGTTAAATTGGAGCTTAATGCAAAAGATTGCATTGTTACAATCAAAAACGGACATAGGATAACAAGAAATGCAATCGATAAAAATATTGACAGCGCAAGCAGGTTATTATCTCCGACATACCCCGCATAAAATCCGCCGATAAATGCTAAGCTTATCGGAATTAAAGGAATTAAAAACCCTGCAATTAAAAGATAGGTAATGTATCCGCTTCTGCTTTCAAAGGCCTTTGTATAATATTTTGTATCCTTTAATGGTTCATTTTCAATAATTTGTTTTGAAATTAAAATAAGACCGCCCATTTTGATTAAATATTTCCAGATGGCATTTACCAAAACCGCAATTCCTGCAATTAATACCAAAACACCAATCATCATTGCACCTGCACCGCCGCCTCCAATAGCTTTTGCGGCAATCATAAACATGCCGATACCAAGAATAACCCCTCCCAAAATTTGCAATAAAACAGGAGCAGCAAGATATTTTAAAAACATAGGCAGTTTTTCAAAATATATTACTAAAGATTTTGCTGCAATCGTTGCTACTGATGCACTCTTTTTATACATAAAATACAATTTCTCCGCTGTAATACTTATTTTAAAAACAAGTATACCAAATTTTTATAAAAAAGAGAAATAAAGAGAATTATACTATTTTTAAATTACTTTCTTTTTGAAGGAAACTGTATTTTGAATAATATTCCTCAGGGTTTTCTTTTGCAGCCTTTATCGTTTCTTCAAGTTCAATAAATTTACCTGCTAAATTCGGGTCAAATTGGCTGCCTGAGCATCTTTTAATTTCTTCAATTGCAACTTCATGATCAAGAGCTTTTCTATATGAGCGGGTGGATGTCATAGCATCATAAGTATCTGCTATGGCAACAATTCTTGCTGATAAAGGAATTTCTTCACCCTGCAAGCCATCAGGGTATCCTTTGCCATCCCATCTTTCATGGTGTGCTTTAAGCCAGCTTGAAATTCCTGCAAGTTTTTTTACGCTTAAAATTAATCTTTCCGAGTTATTTGGATGTGATTTCATAACAGCAAATTCTTCATCCGTCAATTTACCTGGTTTACAGAGAATATTTTGCGGAATGGCAATTTTACCTATATCATGCAAAAGCCCTGCGGTTTCAATTTCTTCCAGTAATTTTTCATCAAAGCCCATTTCTTTTGCCAAAATTAAAGAATATAAAGTAACACGAAGCGAATGCCCGTGAGTATAAGGGTCTTTTGAATCTAGAGCAGATGAAATTGATTTAATTGTTTTATAGAATAATTCTTTTAAATCTTTTAAAATTACCGCTTTTGAACTTGTCAAATTAAATTTATTAATCCCAAGCTCTACAATATTTGTAAGTTCTTCTGGCTCAAAAGGTTTTAGCATATATTGAAATAAATTACATTTATTTACAGCATCCGTTAAAATTTCAACATCCGCAAACCCTGTAAGCAAGATTTTTATAACATCAGGCGCAATTTCATTAACTTTTTCCAAAAACTCAGTGCCATCCATAACAGGCATTTTGTGGTCTGATACTATAAGAGAAATTTTATCAATATTTTCTTCAAAAATTTTTAGTGCCTCAAGACCGTTTTCAGCCGTTAAAACATTATATTTACGGTGAAAAGTTCTTTTTAAAAGCTGAAGGTTATTAATTTCATCATCTACAAGAAGAATAGTCGTTGAAATATTATGGATTTTTGAACACAAAATATCATCCATACCATCAATAAATAATTCTTTTTCCAGATTAAGCATTTACCCTCAAAAATTCAATATAACACTTCATAAGCCTTATATCGGCATTCTTAATAAATACTTTAATTAATTTTTTTATTAAAATCAATAATTCAAATGCAGTATGAGATTAATTATTAAAATAACTCATATTGGTTTCATCTAAATATTCATCATAGGTTTGTTCGGCAGATTCAAGCACTTCAAGTTCAAGTTCTTTTCTTGTTATTGTTTTATCAATATTTTCTTCAAGAATTTGAGCCGACCTCATTTTATCATCTTCTTCAGATTGATACCTGTTTTCAATTTCCTGTTGTTCACTCATCATCTCAAGTCTTTGCTCAGTAGTCATACTGCTTGCTTCAGAGTATTCCATGGTAGTTTCAGGAGCAGGTGTAGTTTCACCATCTTCTCCTTCTTCGCCTTCTTCAATATCAGAAGGAACGTCATCAAGCGGTTCATTAATATCAAATTTGGCTTCAACTGCCATAAGTTCGTTTTCTTTTCTGGTTTCAATTTCATCCAAATCGCCAGACAAATTACGGTGGACAACCATTTTATCATCATTCAATTCGGTAATTTCGAATTGAAGATCGCTGGTTTGCCCTGTAACAAGGTAATCACCAATATATATGGATGCTGAAAAATGCTGTCCGCTCATCGCGCTTTATACCTTCTTACTTGCAATTTGTACCTCACATATAGAAGCATTTATTACGCACAATACTTTCTATACATGTATATAAAGTATTTTTATATATAAAAATTGCCTACATGATATATACTTTTGTAATAAATCTTTACAAAATAGGTTTACACGCTCGAAATTACGCATTTTTATAACGCATTTAATTTTGTAAAGTATTGTAAACAAAATAGTAAAAACTGAAATCATGCTTTTTAAAAAAACTTTATTAATGTGGAAGAAGTAAATATTTAAAACAAACCAAAAGGTCAAAATAACTTCCAGATATTTAATTTAGGATAAAATTCACATATTAGTTTATCTTACTTTAAATGAGATGCCCTAAAAAAATTTAACAAAAGGAGCATTGAAACAGTTTTCTTTCAGTTGTAAATTATGCTTATTTTATGACATGCACAGGTACCAACCTGTGCTTTTTATTAAGTTGAGAGCAGCGAAACTTAATAAAACGGGATGTGCAGCGCACAGACCTTGGCATAAATCCGTAATTTTATGACAAGCGCAGCATATTATCTCTTACTGTGCAAAAAACCATCGTTTCTTTGGCATTCCGCCTTTCTCTTCTCTTTCAACCTGATAAAGCCTGATTTTTTCCATCTGGTTTTGCCCGCTGAAAAGAAATTCTAAAATAGGCTCACAATCCCTTTTTATTTTATTTTTAATCTTTTCTTTAGTTTTGCCCATAAAATCAACCTTATTATTTAATAGGAAAAAATAATTATATTTCTTTTTAAACCATTGTTTAAAAAACAACCCCGTTTTCCAATCCCCCGAAAGGATAATTAAAAAATAAAAAGATTAATAATATTAAATTAAAGGCGCATTTTTAAAACTCCGCTTTTACTTTTGTTAAAAATCCTTTACACAAGCTAAAGAATTTACATATACAATACGATAAATTATTTAGCATCAAAATCAAAAAGGAAAGAGAGCATTTTGAATATAGATAATATCTTTATTAAAACATCAAAAGCTTCTTCAACAATAAAAAATAATAAATCTGGCATATCAAAGACAGAAACAAACGAAATCACTGTATCTAAAGCACCGGATACAGGCTTTATGAATGCTGCAGATAGAATATACAATAGAATCAGCGGCTTAAGGTCAAATTATCAATCCTTAGACAGAATGAACGCGAAAAATGTTGTAAGCCTTGCAAGTAATGCTATTTGCAAAGGAAACAGCATTCATACAAATATTTCAAACATCGCATATAAATTTCAGGAACAAATAAGCAGAATACTTTGCTCTGGCCTATCGCAGGATGAAATTGAGCAAAAAATCAAAGCAATAGAAAGTAAAATGAATGCTGTCGCAAAAGAAGCCAATGCAAAGATGGACATTCTAACATCACTTTCAGATTCACTTTTTAAGCTTGGAAATATTGCCACAGATATGAAAAATAATGACCTTGATTCATACAACGGTGTAGAATTTATAAAAAAATTAATAGAAAAGCTTGATACAAAAACAGATGACTTTTCAAAAATAAATACAGATGACAAAAATGAAGTTAATGAAAAAATACTAAAAGATTTAGATAATATCTATGGAAAAGAAAGCAAAAAGAAACTTGAAAAACAAAAAGAAGAGTTTGAAAAAATAATTAATGAAATTAAAGACAAATTAAAAAATCCGGCTTTACCCGATGAAGAAATTTGCAAACTAAATACGCTGCTTGAATTGTACAACCACAGAATTAATGCGATAGTAAATATTTTAAATATATTTGATGAATATTCAAAACCAAACAATACAGATAAAGAATAAGAAAAAAGTTAATAATTGCTTGTATAAAATAAAAATGCAATTAAAAGGTCTGCAAAAAGAATATACATAGTGCATAAAATAGCCGATTTTGTTGTGGAGTCACCGACATTTTTTGCTCCGCCTGTTGTATTGTAGCCGACTGTTGCGCACACTGTTGAAATTATTGCGCCAAAAACAAATCCTTTTAAAACACTTATATAAATATCTTTTGTATTAAACATAAGCCATACTGAATTAATATAACGATTGGGATGCAGGCTTATTGAAAAATACGAAACTGCCATGCCACCTAAAACACCTATAAATTCAGCCAGAATAACGACAAACATTACACCAAAAGCACCGGCTATAATTCTTGGTGCAAAATAATATCCTATGGGATTTACCCCTAAAACCTTCATTGCATCTACCTGTGATGTTACTTTCATGTTGGCAATTTGTGCAGTAATAGCTGTCCCCGCCCTTGCTCCTATTGCAAGTGCCGCAAACCCGGGGGCAATTTCACGGATTAAAGCCACCCCGAGAAAGCCGCCTATATAATCCTCTGCTCCGCTTAATAAAAACTGCTTTGAAACCTGAAGCGCAATAACGGATGATGCAATTAAAACAATCATAAGAGATATACCGAGTGAATCAAAGCCTATCTTTGCCGCCTGCGATACAACACTTTTAAAGGTAACATTTCCCTTAAATGTATATTTAACCGCCTCAACAAAATTTTGTACGCACTGTCCTAAGAATATAATCATAGAAAAATTCTACCATAAAATAATCGTAAAATATCGTAAAAAACTCTGGTTTTTTAACATTGTTTTATTTAAAATCTGGTATATGAGCTTTATATTGTTTTTATTATTTTTATACCTTATTCTCTATTGCGTATACCTTTTAACGCTTAATTTCAAAGCATTCTGGAGGAAAGGCTTTCTCAAAAATGAGCATTATATGCAAAAGATGAATTTAAAGGAAAATAAATTATGTGTTGCTATTTGGGCAAATAGTAAACATAAAAGGCTTGAAGATTTATTAAAATCTTTAAACAATCAAACCTATTCAAAACAAAATTATTCAGTCCATGTTATTGTTCAAAGAGAAAAGGATACTGTAAATTTCCTTCCCGAATGCATATATGGCGCAATTATTCACAATATCGAAAACCCCGAGTTTTTCTCTAAAGATAAAGCATTGTCTGTTTTTGTGGAAAAACTGCTTCCTGAAAACAAATTTGATGCATTTGTATTTCTGGGTGCAGACAGAACTGTCGGGGAAAATTATCTTGAGCTTGTAAACAAAAGTATTTATGAACCCGGAACCATTTTAACCGGAAGCCTGAATGTTAAAACTGCATCAGATATTTTATTCTATAAATTAAAATATGAAATTTTAAACGCAAAGCAGCATTTTGTAAACAATACCGTAAATGTTGCAAGAAGAATGTTTGAACTATCTCAGGTGATTGATGGCAATAATTGTGCTATAACGGCAGATGTGCTTGAAAAAACAGGCCGCATTTGCTTTGAAACAAGAAATGACGAACTAAAATATTCTCTTTTTCTTGCAAGCAACGACTTAAAACCAATGTATTGCCCTTTTATGGAAACATACGTTGATGCTGAAAATTTTGATGCAAGCACAGCAAATTTATCTTCAAGATATTCTTTATTTAAATATTACCTGCCGCTTTTGCACAAAAAACCCTGGTATTTTGTTGAATTCGTATTTTCAACACTAAAACCAGGCGCACTTTTTGCATTAATTGTATATGGAATTTTGTTGTATTCATCATTTACATTCCAATCAGGGATAGGCTTTAAATACATTCTACATCTTGGAGTTTTAGGGTTATTCAGTACATTATTAGGAATTCTTGCTGCAAAGCTTCCTTTGAAATCTTTAATGTACCTTTGTCTTTACCCTGTTTGCTCTTTTATGCTTAATTTTAAAGTGGTAACAAAGAAAATTTCCCTAAAAGGCATACAAAGACAAATAACCGAAGATGAGAATGTAAATTCTGCCACCGTTAATTCAATAGTATCAGACGGCAAAAAAGATTTAATCTGCAAATTAGATTTGGTATCTGAAGATGGTATGAGAAAAGTTGTTTTCAGATTTAAGAAAAAAAGATTTATCTCTGATGCGCATCTAAGAATGTATGATGCTATGGAAGATATTTCAAGAAAATTAAAATCTAAAGGATATATATTAAAAGTTTGCCAAAATTGCGGCCATTTTGAATCTTGCCCAGATGGCACGATTGATTTGTTAAAAGGCGTCTGCAAACTAAAAGGTAATTATGATAACCCGGAAACCGCTGTACAGACATTAATTTGGAATACCTGCTCAGGGTTTATGCCGCAAAAAATTTCAAACATCATTGATGATATGACAAAAAAACAATAAGCTAAAGATGCGTTTTTAAACTGACTTAGCTTAAGATTAAGATTATGTTTTTATAAATTAAAACCGCCTGATTTTATTTCAAGGCGGTTTTAATTTAATATATTTAAAGATTATTATTTTACTAATAAATGTTGATTAGCTTCATACAAATCACGTCTGAATGAATCTCTGTAAGCAATTGAGCCTACAACTTTTCTTACAGCGTTAATCATCGCAATTTGTGTTTCTTGTCTGTTAACAGCTGAACCAACACCAACTGCACTTGCACCTGCAGCAAAAGCTAAAGGAGCAGTATCTGCGTTAACACCTGATGCTGTCATTATAGGAATACCAGTGTGTCTTGCAATTTCCATAGTGTTTGAAATTGTAGTTTTAGCTAAATTTAAAAATTCGTGCGCATTTGTTGCTTTATTGATTGCACCTTGTTTTGTTCCTTCTGTTTGAATAAGGTCAACCCCCAATAATTCAAGCTTGTGAACAAGTTCAATTTGTGCTTGAACATCAATGTTGCCAGGAACGGTAACACAGGTGAATACACCATTTGGAGTCAATGTCATTGTTTCAAGTGCAATCTCATAAACATCATCTGCACCAAATTCAAGCCCTTGTTTATAAAGAGCATCAAAATTTCCAATTTCAATAGCATCTGCGCCCCACTGAACAGCTTTTGCAAGCTTAAAAGGCTCAACGGATGAAGCAAAAACAGGAAGTTTTGTGCTTTGCTTTGCGGCTTTAATAACTTTTTCATCTGCTGCAACGTCTACTGCGCTTGCTAGCCCAATTTGTGCAGCTTTAGCAACATTTTTAACGCTTTCGATATCAAAGTTATCAATGCCGGAAATAATCTTTACGGCTCTTCTTTCTCTTAAATGTCTTTTAAAAACATCAATATTTCTCATTTTTTTTCCTTTCGTAAAAGCTAAAAGAATTATAACACACTTAAAACAGGGGTGCAATTTAATTTTATAGGTATAATGCTTTAATTAAAATAACAGTAAAATTCGGAGTATTATTGATGTATAAAACATTGAAAAAATATTTTTTGCATATAAACTTGTCAATTTTTATATTTTTTTCCATGCCAATTTTTTTATCATCTCCTAATTCATCTGCATTTGCAGCTACTATGGAAGAAAATTCATTCACAAGAATTTACGAAAAAATCACCCCCTCCATTGTTGCAATAGACGCTCAGGTGGATGAAGGTGTATCATCAGGCACAGGGTGTGTTATAGACCCAAAAGGTGCAATTTTAACAAGCTCTCATGTTATAAGCAAAGCAAAAAATATTGAAGTTACAATTTCAAACGGCCAAACCTATAAAGGAGAAGTGGTTGCCGTTTTAAAAGATAAAAATGACCTTGCAATAATAAAAATAAACCCAAAAAAACCTCTTCCTGTTATTTCATTTGGAAACAGTGAAAATGTTAAAGTAGGGCAAAGAGTGCTTGCAATAGGAAATCCATTTGGATTTAGAGGAACGCTTACCACAGGAATAATTTCAAGGATTGATTATCAAAGAAAAAAAATTCAAACAGATGCCGCAATAAACCCGGGATGCTCAGGCGGACCTCTTTTAAACCTTGATGGAGAAGTAATCGGCATCAACCAATCAATTTATAATCCAGATAATAACCGCTCAAACATAGGAATAGGCTTTGCAGTTCCTGTAAATTATGCTAAAGACTTTATAAATTTAACCAGGTCAAAAATGGCATCAATTGAAGGTACAAGGCGCAGATGACTAAACTTATTTAAAAAGCCTGTTTTAAAAGAACTTAAGGAGCTAAAAGGAAAAATTATCTCTTAAAAAATAGTCATAAGGTAGCATCTAAAACAATCTCTTTTGTTTTAAAATCTAAAAATATTCAACATGAGGATTTTTAGATGTTTGATGAAATTAATTCAATCTTTTTAGATTTTGACGGTACAATAACAAAATTTGATACGGTATGCACATTCTTTAAAACATTCGCCCCATCAAAATGGCTTGATGTTGAAAAAGATTGGATTAAAGGTAAAATCAACTCTAAAACATGTATGCAGATGCAGCTTAACCTTATAAAAAACCTTACCGAAGAGCAATTTTATAATTACCTGAATTCTATTGAATTGCAGGACGGTTTTAAAGATTTCTGCACCATAATGCAGAAGCATAATAAAAATATATACATAATAAGTGATGGGTTTGATTTTTTTATTGATTACACACTTAGAAAAGAAAATCTAAATATCCCTTTTTTTACAAATAAACTTAAAATCGAAAAAGAAAACAACTATTTAAAATTTAATTTATTCTTTGATAATGAAGATAAAAACTGCCCCCTTCATCTTGGATGTTGCAAATGCAAAATTGCAAAGATGCATACCATAGAAAATGAAAAATTCATATTCGCCGGTGATGGATTATCCGATAGGTGTATTGCAAGCAAGGCTAATCTGTTGTTTGCTAAAAACAGTTTAAAGGCTCATTGCATTGAAAACAACATGAATTTTGTTGAATTTAATGATTTCAATGACATTTTAAACCATCTATTTTTAAAGAAGGGAATGAAAAATGCAGGATTTAGAACAAAAAACGCTCACAGAAGCGCAGATAAGAGAACTTGATGATAAATATTGCTCTTGGGGGGACACCACACACTACAGTAAAACACCAAAAATTTTCAACAGATGCACCGGCACATTTATGTTTGATAATAATGAAACCCCCTACCTTGACCTTCAAATGTGGTATGCAAGCTGCAATCTTGGATATAAAAATAAAACAATAGAAGATGCTGTTATTAATTGCATAAACACTATGCCCCAGATTGCTTCACGTTTTTTGTTTGAAAATAAAGTACTTTTAGCTTCAAAAATAGCAAAAGCTAACGAAAAAAGATTTAACCTGAAAGGAAGGGTGCATTTTAATGTTGGCGGCGCACAGGCTGTTGAAGACGCACTAAAGCTTGTAAGAAACTATACAGGAAAAAACCTTCTTTTTGCCTTTATGGGCGGCTATCATGGAAGAACAATCGGCACTTCTTGTGTAACTTCAAGCTACAGATACAGGGAACACTTTGGTCATTTTGGCGACCGTGCGCATTTTGTACCATTCCCCTATTGCTACAGATGCCACTATGGCAAAAAATGCGAAGATTGCAATTTTTATTGCGTTAAACAATTTGAGAAAAATTTTGAAAGCGAATATAAATCATTTTATGACCCATCTACAGGAAAATCCGAATACATAGCATTTATAGCTGAACCCTTGCAGGGAACGGGCGGATACATTGTACCTCCTATGGGATATTTTAAAGAATTAAAAAGAGTTTTAGATAAATTTGGCATTTTATTTATTGCAGATGAAATTCAAATGGGTTTTTATAGAACAGGAAAACTATGGTCAATAGAACATTTTGGTGTGCAGCCGGATGTTATAACCTTTGGTAAATCTTTAACAAACGGCCTAAACCCTCTTGGCGGACTGTGGGCAAAAGAAGAACTTATCAACCCGGATATCTGGCCTGCAGGACGCACCCACTCCACTTATTCTTCAAACCCGATTGGATGCGCCGCAGGATGTGCTGTTATGGATGCATTCGCTGAACACAATTTTGAAGATGAAATCAAAGAAAAGGGCAAAAGATTTTTAGAGGGACTAAAATGTCTTAAACAAAGACATAAAACCATAGGAAACGTGGACGGACTTGGCCTTGCCCTTAGAATAGAATGCACAGAAGAAGACGGTTTTACGCCAAATAAAACCCTTTGCGACAGCATTATAGAAGAAGGCTTAAAAGGAAACCTTGAATACAGAGGGCAAAAATGCGGGCTTGTTTTAAATAACGGCGGATATTTTAAAAACGTAATCACGCTTGTACCACCTGTTACCATAACAAATGAAGAAATTGATATGGCAATCGAACTTATAGACAAACTTTTTATGAGGCTTGGCTAAATATTTATGAATGCTAGAAATGCTAAAAAAACAGATATGGACTATATTTTAATCCATAGAGAAACAGTGCAGCCAAACCGTGCAGTTATGCTCTTTCATGGACTCACGGGAAGCCCCTATGAATTAAAAAAATATGCAAAATTTTTATACGATAAAGGCTTTGATGTTTTTTGCTATTGTCTTCCTGGACATGGCAGCCACAGAATAGATATTTATAACGTTAAAGAAAAAGACTGGCGAAAATTTGCAAACAAACGCTATAAAGAGCTAAGACCCCGTTATGCTGATTTTTTTGTCGGAGGCTTATGTCTTGGTGCCGTTTTGGCACTTAATTTGGCGGTTGAAAATAAAGATATTACAGGACTTATCTGTCTTTCTACGACTCTATTTTTAGACGGATGGACAATCCCTTTTTATAACTTTTTAATGCCCCTTGGGCTTTATACAATTTTAAGATATTATTACACCTTCCCTGAAAGGGAACCTTACGGCATTAAAAACGAAAAGGTAAGAAATGCAGTTTCAAAACTAATGAGCAAAAACACAGTTGCAATGGATAATTACCCTTTAAGCTCTATTTATGAATTATTGCTTTTATCAAAAGGGGTGCAGAAAAACATTAAAAAAATTTTTGCACCGGCGCTTATAGTACATTCACTTGAAGATGACCTTACAAGCACAAAAAGTGCGAAGTTTGTCTTCAACAATATCTCCTCTTTTTATAAAGAATATATGGAACTAAAAGACAGCTATCACCTTGTTTTATATGATAACGAAAAAGAAAAAGTATACAATAAAACAATGGAATTCATTGATGCTCTTTCATATAAAAGAAATATTAATCTCAAAGAATTACGCGACAGAAAAAAATAAAGGAGAAAACCTTGCAATATTTACTAATTTCCCTTATGTGTATAAATTTTCTTTTGATAGTTTCCCTGATTTACGGGATTACAAACATATTTAAAGAAGAAACTGTGCCAAAAATAAGAGCGTTTTATACAATATTTTTATCCGTCCTGTTTTTTCTTTATCTGTTATTAATTTTTATTACAGGACTAAAATATTTCTTTGCATCAAACTATTCAGCAGCACCATTTCTATTTTTATTTTTCATATTCCCGTTTGCAATAGGAAATTTTTCATCATATAAAAAATTGAAGATTCTCACCTGGCTTCAAATAGCATTCTTTATAATAAGTTTAATTTATTTTATATTTCTCTATGCAAAACTGTAAGAAATTTATAAAAAAATATTGTTAAAATCTATAAATCCATGCTACATTTATAAAAGGAAAATGATTTTAGGTTTTATTTAATGCAGTGTAAATTTTGTGGACAACAATTACCAAATAACGCTATCTGCTGCAGCAGATGCGGCGGGAGCATGACAAATTCCAGAAAAAAAATTTATATCCCGGAAGCAAGAAAAGAAGAAATGGTATTTAATATTAAACCTGCCTTTGACCCTGCAACTCTTGGTGTTAGAGCATTCTTCCTTGCATTATTTATAAGCGCCGTTTCTATGGCAATACTTGGAACACTCTTAACTGTTGCACTAAGCTTTATGGGTTCAATGAACAGTATTATGGGTTTTTGGATAACAGGGGGCATATCTTTTATCCTTACTTTTTGGGTTTCTATGTATGTTGCAAAGAAAAACACAATAGCAAGAAAATTCACATTCTATCAAACAAGAATGGAATATACATATAACGCATTTGACGGTAAATTAAGATACTTAGAATATACATCAATTCTTGATTCAAGCGTAACAAAAGGGCCTCTGCAGAGAATGTCAAATCTTGGAAACATTTCTTTTGTTTGTGTTGGAAGTTTTCATGATTATATAGTTGCAATTGGCGACGTTAGAGACCCCGATTATGTCTATAAAAAAATCCTGGATTTAATTGAAGTAAATAAAGAATTAAATAAATAGTAAAACTATATTTAAAACCAAATAGGAATTGGGATTGGAATAATTTTAGTTTGTTTTCTTATTTTGTATCTGAAAACAAGATTTTTTGCGCTTACATAATCTTTATAAGCAGGAAATTCCGCTTTTTCCATTCTCTTAATTACTTTTTTATCATATCCTTTAGAGCCGGAGCTTACTAAAATCCAGGCTTTTTCAAGCTCTCCGTTACTTTTAACGCTTATTGCAAACTGAGGCTCCCTGTTGATATATGAAAATGACCTTGGCATATTTTTATAAACGGCATCATTTATTTGCTCGGCATATTCATTATAAGCTTCCCTTGTATTATATTTCACTGCTGCTTTTTGATATGTATAATTTTTAGCAGCAAAGCTTAATCCCGTTGTAAATAAAAAAGCCAAAACTAAACATAAAAATCTTTTCATAAAAAACTCTCTTGTTTTAATTCCTTCATATAAAAAATATAAAGACAGCAGAATAATTCTGCTGTCTTTTAAAATGATTTTAAACTTTTAAAATTTTGTCTTTAATTAAATCACCCATTTTCTTTGTACCAATCAGGGTTTTGCCGTCGCTCATAATATCTGCTGTTCTAAAACCATCTTTTAATACATCTTTAATTGATTTTTCAATTAAATTATAAGCTTCATCCATTTTAAATGAATATTTAAGCATCATGCCTGCAGAAAGTATTGTTGCAATCGGGTTTACAACATCTTTTCCACGAAGGTCGGGTGCTGAACCGTGAATAGGTTCATACAGAGCAGTTTTAGCTCCTTCCCCAAGGCTTGCTGAAGGCAATAATCCTAAAGACCCTGATAACATTGAAGCTTCATCAGATAAAATATCGCCAAAAATATTTCCTGTCACAATTGTGTCAAACTGTTTTGGCGCCCTGATAAGCTGCATTGCAGCATTATCTACATACATGTGCGAAAGTTCTACTTCAGGATAATCTTTTGCCACCTCTAAAATAATTTCTCTCCAAAGTCTTGAAACATCTAAGACATTAGCTTTATCAACAGAGCAAAGTTTTTTACCTCTTACCATTGCAGTTTCAAAAGCAATACGCGCTATACGGCGCACTTCATCTTCAGAATAAATCATATTGTTAAAGCCGTATCTCTTGCCATTGCCATCTTTATCAAGGCGCACTTCAACCCCTTTAGGTTCACCAAAATAAACATCTCCTGTTAGTTCGCGAATAATCATAATATCAACCCCTGAAACATTTTCAGGTTTTAAGGGGCTTGATGATACAAGTTCATCCCAAACAATTGCAGGACGAAGGTTTGCAAACAATCCTAAAGCTTTTCTTATGCCAAGTAAAGCTCTTTCAGGGCGTACTTCAGGTGGAAGTGTATCATATTTCCAATCGCCAACTGCGCCAAGCATAACAGCATCAGCTTCTTTAGAGGTTTCAATTGTTTTATCAGGCAATGGTACGCCTGTATTTTCATAAGCAATACCGCCTATAAGTTCATCTTTATATTCAAGTTTAAAATCAAAAACTTTACCTGCAGCATCTAATACCTTTTTAGCCTCTTCCATAATTTCAGGGCCAATACCATCACCCGCCAAAACGGCAATTTTGTATTCCTTCATTTTCTATACCCCCAATTTTTTCTTTGTATAATTTACAAGTCCGCCGATATCTATCAATTCTTGTATTTCTTTAGGGTAAACGGCAATTTTGTATTCCTTTCCTGTTGTCAAATTTTTAACAACACCATTGTCTAAATCCATAGAAATTTCATCACCGTTTTTGGTTTCATCCGGTAATTTGTCGTTTTCTATAATAACTAAACCTATATTTATAGCATTTCTATAAAAAATTCTTGCAAAACTTTTAGCTATAACAGCACTTACACCTGATGCTTTAATTGCAATCGGTGCATGTTCTCTTGATGAGCCGCAGCCAAAATTATCACCCGCAATAATAAAATCGTCATTTTGTACGTTTTTATGAAAATCTTTATCAATATCTTCCATACAGTGTTCTGCAAGTTCGGCTGCAACGCTTGTATTCAGATATCTTGCAGGGATTATTACATCAGTATCAACATCATCCCCATAAACAAAACTTTTACCTTTTTTCAAAATATCTCCTCCATTTGTTCCATTTACTTTTTAAACTCTATTTTCTATTATATACATAAAGAAGACGCTAATACAAATTATGTAGAAGCATTTTTTCAAAAATTGTTTATTTTTGTAAAATTAAAATAAAACGTCATCAGATTAGTTAAAAGGAGAGAAACCAATGAGATTACAAGAAAGCATTATTGAAGCAGTAGGACAAGTATACAACTACCTTTCAGAAAACGGTGAAGTTACTACTAAAAAAATGCAAAAAGATTTAGACCTAGATGCTAATTTCACAGGCCTAAGCCTTGGCTGGTTAGCAAGAGAAGATAAAATCAATATTGAAAGAAAAGGTGCTTACACAAAAGTTAGCTTAATATAATAAGAACTTTTTAAAGTACTTTAAAAAAATTTAAAAGTCGCTTCTTAACAATATCAATTCAAATATTGACAAGGGCGACTTTTTTTATGACAATAATATTTGTGTTTATGTTAAACTTGAGAATAACAATTGACTAATTAAAATAAAAGGAACAAAAGAAAAATGGCAGTACCAAAGAAGAGAACAGGTAAATCAGCACAGGCTAAAAGAAGAGCTAATTGGAAAGCAACTACTCCTGCAACTACTACATGTAAAAATTGCGGTGCAGTTGTATTAACTCATACAGTTTGCCCGGAATGCGGAACATATAAAGGCAAAGTGGCAAGCATTAAAGGTCAGGCTATGCTTGAAACTAAAGAAGAAGAAAAAGAAGTTAAAAAATCCAAAAAAGTAAAAGAAGAAGCACCTGAAACAAAAGCTGAAGAAACCAAGGCTGAAACAGAAACTGCTGAAAAACCAAAAAGAACAAGAAAAACTAAAAAAGCAGAAACTGAAACTGAAGCCAAAGAAGAAGAATAATTAAAAAAGCAAAAGGCAGGTAATCATTGCCTGCCTTTCAATTTATAGGGTAGGACTTTTTGAGGAATTTAGTATTATGACAAGAATAGCTATAGACGCTATGGGTGGAGACCATGCACCGGAAGAGATAGTTAAAGGGGCAGTTTGGGCTGCACTTGACTATGATGTACCGATTGAGCTTGTCGGAAAAGAAGACGAAATTCAAAGAGAACTTGATAAAATTCAAAAAACCGGCATAAAATCAAAACGCGGCGGCTATTTTTCTCATAACATTAAAGTTGATTTTTCAAAGCTTGATATAAAAGTTACCCATGCAGATGAAGTTATTGAAATGGGTGAAGCTGTAGGGCAAGCCATCAGAAAAAAGAAAAAGTCTTCAATTGTGCTATCTGTTGATGCGGTGGCGCAAGGAAGCTCTGATGCGGTTGTTGCAGCAGGTTCCACAGGTGCTGCTATGGCATCAAGCCTTTTTGGCTTGGGCAGATTAAAGGGCATTGAAAGACCTGCAATTTGTGTTACCCTTCCTGCTATGAAACACCCAATCTGCCTTATTGATGCAGGCGCAAACAGCAGTTCTACACCTGAAATGCTTTGTCAGTTTGCAATTATGGGTTCAACTTTTGTAAAAAACGTTTACGGCAGACAAAACCCGACTATTGGCATATTAAATATTGGTGAAGAAGCAGGTAAAGGTAATGAACTTGTTCAAACCGCACATAAAATGCTTCAAGATTTAAACGATAACGGCCAGATTAATTTCATAGGAAACATTGAAGGAAAAGAAGTATTCCATGGCGATTGCGACGTTGTAGTTTGCGATGGCTTTGTTGGAAACGTTGCTCTTAAAATCGTTGAAGGCTCTTCGTTAATGCTTTTTGAAATGATTAAAGAAGAATTTAATTCAAATATTATTTCAAAAGTAATCGGGCTTCTTGCTAAACCCTTTATGAAACGCATCTATAAAAGAATTAACTATGAAGAATTTGGCGGCGCCTTGTTATTAGGTGTTAAAGGGATAACAGTTATTGCACACGGAAGAAGCACGGCTTATGCTATTAAAAATGCTGTACGCGTTGCAAAAGAAGCTGTTGAAACAGGCGTAAACAAAAAGATATCAGAATTTTTTGAATAAGAATAAACCAAAAAGGAAGTTAACTAATGAACTACAAACCCGTACAAATATTATCACTCGGTATGTCAGTCCCGGATACTGTTATCACTAACGATGATTTAACAAAAATTTTAGACACATCTGATGAGTGGATTTCAACAAGAACGGGTATAAAACAAAGGCACATTGCAAATGGCGATGAAAATTCAACATTTTTTGGCGTAAATGCTGCACTTGATGCTATTAAAAAATCTAACATTGAAGGAATAGATGTTGATGCCATTGTTGTAGCATCTTCAAATCCTTATAATATCTATCCTTCAACCGCTTGTGTTATTCAAGATGCCATAGGTGCCAAAAATGCTATTGCTTTTGATATAACAGTGGCTTGCACAGGCATGATTTACGCTCTTGAAATCGGGCGTTCATTTATATCAACAGGAAAATATAAAAACGTTCTTCTTGTTGCAACAGATACAAATTCAAAATTTTTAGACTGGACAGATAGAGGAAGCTGCGTGTTATTTGGCGATGGCGCCGGCGCAATATTGCTTTCAGAAGCCTCTGACGGCGTAGATGATATTCTGGCTTTAAATATTAACGCAAACGGTTCTATGGGAAAATTCATCACCATGAATTTAATTGGCGAAAATTGCCCGCTTGTTGAACCTGCAACAGAAGGCTGCAAAAAAATTACAATGAACGGCAAAGAAGTTTACAAATTTGTTGTTCAAACAATGCCTGAATCAATTATGAAATGCCTTGAAGATGCCAAACTTGAACCAAAAGATGTTGATTACCTTGTTCCGCATCAGGCAAATTTAAGAATTATAGAAGGCTTACAAAACCGTCTTGAATTTAGCGACGATAAAGTAATTGTAAATATTGATAAATATGGAAATACATCTGCTGCATCAGTTCCTATTGCACTAACAGAAGGTATTCAATCAGGTAAAATTAAAACACCTTCTGTTGCCATTCTTTGTGCTTTTGGCGCCGGCATGGCTTGGGGCAGCGCAGTTGTTCGTTTAAGAGAAGGTCTTAAATAAGACTTAAAAGTAATCTTAAAATTGAGGAGAAAAAATGAGAAAAATTGCTTTTATATTCCCTGGCCAGGGCGCACAAACCACAGGCATGGGATTAGATTTGTTTGAAAATTTTAACGCTGCAAAAGCAGTGTTTGATAGAGCAGATGCCGTTTTAAACAAAAAAGTTTCCAAGATTTGTTTTGAAGGTCCGGATGAAGTTTTAAAACAGACCGTAAACACCCAAAGCTGCCTTTTAACAGTATCCATAGCAGCGCTTGAAGCTCTTAAAGAAGTGTCAAACAGTGCAATCAAGCCGGATTATGCTCTCGGGCATTCTTTAGGTGAATATTCGGCCCTTTATACAGCTGGAGTTATGGATTTAGACACAACATTAAAAGCCATTCAAAAAAGAGCAGATTTAATGCAGATGGCTTGCGAAAGCTCAAAACAAGGCGGCATGAGCGCAATTTTAGGCTTAAGCGAAGAGAAAATTAAAGAAGCTCTAAAAGAAGCATCATCAAAGGGCTTGGTTAGCATTGCAAACTATAATGAACCAAATCAGATTGTTATAACGGGCGAAATTGATGCCGTTAATTATGCAAATGAACTTATAAAAGAAGCAGGTGCAAAAAGAGTTGTTCCTCTCGCAGTTTCAGGCGGCTTCCACTCTAAATTAATGGAAAGCGCAACTGAAGGCTTTAAAGATTTTGTTGCATCACTTGAATTAAATGATGCCAAAATTCCTGTAGTTACAAACGTTGATGCAGAACTTACAACAAAAGCTGATGATTTTAGAAGAAAAATGCCCGAACAAATAAGTTCATCAGTTTATTGGACTCAATCAATACAAAAATTATTAACTCTTGGTGTAGATACATTCATCGAACTTGGAAATGGCAAAGTTTTATCAGGGCTAAATAGAAAAATCTGCCCTGCCGAAGTAAAAACATACAACGTTTTTGATAAAGAATCATTAATGAACACAGTAAATGAATTGAACACTTTAAACGTATAGGAGAAATTAACATGACAGATAAAATGGTAGCTCTTGTTACAGGCGGCTCAAGAGGAATAGGCAAGGCTTGTGCAATAGAGCTTGCAAAAGCAGGATACGATATCGTTATAAACTACGCCGGAAACGAAGAAGCTGCAAATAAAACTGTATCTGAAATTAAGGATTTAGGGCAAAACGCAGTTGCAAAGAAGTTTGATGTTTCAAACAAAGAAGCTGTAGATGCTGCAATTGAAGAAATAATTAAAGAATTCGGCAGAATCGATGTTCTTGTTAATAATGCAGGCATCACAAGAGACAACCTTTTTATGAGAATGAAAGAAGAAGAATGGCTTTCTGTTATTAATACAAACCTGAATTCTGCATACTTTGTAACAAACCCCGTTTCAAAAATTATGATTAAGCAAAGAAGCGGCGCCATTGTTAATATGGCATCAGTTTCAGGCGTATATGGAAATGCAGGTCAGGCAAATTATTCAGCCGCAAAAGCCGGTATGATTGGCTTTACAAAATCCCTTGCAAAGGAATTAGCTTCCCGCAACATAAGAGTAAACGCTGTTGCGCCTGGTTTTATTCAAACTGATATGACAAAGGATTTACCTGTAGATAAAATCGTTGAAAGAATTCCTCTAAAAACCTTAGGGAAACCTGAAGATATTGCAAAAACCGTGAAATTTTTAGCGGCTGATGCAAACTACATTACAGGGCAGGTTATAGGTGTAGATGGCGGTCTTGTAATTTAAGGCTTATAATTTAAGGAAAAATGCGTATAAAATTTTATACAGTTTCCATTTTAGTTTTATTCTTGTGCGTAAATTTTGCTAGCGCACAAGAATTTTATCAACCCAAAAAAAGTTATGCTGAAGAACGGGATAGTTATGTAAAAACCTTTGATAAATTCTCCCCATCTGAAATTCAGACTCCGTTTACATCGGGCTTTAGCGGGCAAATTCCTCTAAATAAACAGGATTTAACCCCTGAAGAAAAAGCTAATATTCGTCTTGCAAAAGAAAAAATGAAATCAAAAAAGCTTCAATTTTCAAGCGAAGAATTTATAAAGCAAATCAAAAAAAATAAATTGGAAAATGTTGATTTAATGCTAAAAGCAGGCATTAGCCCAAATTCCGATTTTTTTGGCGAATATGCAATATTTTATGCCGTTAAATATAATAAAACAGAAATTGCAAATTTACTCCTTGAAAAAGGTGCTAATCCAAATGCAGGCTTTAATTCACCTTTATTTTGGGCCGTAAAAAACAAAAATGAAGACTTGGTCAAAAGTCTTGTTAGCAAAGGTGCAAAGCTTGATTACACGGATATTGTTTCATCAAAAAGCATTCTCTACACAGCGCTTGAAAAGAATAGCATTAATATTGCAAAATTCTTGCTTGATAATGGCGCAAAAATTGATAGTAAATCTGCACTATTAATTGAAAAGAAAAATCTTTACTCTAAGCTTGGACTTTACAGATAAAATCCTTAAAATTGCTTTAAAAATCTTTCATCATTATTAAAGAAAAGGCGAATATCATCAATTGCATATTTAAGCATAGTAAGCCTTTCAACTCCCATGCCAAATGCAAAACCTGAATAAACAGAGCTGTCTATTCCAACCCCTTCAAGCACATTGGGGTCTACCATGCCCGAACCCAATATCTCAAGCCAGCCTGTACCAGAACATGTTGAACACCCTTTTCCGCCGCACATAATACATTGAACATCTACTTCAGCAGAAGGCTCTGTAAAAGGGAAGAAACTGTTTCTAAACCTTGTAGGGCGAGATGAACCAAAATATAATCTTATGAATTCATTCAATGTTCCCTTTAAATCGGTAAAAGTAATGTTTTTATCCACACAAAGTCCTTCAATTTGGTGGAACAGGTTGTTTTTTCTGGCACTAACGGATTCGTTGCGGTATACTCTGCCTGGTGCAATAATTCTGATGGGGGGCTTCTTGTTTTCCATTGCATGAATTTGCGCACCAGATGTTTGGCTTCTTAAGACAACATGCTCTGCATTTGCTGCATAATAAGTATCTTGAACATCACGCGCAGGGTGTTCTTTTGGCGTATTCAATAAATCAAAATTATATTTTTCAACTTCAACTTCAGGCGAATATTTATTTTCAATCAAAGAAAAACCAAGGTGTTCGAATATTTCAACAATTTCATTAACAGTAGCTGTTAAAGTATGTACTCTTCCTTTTTTAATATATGTGCCGTCAAGCGTCGGGTCTATCTTTTCAGATGCAAGCTTCTGATTTAATTCTTCAAAATAAAAAACTTTATTTTTTTCTTTTATTAAAGCTTCAATTTCACCTGAAACCTGATTGGTTAAAGAACCTATTTTAGGGCGAAGTGCAGGGTCAACATCTTTTAAACCCTTCTTTAAATTGTTAAGCTCGGATGACCTTGACAAATATTTATTTTTAACTTCATCTAAATCTTTTAAATTTTTAGCACTATTAATTTCTTCTACAGCGCTTTTTTTTATTTCTAAAATCTTATCTTCCATAAAACATTCGCCTAAAATAATTTTTAACAAAACAATAATACCTAAAAAAAACACCGACATCAAGATTTTTGATATAATGTTTTTAGCCAAAAATAAAGAAGGTAACAAAAATGATTATAATATTTTACATCTCACTTTTTCTATATATAGCAACACTTTCAATTGCTGCAAACATAATAGATTATGATTTCTGGGCAAGACTTATTGTAGGAAAAACCTTTTTCCAAACAGGAAAGCTTTTAAACTTTGATTTCCAATCCTTCGGCCCAACTCGCCAGTGGTTTGACCATGAATGGGGTTCAAGCCTTATTTTCTATTCCATTCTTGATAAATTTGGCGACAAAGGTATTATTTTCTTTAAAATAATAATGATTTTTATCGTATATTTTATAATTACAAAATTAATTCTTCTTAGAAGGAAGCATTCAAATCAAACAACCAAAAACCCTTATAAAGCGGCTACTTTCAATATTCTGTTTTTTATTCTTTTAATTCAGGCGACCCTTGATGTTGTCTTTGTAACGGTAAGGTGTCACTTGTTTACCTTCCTTTTCTTTATGCTCTGGTTTTATGCACTTGAAAAATCAAGGCTAGAAAAAAATTATAGAATTTTATGGATAATCCCTGTTACAATGATAGTCTGGGCAAATATCCACGGCGGATGCTTTACAGGTTTAGGGCTTGTTGCCTTATATACAGTTGGTGAATTTTTAAACAAAAAACCAATCAAACCCTATATAATCGTATTTTTCCTATCTTTATGCGCAATGTTTATAAACCCGTACGGCATAAAATATGTTTATTTCCTATTCCATGCAATTACGCTAAAACGTCCAAAGATTACAGAATGGCAGTCAATATTCAGCAAGCTGCACATGTTCAGCTTTTTTAAATACAAAATTTGGGCATTTTGTATAGCACTAATAACAGGAAACTATCTGTTCAAAAAGTACAAAAAATTAGCCACAGGCTCCAAATTTATGGAAAATATCAAAGTTTTGTATCAAAATCTGGATAAAACAAAAGCCATTATTTTGATAACCATGTTTTTATTATCAATAAAAACCTTAAGGCTTATGCCTTTCTTTGCATTTACCGCAACCGTATTTTTATACGATGATATTTATAAAAGTTTCAACAAAAAACTTAGTAACAAATTAAACAATATTAAAGAAATATTTTTATTCACACTAATCCTTTTATCCTTTACATTCACTTTTAAAACACAAAACATTGAAACAAGCCTTTCAGGCTATCCTTATGTTGAAGCCGAATTTTTAAAGATAAACAATTTAAAAGGAAATCTTCTGGCAAATTTCCACTACGGAAGCTTTTTAGCTTATAAATTATATCCCAATAATTTCATATTTATGGATGGAAGATATGAAGAAACTTATGAACCGGGGCTTTTAAACAGGCTAACTAGCATATATGTAAAAGACAATTGGAAAGAAGAACTCGAAAAACAGCATGTTGATTTTATTATATTGGAAAAAAACTATGAAATGCTATTTAAAAGACTCCTGGATGATAAAGACTGGAATCTTGTTATGGCAAGCAAAAAATTCGCCCTCTTTATTAGAAATGATATAAAACTGAACAATACCAAAAAGCCGTCTGAAGATTTTAATTATTATCAAAAAGAAAAATGGCAGACAAATATTGACTGGAGTACAAAATGAAGCAATTTTTGATACTGCTTTTAATCCTTTATTTTACAATGCCGGTGGTATTTGCTAAAAATGAAACAAACCGCCCTTCTTTAGACGCCAGACAGGAAAATTATATAAACCTTGATAACCTTAATTTGGATGAAAAAGAACTTGAAAAATTTAATAAAATCTATATTATGGAATACAACATTTTAAGGCCGATTTCTTTGCAGCTTGAAGCAAACCTTTTAAGGCTTGATGAACTTAATGAAATAAAATGCAGATGGTACCAAAAACAGTGCAAAAAAGAGCTGAAGAAAAACAAAGATTTTATAGCAGGGGATATTAAAGAATTAAAAAGGCAAACTTCACAGAAAAAAGAATACTTTAAAATTTTATACATAAACGAAACTACAAGAGCGCAGCATTATGCTCTTAGAGAAATAATTAAAAAAATTACAAATGATAAAACACATTTATGGTAAACAAATTTGTATTTAAAAAAAGCCCTTTAAATCAAGGGCTTTTTTAAAAATTATTATTTTAAAATGACTATTTATTAACCGTATCAATAATCACTTTAAATGCATCAGGCTCATTTGCAGCAAGCTCAGCCAGCATTTTTCTGTTCACCTGAATATCAGCCTTTTTCAATAAATTCATAAATTTAGAATAAGTTAAGCCGTATTCACGAACTGCAGCATTGATTCTTACAATCCACAATGCTCTCATATTTCTTTTTACAACTCTTCTGTCACGGTAAGCATATTTTAATGCCTTCATAACAGCCTGATTTGCAACTTTAAAAATTCTGCTTCTTGCGCCAATAAAGCCTTTGGCTAATTTCAATATTTTTTTATGTCTTTTTCTTAAAACATTTCCGCGTTTAACTCTCATAGCTCACCTTCCTTATCTTGAATACTTAATGTATGGCAATTCCTTTGTAATTAAATCTAAATTACAAGAAGGAACTTCTACCATCCCTGTTAATCTGTTTTTTCTTGCAGGGCTTTTATGTGCAAGAAGGTGTCCTTTTCCTGCCTGGCGTCTTAAGATTTTGCCTGAAGCAGTCACCTTATAGCGCTTATTGGCGGATCTGTGTGTTTTCATTTTAGGCATTTTGTTTTCTCCTTATTTAACAGGCTTTTGCGGCATACCTTAAAGCCGCTTCAATACCTTAATAATTATTCATCTACCATATTAAAATAAACCTGCTAAAATGTAAAGCCCCGGTTCTTAAAGCATTAAAAAAGCCCTTCCTGATTTTCTTCAGGAAGGGCTTTAAAATTTCCTTTTAAACTAATAATGTATTAGTCGTTTTGGAACATTGTTCTTTGTGCAACAACACCGTAAGGAATAGCAGCAGAATCTGTAACTATGATATTGAAAATATCGTTGATTCTTGTACCTTTAGCATCCGGTACTACATAGTTGCCACCAGCAGCAGGCGGGTTAGGTCTTTTATCACCGTTAACGTCAACCAATATTAAGCAAGGTTCTTTACCTTGTACTGAACCATCACCACAACCTGATTTCTTTGTACCTTCTATTTGTTGTCCAGGAAATTCAAATCTCATACCATCAGCTGTATAGAAAGCAGCGTTTGAGCTTGAACCGTTGTCCAACTGGGTTGTTGCTTTAATAATGTTTAATCTTTGTGCTAAATAACCCATAAGGTTTTGCTGATTTTCGTTAGTGTAAGCGTTAACTGTCAAATCAGCAGGTGAAACATTTTCCAAAGCAATGTTCATAGTGATTGCTTGGTTTAAAACAGAAACAGCCTTTTTAAGACCTGTTTTGAATTCTTGTTGGTTTGTATTTACGATAACAGAAGGAATAGTCATAGCTGCAACTACACCAATGATAGCCAAAGTGATTAAAACTTCCGCTAAAGTAAAACCTAAACTCTTTCTCATCGATTTTTACCTTTCATATTTACATCTAATTATTTTTCGCTACTTGAGCAAATTTATGTCTATAATTATATTACATTTTCCATGAAAAATAAACCTGAATAAAATAAAAATCCACTGATAAGTTTAAAAAAACCTTGAAATATCTACAAAGTATATACTTTTAACAAAACTTAATAAATAAAGTATTTTTTTAAAACACCCCCAAAATGAACATTATAAGCAATTATTCAAGTCTGTTTTTAAAAGAATAATTTGCTATAAACAGTGTAAAAATTGAAATAAAAATAATCGGAATTAAATTTAACAACACAAAATAAAAGTTAATATTTTTTAATATTATCCCTTTTGAAATAACGAGAAAAAACCTCAAAGGATTAATGATGGTAAGGTTTTGCAAGAATTCTGGCGTAATGTTTTCAACAGGCGCACTATACCCTGATAAAATTGTCGCAGGAAACATAAAAACAAAAACAAGAAGCATGGCCTGCTGCTGTGTTTTGCAAAATGAAGAAATGAAAAGCCCAACCCCTGAAATAGAAATTAAAAACCAAATAAGGGCAAAAAAATAAAGAAAAATATTTCCTTCAACAGGCAGGTGAAATACAAATTTTGCCGCTATTAATATTAAAGCGCCATCAATCACCCCAAAAAATAAAGGAATTGAAAGCTTCCCAATAACTATTTCATGCGGTTTTAAAGGAGTTACAAGAAGTTCATCAAATGTTCCAGATTCCTTTTCTCTGGCCAAAGAAAGTGCAGAAAGCAGCAAAACCATAGACATAGACAAAATTCCTATTAAAGAAGATATTATAAACCAGTGATAGTAAAGGTTTGGATTGTACCAGTTCCTCACAACAAGGTTAATTTCACCATTTTGCCCGCCAAAGCCTCCTGTAATTTCCCCTAAATAATTCCCTATTATCTGGCTTCCGTTTGTATGTCTGCCATCTAAAATTACCTCCACTTCAGGGTTTTGGCCTGCTAAATATTTCTTTGTAAAATCGTTTTTAATATAAATTGCACCGCGTACATTCTCTGTATCCAATTCATCCTTTAATTCCTTCAAATTTTTTACATAAACAATTTTTTTAAAATATTTTGACCCTGAAATCCTGTTTAAAAACTCTCTTGAAACAGGTGTAGAATCTTCATTTAAAACAGCTGCCGTTATATTATCAATATCTAAAGTGGCGGCATGGGAAAATAAAAATAATTGCATTAAAGGAGGTAAAAATAAAAGTACACGGCTCTTTTTATCCCTCCAAACAGAATAAAACTCTTTAATAATTAAAGAAATAAGCCTGTTATTTAACATAAAGCCCTTACCCCTCCAAACTTTCTGGTGTAATTTTATATACAACAACGAACATTAAAAGCGCGAAAGCTCCTAAAATCAAAGAATTTACAACAATTGTTTTCAAAACGGTTCCAGATAAAAAAAGGCTCGTGATTGATGAAACATAATACCTTGCAGGGATAAAGCAAGTTAAAATCCTTAAAAAAAGAGGCATGGAATTTATTTCATAAATAAGCCCGGATAGCATCATAGCAGGCATAAAACCAACAACACCGGCTATTTGACATGCTATAAACTGGTCTTTTGAAATTGTTGAAACAAAAAAGCCAAACCCCACAGCCCCAAGCATAAAAAACGCTGAAACTATCATAAAAGCTATGTAAGAGCCATAAAAAGGTACTTGAAAAGCAAAAATAATCAAAAATAACGAAAATAAAATTGATGTCATTGAAAGCAAGAAATAAGCGATATATTTTGAAAGCAAAAATTCACCTTTCGTAACGCTTGTAGTTAAAATTGATTCCATCGTTCCTCTTTCCCATTCTCTTGCAATAACAAGTGCGGTAAGCACCGTCCCTATCATTGTCATAATAATGGCAAGTGAGCCTGGCAATATAAAATACGAGCTTTTTAAAGAAGGATTGTACCAAAATCTTTGCACCACACTGATTGAAGAACCACTAAACATTTTTGATGAAGGACTCTCAAAGGATTTTACAGTCTTGTATACATTAAGCGCCCCTAAAATATAGGCACTCACGAATTTTGCAACGTTTGGTTCCGAGCCATCTGTTATCACCTGAATTTCAGGCTTTTGCCCAGCTAGATATTTCTTTGTAAAATCATTTTTTATAACCGCAAAACCTTTGATATACCCTCCCTGAAGAGCATATTCAGCAGAATTTCTTGAATCAAAAACTTTAACATCCAAATATCTTGAATGCCGCATTGTATCTAATATTTCAATTGTAGTCGGGCTTTTATCTTCAATAATAACTCCGATTTTCACCGTATTTGTGTCAAAATTAATCCCAAAACCAAATAAAAACAACAAAATAACAGGCAGCAAAAATGCAATCAAAATGCTTGAAAAATCTCTTACTATCTGAAATACCTCTTTTTTAACAAGCGCAAAAACAACACCAGCCCTCATTTCACCATATCCCTTTCCTTTAAAATCAGCTCTATAAAAGCATCTTCCATCGTAGGATTAGGATTTTTATCAGATTTTACAAGGTTTTTTAGGTATTCAGGCGTTCCTGTTACAAGTGTTCTTCCTTTAAAAACAAGGCTAATTCTATTACAATACTGTGCTTCATCCATAAAATGCGTTGTAACAAGCACTGTAGTGCCATTTTCAGACAAAAATTTTATCTGATTCCAAAATTCCCGTCTTGAAAGAGGGTCTACACCTGATGTTGGCTCGTCCAAAAATAAAACGGGCGGATTATGCACAATTGCACACGATAGCGACAATCTTTGCTTATACCCTAAAGGCAAATCCTTGGCATTTGTGTTTTTATATTTTTTTAAATCAAAAACATCCAAAAGTGCTGCTATTCTTCGTTTTGCATCCATAGATAAATTAGAACCTGAATTAAAACCCGATTGCGAAAGACCATATACCCCTGCAAAAAAATTTAAATTCTGTACAACACTTAAATCTCCAAATAACGAAAATTTTTGAGCCATATACCCAAGATAACTCCTTGCAAGGCTTGGATTTTCATCCATACGAACTCCTAAAATTGAGCTATAGCCTTCGCTTGGGCGGATAAGCCCGCAGAGCATCTTAAATGTTGTAGATTTTCCGGCACCGTTTGGCCCTAAAAGTCCAAAAATCTCCCCCTTGTTAATTGACAGTTCAATACTATCCGCCGCAACAAATTTTTTCTTCCCCTTGCCGTAAACCTTTGTAAGTCCTTTAGCGCATATCGTAACACCATCTTTTGGTATATCTCCCCTGAAACCATCTGATACTATACTGTTTAAAAGCGCTTCTTTAAAGGCATTCCCCCTGTTTTCCTTTATTTTATTTATGACAAAATCTTCAAAGTTTCCCGTTATATCCTTAGGGCTGCCCTCATAGATTTTTTCACCATCTGAAAGCAAAAATACCTCTTCAAATTTTTCAGCTTCATCAAGGTAAGATGTTGACCAAATTACAGATATATTGTTATCTTTAACCAATTTTTCAACAATTTCCATAAGTTCAAGGCGCGAAACCGGGTCAACTCCGACTGATGGCTCATCCAAAAGTAAAATTTTGGGCTTTGTAATTAAGGTACAGCAAAGCCCGAGCTTTTGTTTCATTCCGCCCGAAAGATTACCTGCAAGGCGCTTTTTAAAATCTATAAGCCCCGCAAATTCAAGCAAAGTATCCACAGATACATTTTCTTCATCCATGCCTGCTTTTCCTTTATCCTTCTTATTGAGCGCTATAAAGAGATTTAGGTTTTCAATTACCGTTAAATCCTCATACAGGCCAAACTTTTGCGGCATATACCCTATAATATTCTTGATTTTACAATGGTTTTCACAGTCTTTAAATATAGAAACCCCATCTATTATTACATTTGAGCCACTCTCTTTATCAGGAGCAAGTAAAGCGCAGAGCATCCTCAAAAGAGTCGTTTTCCCTGCTCCATCAGGCCCTACAAGCGCTGCCATACGACCCCTTTTTAAATTGAAAGAAACACGGTTAAGTGCAGGCTTTTTATCCCCCTTAAAGGTTTTGGTTAAATCTTTTACGATAATAATATCATCCGCCACCTGAAACCCCCGCAGCACACTTATCATGCCCGACATCCAAAACTTCTTTATCTAAAGGAATTCTGATATTCACAGGCATACCCTGCCTTAAATATAAATGCAGACCGTTTTCTCCGGTCGTCCCATCTTCATTTTCATCTATTATTACCCTTAATCTGTATACTAAATCAGTCCTAAGCGACACTGTTTCAACAGTTTTTGGCGTAAATTCCGCAACCGGCGATATAAAACCTATATGCGCACTGAATTCTTTATCTGGCATAGAATCACTTGAAATATAAGCCTTTTGCCCTAATTTTATTTTCCCTAAATTTTCCTCTGATATATAAGCTCTTGCCCAAAGGGGTTTAAATAAAGACATATTATAAACAGGTGTACCTGCAGATAAAATCGTCCCCTTTTCATTTATTCTTGTTAAAATTATTCCATCATTTGGTGCAATTAATCTTGTATCATTAAGTGCAATTTTTGCATTTTTAAGCTGTGCTATAGAGAGGTCAAAATCTGCAGCCGCCTTGTTTTTACTTGTTAAGATCCTGTCACACTCTTCTTTTGATACCGTTTCATCAAGACAAAGTGTCAAATTTCTTCTATAAATATTCTGAGCGTTTAATTTAACGCTTGAAATCTCCGCCGTCTTTGCTTTGGCCTCAGCTAAATCAGTTAAAAATGTGTCATCGTCAAGCTTTGCAAGAATCTGACCCTTTTTAACATAATCCCCTTCTTCAAAATACAGTGCCGCAAGTTTCCCTGACACACGAAATGCAAGATTTACTTCCCTTATTTCAATATTTCCGTACAATAAAATCTCGTCACTTTCAGGCTTTTTAAAATAATAAAAAAGTGAAAAAATTAATGCGGTCAGCACCAAAATAACTACCCCAAATACAATATATTTCTTCATAATTCGCCCCCAAGCGCCTTATACAAAGAAATTAAATCCGCAAATTTTTGAACTTTTGAATTTAAAGTTTTAGATTTTTCATATAAAAATTCACTGTCTTTATCCAGATAATCAATAACCCCTTTAACCCCTTGATTAAGCGAATTTGAAACCCTTATAAAGTTATCCTCTTCAAAATTGAGATTATCCAGATTATTTCTGTAAGTCTCTTCATCCCGTTTTAAATCATAAAGGGCATCATTTACCTCTTTTAGTGCCTTTAAATCCGTATCAAGATACTCATTCAAGAGTCTTTCATATTCCTGTTTTTTGTATTTCAAATTAAAAATTCGTCTTCCGCCCGTTAAAATCTGTTCATTTGCGCCTGCAACAAGGTATGCAACCGCCCCTTTCCATAAAAAATTGGGCGTCAAAGTAGAAAGCATCAATACTCCAAAAACATTGATATCGGGCAAAAATGCCTTCCTTGCAAGACGTATATCAATTTTTGCCTTATTTAAATTAGCCTCTTTTTGAAGAATATCCGGCCTGCAAAATACAGCATCGCTTGAAATTTTATCAGGCACGGTTCCAGAATACTCAATGGTTTGTATATTGCTAACCTCATAAAGTTCACCCGGTGCTTCTCCTATAAGGTAGGCCATATTTGATACAAATGCTTCCCTTTGTTTTTTATAATTATTCAAAACAATTTCTTCAAGGTTAACTTCTTTTTTTATTTTATTAAGCTCCATCCGGTTTGAAATCCCGTTATCAAAGCTTTTTTGCACTCTTCTTAATTTTTCTTTTTTATTGTTTAAAATTTTATTTTGTATATTAATCTGTTCTTCTAAATTTGCAAGGTTAAAATAAACCCCTGCAATTTCTCCTGCAAGCGAAATTATTGCCCCCTTTTCTTCATAAATTGAAGCATTAATATCCTCGCGCTTCATCTCTATTTTATTTTTTCTTTTGCCAAATAAATCAATTTCCCATGTTGTCATAAAAGGAAGCGCAAAAGCATTATCACGAAAACCCTGGTCAGGTATTGCAACATATGGAATTTTTATCCCCAAATAATTTGCCCCGACACTTAAAGTTGGAAATTCATGCGATACTTCCATATTTTTTGCTTGATAAAGCGCATTAATTTTATTTCTTAAGCCTTTCAGGCTACAATTATTATTCACACCCAAAATAATATATTTTATTAAAAGCTCATCATTAAATCTTTTAAAAAAATCTAAATTAACATAATTAAGTTTATTGTCCTCTTCCTTCAATTTTTCGGCACAGGAAGCGAAATTAACGGATGACAGACACAATAGAAGAAAAATTGCCGTAAATTTTACAAGTCTTTTTCCTGCTTTATTTTCACCGCTCTTTATAACCATTCTTTTTTATAATCATCCTTACAATCTACAAAAAGATAATATATGCTATTATTAAAAATAGTTATTACCGAAAAGGACAATAATCAAAACGGTGAAAGGAGAGTTTTAAAAATGAACAATTTTGAATTTCAAGCGCCGACAAAGCTTATTTTTGGGGCAGATACAATTGCAAAAGTAAAAGATGAAATTCCTTTGGATAAAAAAATCTTAATGACATACGGCGGCGGCTCAATCAGAAAAAACGGAGTTTATAAACAGGTGATGGAAGCGCTTAAAAATCATACTGTTTTAGAATTTGGCGGAATTGAACCTAATCCTAAATTTGAAACTCTGATGAAAGCTGTTGAAATTGTAAAAAATGAAAATATTGATTTCCTTTTATCTGTTGGCGGAGGCTCAACACTTGACGGTACAAAATTTATTGCAGCAGCTGCAAAATATGAAGGCGACCCCTGGAATATCCTTTTAAACGGCGGGGCAGATATTAAAGATGCAATTCCTCTTGGCGATATTATAACCCTTCCTGCAACCGGTTCAGAGATGAATAGCGGTGCTGTAATCTCAAGGATTTCAACACAGGAAAAATTTGCATTCCACTCAAATTTCGTTTACCCGAAATTTTCAATCATTGACCCGAAAACTACCTATTCACTTCCTGAAAAACAAACCGTAAACGGCATTGTAGATACTTTTGTACATACTATGGAACAGTATGCAACCTACGATGTTAATACTCCGCTTCAGGATGAATGGATGCTTGGGCTTATTAAAACTCTTATGAAAGAAGCAAAAAAGGTACTTCAAAACCCGACCGATTACGAAGCAAGAGCAAACATTTTCTGGTGTGCAACCTGCGGGCTTAATTATTGGATGTCTTTAGGATGCATTCAGGATTGGTCAACACATATGATAGGTCATGAATTAACTGCTCTTTACGGTATAGACCATGGAGAATCACTCGCTGTTGTGCTTCCAAGGGTTTGGAAAAATAAGAAAAATGATAAAATGAGAAAGCTTGCAAAAATGGCGGTTGAAGTATATGGCGCCAATGAATTTTTGCCAAAAAATATTTTGGCCGATATTACAATCAAAAAGACTCAAAAATTCTTTGAATCAATAGGAAGAAGAACAAAACTTTCAGATTATAGCATTGATAAATCTGATGCTGCAACAAAAATCAGCCAAAGATTTAAAGAAAGAGCAATTAACCTTGGAGAAAAAGGAAATATTACCCCTGAAGATGTTTATGAAATTTTAATGAATTGTTAAAAAAGGAGGAATAATAATGAAAAAATTTACAGCTTCAATTACTGCACTGACAGCCGTATTCGCTATTTTGCTTTCTGCTCAGGCAGTTTTTGCCCACCACGATGCACCAGAAATTAGAGAGCATCATTACGGCTTTGATTATATACCGCAAAAAGGCGGTTATACCGGTGATACCGATATTACAAGTGTTTTAGAAGCAAAGAAACTTGGCGGCAGCGTATATGTAAGGTTAAAGGGAAAAATTGCATCAAAACTAGGAAAAGAAACCTATCTTTTCAAAGACAACACAGGCACTGTTAAAATTGAAATAGACGATGATGATTGGAATGGTGTAAAAGCAGGCCCTAAGGATACCGTTATTATTGAAGGAGAAATGGAAAGAGAACAGGGCGGCGTATTTGTTGAAGTTGAAAAAATAGAACTTGCAAATTAACCTGCCATTAAAGATATCTCTTTAAAAAAACAAAAAACTTAAAAGCCCTTTAGGATAAGGGCTTTTTTAATATTCATTTTCCAAATATTCAAACACTGTTTTAAATTTTGGATAAAGTTCTTCTATGGCTTCATTTTCATCCATCTCAATCGTAATAGTTGGAATATCCCGCTCTACGCCTGCATAAGTTCCAAAACTCCCGGGGCATGGGTATCCTATGTCTTTCTGCACAGGGTATTTTGTAAATTCTGATATTTTTTGCGCCAATTTCAATGCCGCGCCACCCCTGTCTCCGTCATAATTTACAATTTTATATGGAGAATGCAGTGTTATTATTGCATCAAAAGAAATTTTATCCATTAACGACACGATAAACTGTGTTTCAATTTCACTGTTTGCAGCTCTCCCGCCATAATAATCGGCAGCATTTTCCCCTGCAGCAGATGTATCTTCACCCCAATTTTTAGTAGGGAAATTTCTGTTTAAATCCACACCGTTTGGGTTTGTACGGGTTTTTGCAAAATTCAGCCTTGGAATATAATATAAATTATTTTTACCAGTATAACCCTCACAGTCAGAGGCTTTTAGACAGCCGGCACCATGCTTTTTCCCATAACCTTCCAAATATTTACTAATTAAAGTCTCGCCCTGTTCTTCATCTCCATGAAAAACACCGATAACAAGAATGTTTTTCGCTATTTTGTTACCGGTGTTTAATTTTTTTATTAAATTTATTTGCATATCGCGTTTTTAGTTTATCCTCTGAAACATATACCCGATACCCCTTGCAGTCAAAATCAATTCAGGGTTTGCAGGGTCCGCTTCAAGTTTTGAACGTAATCTTGAAATATGAACATCCACAACTCTTGTATCAATTCTATGATCTGGCGGATAAGCCCATACATGCTGCAAAATTTCATTTCTGGAATATGCTTGCCCTGAATTATTAACCAATAATTCCAAAAGCGAAAATTCCATGCCTGTTAGTCTTATTCTTTCATTTTTCCTGTAAACTTGACGTCTTGCAGTATCAATTTTAATACTTCCTGTTGTTATAACATTTTTAGCAGTTTTACCTGAAGGAACTGAAATTTCTTTTGTTGTTGTACGTCTTAATACAGCTTTTACCCTTGCTTCAAGTTCTTTTGGGCTGAAGGGTTTTATAACATAATCATCAGCGCCTAATTCTAAACCTGTAATTCTTTCTGATACATCGCCAAGAGCTGTCAAGATAATGATTGGAACATCAGATGTTCTTCTTATTTCTCTTGTAACGCCATAACCATCCATTTTAGGCATCATGACATCTAAAATTACCAAATCCGGCATAGTTTTATTATAAACTTCAACTGCTTCTTCGCCATCTTCAGCCGTTACAACGTCATAGCCAACCATTTTAAGACGGGTTTCCAAAATTCTTCTGATACTGGCTTCATCATCTGCCACAAGAATTTTTTGTTTCACTTCACCCGTTTCATTGTTTAAGTCATCAGTCATTTCTTAAAAAAATCCTATCTTCCCTTTTGTTATCCTAAATGTTCCATTACGAAATATTTATTTTTATAAACATATATTAACACATATTAAGTTTTTTTGAAAACAAAATTTAATGTTTATAAATAAATCTTAAAAGAAAATTAAGCCAAAATCAATACCGTATTTAAAAATTCTTTTAAAACGCCATTAAAATTATAAAAACAAAAATAAAGCCAATCAATTTGATTGGCGATAAGGTTATAAGTTTTAATTGATTAGGAGTTAAAACCTTTTTTATTTATGCAAATTTGATTGCATCTGCTTGGATGTTTTTATCCATTCTTTGAGAAACACTTTCATATTCAGCTTCAGCCGCCTTTAATTGAGCCTCTAATCTTGCTTGTTCTGTCTGAAGAGCTTTTTCTTCCTCATTCAGCTGTGCTGAAACCTCTTTTGCGTATTCTTCCAATTCTTGTTTATAAATTTCATTAAATAATAAATATGCTTGTTCTGAATTTGCATAAGTTGCATCTATTGAATTTTGCGCATAATTATATTGACCGCCAGTTTGGCCTTGAAGCATTTGCATTTGCTGAATATAAGCATCTGTTTTAATTTGCGCTGATTGATAGGCAATTCCTGATGAATTTGCCATAAATTCCATTTGTGTACCAAAGAGAGATGAAGGACAGGTAGCAGCTTCGTTATAGGTGATAACCCCATCGGCAACGTTATTTGCGTAATTTTGCAAATCCATTATCCTTTGGGATATTTGCTGTAATTTCATCTCAAAGTTGCTCATTCTTTGCTTCAGCGCAACTTTCCTTAATGATAACATTACCCAAGACATCGTATGCCTCCTAACCTACATCTTCCTTCATTTGCTTAAACCTAAAATTTTAGATTTGCCATCTTTGGCTTTTTCTTTTCCTAACCTTAAATTTTAAATTTAAACCAACCTTACACTATAATAAAAAAAATCCCCTTCAAAAAATTGCCTTTCTTTTTCCCTTTTTTATACATGCTGTTACATTTCTTAACAAAGGCAAAACCCATGGGGTACATGGAGTTGAGGCATAATAGGCCTTTAGCCAAACAAATATTGTATTGGAAAAAAATTCCGTTTTAGCGCTTAATACTTCGCCTTAACCCTGTCTTTATGCGCAAAAGTTTCAATATCATCATTTAATTTCAATAAAGGTATATCGCAATCATACTTTTTCTTCAGCGCTAAAGATATCAAATAATCACACAATTCAGGATTTTTAGGCAGCAAAGGCCCATGCAGATAAGTGCCAAATACGTTTCTGTTCCTTGCCCCTTCGCTTTTATCCTTACCATTGTTGCCATTACCGATTTTTACCTTTAAGAAAGGCTCAGCCCCTCCATTTAAAAATGTAAGCCCTGAATGGTTTTCAAACCCTACAACAGTTTTTTTCTTCAAAAATTTGGCAGTTGCCGTAACATTTCCTATAAACCTTGTTTCGCCAGCTGTTGTATAAACATCCAAAAGCCCGATACCGCTTAATTTATCCCCCTGAAAAGGCTGGTAATAATGCCCAAAAAGCTGATACCCACCGCAAATTGCAAGAAAAACCGCATTATTATCAAGCGCTGCCTTAAAAATTGCATCCTTGTTCTTTTGCAGTTCCATTGAGGCCATAATCTGCTGCTGGTCCTGGCCTCCGCCTATAAAATAAATATCATGTTTTTTATAGTTGACCCTCTCGCCCGCCTTCACTTCGACAACTTCAACCTCAATATCGCGCCATTCAAGCCTGTTTTTAAGCGCAAGAATATTCCCCATATCCCCGTAAATATTCAATAAATCAGGGTACATGTGGCAAATTGAAATTTTTAATTCGGAATTTAGCAATTTTTTAAAACCTCACTTTATGCTGAATTTCGGGTTATTTTAAAGCATCAACTTTTTCTGTAATAAGTTTTACAGCTTCATCAGGCGTTAATTTTAAAACATCCTTTTCATCTCTGCGTTTAAACTCTACAAGCCCCTCAGAGATTGTTTTTCCAACTGTTATTCTAAACGGATACCCGATTAAATCAGCATCCTTAAATTTAACACCGGCTCTGTCGTTTCTGTCATCCAAAACAACCTCTACACCTGCTTTTTGAAGCCTTTCATAAATTTCTTCGGCAAGTTTTACCTGCTCTTCATCATTAGTATTTACAGGCACAACAACCACATGATAAGGCGCAATTTCAAGCGGCCAAATAATTCCAAACTCATCATGGTATCTTTCAACCGCAGCAGCAGCCGTTCTTGAAATACCTATGCCGTAGCAGCCCATAATATAGGGGTGTGTCTTGCCGTTTTCATCAGTATATACTGCATTCATGGGTTTTGAATATTTTGTCCCGAGTTTAAAAATATTCCCGACCTCAATCCCTCTTGTAATTTTCAGCGGCGCAGAACAATCAGGGCAGCCTTCTCCGGCTTTTACAAGCGCAACATCATAAAATTTCACATCTTTAACATCTTTTGATGTTATATCAGAAAAATTATACCCGACAACATGCTTGTGTGCTTCATTTGCACCGATTACAAAATTTTTCATACCTTTTGTTGAATTATCAAATAAAATTGCAACATTTTTATCTGCAGCGCCTAAAAAGCTCAAAAATCCAGGTTCTGCACCCAAGGCCTCGACAACCTCGCTATCAACAGCTTTACGCACCTCAAGCGCTCCAACGGCATTTGATAATTTGGTTTCTTCAACCTCTTTATCTCCCCTTATCATAACAAGCACAGGCTTATCCGGGGTGTTTTCATCCGCAAAGCTTGCAATATATAAAACCGCTTTTAAAATACAATTTTCATCAATATTAAAGAATTTGCTTAAATCTTCTATTGTCTTAACATTTGGTGTGTCAACTGTTTTAAGCTCACTAAACCCGCCATCTGTTTCATTTTCAGCTAATTTTGATATAGCATGGTTTGAATTTGCACTGTAACCGCATTTTTCGCAATAAAATACGTCATCTTCACCCACGCTTGTATCCACTAAAACCATAAATTCATGACTTACAGACCCGCCTATGGCTCCTGAATCTGATTGCACCATACGGGTTTCAAGCCCGCAGCGGTTAAAAATTTTCTTATAAGCTTCTGCCATATTTTGATATTCTTCATCCAGAGATTCTTCAGAAGTGTGAAAGCTGTATGCATCCTTCATTATAAACTCTCTACCTCTTAAAAGTCCAAATCTGGGGCGGATTTCATCCCTAAATTTAAGCTGAATGTGATATAAATTAACAGGAAGCTGTTTATAAGAAGCTAAAATCCCATCTGCAACTGAGGTTACAACCTCTTCATGGGTTGGCGCCAAACACATTTCATTATCGTGTCTGTCTTTCATTCTCATTAATTCTTTGCCATAAACTTGCCATCTGCCTGATTTTTTCCATAATTCAGCAGGCTGCACAAAGGGCATCAAAAGCTCTTGCGCCCCTGCGGCATTCATTTCTTCTCTTGTAATTTTAGAAACTTTATCCAAAACCCGCTTCATTAAAGGAAGATAACTATACACACCATTTGTTAATTTTTTAATAAAACCTGCCCTTACAAGCAATTTGTGGCTCATGGCCTCGGCATCATTTGGAAACTCTCTCAGTGTCTGTATAAAAAGTTTTGAAGCTCTCATAAAATCCTCATAATTTCATAATTGAATTTGTGGTCAAAATCTAAACTATAAAAAAATTATAGCACTCTTTAAATAATATTAATATTTAATTTACAAAATTTGAAATAATTGCTATAAATTGTATATGGAGTTTTTTATAATTTTATTTTTTTCAATAATTACAGGGCTTTTTATTTATCTTCTAGGCTTTATTTTAAGATATAAAACCAAAAAAACAGCTGAAAACCCTGGCTATGAAAGTAATTTAGCTGCTACTTGCAATGATAATATAAAATATAAGGCAGATTTTTTAAACTACATTATTTGTTTTTTGATATTTGAAGTTTCTTGCATTATGATATTCCCCTTTGCTTGCATAAGAGGGATTTTGGATATTTTTTACTGTACAGAAATTATGATTTTTATTCTAATTTTAATTATTATCTTATTTTTTAGTATAAAATCGGGTCTTTTAAACACCACGGAAGAATAATTTTAAGAGGATTGATGAACGTTATAATCAGCACTATAGACCGTATTTTAAATTTTGGAAAAGCAAACAGCCTTCAAGGCCTGCTTTTTGGTTCGTCTTGTTGCTCTGTTGAGCTGTCTCAGAGGGCTTTTAGCGATTATGATTTTTCATCATACGGATTAGAAATTTCTAATGTTTCACCAAAAGAAGCAGATTTATTGATTTGTACCGGTGTAATCACCGCTAAAATGGCGCCAAAACTACAAAAAATCTATCAACAAATGCCAGAACCCAAGTATATTATAGCATTCGGCTCTTGTGCTGTATCGGGCGGCTCTTTTTATAATTCATACAATGTAATCCAAGGTATCGACAAGGTTTTACCCGTTGATATATACCTGCCAGGCTGTCCCCCAAAGCCTGAAGAGCTGATTAAAGCAGTTGCAAAATTGAAAAAAGGCATACATGATAGCAGTTTTTTAAACAGGAAAGAAGAGCTAAAAAGGCACAATTGCATCATTACAGATAGTTTAAAAGACGCAAACAACTTGCAGGCAGATGATTTTGAGGTGAACAAATAATGAAAATAAGCTCAAATGAACTGTTTGAAACGTTAAAAAAGCTCAAAAAGAATGGTTTTGTCGCCTTAATATCCTTGATTGCAGAGGATTTAGACCCAAATCAAGCAGATGATAACAGGTTTTTATTAACATACACGCTCTATAACCCCGTAAATAAAGAGTTTAGAGAAATTGAAACCTATGCAAATGATGAATTGACAAGTGTTTCATCGTTATATAAAAGCGCAAACTACGATGAACGCGAGATTTATGACCTTTTTGGCATAAAATTTAAAAATCACCCGAATTTAACCAGAATTTTTCTTCCAAAAAATTTTGAAGGCAATCCTTTAAAAAATGATTTTAAGATAAATCAGGCTGCGCATCCTGTAATCCAGGCAGCAGAAGAGTTTTCGGCAAAATTTGAAGGCGAGATTATTTCAAAATACACACCAAATCTTGGTTTTCAGCATAAAGGGCTTGAAAAATCCGCTTATAATAAGGCTTTAGGCGAATATATACCTTATGCCGGAAAGATAGATTTTTTATCGGAATTCTTCTACGCTGAAGCATATATATCAGCAGCAGAAGGGATTTTTGGAATTATACCGCTAAAGAATGCTCAATATACAAGGGTTTTGATGATGGAACTCAATAGAATATCCTCACACCTCCACTGGCTCGGGCATTTTGCGCAATCGCTTGGTTTCAAAAGCCAAATTTATCAAATTTTTAGCCTCCGAAATGAGGTTTTAAATATATTTGAAAAAATAACAGGAAGCAGAATAGCTTGTAATTATTATGTTTTAGGCGGAGTAAAAGAAAAAATTTCAAATGAAATTTTAAATTATATTTTAGATTTTACAAAAGATTTTAATAAAAAATTATGTAATTTAACAAATTGTCTGACAAAAAACTCGATTTTTACAGACAGGACAAAGGGTTTGGGAGTGATAACATCTGAAATTGCCCTTCCTTACTCAATTACAGGAGTAAATTTAAGGGCAAATGGCCTCCCTCTTGATTTCAGAAAAGAAAAACCATATCTTGTTTATAATGAGCTGGAATTTAGCATCCCTACTACATTTGAAGGAGATTGTTATTCAAGATATAAATTAAGAACAGATGAAATAAATATCTCGCTAAACCTTATAAACCAATGTGCAGACTGGCTTTTAGCTAATAGCAATGAAGAAATTAATCTTGATATTGATTTAGAAAATATAAAACAAAAAGAAGAAAAAGCGATAAGCTGGGTAGAAAGCCCAAGGGGCCTTATTTTGTGTTATCTTAAGACAGATGACAACGGCAAAATAAAACGCTTAAAATGGCGCACACCGTCATTTTATGCCGTTCAACTTCTTGAAAAAATAGCCCCAGGCTGTACTCTGGCTGATTTTAACACACTGTATAACAGTCTGGATATATCTTTATCGGAGGCAGACAGATAATGGAAATTACAATTTCATTTATAATTATAATAGTAAATATAATACTTGCAGCTTTAATTGCAGCATATCTAAAAAACCGCATTATAAGTCTATTTGAGCATAAGTATGGTAATAAAAACCCCAAAAATACAAATATTTTAAAACCTGTTGCAAACGCCCTCAAACTATTAATTAAAGAGGATTTAGCACCAAAATCAAGAAAAAAAATTCTATATTTTCTGGCACCATTAATTGTATTTTGCCCTATTGTTACTGCATTTGCTCTCATTCCGCTTAATAGCGGTACGCCATTATTAAATATTGATGCATCTGCCATTTTATTTTTGGCATTGGTGTCAATCCCGGTCGCAGGTGCATTTTTTGCCGGTTATTCAAGCAGTAATAAAGGCGCTTTTATAAGCTCAATTCGAAGCATAATTTTAACTTCAAGTTTTCAAATTCCAATAGGAACAAGCATTTTAGGTGTATCATTTCTTTCAAATTCGCTTGCAATAAACGATATTATAATGACACAAAACACGACTGCCGGACTTTTTGGCTGGCATTTTATCCCGCAAATTTTAAGCTGCATTATATTTTTTATATGCACTCTCATGATTTTAAACTGCGGTCCTTTTAATATAACAGAAGGTGAAAATCAGCTCACATCAAGCTATACGGCAGAATATTCAGGAAGTAAACTTGCAGTTTTTCATTTAGCAAAATATGCACTTTTATTTGCGATTTCTCTATTTTTTATATGTCTGTTTTTTGGAGGTTACCTAAGCCCCTTTGGCACTTACGTTTTGCCTGATTTTTTGGTATCGTTTGAACAAATATTTTGGCTGATTTTAAAAACGTTTTTGGTAATTTTATCAATATTTTTAATAGAAATAACTCTGCCAAAATTAAGCTATGAAAGAGTTTTAAACTTTTCTTTTAAAATTTTAATGCCGCTTTCATTGATTAATCTAAATATCACAATATTTATAGGATATTTCTTAGGCTCAAATTAGCAATTACTAAGAATTTTTCTTTAAATATTTAACAAAACAATACGAACTTGCATCAAATGATAAAAAGGATTTAAAATTAGAAAATAAGGGGAAAAATGGAAGTTTTAAATACGGTAATTTTTTATATTCTCACGCTTATATGCATACTTAGTGCGGTTTTTTGCCTATTTCAAAAAAATATAATGAATTCTGCCGTTAGTGCAGCCATTCTGTTTTTAGACATTTCGGGGTTTTATTTTCTGCTTGGTGCAGCATACCTTGCCTGTGTTCAAATTTTATTGTTTACACTTGGAATGACAGTATTTATGTTATTTTGCACCGCAACAACAAATGCAAAAGATAATAAATCTGCAGAGTTTTTTAGCCTAAAGACCCTGTTTGCACCTGTTTTAGCAGTCATTTTTGCCTTTTTAACAATTCCTTTTATTTTATATCAATTTAAAGGATACAAAACTCTGCAAAGCTTTAGTATATCTGATTTTGCGCTTAATTTATATAAAAATAATGCGTTTGCGTTTGAAATTATTGGGGTTCTGCTTTTTACCGCAATAATAGGTATTACAGCTGTTATAATAGTTAAAAATACGCACAAAACAAGCGATATAGAGAAAATTAAAGGAGAAAACGGCTAAATGTTTGATGAAATGCTCTCTTTAATTAATATGCAAAATCCGGGCAATTGGCTTGAACCAGGGCTTTGCCACTATTTAATAATTGGTATTTTTATATTTTTAACAGGTCTTCTAATTGCAATTGCAAGCAAAAACACTATTAAAATCCTTATTGGACTAGGATTTATGATAAATGCAGCAGTTTTAAATTTTATAGCCGCAAATGCTTTAATCAGCAAAAATACAGCCGTTATTAATTTGATAACACCCCAAAACAATACCGTTGCTGAAAATTTTGCCCCGCTTGAAAATATTATTTTTAATTTTTCGCTCCCGCAAGGGCAGGCTGCAGGGCTTATTATCACAGCGTTTGCAGCTATCAATATTATAGCCGGACTTGGGCTTATACTTGCAATTTATTACAGATTTAAAAACATTGACACAACGGGGCTTAATAACCTAAAATCAGCTGATTGCCCGGATTATGACGATTTTAAAACAGAGGATGACATCTAAATGAACATTGTGCAAAATTTATGGATGCTTTTAATACTACCTTTGATGGCGGCAATTTTTGCGTTTATACCGGAAAATTATATGTCTTACCCAAAAAGACGCGTGGTATTGTTTTTAACGCTTTTTGGAGCAGGACTTTCTTTGATTTTAAGCATAATATGCGCTCACCATCTCATTGTTCATCCAAATGATTTTTTTGAATCAAACATTTTGTTTTTAAATACTGGTGCTTTTAAAGTACATCTCGGCGTCCTTTTAGACAATATTTCAGCATTTATGCTAATTATAATGTATGCTATAATCCTTCCAGTGTGCATGTTTTCGTATGATTATATGAAACATGAAGAAGGTTTTAACAGATATTTTATATTTTTAAATTTATTTATTTTTTCAATTACAGGATTGATTTTAAGCACAAATTTAATTCAGTTCTATATGTTTTTAGAATTAACCGGGCTTTTTAGCTATTTATTTACAGGTTTTTACCATAAAAATACAGATACCCAAAGAGCTGCAAGAAAAGCGTTTTTGATAAACAGAATTGGCGACTTTGCATTGTTTAGTGCAATTTTAGGATTTACATATTTTGCAATCCAAGACACAGAAAATATAATTTATCCGCTTTTAAGCCTGAATGACGTTAATTCATGGGGCTTTTTGGCATACGTACAGCTTGGTGCCATAATGTATACGGGAATTTGTCTGCTGGTTGCATTGTGCGCCTTTGTAAAGGCCGCCCAAATTCCATTTCAAACATGGCTTGTAGAAGCAATGGAAGCACCAATTCCTGCAAGTGCTTTGATTCACGGCGCAGCAATGGTTTTAGCAGGTGTGTATTTATTAATCAGAGTATATCCTGCACTAATTTTATCCCCTCCTATTTTGCAAATTATTTCGATAATCGGCATTATAACTGCAATATGCTGCGGCATTATTGCAATTTCACAAAATGATGTAAAAAAAATCCTTGCTTTTTCAACCTCTTCGCAAGGAGGTCTTATGATGACAGCCCTTGGATGCGGTGCCTATAGCGGAGCTGTTTTTCATCTTGGGATGCATTCTGTTACAAAAGCTATGATGTTCTTAATAGCAGGAATAATTATTCAAAAAACTTTAACTTCAAATATTAAGTTTTTGGGCGGTTTAAGAGAATTTTTCCCGATTCTTGCAGCCGGATGGCTTTTGGGCGCCCTGTCTCTTTCAGGTTTCTTCTTTAGCGGCTTTTATTCTAAGGAAATGATTATTAGCCATCTTTACAGTTCAAACCAATACGTCTATCTCGGCTTATTTGTAATAGCAGGGGTTTTGAGCATTTTATATCTATTTAGAAGCTATTTTTTAATTTTTGAGGGCAATTATAAAGGCTCAATAGATTTTTCGAAAAATGAAGAGCTGCCATATAACGGCATAAAGCTCAATTTGCTTGCACCTGTCGGCGTCCTTGCATTCTTGAGTGCATTTTTTGGCGGTTTTATAGCACCGGATTTTCAAAGATATATCTACATAATAAGACAGAAATTTTATCTAATCAGACATCCTGAGCTTGAAATCAGCATTTTTATTTTGGCTGGCGTTATGGTGTATATTATGTGGCAAATATACGGCGTTAGAAGGTTTAAAATAAAAAAAATCCGCCTAATTTACAGATTTATTGTTTTGCAATTTTATATAAATAAAATTTCTGAATGGTTGTATAAAATTTTAATAAAAGAAACTTCAAAAGTTATAAAAGCGATTGATAAATATGTTATAAATGGTTTCTACAGCTTAATTTCACAGATTGTGCGCTTTGGTTCTTATTTAATTTCAAGAAACCAAACAGGAAACATAAACACTTATATTTTTTCATCATTTGTCTTTATAACTTTAGTGCTTTTATGCGCGGTAATGGTATATTTTAAGGGGCTAACTCAATATGGCAGCTGATATAATTCTATGGTTTTTAAATATTTTTACACTTTGTTTGTTGCCTGTTTTTGCAGGTTTATTAATAATTTCACCCTTTTTTCCAAATAATGCCGTAAAAATAAGAAGAACGGCAAAGGGCTTTTGTATCTTTAATTTAATCTATACAATGCTTTTCGCCTTGTTTTTAAACCATGAATCTTCAACCTTTGCTTTCACTAAAAAATTTCCTTTTGATATCCTTGAAGGAACAGATGCAACACTATCTTTCGGACTTGATAGCTTTTCTATTTTATTATGCCTCTTAACTTCTTTTATTATGCTTATGGCGCTAATGGCATCTAAAACAATGGTAGGTTCAAAATATAAGCTTTATTATTCACTGATGCTTATTTTACAGGGAATTCTTACAGGAATTTTTACAGCAAACAATCTGTTTACTTTTTTAATATTCTGGCTTTTGGAATTAGTTCCTGTTTATTTTTTAATTTCAATATGGGGCGGAAATACAGCAAAACAAGCTGGAATGAAATATGTTCTGTTTAATTTTACAGGCACAATTTTAATGTTTATCTCAACTGCACTGATTTACGCCTATGGCTATGATGCAAATGCTATGCTTGATTTTGAAAGCCTTATAAAAAACGCGGTTAATTTCCCGGTTGTATTGCAATTGGTTGCTTGTATCGGTTTTTTAGCAGCATTTATAATGAAAATGCCGGTTTTTCCTTTCCACACTCATATAAAAGACGCCTTGCAAGAGGTGCCGGCACCGGTTTGCATGGTATTGGCGGGAGTTGCAATCAAAACAGGAGCTTACGGCCTAATCAGAATTAATCTGCAAATGTTTTATGAAATCTTTCAGCTTATAGCACCGGCTCTCATATTCCTTGGAGCATTGGGGGTTGTTTTTGCTTCATACTGCGCAATCAGTCAGAATGATATCCGAAAAATTCTTAGCTTTTCAGTCATAGCACACACAGGAATTATTTTAATAGGAATAGCTTCCTACACTGAATTTGGCCTAAATGGCGCTATATTTTATATGATAGCCCACGGTTTAACTTCGGCCGGGCTTTTTATGGGGCAGGGGGTTATTCAGCTTAAATTTAAAACAAGAAAGCTTGAGCTTTTGGGCGGAATTTCAAAATATGTTCCTGAAATTACGGTATTGATGCTCATTTTATGCGCTTCGTATATTGCGCTTCCTTTTACCATGGGCTTTAGCGGGCAAATTTTATCTTTAACGGGCGGTTTTTCTTCACCTTTGATTGAAAAAACTTACTTTATGACAAACTTTATACAAGCTTCTGTAATTTTTGCCTCATTAAGCATAATTCTATGCGCCGTATATATTTTGAGGCTTTTACACAAAACATTTTTCTCAATTGCAGAGTACGATTTTGGTGAAATCAAGCTTTCTAACCACCAGATTGCAATCCTTGCTATCATTGCTTTTGCAGTGATTATTTTTGGAATTTACCCTGCAGGAATAATTGATAGTATATCATTCTTCTCAAATATAAATATAGATACAATTTTAGCCAATATTTTTTAAGGAGTAAAGTTTAAATATGAACACATTTTCGTATTTTATATCCGATTTTATTTTAATAACAGGAATTCTTTTAGCGGTATTTAGCGGCTTTCAATTTAAAAACCTTACTCCGAAATGGCATTTAAGATTTTTAAACACTATCCTTGTGTTGATGCTTTTAGGGTTTATACCTTTTGTATCAAGCTTTTTAAAATCTACAAATCTCGATATATTCTCAAACTTTCCTCCGTTTGCAGATTACAGCCTGAGTTTTCTGTCTGGCTCAATAAATATCACCCCTTTAAATATTTTCTTTAAATTTTTAATAACATTTACGGCTTTAATTGCGTCTTTATTATCTTTTGGATTTGTAAAAAAATTAAACAGGAAAATTTCAAACTTCACATCTCTTTATCTGCTCTCCATCCTTGGCGGCTACGGTGTTTGTGTTTCAGGTGATTTAATCACAATGATTTTATCAATTGAAATTTTGTCTGTTTCAATCTGTTTTTTAATTTCATCTTTTTATAATAAAAAAGACAAAGAGAAAAATTCACTTGAAGCAGGTCTTAAATATTTTATTATAAGTGGCGTTGCTACAGCCTTTATGCTCTTTGGAATCAGCTATATTTATATAAATTTAGGAAGCTTAAATTTTTCCGATATTAATACAATGATGATAAACAAAATTCTTCCCGTTTCTCCACTTTTAAATATTGGTGAAATTTTATTCTTTTTGGCTCTCACATTTAAAATCGGGGTATTTCCATTCTATATCTGGGTTTTAGATGTATTCAAGGGTTCAAATTATTCTATAGGAATTTTTATAACGTCCACCGTTGAAACAATCGGCATGATTGCTTTAATTAAAGCGGCTTGCACGCTTGGATGTTTCGGCAGCATTTTAAATTTTGCCCTTATTTTATGCGCCTGCATAACCCTTATTGCAGGTAGTTTAATGGCTTTAAGGATAGTAAAAAAGGAGGGTGATATTAAAGATTTTCTATCATCAGCTTCTGTTGCAAATTTAGGATACGTATTTTTGGGAGCAGCATTTTTAACCAAAAATTCAATCATGGCTTCAATTTTCTGTCTTATTGTGTATTTAATTTCAAATTTCGGGCTTTGGGCTGGTTTTATGCTCGTTGTAAGAAATTTAAGGAAATACACACTTAAAAACGAGGTTTCAAAATATGAAACAGAGTATGGTGCAAAAAAATTATATGTAGATGAAAATTTGGGCGCAATAAAGGGTCTTGCGTATATAAGTCCTTCTTTTACAACCCTTTTTACCATCTGTCTTTTATCCCTTGCAGGTTTGCCTTTTATGGCAGGGTTTAATGCTAAATTTTATCTTTTTTCAAACATTCTAAAAAGCGGCATTTTTAGTGTTTATCCTCTTCTTTTTGCAGGGTTTGCCAGTGTTCTTGCCATTTATTTTTATTTTAAAATAATTTATTTTATGTTTCAAAAACCAGAAAACCTTAAGGTTTACAAGAAAAAAACACTATTTAACAAAGCAAATATTTACGTTTTTATTCTTTCAATGACAGCGTTTATTTTAATTACGGGCTTTTTCTTTTCTAAACCTGTCATCAATGTAATAAACAACCTTATTTAGAATTTATTGTATCCTAATTCATTTGCTATATATGCAATAGTTTTTGGAAAATATCTAACAAGATAATGCGCCCTTGCAGATAAATCACCACTGTTTCCATAAGTTGTGATAAGCATCATAGTTTCTGCTATAAATTCATCCAGCCCTGAGGTTTCATCCCCACCCGTTTGTGAAAAATAATATATTACATTATTCATCATATCAGGATATTTCTTCTTAAAATCTCTCATCTCTTCATTATAAATTTCAATAAGTTCTTGATCTTCAAGCAGATATTCTTCATTTTTATAGCCCTCTATATGCCCGAGTTCATGCATAAGTGCAGGGAGGCTGCATTCAATATTTAACAACCCTTCATCGCACTGAATACAAGACTGGTGGCTGCCATCTGGCATTATGGTAATTTTAGAAATATACTCATCAATCAATAAAAGACCATCTGCAGGAATATTTTTTGCAAAATTCATAAAATCTTTAATTTCTTTTTTAGAATTATTAGCATCAGGCTTTGTAAGTTTTTCCATTAAATTTGATTTACACAAGGTTTCGCCAGAATCATCCTTAACCGTATAAATACCGGATAAATCATCAAATTCCGTTACATATTTTTTACCGTTTATTATGGTTGTTGTTGTGCCATCGGGGTTTTTTATAAAACTTCTTTCTAAATTAAACAAATTGTTGTCTTGATTATAAATGTGATAGGCATATTCGCTTTTTAAAATATTGCCGTTTTCATCTGTTTTTTGTATATATTTTCTTTTTATTTTATTCCCTTTGTATTCAAAGGCCTCATTCAAAACAACGTTGCCATCAGGGTTTTGGCGCACCTCTGCAATTTTTTCACCTGGGAAAATATCATCAATTGTTCCCCTCCTGATAGCTTCAATTATATCCACATTTTCAGGATAGCATTTAAGGTTATATCTACATGTTTCAAAAGCACCATCAAGAATGGCTGACGCTTTTGTTGAAATAATATATTCTGGGCCATCTTCACTAAAAATAAGTTCGATATCATTTATCAGCTCATTTTTTGAGAAATATTGATAATGTTCCGATAAATGATTTTTGCTAAAGCCTGTTAGATATTCATCCTTGTCATTTTTTGCCTTTTCAACTTTGCTTGATGTGCTTGAGCCATCAGGATAAAATGTGTGTATGATTTCTACACTCACTCTTTCTATGCCCTCACGTTCTTCTTTAAGAAATTCTACAGGTTCTGTCTTTTGTGCTTCAATATAGTGTTCTGCATCATTTTGGGGAATTACAAGCTCAATATAATACTCATCATCCTGCAAGGCTTCCAGTTTATCTATTTGTTCATCAGTATAATCAAAATTTGCAAGACAAATAACCGTAGGATTTTTAATTCTTGCAGCCAAATAATCAATTTTTTGCAATTTAGTTTCATCATTTAGTGTATTTAGGATAATTTCCATGGGTAAAAATTCTGCACATTCTGCAAAGCTATAAAATAAATCGGCATTATTCTCAATAATCTGCTTAACATTAACTAAATCAAGCAACCTGCAGAGAAAATTGCAAGCGTCTTTCCCGGTTTGTGCAACATCTAAAATATCATCGTCGTTTATTAGCCCTTTTTCAAGCAAGTCTAAAACGCCTGCATTCTTTCTTAAAATATCCAAAGCGTCAGCTTCATCTTTGGCTAAAACACTGTTTGCAGTGCGTATAAAAACATCTTTGTCACTTTGTGACAATGCAGGCACAGTAGCACTATCATACCCCGTTTTATTGCCAAAATGAGGTGTAAAGTACAAATTGCTTATTAAATTTATTGCGCCATTTCCAGTTAACAAGATTTCAAACCTTTTGAAACTTCCAAAGAAAGTGGCTATACAAAAACTGAAAACAAAATTTTTGACCAGCAAAAAGCGCCCTTGATTTTCAAAGGACGCTTTTAAAATTCTTTTTTTATAATCTAAAGCTTATAGTGAATCAATTTCTTCATCAATTGTTGTAGCTTCAGTTGCTTCTTCTTCTACTTGTTGAATATCAACATCATCCACTTCACCTTTTGATTCTTTTACTTTCTTTGAAACGATAGCAGGTGCTTCGCCTTCCATCCATCCCCATTTGTTAGAGAAATTGATATCATGGCGGCCAAACATTTCATCGTCTTGAGCCGGGTCAAACCATCTTTTTGCAAATGAATACCATTTTAATTTATCACTGCCTTCACAATCTGCATAAGGGTCAAGATTATAGTAAGTATCAGCAGTGCCTTTTGAATGATTATATCTTACAACATCAGTTACTTTGCCCATTTGCTTAGAAAAGCCTTCAGCTTGAATTTGGGGAACTGTTGCCATATCTTCAGATTGAATATAAGCAAAAGCGCCTGTAGTTACACCTAAAGCCCCTAAAATGCAAAGTGTTATTGCAAATTTTTTCATAATGTAAAATCCTCTAAATTAAATACTTTTTATTTATTACTATTATTATATATTATTATTCGTTTTTAACCAACCGTTTAATGTAATTTTTTAATTAAAATCCTGAATTATTATATTTTCAAATTCATCCAATAAATTTTCTTCCTTAACTTTTTTTACCAAAACTCCTTTTTTAAAGATATACCCTTCACCTATAGCGCCTGCTACACCATAATCTGCATCTTTTGCTTCATTTGGTCCGTTAACAGGACACCCCATTGTTGCAATTGTAACAGATTGTTTCATTTTTTTAAATCGTTCATCAAATTTATCTTTAAATCGTTCTTCCACACGATGGGCAAGCCCGATTAAATCAATCTGGCATCTGCCGCATGTAGGGCAGGATACAAAATTTATCCCATCATTCCTCAGCTTTAAAGCTTTTAAAATATCAAACCCTGCTTTTACTTCTTCAACGGGGTTTTCCGTTAAAGACACTCTTATCGTATCCCCAATACCTTGAGATAAAAGACTTCCAAGACCAATAGCAGATTTTATAATCCCTCCCCTTAAAGTACCGGCTTCAGTTACCCCTAAATGCAGCGGATACGGGATTTTATCATAAATCATTCTATAAGCATCAATGGTTGTCTGTACATCAGATGATTTTAAAGAAACCTTAATTAAATGAAAATCTTCTTTTTCTAAAATCGCAATATGCTCCATAGCGCTTTTTACCATCTTTTGCGCCAATGTAAGACTTTTATCTTCAATTAAATATTTTTCTAAAGATCCCCCGTTTACCCCTATCCTTATTGGCGTTTGCGTTTTCTTTGCAAGTTCAACCACTTTTTTAACATGGTCAATCCCGCCAATATTACCCGGGTTTAACCTGAGTGCATCAATTCCTGCATCCATTGCAGCTAAAGCGAGTCTGTAATCAAAATGAATATCTGCAACAAGAGGCACAGGGCTTTTTTGTTTAATTTCTTTTAATGCCGCAGCGCATTCTTTGTTTAAAACAGCTAAACGTACAATATCACACCCTTCATCTGCCAATTCTTTTATTTGAGCCAAAGTTGCTTCAACATTATCTGTTTTTGTATTTGTCATAGACTGGATAGAAATTGGCGCCCCAGCCCCTATTTTTATATCCCCTATTTTTATTTGAACTTTTTCCATAATAACTCTCTCACTTTTTTCATTTTTATGTTAAAATCATACCATGAAAATTGCTATTATATCAGATATTCACGGAAACAAACTGGCATTTGATGCGGTTTTAGATGACATCAAAATAAACGGCTGCGACAAAATATTTTGCCTTGGCGATATTGCAATGGCAGGATATGATCCAAACTATACAATAGAAAAATGTATAGAACTTCAAAACACTATGGGTCGCAACTTTGAAATCATTCAGGGAAATACAGATAAACTTATTGCCCATTATTCTGAAACCAAATTCTTAGAGGTGAATAAAAAATCTTCACCCATGGCACATGCGCTTGCTAATGACATATTAATCATTAAACAAGAAAATATTAATTTCTTGAAAAATTTACCTGAAAATAAAATGGTGGGCGTAAATTATAAAAAAAGAACAATGAGGCTTCATTTGGTGCATGGTTCTCCAAGGCGTCAGGATGAAAACATTTACCCTTATTTTGAAATGAGTAAGGTTGAAAATATTGTTTCACGGTCATATTCAGACATTGTGTTCTGCGGGCATACACACATACCCTGCGGTTTTGTGTTGAATTCAGGGCAGCAGGTAATAAATGTTGGAAGCGTTGGAAGGTCAATGATTCCTGCAAGAATGCCTGTTTATGCAATATTAAAAATGAATGATAATAATACATTTGAGGTTGAACACAAATTTGTAAACTATGATAATGAAAAAGTTAGCAGGTTAATAGCAGATAGGGGCTTTACAGGAGCCGATGAACTTGCAAAGATGTTTTTAAAAGAGGAAAATTAAAAGGTAGAAATGGCAAAAGATTTACAGGATATACACAATGAAGCTTCTGACGCTATGGCAGAAGGAAACACTGAAAAAGCGATAGAATTATATAATGAAATTTTAACAACAGCACCAACGGATGAAATTGCTTTAGGGCAATTAATGGACTTATATTTTGAAACTGATAAGTTTCAATATTATCTAATGAGAGCAAATTATAACGTTGTAAACCAAAAATTTGAACATGCAATAAATGATACAAAAAAAGCATTAAACCTTGACCCGAATTCAATTGATGCAAGGGTAAAACTTGCCCGCCTTTACCGTGTTTCAAATAAAAATTTAAAAGCTATTGATGAATTCAATAAAATAATTGAACTTTGCCCTGATAATAAAGAAAGCTATCTTGAACTTATTGATTTATACATAATTGAAAATGCAAAAGAAAGTGCTGTGGGGATTGCACGAAAAGCGGCAGAACAGTTTCCTGATGATATAGGGTTTAAAAACATCGTTGCAAAACTTTATTTTGACCTCGGAGCTTATGATGAAGCGCTAAATTTTGTAACAGATAAAAATCTTCACGCCAAAATCTTACTTCAGGCAGGCAAAAACGAAGAGGCAAAAATTATTTTAGATACTATAAACCCTCAGATTAAAGAAGAAAAAGCAGCGCACAAGCTCTTGCTTGCAGAATATTTTTACAATAAAGACCAATATAATGAAGCACTTGAAGTAATTGATGATTATATTAATTTAGCAGGGCCAAATGCCGTATCATTCCAAATGAAAGCTCTTTGTTATGAAGGATTGAACGATGAATTTATGGCAGCGGTTAATTTTGGGTATATGAAAAAGGCTCAAAATAAAAATGATGAAGCCATTGTTGAATTTAACCACGCTCATTCATTAAAAAAAGATGACAAAAATGTTTTAATAGAGCTTGCAAACCTTTATACGGGTCTTGGTGAAAAATATACAGCAATGGATTTTTGGAATGCTGTTTATGAGCTTGATAATGACAGCCACGCTAAAGCTGTTTTAGGCGATTTTTATTACGCTGAAGGTGATTACAGAATGGCTGCAAAATACGGCAAAGTAAAAGATGCCCCGAATGCTGAAAATAAAGCTTATTCAGAGGCCGAAGAAGAAGATGAAGGCCTTCTTAACAAAATCATTAATTTCTTTACAAGAAAATAAAGCATATTTACGCTTCATAATCAAGAATTAAATTTTTTATACGTGAGCCGTCGCTTAGCCTTTCTGCTGCGTCTCTGGCAGTAAGATTTATATGAAATTGCTGCCCGTTTGTTAACGTGATTTTACTTTCTGTAGGGTCACCACTGTTTCGAAGGTCATACCCTTGTTCCAGACGCTCTTTCTTGCTTGAAGGTTCAATTGAACTTACTGTCTGCGGGTTAATATAAATTGTTTTGGATGTTTCTTTATCCTTATTTTTGCCGCGGGGTAAGGCATCAACTGCAATATAAACCGGCGTTTGTCCTTTAAAATTTATACCCATTTTTCAATCTCCATTCTTGTTTAATAACCATTTAATGCATCTAAATAATTTTTATTGACACAAATGTTAACTTTCATAAAGTATGTCTCATGTTTTAAAATAAATATGGTATTATTGCAAAATATACACAATAAAACATAGGGGAAATTTACAAATGAAAAAGATTTTATTAACTTTTGCGGTATTCGGATTACTTTTAATGTCTGCACCTGTTATGGCAAAACCGGCCGGAACTCACGGCACAAATGGTGAAGTTAGCGGAAAATCAGTAGGTGCAGCAGCCTTATCACTCTTTATTTGGCCGGGAATTGGTCAAGCAGTAAATAAAAATGAAAATAAGAAAAATATAACCCACGCCGTTTTAGGTTTGACAGGCATTTTCAGAATTTGGTCTTGCTACGACGCCCTTGTAGATAGAAAAGGCGGCGTTTGGGAAAATAGAATATAATAATTTTACAATTAAAAAATGCGGACATAAATAAAATGTCCGCATTTTTTAATTCTATTTTGCGCAGGATAATGTATCATAAACCTTGGCAACGATTTTCCATTCACCCTGAATTTTGTTCATAATAAGCAAATCCGTAAATTTATATCCATGCCAGTTGTCTTCAATAACCCTTGCTGTTGCAATTGTTTTTTCAATATTTAAAACATCAACTCTTGCGACATAATCATCTCCTACGGCACCCATTTTATCAATCGTTTCATAGAATAATTGAATTGAACCTGATTGATACTCTTTTTCATTTAATTGTCCGAAAAATGAAGCTTTTTCATAAAAATAGGGTTTTACAATTTCACTGTTTCCATCGTGTACTGCCTGAATAAATTTTCTTGCAATGTTTTCTACAGCATTAAATTCCTCTATCTGTTCTCTCACAGTATAATCCTTTCTTTTTAATACTTATTATGTTAGATTATAACTGTACTTTATTCAAGTACGTACAAAAAAGTAACCGTCAGGAAAAGTCAAAAATGGAAAACAAAGAAAAAGACTGTTTAAAAGAAATAGAGTCCTTTGATAAAACAGGATTTAATTACACGCTTTCTCTCATTAATGGTAAGCACAAGTTAACAATCCTTTATGCAATATATAGGCATAAAATAATAAGATTTAACAAACTTCAAAAATACTTAAATATGATATCGCACAAAACATTGAGTTTCGCACTAAAAGAACTCGAGAATGGCGGATTAGTTACAAGAAAAGCTTATCCGCAAATCCCGCCAAAGGTTGAATATTCATTGTCTGAAAAAGGAAAATCTTTTATCCCAATATTATATTCAATGTGCGAATGGGGCGAACAATATTTTAAATAAAATCATTTAACATTTTCATAGCTTTTTTTAATATATTTCATAATAATTTTGTCTTCAAGCGTATCATCAAGCAAAATCGTTATCCAGTATTGTTTATTCATGTGATACGCAGGGTAAAACCCTTTTTGTTGAATTAATTGTTGTATTTCGGTTTCACCAAGCTTTAAATTTATAATATCAAACGTTCCTTCAGCCTTTTTTATCACCTTGTCTTTTTTAACATTCATAATAAGCCCAAACCATTTTCCATCAGGGGTTTTTCGAAATACGCCAGCATCTGATGCATTCTTTTGCCCCTTCCATGGAAAATCAGGCGCAACACCATATTCTTTATGGATTAATTCCGTAATTCTGTTTGCCTGAGGTGAAATAAAGTAATTTTCAATAAAATATTTTTTTAAAATGTAGCGTAGAATATCTTCATATTCATCCCTTACTTTTGAAGAATAACCGCCCGTTTGATGTTTCATCCTAAAAAGCAGATACTCTTCCCCATTTTGGGTATCATAAATTTTCCCTCTAACCAAACCTTTTTTATCAATTTTTATAATACTTTTAAAAACCCCATCCATAAGGTCTTTTTCAATTTCAAAACCATCTTTAAGGTCTTTAAATCCTGAATTTTGAATTTTATTAACATCAAGCCTTGCTTTTTTAAAAATATTATCTTCAATCATATAAAAATTATAACTGATAATAAAATCTGTTTAAATATAATTTAGCGTTTATAACAATCTTCAATATCATCTTCTGTTATTTTATCTGTTGTAATCCCTTTGCAATCATACGAAAACAAATCATCTAATATACCCTGTTCATCCACAGTCCAGGCCTCAAAATCAAACCCTGCATCTTTTATCATTTTGCTTGAAGATTCTGATATCTTATTTGCTTTTAAATCTAAAAACACCTCATTCTCTCCTGTTTGCAAACTTTTTAGAGTTTCTATAGTATTTTTGCTTACATCCTTCTTGCTTAAATACCCAAGCCTAGCCTTGGGAGCTGCCTTTGCCATAGTTTTTAAATAATCCGCATTAAAACTAATCCAGGTAACCTTATCTTCTAAACCCGCATCACGTACAGCCTGCAAGAGAGTTTGCGCCTTTTTATCATCAAAATCTGTTGTTTCTTTTAATTCAACATATAAATCTAAATCATAATTATCTGCGCAATCTAAAAGCTCGGTAAATTTAGGAATTTTGGTACCCTTAAAATCTTTAGAATACCAGGAGCCAAAATCATATTGGCTTAATTGTTCATAGGTTAATTTTGAACACCTCTTTGGAAAAAAGAAGCGCCAGCCATTTTGCCTTCTTGCAGTTCTATTTATCGTAGCATCATGTAAAATAACAGGAATTCCATCTTTTGTCCACTCAACGTCGCATTCTACCGTATTATAGCCGTTTTCAGCCGCTGCAACAAAAGCGGGGATGGTATTTTCAGGCGCATTTTCTGTGTACCCCCTGTGTGCAATTATTCGAACCTTATCCTCTTTATATGCGGGAGTTTTCTCAATTACTTCTATCTTTTCTGCATCTGCAGCTTTTTTTGATAATACAACTTCATCAAAAATTGAATTATATTTTGTAAAAGGTGAAACCGGCGCAAAATTTTGTTCACCAAATTGTGGTTTTATACCAAATATACCATTTGTGTTATTAAAATAGCTGCCGCCTATGCCGTTTATGCTCATTTTCTCAATTCTTCTCTTATACAGATATAAAAAACAGTTTTGCTTAAAAATTGCCCTGTTTTAAAACCCCGTTTTTTTAAAATTTAGATAAATTATGTTCTTGAAATCAAATACCCAAAATATGTAAATAATAGGCCTAAAACACAGCTGGAGAGCATATAGCATAAAGCTGACAAAAATTTTCCATACCTTATCATTTCAAAAATTTCAAGGTTAAATGTAGAAAAAGTTGTCAATCCACCTAAAAAACCCACCGTTATAAATAATTTTAAAGTATTAGAAATGTTCCAAATTTCATTTATAATAATGCCAAATACAAATCCTAAAATGAAACACCCTGTTATATTTACAAGAAAAGTGCCAAAAACGGGCAGCATAAAATATTTTCTGCAAATTTCATAAGTGCCAAAACGCAGCAATGTACCCAATCCGCCGCCTATAAAAACTGATAAAATTTTATAAAACATAAAAAAATTGTAGCATATTTTGCTTTAAACTTATCAATTTTATTTTTTAAAACAAATAAGGCAGCTAAATTCATAACTGCCTTATCACCTTTTTGACCTTATATTGCGTATTTTACCTTAATTCCAGCTCTTATATATAAAATACCCTAAGAAAATATTTTCTAACATAAATTATGTGTAAAATTTACAATCTTAAAATTAAATAACAAGATACAAATTGTATTCAATAAAAAATTAAAACAAAATAATAAAAAAGCTCTCAAATTATGAGAGCTTTTTTATTTTAAATATAGAATCCGGCAGCTACTTATCTTCCCAGGAGGCTACCCTCCAAGTATTGTCAGCGCAAGCAGTCTTTACGACCGTGTTCGGGATGGGAACGGGTGGGATCCTGCCGCCTGGCCACCGGAAAATCTTTTAATTTTCCTTTTATTCAACAATCTATGAAATTGGAAAATGTACAATTACCTTTTCAGGTTTTAAGGGCTATACCCTGAAAATTGCATAAATGATATAAAACCAATTGTATATTTCCTTTGATTGAACTTCAAAACTAAATTTGAAATCCATATTCAGGAAAAGCCCTCGTCCGATTAGTAATGCTCGGCTGCAAATGTTGCCATTCTTCTACCTGCATCCTATCAACCTCGTGATCTGCAAGGGGACTTACTAGCTTGAGCTATGAGAGAACTCATCTTGTGGTGGGCTTCGCACTTATATGCTTTCAGCGCTTATCCGCTTGGAACACAGCTACCGGGCGTTTACCCTTGGCAGGATAACCCGTACACTGGAGGTTCCCTCTTCCCGGTCCTCTCGTACTAAGGAAGACTCCACTCAATTCTCTTGCGCACATACCGGATAGGGACCGAACTGTCTCACGACGTTCTGAACCCAGCTCGCGTACCGCTTTAATGGGCGAACAGCCCAACCCTTGGAACGTACTACCGCTCCAGGATGCGACGAGCCGACATCGAGGTGCCAAACCTCCCCGTCGATGTGGACTCTTGGGGGAGATAAGCCTGTTATCCCTATGGTAACTTTTATCCGATGAGCGATGGCCCTTCCATTCGGAACCACCGGATCACTAAGTCCTGCTTTCGCACCTGCTCGACTTGTAGGTCTCGCAGTCAAGCTCCCTTTTGCCTTTACACTCTATGGTTGATTTCCGACCAACCTGAGGGAACCTTTGAGCGCCTCCGTTACTCTTTAGGAGGCGACCGCCCCAGTCAAACTGCCTACCAGAAACTGTCCGCTGCCCTGATGTTAGAGGGTTCAGCGTTAGAATTCAAATTATTACAGAGTGGTATCTCAACGGCGACTCCACAAAAACTGACGTCATTGCTTCAAAGTCTCCCACCTATACTGCACAATAAGAACCCGAATTCAATTTCAAGCTACAGTAAAGCTCAATAGGGTCTTTCTGTCCTGGTACGCGTAATCCGTATCTTCACGGATAATCCAATTTCGCCGAGTCTCTC
>CAJTLW010000009.1 GCA_910577515.1 uncultured Vampirovibrio sp.
TGGTGTGTTCCGTAGCAGCCGATTGTAGCCTCTCTTCAGGGCTTATGAAGGTTCGTTTAGTGTTTATTGGCTTTGAAAAAACAAAAAAGTGTTCCCCGTTTATTTCAAGGGAACACTTTTAAACTCATTCAAATTCTATGAAAAATCTTTATAGCTGCCTTTTAATCTGTCTGTATAGCTTGTATGCAGCATTTCATGTGCTTTATGAGAACCTGGTTTTTCTAAAAATTCTTCATAAAGCTTCTTGATATCAGGATTTTCATGCGATTTTCTAAACGGAAGGCTCTTATCATCCTTATATAAACCTTCTGCACGTTTTTCTTTAATTAAAGAAGAATCACAGCTTTTTGGCTGTCCGCCGCCGTTTACGCACCCGCCAGGACATGCCATAACCTCAAGCATGTGAAATTTAGCATTACCTGCTTTTATTTCCTGAATTGACTTTTCAGCCTCTTTTAATGTTGAAACAACCCTTACAATCACTTTTGAACCGTTTATATTAAATTCAACATCGCGGCATCTGTTGTGTACTCCCCTTAATTCTTTAATATCAATATTATCTAAGGCTTTGCCTGTGGCAACTTCATACGCTGTTCTTACAGCTGCCTCTGCTACTCCACCGGATGCACCAAAAATAGTGCCAGCACCCGTGTATTCGCCAAAAGGACTGTCAGGCTTAGAAACTTCAAGCCTATTAAAATCAATACCCGCTTCTTTTATCATGCGTCCAAGTTCTTTTGTAGTTAAAACAATATCTGTATCTAAAATATTATTTTTAGAAAACTCAAACCTTACAGCCTCAGCCTTTTTCGCAGTACAAGGCATAATTGAAACCACAACAAGGTTTTCTCTGTTGTAATCAGGGAATTTTACGGGTAAAACTTCCTTTAATACAGGTGAGAACATTGATTGCGGCGATTTGCAGGTAGATAAATGTTTCAACATATCAGGATGCAAATTCTCCAAATACCTTACCCAGGCAGGACAGCAGGATGTAAACATTGGCAAATCCCTGTTTGTCTGCAATCTCTCCAAAAATTCGGTTCCTTCCTCCATAATGGTTAAATCTGCCGAAAAGTTTGTATCAAAAACCATGTCAAAACCAATTTCACGAAGAGCTGTATTAATCTTTCCAATTGAGTTTTCCCCTGGTTCAAGATTAAACATTTCACCAAGAGCTACACGAACTGCAGGGGCAATTTGTGCTACTACTTTTTTATTTTTATTTGTAATCTCGCCCCAAGCACGTTCTACGCTTGATTTTATAGTCAAAGCACCTGTTGGGCATACTGCTTGGCACTGCCCGCAATAAACACAGTCCACTTCGCAAAGCTTCTTTCCGGCTATAGGCTGCACAACTGTTTTAGAACCGCGGTTTGCAAAACCTAAAACAGCATGCCCCTGAAACTCTTCGCACGCACGAACACAAGCGCCGCAAAGGATGCATTTATTAGGGTCTCTTACAATAGATGGATTGTAATCATCTATTTCTGCATACTCTTTTTTCTTAGCATACCTGATTTGTCTAACTCCATATTCTTCGGCGTATTTTTGAAGTTCACAGTTTCCTGATTTATCACAAGATGTACATTCTCTATCATGATTTGCAAGCAATAATTCAAGAACAGTTTTTCTTATCCTTCGTGTTTTTTCAGTATTAGTTTGAATTTTAAGTCCGGCTTCAGGCGGCATAGTGCAGCTTGTCTGAATTCCTCTGCCTTCAATCTCTACGACACACATTCTACATGCGCCAAAAGGTTTTAAATCAGGACGATAACAAAATGTAGGTACATTAAAACCGTTTTTCCTAATCACTTCAAGAAGGTTTATTTCATCCGTAAATTCAACCTCTTTACCATTTATAAATAAAGTTTTTTTATCTTCGCTCATTTTTTAATCCTTATTTTAAAGTTGTTACAGGTTATTTTTGAATAATAGCATTAAACGGACACCCTTTTAGACAAGCACCGCATTTAATACATTTTTCTTTATCAATAGAGAAAGGTTGTTTGATTTCACCAGAAATTGCACCTACGGGGCAAATTCTTGAACATTTTGAACACCCTTTACATTTTTCTTTATCGATTTCAATAACCTTAAGTGCGCTGCAGACACCTGCAGGACATTTTTTATCCACAATGTGCGCTATATATTCATCCCTAAAATATTTAAGGGTAGATAATACAGGGTTTGGCGCCGTTTTTCCAAGACCACATAAAGAACCTTCTTTAACACTTATTGCAAGCTCTTCTAATAAATCTAAATCCTCAAGCGTCGCTTCACCTCTTGTGATTTTTTCTAAAATTTTAAGCATATTTTTTGTACCCTCGCGGCAGGGAACACACTTTCCACAACTTTCATTTTGCGTAAAGTTCATAAAGAACCTTGCAACCTCAACAATACAAGTGTCTTCATTCATTACAACAAGACCGCCGGAACCAACCATTGCTCCTGCTTTTATAAGGCTGTCATAATCAAGCGTCAAATCAAGGTGTTCTTCCGTTAAACATCCGCCTGAAGGACCACCGATTTGAACTGCTTTAAATTTTTTGCCGTTTCTGATACCACCGCCAAGTTCAAACACAATCTGCCTTAAAGTTGTTCCCATAGGAACTTCAATTAATCCTGTATTATTCACTTCTCCAGTAAGTGCAAAGGTTTTTGTACCTTTTGAAGTATCTGCACCAAGAGATGAAAACCAATCGGCACCTTTTAAAATAATAACAGGTACATTTGCAAGCGTTTCAACATTATTAATTAAAGTTGGCTTTCCAAAAAGTCCTTTGTTTGCAGGAAATGGCGGTTTTGGCCTTGGCATACCGCGTTCGCCCTCAATAGATGCAATAAGAGCCGTTTCTTCACCACAAACAAAAGCACCGGCACCTTCTTTAATATGAATATCAAAGTTAAAGTTACTTCCCATAATATTTTTACCAAGCAAATTATGTTCAACAGCGTCTTTTATAGCTATTTTAAGTCTTTGAATTGCAAGAGGATATTCAGCTCTAACATAAATATATGCTTCATCTGCACCAACAGCAAAGCCTGCAATTGCCATACCTTCTAAAAGCTTGTGCGGATCACCTTCCATAACTGACCTGTCCATAAAAGCACCCGGGTCGCCTTCATCACCATTACAAACGACGTATTTCTTATCACCCTGTGCCATTTTGGTAAACATCCATTTTCTACCTGTAGGGAAACCGCCGCCGCCTCTGCCTCTGAGGCCCGATTTTGTAATAGTATCAACCACGCTATCAGGGTTATTTTCTTTTAAAACGTTATAAAGAGCTTGATAACCACCCGCAGCAAGAGTATCTTCAATGGCTTCGGGGTTTATTTCACCGCAGTTTGCAAGGGAAACACGCGTTTGCCCCGCATAAAATTTGATATCTTCATTTTTAAACACATGATTTTGAGTTGCAGGGTCAATATATAAAAGCCTTTCAACAGGTTTTCCGCCTTTTATGTGGCTTTCAATAATTTCATCTACATCATCAAGCTTCACTTTAACATACGTTACATCGAGTTTTGGAATAACAACTAAAACACCTTGCTCGCAAAACCCATGGCATCCCGTTGGAACCGCCGTCATTTTATCTTCTTTACTTAGAGGTTGAACATTTATTCCTCTTTCTTTAAATTTTTCAATAATTTCCAAGGAGCCGTTTGCAACACAGCCTGTTCCGGCGCAAATTAAAACGCGAAGACCTTCTTCTTTTATTTTTTCTTCAGCATTTCTCTTTAAAGTCTCGATATCCAACAATGTATTATTTTCAATCATTCTACACTCCTTCATCTGCAACAAAATTATTAATTATGGTTAAAATAGCATCCGGCGTCATTTTTGGATATATCTTTTCGTTTATAACACAAACCGGAGCCAAACCGCACGCCCCGAGGCAGCTTACAGTTTCAACAGAAAACAGTCCATCTTCTGTTGTGAATTTGCCGTCAACAAGCTTTAATCTGTTCATAACTGCTTCATAAACAGGCATAGAACCTCTTACATGGCAAGCTGTCCCATCACAGATTTTTACAATGTATTTTCCCTTAGGTTCCAGGCTAAATTGACTGTAAAACGTTGCAACACCAAAAACTGTTGCAGGCGAAAGACCCATCTTGGTTCCTATATAGGTCATGATGTTCTCGGGGAGATACTTAAAATTTGCCTGTACTTCTTGAAGTATCGCGATAAGGTTAGACTTTTTATACTCAAGTCTTTCAAGGATTTTGTCAACCTTAGCATAATTTGCGCTCATAACGCTTGAGCTTTCATTGCAGGAAGGTGTGGTCATTTTTTCTCCTTATTATTCAGTTGTAATCAACACGCTAACTGTTTTGTTCAGTAGCCTCTTTTTGAACAACGGGTTTGCCGGTATCAGCATACTCTGTTATTTGTTTTTGAGCTTTTTTCTGTGCATTTAGAGCCGAATTTCCGCCAACACAGCCGCCGCTGCATGACATAACTTCAATCAGGTTGCCATTTGGACAGTTTCCGGTTTTTGCATATCCTTTAAGTTCTCTTATAGTCTGTTTATTTAAACCATCAATCAAGCAAGGATGGATTTCAACATTTTCACCCTTTAATTCAAGAGCAGATTTTACAGCCTGTGCAACACCGCCTGAAATTGGGAAATTCCTACCTTCCTTAGAGCTTTCAACTTCAAAATTAGTATCTTCAAGATTGCTTACTTCTATTTTCATCGCAACAAGAATAGCGCCAAGTTCGTCAAAATTAATCACATAATCAGCATTCGGATTATCAAGAACTTCTTTTCTTTTCGCAGAACACGGGCTTATAAACACAGTTACGCAATCAGGGTCTTTTTTCTTTGCAATTTCCGCTGTGTAATACAAAGGAGTGCCTGTTTCAGATACATAGGGTTTAATTTCCGGGATATGTTTCTTCACAAGTTCATTATATGCAGCACAACATGATGTTGTCATAAAAGGCGCATTTTCAGCCATTCTTTCTTTAAAATCTTCTGCTTCTGTGAGAGTTGTAATATCAGCCCCCTGAGCCACCTCTAAAACATCTTTAAAGCCTATTTTTAAAAGCGCTGTACGCACCTTTGCCATAGGATAAGGAAACTGCCCTGCAATAGCAGGAGCTATCATTGCAATAACATTTTTTCCTTCTTTAATTCTTGATAAAACATCAATAATCTGGCTTTTTTCATGAATTGCCCCAAATGGACAGGCTGCTATACATTTACCACACCCTATGCATTTTGAAAAATCAATTCTGGCATGTCCTGATTCATCTTTTTTTATAGCATCAACAGGGCAAACGCTCTCACAAGGTACAATTATTTTTGCAATAGCGCTGTATGGGCAGGCATTTATACACATTCCACAATTTTTACACTTTGAGCTGTCGATATGCGACCTGCCATTTACAATAGAAATTGCACCAAACCGGCATGTTGTAGTACAAGGTCTCGCAACACATCCTTGGCACATATCGGTAACATAAACAGAACTTGGCACACATCCTTTACATGCCCCCTGCAATACAGTTAAAATCTCATCATCAGGTTTTTGTCTTTCTGTTGCTTCTTTAGCATATTCAGATAAAAGCTTGCATTCATCATCATTTTCAATAGAATGCCCTAACCCGGCTACAATTCTATCTCTTAAAACTGCACGTTCCTTATAAACACAGCACCTTAAATCGACCTCACAGCCCTTCGGGCGCATAACATAAGGAATTTTTCTTGTATTATCTTCAAAATTATCGCTTAAAAAAGCTTCTGTAATTCTGACTAATATTTCTCTCTTTAAATGTTTAATTTGATTGTCGTTACTGCTCATTGTTGTCAAGCTTTCTTTCTATTACTGCAAGGACCTTTTCAACCGTAGCTTCGCTAATTGCCTCGCCATCCACCTTAACATAAGGTGCTTTTGAATATTGGCAATCAGTATTGCAAAGCCCGTGGCATACTATTCCTTTTGTATCTACTTTATCAGGGTATTTTCGTTGAAGTAATGTTGCTAATTCTTGCAGGCTTTCTCCCCCCATAATAAAACAGGTAGTACCCATGCAAATCTCAACTTGTATTTTTTCCATATCAAACACCCTTCTTTTATTCTGTTGTTCCATACTTTCAATTTATTTTAACATTATAGAACAAATATTGAAGTATGTAAAATATTGCAGGGTTTTTTGAAATATTTTACATATACTGAATTTCTACACGTTTTGTATATTTTTCTTCCAGAACTTTTTTAAGTTTTTTTATAACATTTTTCCGAATTTCAATTTCGATAGGCAAATTAGGATCATAATGCGCCTGATTTAATTGCGCACCCACCATAAATAAAATATAATCGTTATCCAAAAGTAAATTCATAAGCCGCACCGCAGCATTAATTTCATCAATACTTTCTTCATCCTTTAGATATTCATAAGTTTTCGATAGGGTTAAAATGCCTTCTGTAATTAAATCCACACCTTCCATGGAAGAACATGCCGGTAATTTTCCCGTATTAAAAGGGCTTTCAGATATTATTTCTCTATTTAATTCTCTTGAAATAAGATTGGCTGTAGTTCCGCCACAAATAGCCTTTTTGCCGTCAAATTCAGCAAAAATATTGGCATATTCACTATCCTTTTCATTATGATACGGAGGGCCTGTAAACACGCAAAGTCTTCTTACCTTTGTAAAATGCACAACACAAGCTGAAATATCATCTTTAGCATGTTTGTTATCAATATATTTAGCATATTCTACAATATATTTTGATAACTCTCTGCTTGAAATATCAGGTTGGTGTTTCATTTTCTTCTTTATAACATCAATAAGGCCTTTTCTTCTAAGCCCGAGTTTTAAATTATCCCCGCCAAGACCTGCTTGCGTTACGCCATCAGAGCAAAATATCAATCTGTCTCCAAGCTCAAGCTTAATATGATACGTTCTCATGTGCCTGTTTGAAAAGGTTTTTGAATTAATAATCTTACATTCAGGCTCTATAATTTCTCCGTTTTTTTTCATCCAGATAAATTGCGGATTTCCTTCTTCAACAATTTTTACATCCCCGTCATCAGTGCAATCTATGGCAGAAAATGTGGAATAACTTATCTGGCGCACTTTGCAAACCGGTAAACTATTTAAAATAATCTCACATGCTGCTTTTATATTTCTTTGCGCCTCAATAAACCTTAAAAGCATGGTTGCTGTCATGCAGGATAAAATATTTGCTTTAATTCCGGAGCCTAAACCATCTGAAAGCACTGCAATAAGCCTTCCCGGGCGTCTTTTTGAAACAAAATAATCTCCAAAAGCATTTTGATTATATTTTTTTTCCTGCGTACAGTTAATATCTATAAACATAGTCTATTTCCCGTTTTCAGTCCCGCTTTCTTCTTCATCCGATGCATCTTTATCGTAATCCTGCGCAATAGAGCTTAAAAGCAATTCCGTTTCCACCATGTGTTCCCCTAAAAGACAAGCTATATTTTGAACAATTGAAATATTTTTTGTAATAACTTCATGTGCCTTTTGGGCAATTTTCTCCCTGTTTACCTGTGATTTTGTAACATCAACAATAATTGCACCCACAAGTTCATCCTTTTCAATCGTAAAAGCTGTAATATCATAAAGCCTGTTATTCAAAGGATAATGTTCTTTATGAATATCAGAATAATCTCCAAGCGCCGTTTTAAAAATAAATGCAAAATCCACAATTTTTTCAATAGCAGCCCCTTTTAACATATCGGGGTTTTGCGAGTAAACATCATACATATCTGGCATAAACATTTTTATAAAAGAATCATTCGCTTCGGCTATTTTTAAATCTTTATCAACCATAACCATAGCAGACGGCATACACCTTAAAAGAGCATCGGCCTTTCTGTGGGCAATCTGGCGCATATATGAAGCACATTGCGAAGGCTCAGCTTCATTTCGAAGCAGCGCGTACCCCATCTCGCGGCATGATGAATATCCGCACCCGCCACAATTCAATTCATCTTCAATAGAATTTTTACCTATCCGCTTCAAGGCCTTTCTTAATTCTTCCACGCTGTATTTTTTATCCTCAACCGGATTCTTGGGATATTCCATACATACAACAGTTTCAGGCTCTTTTGGAATTTCAGGGCGGAATTTTGTATAATCAATAATTTTTGTTACAATATCAAGCCCCGATTTTTTATCGGCAATCCCAGGACCTCCGACACAACCTGCCGCACAGCTTAATGCTTCGATAAAAATTTTATCCTTAAGTGTTTTTTCATCAAACCCTTTTAGAACCCTGTCTATGGTTTCAAGAGAACTTGCCGTTAAAAATTTAATACCTTTAACATCTTTGTATTCATAATTTCTAAGGCATTTTTTAATGGTATCATTCATTCCGCCTTCAATAGGGTATAACGAGCCTTCGTAAGCATCTTCGGGTACAAAATGTTCCTCATCATAGCGGATTGTATCCATGTTGATATATTCTTCATTGAGCCAGTATTTTAATTCTTCAAACGTAAGCGCAGCACTTATTAAATCAGGGTTTCTATCCGCTTCATTTTTCTTTGCAATACAGGGGCCTATAAATACAACCTTTATATTTTCCCCAAATTTTTCTTTTAAAATTTTGGCATGTGTCAAAGCTGGGGAAGCAACAGGTGTTATATTTTTTGCAAATTCAGGGTGATACATTCTTATAAAATCAACAGCAGCAGGACAGGCGCTTGATATAAAAAGCTTTTGTTCTCCGTTTTGCCCGTTCTCTTCTGCACCTTTACAAAGCATTTCTGCAGTTTTAATAGATACAGCCTGCGCCCCGATTGCAGTTTCAGATACCCCTTTAAACCCTAGTTTTTTTAATATTGCAATAAATTTTTCTTTAGGAATATCGGAAAATACACCAGAAAAAGAAGGAGCTAAAGATACGTAAACATCGGCTTTTACACCATTCTTTGGCATTAAAATATTTTTTACTTTTTCAATATCGTTTCTAACCCTCTTTGCCTTGGAAGGGCAATTTAAAACACAGGCGCCGCAGGTTATACACTTGTCGCTTATAACGCTTGCATGCCCGGATTCAATCTTGATTGCCTTTACAAAACAATGCCTAACACACTTATAACAATCGCTGCACTCATTTTTCAAAGTGTAGACAGGAAAAATTTTATTCATTAACCTAACAAATCTTTCAATTTATTTATATCAACATTATAATACTGTACACCGTCTATATTAATATTTGGGCCATGCGTACATATATTATCACATCTGGAGCCTGTAATTTCTATTTCTGTATCAAGATTATTTTCTTTAATATATTTTTCAATATATTCTAAATTTTGGTCGTTTCCCCTTGCAAAACAAGAGCTTCCCATACAAATTTTTATATTTTTCACTTTTCTTACAATCCTAAGTAGACATTTGTCTTTTTAAAATAAACCTTATTAGAATAATAAACCAAAAACCTCCAATATGCAAAAACCTTAAAAAATCATAATACGAAAGATTTTATATATTTATATGCACATTTAAGCTGCTCCCCGCTCAGGTTTTCAATTAGACAGAGAGTTTCTTTTTTCAACTCTTCATCGGGCAAAAGATGGCAAATTTCAAACAATTCCTTAATTTCAACTCCGAAAGCCCTTGCAATTCTAAGCAAAAGCTGCGGATTGGGCATATTTTTCCCAAGTTCAATATTGCTTAAGTGTTTGCTGTCTATTTCAATAATTTCAGAAAGCGTTTCCTGGCTCATTTTATGTTTTTGCCGGTATTCACGTATTCTTTTGCCCACAAGCTTTTTAACATCAATTTCCACATTGTTTATCATAAAAAAATCTTTATTGTTTATCTACATCCATATAATGCCTTGTTCACCTTTAATTCTATACCGTAAATTTGACGATAAATTGACAAATATTCGTTAATAAAATAGAATATTTGTATAAAATTGTAGATTTTTATAAAATAATTCGTCTTTCTTGAGGAAATCTGCAAAAAAATTGTTTATCGTTCATCTATAGGAAATTGTTTATCATGAAAAAATTGTTTATCTTTGAGGGATTTTCCCTCGTTGAAATGCTTATGGCATTGCTTGTGGCATCGTTATTGCTTGCAGCATTAGCTCCTGTTATGACAAGAAGAATGAATGAGAATATGCACATAACAGGAGATATGACATTAAAGGGGGAATACACAATAGAAGAAATAGCCTTTGGAGATTCTAAATATTGCCCCAATATTGTTAATGACGCAAACGGTAATCCTTTATATTGTGAAGGAGAATACGTAGTTAAAGAAGGTGTATCTAATATAACAGTTACTGCAATCGGTGCAGGCGGAGGAGGGGGAACAGCCCCAACTGCAGGATATATTGAATATACAACTGCAGGAAGTACAAATACATTTACTGTTCCCGTCATGGTAAATCAACTTGAAGCAACACTTATTTCAGGCGGCGCCGGCGGCGGTGCAGGCGGACAGGTGGAAACAAATGTTGATTATCTTTCACCTGGAGAATTCACATGGAATGTTCCTGAAATTGCAAGGAATAAAAATGTTTTAATTACTGCTTGCGGTGCAGGGGGTGGTGCTGGCGGTACAGGTGAATATGAATTTCATGGAGCCGGAGGAGGAAGCGGTGCGTACGCTCTGCGTCACCCGGTCGCACTCGACTCTTCATCTAGCATATTTGTTTCTGTTGGTGGCGGAGGAGGAGGCGGAGCATCATTTTCCACACCAAATGCAGCAAACGGCGGATGGATGGCCGGCGGTGGAGGCGGTTCTGATTATGGGTACGGTTGCAAAAGAGGTACTGGCGGTGGAGGTGGCACTGCATCTGCAGGAGGAACGGGTGGCAACTGGACTCGTGTCAGCAAGCAATCTTGGGGATTAGGTGGATTAGCTGGTGCAAATGATAACATGGCAAGCAATGGAACAGACGGCTCAAATACAGCAGACGGTTATGGCAGAGGAGGAATAAATGCTGCTTGGGGCAGCAATGGAGGAAATGGAGGACAAATACCTGATAATATGAATGCAACTAGTTGTGGTTGCTATACCCATGGTGGTGGCGGAGGCGCGGGTTCATGGCATGGCTACGCTGGCGGAGGGGGAGGCGGGGGTGCTTGGACAACCGGCGGAGGTGGCGGAGGCGGAGGCACTTTGCTATATATACAAAAACACAATTCATCAAAAACGCTATTTAATATTGCTGGTGGCGGAGGAGGTGGTGGGGCTGCTGTTTCAAAAAGTAGTATTACTTCTGACTCATCCGGCCGTGGAGCCTCAGGTGGTGGCGGTGCTGGCGGAGGCGGAGGTGGCGGGATAGGCGGTAATGGCGCTGTGAATGTAATAATTAATGCAACACCAGGTGGGGGTGGAAGAATTTTAGGCGGAAGCTTTGCACCAAATAATGCTAATAAAACTTCTGCAGGTGTATCAGGAAATGTCGGATATGCTGGCAGTGGCGGACTTGGAGGCAAAATAAACACTATTTTTGGCGAAGACAGATGCAATGGTGGTTCAGCATCAACTGTTACAACAGCTACAGGCGGCAACGGCAAACCCGGCGCTATGAGAATAACCTATCTTGATAATGGCTCCGGTGCATCGGGTGGTGGTGGTGGACAAATTGTACCAATACAAAAGCTAAATGTAACAAGTAATGAAACTCTGAATATAGTACTTGGCCCGGGTGGCGAAGGTGGCGAAAAGGGCTATATAAATTCATCAGGAACTATAATAAGTCCAACAAATGGCATAGGCACCAATCCAGATGGTGCGGTAATATCCAGAATTTACAGAGATAATAATATAATTTTGGCAACTTCAAGAGGTAGGGGATGGAACTGTGCTTATGGAGGCTCCCCCACAGGCGTATCTTATTCTGTTAGCCCGTGGTATAGCTGTGGAGGTTGGATAACAACCGGAATATTTGATAACGGGAATATATATCTGACAGTTCCTGGATTTTCAAGCACAAACGGCAAATCTGCAAACAATACAAGTGAGTTAAATGCAACAAGTTATCCTAATGGCTCAACCGGCGGAGATGGCGGCACTGTAACCACCCCGTGGTTTACCTGCACCCCGGGCAGAGGCGGAACAAAAGACAACCCTGAAGGCGGTAATGCATCAGGCTTTGGTTGCGGAGGCGGTGGTGGTTATGGGCTTTCAAATGGTGGAAAAGGCTCAGGTGGTTATGCAAGATTATCCTGGAATATGTATTGGGATACGGCCTTAAATAGCGGTAAAGGGGATTATAAATATGCTGATATGGGAACAGGAGGTGGTGGAGCATCCGGTAATGCAATAACAGAAACAGTAAGAGTATTAGAAAAACAGGTAATAAAGATAAGAATAGGCGCAGGAGGAATTGGAGCTAAAGTCGTCAATAATGAAATCATTCCTGCAACCTCAGGTGGCACAACAATATTTGGCGATACTAATTTTATTGAAATCAAAGCAGGGGGCGGAGGCGGAGGAATAAGTCCAACTGTTGTTAAGAATGGCGATACAACAACATTAGTGAATGGAAAAGGTGGAGAACCTTCTAAAATATGCGATGTTGGCTCACATAAATACTTTAATAATAAAAACAGATGCACACAGGGTAAAGAAGGCAAGACTCCAGGGGAAGATAATACAGTTATTACAAACGGAGGATTAGGAGGAGCATTTAGTTTAACGGTTAATAATAAAACATACACAGGAACAGGCGGACAAGGGGGTATGCAATCAACAGAAGTGGAAAACAGCAAAGGTAAAACACCTGAATCAACAAATGTAGCATCGGGGGGTGGAGGGGCTGCTCTTTTAATATACAAAGACGGTATATCAAATATGAGCCAGTTGAATAATCCTCAGGGAGGAAACGGGGCGAACGGGAGGATAGTGTTGAAGGTGTGGAAATGAAACTATAAAACCTCCTTTAAAAAGATAAATTTTCGATAAAACAACTTTGGGGCGCTTATTCTGTAACCTTTTAAGCGCCTCTTTTCCTTTCAGAATATTGACAAATTTTCCATGCCGTTATACTATTACAAACGTAGTAGATAATGAGAGGAAAGTATGGCAGAAGAAGCCTTAACAACAGAAAAAAATCCGTCCGCAATCACGGAGAGCATACGGATTTCAAGAAAAACAAGGATGTGTATCGCCGCAATATTGTTGCTTTTGGTGGTAGTTATAGGTACAATATTCGCTTGCAGAGAAACTTTCGGAGAAATAATAAAAGAAAATCCCCTGATAAATAGCGCTGATACCGCTTTTGTATTTATATCGGCCTGCCTTGTAATGCTTATGACACCAGGGTTGGCGCTATTTTATGGCGGAATGGTGCGAAAAAAGAACGTTTTAGGTACAATGATGCAAAGCTTTGTGGCACTTGGAGTTGCAACATTTATATGGGTAACATACGGTTATAGCCTTGCTTTTGGCCCTGATGTAAATCATTTAATCGGAAACCTTGACTGGGCAATGCTTTCACATGTTACACTAAACCCAAACCCAAACTATGGCACAACAATACCCCATCAGCTTTTTATGATGTTTCAGATGATGTTCGCTTGCCTTACTCCTGCCTTAATTACAGGCGCTTTTGCGGGAAGGTTTAAATTCAAAGCATACATTATGTTTTTAATTTTATGGCTAACATTTATCTATTGTCCGCTTGCTCACTGGGTTTGGGGAGATGGCGGCTGGATAAAAAACCTGGGAGGGCTTGATTTTGCAGGCGGCTTGGTTGTTCATATCGGCTCAGGTGCCGCAGCGCTTGCATCTTGCCTGATTTTAGGCAAAAGAAAGGGGTACAAAAAAGAAGCAATGCCGCCCCACAACTTGACTTTGACCTTCATCGGCGCAGCGCTTTTGTGGCTCGGCTGGTTTGGTTTTAACGCCGGAAGCGCGCTCAGTGCAGGGCAATTGGCTATTTCAGCATTTACAACTACACAGATTGCAGCAGGCATGGGAATTCTGTCTTGGTGTCTTACGGAATGGGCAAACCACGGCAAACCAACTGTTTTAGGGGGGCTATCAGGTGCAGTCGCAGGACTCGTCGTCATTACACCAGCAGCTGGCTTTGTAACTCCAACTGCCGCAATAGTTATAGGGTTTCTGGCAGGTTCTGTATGTTATTTTGCCGTAAATTTAAAATCAAAATTTAATTATGACGATAGTTTGGATGTTGTTGGAATTCATGGAGCCGGCGGAATCTTGGGAAGCCTTCTTGTAGGGGTGTTTGCAACCGTTTTAATCAACCCTGACGGTGCAAATGGCCTAATATTCGGCTCTTTTCACCTTTTATACGTGCAAATTATAAGTACAGCAGCATCTATCGCATTTTCATTCTTTGGAACCTGTATAATACTTAAGTTTTTAGGCATGTTTACAGAGTTAAGAATAACAGAAACGCAAGAAATGAAAGGGCTTGACATTACACAACACTCTGAAAATTGCTACAGGCTTTAGTTTTCAGATTTCAAAGAATAAAATTTTCGTCAAAGTCATTAAAAAACAAGTTGCAAAGCCCAAAATAAAGGGTTTTAGAAAATAAGGATTTTTAAAAATGAAAAAAATTGAAGCTATAGTTAGACCTTATACGGTTGAAATCATAAAAAACGCTCTAAATTCAATAGGAATAGGCGGAATGACGGTTACAAACGTCGAAGGCTTCGGCAATCAAGGCGGTCACACCGAAGTATACCGTGATAGCGAAATGTGCGTGTCTTTTGTGCCAAAATCAAAAATTGAAATAGTGGCAAAAGATGAACACATAGAAGCCATAATTCGCATTATACTTGAAAATGCGCACAGCGGACAAATCGGTGACGGAAAGATATTCATACTGCCCGTTTTGGACGCCGTTAAAATCCGCACGGGTGAAAGAGGAGATAAAGCCTTGTAAACGCAAGCTTTCACATGAAATTTTCATCAAAAATAAAAACATAAATAAAGTATTGTAAATTTAAACGCTTAATTTGCACTATTTATTATTTAGGTGTTAGCATGTAGTTATGCCAAACATAGTAATTGATAAAGAAAAATGCAAAGCTTGCGGCATCTGTGTTAGTGTTTGCCCGAAAAAGCTTATCTCTATTGGTAATGAAACCAATTCGCAAGGGTCAAAATTTGCAATATTTAACGAAAAAGACAATGCCTGCGTCGGCTGCGCTCTTTGCGCTATAAGCTGCCCGGACATTGCAATAAAAGAGGTCTATAAATAATTAAATGACAAAAGTTTTAATGAAGGGGAATAAGGCTATTGCACAAGCTGCCATAAACGCAGGTCTTGAGTGTTATTTTGGCTATCCTATAACCCCGCAAAATGAAATTGGCGAGTTTATGAGTGACGAGATGCCAAAACTCGGTAAAACCTATATTAGTGCTGAATCCGAGCTTGCTGCTGTAAATATGCTAATAGGTGCAGCATCAACAGGGACAATAAGCATGACTAGTTCTTCCTCATGTGCCATAGCTCTTATGCAAGAAGCAATTTCCGCCATGGCAACGGCTGAAATTCCCGGAGTAATAATAAGCGTAATGCGCGCAGGCCCCGGCTTAGGAAATATTACGCCATCCCAGGGTGATTATTTTCAAGCTACAAAAGGAGGAGGAAACGGGGACTATAGAACGATTGTGCTGGCACCATCTTCCATTAGCGAAGCTGTAGAATTAACGTATAAAACTTTTTATCTTGCCTTTAAATACAGAAACCCTGCAATGCTCCTTGCAGATGGAATGATTGGGCAGATGATGGAACCCGTTGAATTAAAACCATTTGACCTTGAAATTCCCGATTCTTCCGATTGGGAAGCAGATGGCGTAGGCGAGGGTGTAAACAAAAGGCCTTTTAGAAAACTTGTTTCACTTCACATGCAAGGAGACGACCTTCCAAAGTTAAACGCTAAATTACAGGCAAAATATAACAAAATTCAAGCAGAAGAAGTGATGTTTGAAGAATTTATGACGCAGGATGCAGAAATTTTAATCACAGCATTTGGCACCGTTGCAAGGGTTGCAAAAAGCGTTGTACAGGAAGCACGCAAAGCAGGCTTGAAAGTCGGGCTATTCAGACCAATTACCGTATGGCCATTCCCTTCAAACGAACTCAAAAAAGCAGCTATAGGTAAAAAGGTGCTTCTTGACATAGAATTAAATGAAGGGCAAATGTTGTTAGATGTAAAAGCTGCAATAGACGGCGTATGCTCCGTTGAGTTAATTTCAAAACTTGGCGGTGAAGTGGTAAAAAGCCATGAGATTATGGAAAAAATTGTAGAACTTTCAAAAAAATATACCGGAAAGAAAGCAGGTGCGATATGTTAAATGTCACCAATAATGGAATAAATGCACCAAAAAAAGTATTTGAAAGACCAAAAACAATTCAGGAAAATTATGATTACCCGTTTTGCGCAGGCTGCGGGCATGGAGTAGTTTTAAGACTTGTGGCAGAAGTAATTGACGAGCTTGGTGTGCAGGGCAAAACAATAGCTGTAGCATCTGTAGGCTGCTCTATCAGCATGGAAAAGTTTTATGACCTTGATATAGTAGGCTCTTCCCACGGCAGAGCGCCGTGTGTTGCAACAGGGGTAAAACGTGCAAAACCCGACAAAGTAGTTTTCACTTATCAAGGGGATGGGGATGCTGCAACAATAGGAATGAATGAGACTATCCACACGGCATGCCGCGGCGAAAATATAACAACAATTTGTATAAATAATACAAATTTTGGAATGACAGGTGGTCAAGCAAGTGCTACGAGCATTCTTGGGCAAAAAACAACTACAACAAAACAAGGTAGAGATCCTCAAAAAAACGGATATCCTGTAAAAATTGCAGAAATGGTTGCGCTGTGTGATGGTGCCGTATATGTTGAAAGAACTGGTATTTACAATCCTCAAAGCATCTTAAAAACAAAGGCTGCAATCAAAAAAGGATTTTTAAACCAATTAAACGGACTCGGTTTTTCGTTTATAGAAGTTTTATGCGCTTGCCCTACAGGTTGGAAACTTAATCCAGTAGATTCAATGGCATACATTCAAAATGAAATTGCAAAGGTGCATAAAATTGGGGTTTTAAAAGATATCACAAAACAAGATGCTGCTCAGAATATATATAATAAAGAGCTTTAGGAGTTTATCTGATGAATTCAAATTCTGAAAAACATATAATTGTCGCAGGTTTTGGGGGTCAGGGAGTTTTATTTTTAGGAACAACCCTTGCTGAAGCTGCAATAATAGAAGGTAAGAATACAACCTGGATACCATCTTACGGAGCAGAAATGCGAGGCGGGAGCGCAAACTGTTTTGTCATTATTTCAGACTCGGAAATTCCTTCTCCGCTCTTTGATGAAGCAGATTATGGCATATTTTTAAGTAAGGCTGCAATAAACAAATTTGACAACACAATTAAAAAAGATGGTATTGCGGTTGTAAATTCATCTATGACAGGAGAAAGAACTCTTCGGGACGATATAAATTATGTAATGGAGCCGCTTTCAGATTTAGCAGCACGCTCAAAAGAAAAGATGTTATTAAATATTATGGCATTAGGACTTTTAATAAGAAAGACAGGCATCTTAACAAAAGAGAGCGTCATAAAAGCACTTGAAAAGGTTTCTTCTGCCAAAAAACCCGAATTTTTAAAATTTAACCTTGAATCTTTCGAAACAGGCTACAACTTAATAAAATCAACTGGTTTTAATGATAAAAAAGTTGAAATGGCAGGCTGCTAAAATGATTAAAATTAATTTAAACGGTAAAATGCAAGAATTTGAAACACAAGAAGGCAAATTATCGGTGCAAAATCTTGTTGAAATCCGCAATTTAAAAGGATTTTTTGCTGTTGAATTAAATTTAAAAATAATAAACAAAGAAGATTATAATTCGACATTCATAAATGATGGCGACAGTGTTGAAATAGTAAGTTTTGCAGGCGGCGGCTAGATAAATGCAAGCAAAAAACCAGACATAGTTAAAATCTTTTAAGAAAAATTTGTTTACGGTATAATTTTTTGTACAACACGTAGGAATTTAGGGAGCAGAAGAGAAAAAGCGTATGTTAACAAGTGAATATTACCCTTCAAAGATTGAAAAAAAATGGCTTAAAGTTTGGGAAGAAAATAAAGTTTTTAAAACTTATGATGACTCGGATAAACCCAAATACTATGCGCTTTCTATGTTTCCATATCCTTCAGGTAAACTTCACATGGGGCATGTCAGAAATTATACAATTACAGATGTAATTGCTAGGTTTAAAAAGGCAATGGGCTTCAATGTTTTGCATCCGATGGGCTGGGACAGTTTCGGCCTTCCTGCTGAAAATGCTGCCATTCAACACGGTGCAAACCCTGCAGAATGGACAGATAAAAACATTTCTTATATGAAAAAACAACTTAAAATGCTGGGCTTATCTGTTGATTGGGATAGAGAAGTTGCCACATGTAAAGAAGATTACTATAAATGGACCCAATGGCTCTTTTTGCAGCTTTATAAAAAAGGATTGGCTTATAAAAAAGGGGCTGCCGTTAACTGGTGTGAAAAATGCGCAACAGTACTTGCAAACGAGCAGGTAATTGATGGTAAATGCTGGCGCTGCGACTCGGATGTTACAAAGAAAAACCTTGAACAGTGGTTTTTAAAAATCACAGATTATGCCGAAGTTCTTCTTGAAGACCTTGAAAAACTGACAGGGTGGGGTGATAACGTTAAAACTATGCAGGCAAACTGGATAGGTAAATCAAAAGGTACAATTTTAAAATTTCAGGTAAAAGAATATCAAGATGGTACTTTGGGTAAAGATGGGCTTGAAATCCCTGTTTATACAACACGCCCCGATACTGCTTTTGGCATCACATATCTTGTTGTAGCACCCGAGTATGTTGATATTGAAAAATTAACGACACCTAATAATAAAGAAATTGTCGAAAAATACAGAGAAAATGCCAGAAAAATGTCTGAAATCGAGCGTCTTTCAACAGAAAGGGTAAAAACAGGCGTTCCTTTGGGTACACATATTATAAATCCTTTAACAGGGAGGGTTTGTCCGATTTGGGTAGCTGATTATGCAATTGTTGACTATGGTACAGGCGCCGTAATGGCCGTTCCCGCGCATGATGAACGCGATTTTGATTTTGCAAAAAAATTCAATCTTCCCGTGATTCAGGTAATAAATGGTGAAGGCTACACACCTGATAAAGCCTTTATTGATCCTGGCGTTTTGGTTAACTCGGGCGAATTTAACGGCATAAAAAATGAAGAAGCAAAGGCAAAAATTACTGAATTTGCTGAAAAACAAGGGTTTGGATACGCTAAAACCCAATACAGGCTTCGCGATTGGCTTATTTCAAGACAAAGATACTGGGGTGCGCCGATTCCTGTTGTATACTGTGAAAAATGCGGCTGCCAGCCTGTGCCAGACAGCGAATTACCCGTAAAATTGCCAACCGATGTCGATTTTTCAGTTCAGGGAATGTCACCTGTAAAAACATCAAAAACATTTGAAAATGCAATTTGTCCTGTTTGCGGCGGCCCTGCAAAACGCGAAACAGACACTATGGATACATTTATGTGTTCAAGCTGGTATTATATGCGCTATTCTGACGCAAGAAACGACAAAGAATGCTTTAATAAAGACCTTGTAAACAAATGGCTGCCTGTTGATCAGTATGTCGGCGGGATTGAACATGCTATTTTACACCTCTTATACTCAAGATTTTTCACAAAGGCGCTTAGGGATTGTGGCCTTTTAGATTTTGATGAACCGTTTAAAAACCTTTTAACACAAGGGATGGTATTAAAAGACGGCTCAAAAATGTCTAAATCTAAAGGAAATACTGTTGACCCCGATGAAATTTTTGCAAACTACGGTGCAGATACTGCAAGATTATTTATAATTTCAGATTCTCCGCCAGCACGTGATTTTGATTGGTCTGATGCAGGTGTTGAAGGCTGTTATAAATTCTTATGCCGTGTTTACAGGCTTTATTCAAAATATCAGGATTTAATATCTTTGGATTACAAAATCCCTGAAAACCTTGACCCTAAATCCGACAGGCTCCTTCGCGAGGTTCATATTTCAATCAAAAGAATAACAAATGATATTGAAAATGAATTCCAATTTAACACCGTAGTTTCAAGATACAGAGAACTTACAAATGCAATCTATGACTACGTTAAGGATGAAAGCTCGATTGAGCCAAATACGCTAAGTTTTGCACTGATTTCATTATTAAAATTATTATCGCCTGTGGCGGTTTATATGAGCGAAGAAATTTATTCAAACCTCTCTGAAAAAGCTGGTATCAAAGGCTCAATCCATGAGCTTTGCTGGCCAAAATATGATGAAAATTTGACTAAACTTAACGATGTAACCTTAATTGTACAAATTAACGGCAAAATCAGGGATAAAATCGAAACCTCAAACGGTCAATCCAACGAGGAATTAACAAAACTTGCCCTTGAAAGCGAGAAAATCAAAGCAGCTCTGGATGGCAAAACCGTTGTAAAAACCATCGTCGTTCCAAACAAACTCGTTAATATTGTTGTGAAATAATTTAAATAACATCTTGAATTTGAAGAATATTTTCTATGGTGCTTTTAATGTCTGAAAGCACCATATTTAATATAATTTCTGTTTCTTTATCAATGTTATTTCTTTGTTGCAATAATTTAATTAAAGCCATAGTATTTTCAAGTCTGCTGTAGCCATCTTTGGCAAATTGGCGTATTTCGCTGGCTATTTGCTCATTATTTTCAAACATATTTTCGACCTATTTGTCTATAAATCACAATCAATATATCACTAAAATAAAAAAATGACAAATGGTGCAAAAAATTACGAAGAAAAGCTTGCTCAAAACCTGAAATTTTTCAGGAAAAAAGCTAAAATGAGCCAGATTGATTTATGCGTTCAAATTAATGTAACAGAAGAATACATTTCAAAAATTGAAAGAGGCATAAGAACACCAAGCCTCAAAAGGCTTTTTAAAATCGCCAAAGCACTAAATATTGAACCATACGAATTATTAAAATAGACTCAATTTAGAAAGATTTTCTACCTTCCTCCGCCGAAGGAGTATTGAATATTTTTATCAATCATTTGGTTGCAAGACTGCATTTCAGCTTCGACCATCTTAAGCTGTGTTTCAAATCTTTGCATCTGCTCGTCCAGTTTCTTTTCAACCAGATAGAGCCGCTCTTTTCTTTTTTCTAAAGCTTTCGCTTCGGGTGAATCTGCATCTAAATCACTTGCAACAGATAAAAGATCATTAACAGTCTGGCTCAAATTTAGTTTTGATGATGAAATCAACATCATCTTATATTCTAAATCAAGCCTATAGTTGTTTAGCTGCGTCTTTCTGATTGTTGCGGTGATTAAACCCATCTTATCTCATTTCGTTGAATTTATTACCTCTTAGAAAAACATGTTCGTTATTCGCTGCAATAAGTTTTTCCATTTGGTTTAGTTTGTACATTTGGTAATTCAATCTGTATTTGGCGAGCTTCCTTTTTTTGTTAATTGAGAGCATGTCCTTAATCGTTGCAATCGCTTCGTTTACAAAAGCCTTAACAGGATTTTTCCTGATTAAATAGCTTTTTGCAAACCCTAAAAAGTTTTTCATTCTTTTTAAATTTGTCTGTATTGTTTGCTGCAACGGTCTACTCCTTTAACAAGGGGCAAGCCTAATTTAATAAAAACAAATCAAGCTGAAAAATTGCCCTAATGTACGTATATTCCATGAGTTCAGATGGTTTTAATGTTAAAAAATACAACAATTTTAAAACTTTAAAACATCCTTCATATCTAAACTATCGGCAAATTTGCAGAAAATTTTAATAAAAAGCTCTGAAATTACAAAAAATTGTTACAAAACTTTACCGTAAACTGCTAAACATTTACGCAATTCTAAATATCATTAATAGCCTGGCTGTTACCTTCAATTTCATCTTTAAGGGATTTTCTTACAATCTCAGCCTGAGTATCAAGCATCTTGCAAACGGTTTCAATGTTTCTAACCTTATCTGATAAAATCGCATCAGCATTTGTTGTAATACGTCCAGTTACGTTTGAATAAGCATTTAAAGCGGCAGAACCCGTACCTTCAAGCAAATTACCCGCAACAATTGCAGCAAGACCGGATGAACCCATATAAGGCGCCACAGATTGCATTAAACCGCCAATTCCTGAAATTACCCCTGCAACAGGAAGAATAAAATTCTGTCCGAAGCTTGTACCCGTACTTGCAGCACTTGTTAAATAAGAACCGGCAGTAAGCCCTGCAATATCAGAAGCAGAAACTGCAAATCCTGTCGGCGTACCACCCGCGTATGCATTATAAATGCTTGAAGCACCGCCTGTAATAGTTCCTGAATTTAAGCCCCATGAAACTGGCGCTGCACCTGAAGGGAAACCATTATAAGAGCCGAGGCCGCCTATACCAAAAGAATTTGAAGCACCATAAAAAGATGATGTAGCACCTGTCACAGGAGACCAGTAAGATGTCCCTGGAATATTCATCATTGAGGTGCCGCCCATAATCGGCATAAAAGAGCTTGGCGCAAAAAGGCTTGCAAGCTGCCATAAAAAGCCGCCCACGGTGCCAAAGCCTGTTCCTGCAGAAGCTGAACCTGATACTGTTATATCTCTTAATCTATCATAAGTTTCATACAATTCAGCCTTGGCAAGGGAGCTTGCATCCCCGTATTTATTTGCAATCACAAGAGCGCTATCATACCTGTATGACATTGTTACCTCGTTTTTAGTCTAACCTTTAACCTTATTTTCTATCCTTATGGGGTTTGTTTTTATTTTATATTATTATGCTCAAATCAGCCTCGTTTAAATGTATTAGAAATTTGAAACTGCCCTGTATTTTTGGGGTTTCTGGGGCAGTTTATATTTTAATTATTTTTTAAAACAAGTCAACGTTTTATGCGAATGTTTTAAATGTAGCTTCAACGTTTGTTTCGATAACCTTTTTAACAGCTTCAAGCTCTGTGTTTAAAGCATTTTGTTCAGTATCTAATTGTTTTAATCTTAATTCTAATGTTCTGTCTTGTTGTTGAATAATTTCAGTTTGAGCATTTATATCATTAATTGTTCTTTCATAAACCATTTTTTGATATTCATAATCTTTCATTGCGGTAGCATAGCCTTCATCATCTTTTACTTCCGTCAATGAAAGTTCGAAGACATTATTATTGTCTATCAATGCCTTTTTAACATTTTCATCAACACCTTCTGATGTAATTTCATCAACACGCAATTCTTCAAAACGGCCTTCTGATGTTGTTTCAGGAAAACCACCAACTGCAGTTAATGTTTTTGTAACAGTTTGGTCTGTTATATAAAATGCACTCAAACCGTTTGAGAAAGTATTTGAAATATCATAGCTTGATGCACCGTTAGCGCCTTTAATTAAAGCTGCCATATTTGTGCCTGAAATATAATATGTTGTATCTTTATCAGAATCACCGTATCTATATTTATAGAAAACAGCATTATCTTCACTTGTTAAATCTTCACCTGCAATTTTTGCAATCGTTTTAACATTTGTATCTATTTTGCCTGTAGAATCAACATAATCACCGTCAGCGTTTCTTGTTAAAACTATAATCGGGCAATTTTTATCCCTAACATCAATTGAAGAAGGAACGCCTGAAGCAAAATTCATAGAGCCGAATACAGAGTATGCTTTTGCAGTATTTTCTGTGGTTTTATACGCAATTGTCATATCATATCTGCCGTCAGTTCTTGGAGTTGTGCTTGTAATTGAATAGTCCATACCTGTAGCTTCAAAAGTGTAACGGGTATTGTAAAAATCAGTAGCACTTGGAGGAGTTGGCACTTGAAGAGCCATCATTTTGTTAAATAAGCCTGAGCTTTCATTAGCCAAAGAAGTTCTTTCTTGGTTAACTTGCTGCCCTTCATATTCAACATTTGATTTTCTTGCTGTAAGGGTTAAAAACCTTGCTTGGCTTGCTGCCATTCCCATAGTTTGTTGCCTCCAATGTTCTTTATACTACTTTTATCGGCAAATATACTTCTTAACTTTAATTTTCAGACTTTAATTGTTACAATATTGTTACAAATTAAGAAAAAACCTTCGATTTGTTTAATTTACACTACAAATCTATCTACACACATCCTTCTTTTTAATGAATTGTTTTTTAAAGTCAAAATGCTATAATTTTCTTATGAAGCTTATTGATACACACATCCATGGCGGATATGGAATAAATTTTAACACCTGCACAGGTGAAGATTTTACTAAATTTTCAAAAAATATTCTTAAAAGAGGAATAGTTGCATACTGCCCAACCCTTGTAGGAGACAGCATAAGCGCTCTTCAAAACAGGCTTGATTTAATAAAAAAGGCAATGCAAAACCAAAATAAAGATGAAGCAAAGATTTTAGGCGTTCATCTTGAAGGAACATTTCTAAACCCTAAAAAATCAGGTATTCAAAATGCAGGTTCTTTCTTAACTCCGAATATTGAAAATTTTCAAAAACTGGTTGGCAATAATATTGATATTATAAAAATTGTAACCCTTGCGCCCGAATTAGATGAAAATTCGGAATTACAGGCATTTTTGGAAGAAAATAATATTAAAGCACACGCCGGCCATACTGTAGCAAATGAACTATATAAAGTTTCAGCTACAACACACCACTTTAACGCTATGGCTCCTTTAAGCCACAGGGAAAATAATATTACCTTAAAAGCACTTTTGGATGACAATATCTATTGCGAAATAATAGGCGACAGCCTTCATGTTTCAGATGATATGCTTAAATTATTCTTTAAAATTAAAGATAAAAACAAGGTTATTTTAGTGAGCGATGCGCTTCCCATTGCCCACAGTGAACTTAATTCAATTGTTTTTTGCGGTAAAAATATATTTAGAGGCGGAAAAGATAAAGACGGAACTTTGGCAGGCTCTTCAATGTTTTTAGATGAAATAGCACAAAATTTAATTGAAAAAAATATTTTAAATAAAAATGAAGTTTCAAAAATGGTATTCGATAATGTTTTAAACCATTTAGGGCTAAACAATTCGGATATAGAGTTTAACTAAAATTTATGCTAGAATGTTCTTGTGTTCAACATATTCGCTAAACAAGATTTGAACACGTTTTATAAGGAGTTTAATTAAATGTTTAAAATAAAATTAAGACAAATTTATGCAGGTATTTTAGCGTGTTTTATGGTTTTTGGCATAACGGTTTTAAATTCAACAAATGCTGCTGAAAATATTGCTGCAAAAAAGAAACAAAAACCTGAAGTGCAAATTTTAAAGCAGGAGCCTGCACCTTGCAACACGGTTGTTTATTTAGAAACAAAGCCGCTTGATGTAGTGGCTAATCCTGCAAGATATTTAAACCAAAATATTAAAATGGATGCAACATTTGATAAGTTTTCAACACTGGGACTTGATTACAAACCAGCATTAAGGGAAAATGCTAATTATATCGGTTTTTTAATTCAAAGGGATGATGTTGTTGACCATGATGTACCGTTATCTGAGATGAAATTATTCCTAAAAAAAGAATACGCAGAAAAACTTCTTGATTTAGAAACGGGTGATAAAATTCAAATAAAAGGAAAAGTGTTCTCAAATGCACTTTCAGACCCCTGGATTGACGTTGATGAAATAGTTGTAACAAAAAAAGCAAAAATTCAGGAAGAAACAAAAGAAATTAAAAAATAAAACAAGGCAAAAAGAAGAAGTATAGCGGGGTATTTAAAACGTGACATTTAAAAAATATTTGACAATCCATGGGCATTTTTATCAGCCGCCAAGGGAGAATCCGTGGCTTGAAGAAATTGAAATTCAAGACTCTGCAAGACCTTTTCATGATTGGAATGAAAGAGTATCTTATGAATGTTACGAACCTAATTCTGTTTCAAGAATTGTAGATGATAAAAATAAAATTTTAGACATTGTAAACAATTATCAAAGAATGAGCTTCAATATAGGCCCAACACTCCTTTCATGGATGGAAAAATATGCCCCTTGTTCATATAGAAGAATTCTTACAGCAGATAAAAACTCAATTGATTTATACGGCGGGCATGGCTGTGCAATAGCGCAAGTATACAATCATATTATTATGCCTCTCGCAAATACGAATGACAAATATACTCAGGCAATTTGGGGCATAAGAGATTTTCAAAAACGCTTCAACAGAATGCCTGAAGGAATTTGGCTTGCTGAAACTGCAGTGGACGCCGAAACACTTGAAGTATTGATTGATTTAGGTATAAGATACACCATTCTATCGCCCTATCAGGCCCAATGTGTCAGGAAATTAAACCCTGAAAATCTTGGTAAAGAAGGAGGAGAGGAATGGCATGATGTCAGCTGGGGCAGCATAGACCCTTCTCAGGCTTACCGATATTACGTTGAAGGTACTGATAACAAAAAATTTATAGATTTATTCTTCTATGATGGTGCAATCTCAAAATCTGTTGCTTTTGATTTTCTCTTAACAGATGGTGAAAAATTTGCAAGAAGGTTGTTGGATGGATACTCTGAAAGTAGACAAAGACCACAGCTTGTAAATATTGCAACCGATGGAGAAAGCTATGGCCATCATACAAAATTTGGCGATATGGCTCTATCATACGTATTAGGCGTTAAAGCAAAAGATTTAGGTTTTGAAATTACAAATTACGGCCAGTATCTTGAAATGTATCCGCCTGAATACGAAGTAGATATTAAACCTGTCTCAGCATGGAGCTGTTCTCATGGTGTTGAAAGATGGAAAGATGATTGCGGCTGCAACACAGGAGCTGCACCCGGATGGAATCAAAAATGGAGAAAGCCACTAAGAGATGCTCTTGATTATCTTAGAGATGAACTTATAAAATTATGTTCAGCAGAAGGTGCTAAATATTATAAGGATTTTTGGGATGCAAGAAACAAATATATTGATGTAATTTTAGACAGAAGCGAAGAAAACATCAATAAATTCTTGAAAGAAAATTGTATATCAGGTTTTAGGGCAAAAGATAAGACTAATGCGCTTAAACTAATGGAAATTCAAAGATTTTGTATGTTGATGTATACAAGCTGCGGCTGGTTTTTTGCAGAAATTTCAGGTATTGAAACAGTTCAGATTATGAAATACGCAGCTCGAGCTATTCAACTTGCTGGTGCATTTTCAAACACAAACTTTGAAGAAAAATTCTTAAAAATACTAGCAAAGGCGAAAAGTAATGTGCCTGAATATGACAATGGCAAAAAGATTTATGAAAAATTTGTAAAACCGTCTGTTGTCTGCATTGAGCAGATTGTCTGCCACTGGGCTATTTCATCACTTTATACAGATTTATCTGAACTAAATGAAATTTATTGTTATAAAATAAAGAAAAATAACTATAAAGTAGTACAAAACGGACATGCAGAGCTTGTTATGGGTAGAATTGAAGTCATTTCAAAAATTACCCTTGAAAAATGGGATATGGGCTTTGCAATGCTAAAAACACCGGATAGCGAATTTTACTGCAGCGTTAAAGAATGGAGTCTCGAAGCTGAAGAAAAATTTGAAGAAGGAAAAAAAGCACTAATAAATACATTTATGTCAAACGTGCTGCTTGAAACCCTAAAAGGCTTTGAAAAGCAGTATTCTGCACAATTTTTCAGCCTAAAGGATGTTTTAATTGATAAAAGAAAAATAATTCTTGATAATGTTTTAAAATCAAGGCTTACAAAGGTTGCAAATACTTATGAAGAGCTTTATGAAGAATTAAAAACGCCTGTTGAGCATCTTGCAAAACTTGGTATGGATATTCCTGATGCTTTCAGGGTTTCAGCCAAATTCTGCTTAATAAAAAAATTAGAAAACTTATTAAGAAATATTCACGATTTTAGAAACGAAGAATTTTTAGAAGAAATCAAAAAAATTAAAGAAGATACTGATAAATTCTTTATCAATCTAAATAAATCAAATTCAGCAATAATTATCGCAAAGAAATTACAATCATTAATTGATGAACTTTCACAAACAATGGATTTTAAAGCAGCAGATGAAATTTTTGCAATATTTGAACTCATAGAAATATTGGGTATAAATGTTGAAATAAAAGTTGCGCAGAATATTTATTATGAAAAGATTTACAGCAAAATAAACCTTTTGATTGAACACCTTGAAACATCAAATTCAAAGGATAAAGACAGACAAATCGCACTTATGCTTTTAGAAGTAGGCAAAAAACTCAACATAAACACTGATTTCTACCGCCCACATATTGATAAAGCAAGTCTTCCAATCAAAAATGGATAAAAAATAAAACTATCCTTTATTTAATACATCTAATCCTTTATATTCAAAGATTTTTTTGGTTTGGATGTTTGAAAAATTAGTATCATACATAAACATAGCCCCTAAAATTGCTTCCAAACTGGATGCAGGAAGCATGTTATCCGGCAATTCTTCAAACCCGTATTTTATTCTTAAGGCACTCTGCAAGCTTTTACAATCAAGCGAAGTTCTTTGCAAATAATTAGCCTCAAGGCCGTATACGCCTCTTAAAAGATTGACATCAAACCTTGAAATATTGAGTCCGCTTTCTTTCAAACGCAAAAACATATCCGAACATCTTTCACAAAGTCTTTTTGTCCAATCATTTCTGTTTATTTCAAATTTGTTATCCATCATTTTGTAATTTTTACAATGAATTCGCCATTTTCCTTCTAAAAGCGTATTATCATGTGGAATTGAAACAGTGATTTTTGCATTTTTAACATAAGGATTCTGTTCAAAAAAAAGCTCAATATCGTTTGTAAAATATAATTTATCCAAAAGTACAATTCTTTTGTTTCTATCAATAACACAAATAGAGCTGTCATTATTTGATGAATTTGATAACGACATTCCTATGAAAAAAAATTCTTTACTTGACATTTCGCCCATAATCAAGAGTATAATTGTATTATATACATTTTGCAAGCAAATATTAAAAAGGAACTATTTTGTTTTTAAAAACTTTTTCTCAATTTATAAAAAAATATGCAAAAGGCTATAAATTAAAATTTGCCCTTATAGAATTTTTTTCACTCCTTATGGGCGGGTTTGAATTTTTGGGTTTAGCCTTAATTTTTCCCTTCGTTATGCTTATAGCTGGAAACAATGATATATTGCATGCTGCAAAAATAAACTTTTTGTTTGAAAGAATAAATCTGCCTCTTGATACTAAAACCCTTGCCATTGTTTTTTGCTGTACTATTATTTTAATCTATATTTTAAAAAATATTTTTATGATTTTTTGCACAAAATATCAAAATGATACTATGGCAAATTTTCAAACAAAGCTTTATGCTGAAACTTTTACAAACCTTATGAATTGCCCTTATCAAAAATTTAACAAGCTATCTTTCGGTGATAAGTCGGTTCTTTTAAGTGCTTCTTTAAACTCTGTTGTTTGGTGTTTTGTTCATAAAGTAATCCTTTTGGTTTCAAGCGGCATCATTGCAGCTTGTATTTTATTATTTTTATTCTGCAAATTCCCAATTCCTGCGTTTTTTGCTGCAATATTTTTATCAGCCTTTGTTTACTTGGAAGAGTTGTTCTTTAAAAAACGCGCTAAAAAATACGGCGAAGAAAATTTAAGGCTTTTAAAAGTACAAGGGAGTCTTTTTCAATATACAATCAAAGGCGCTAAAGAAATAAAAACCTCAAAAAATAAGGAAGTCTTCATTGAAGATGCTATTCAATTATTTAGAAAAGTAAATCATTACACAAGCCTTTTAAATTCAAATGGCACGTATCCAATTTTCGTCACAGAGATTGGCATAATTATTTCATTTGGCATTTTGGCCGGTTTAACATTTTATCTTCAAAATACAGGTTCAGGATATTTAATTTCATCGGTCGCAGTAATTGCAGCTGTAGTTTTAAGGCTTGTCCCAATTTTAAACAAAGTGCAATCTTCAATGTATTCTATTAACCAATCAAGAAGCTATGTGAAGTTTTTTATGGAAACATCTGAAAAAATTCAATCCTGGGTTGAATTAGAGCCTAAATGCGAAACAATTCCTTTCAATAATTCTATAAAATTAGAAAATGTAAGCTTTTGTTATGAAGGAAATGAAAATTTCAACCTTGAAAATATAAACATTGAAATTAAAAAGGGTGAATTCATAGGCATTATCGGGTTGTCAGGCTCTGGAAAAACTACTCTTATCGATATCTTAACTGGTCTTAATACTCCAAGCGCAGGAAAATTTTTGGTTGATAATGCCGAAATTACAAAACAAAATGTAAGGGGCTGGCAAAACCACATCTCTATCCTGCCTCAGGAATTTTTTCTTTTGCCGCTGCCTGTGCTTCAAAACATAACCTTCGGCGATAAAAAAGAAGAAACTGATATTGAAAAAGTTATTTGGGCGCTAAAAAAAGCTGAAATTTTTGAACAGACAAAAGACCTTAATAAAATACCCGAACTATCTCACGGGCAAAAGCACAGGCTTGCCCTTGCAAGAGCCTTCTACAGGGATGCTGATGTTATATTTTTAGATGAAGCAACCTCTTCCCTTGATATTGAAACAGAAGATAAAGTAAGCAGATCAATTGCAAAACTAAAGGGTGAAAAAACAATCATTGCTATAGCGCACAGGCTGACAACTCTTAAAGAGTGTGATGCGCTTTTATATATGAAAAACGGAAGAATAATAGATAAGGGAAGTTTTAGGGAATTAAAAGAAAAATATCCCGATTTTGAAAATATACTTGAATTGTCTAATCTGGATATTTAAACATTTCATAATTTGTATTAGCCAAAACTTGGTGATAAAATTATCCTATGTTAGATAAAATAAAAAAAGAAAGAATTTTATTCCTGCTAGGTGCCGTGTTTTTAGCACTTGCAGTTTTAATTCTTACAATTGTACCTTTTGTTGTAAATAATTTTATAGCAGATGCTTTTGTTTCAATTAACAGTGTAAAAAATATAAGCATTACCCTCTATATTTTAACTATAATCTGTTTTTTGTATTCATTTCGCTATATAAAAATGCAAATAAACTGGATAATAATCACATTTATATATTATGCACTGTTTCAAATTTTAGTAAAAATAATTATGTAATTAAAAAGGGCCTAAAAAATATTTAAGCCCTTTTTAATTTTATTATTCTTTATATTCTTTTGGCTGGATTGTATTTGGCGCCTGAACAACTTTTTGAAGCCCTTTTTCTAAAATTTTAACTTCTTTCTTTTGAAGCGCTTCATCTGCAGTGGTTAAATCATAGCCGATATTTTCAAAAATAAGTGATATTGTTTGTTCTGTCGGCGCACCATCCGCATTTATTGTTTCCTGAAAATCGTAACCCGCCCAATCATCAGGCAATTTATTGATTGTTGTATAGCCCATTTTTTCTGTACCATCAAGACGTTTATCGACTTCATTTTCTAATATATTCTGTACATAAGCTTTTTGGGACTTAAATGTACAAGGCTCATATACTTTATCGCCTATAATTTCTTCGGCGTCTCTTTTCTCATATTTTTGTAATAGCTTATTTGCTATATGAAAATGCTCAATTTCCTGCATCATAAATTCTTCCCAAATGCCTTTTAATCTTTCATCAGTTTCATCTTTCATACAGTTATAATAGTTACAAACTTCTGTATACTCATGGATTACAAGCTTTTCCCACATCGTTTCATTCGGGTCAATCAAAGTTTCATACATTGAAACATGTTCTTCTTCAACATCTTTAATTTCAGCGTATGTACGCCTTAAAACATCATTACCATACATAAAACCATGTTCTGCATAAAAATTATGTGTTTGCTGTTCGGCAGATACGAGTGTCAAAATGTTTAATTTTGTCTGCGGTGATGCGGTTTGTTTGTTATAAGGTTTTCTTAGTCTGATTTCAGTCGGGTTATGGTGATGCTGCGTCGGGCGACCCGGGAATACATCCGTTTGTCCTTGTAAAATGTTATCCGGCAATTCGCCCTCTGTCATATAATACCATTGAGCGTATCTGTAAAGATGGTCAAAATCCTCTAAAAGCCCGAAATTAAAAGTTTCTCTAACATAATCATCCGGTTCATTTTGTGCAAGCCAGGATGTTAAATCAACAGCAATTTGCTCGTATGCAAGTGTAGACTCCAAAACGCTTTGCGAATATGGAATAAGCCAGTTTACAGTTGTCTGATGCATATCATCAATTCTTCTCAATGCTGAAACTATTTTATTTGCTTCAACATCATCAAGCATTCTTGACATATTTCTCTTAAAAATGCACGCTTCAACTTCAATGCCATTTAAAAAAATTTGCCTGCATCTTGAATAACAATCGACAAAAGCCTTATTATACGGCCTTTTTGCAATTTCACTCCAAGTTCTAAGCTGTTTATCCAGGCTTATACCCTTTTCCTTTAGTGGATTAAAACTCATATTTTCCTCCTTTTTTAAAACTTAAATATTATAAAAAAATCGGAAAAATAAGTAATCCCACCCTGCATTATCAAACAGGGTAGGATTTTAATCTGATAAAACTGTTGTTTTTATATCTCCACCTTTTCTACATTTTCCAAAGGCTTTATAGTTTGGCCAATAGCACGTTCAAGTCTTGCTTTTGCACTATTATATTCATATAAATTGCTAATATATGCAAGTTTTGCATTCGCAAATTGAACCTGTGCATCACGTAGCTCAATAGCATCGCATACACCTACTCTGTATCTGCCTTGTGATAACTCATAGCTTTCTTTAGCCTCTTTTACCGTAAGTTTGGTGGATGGTATTCTTTCTTTTGCATCCATAAGGCTTACATAAGCCTGTTGAATTTCATAATAAATATCATTTACATTTGATTTAGCTGAATATTTTTGTTCTTCATAAAGCGCTTTGGCCTGAACAATCTGATTTCTTATAGCAAGCGGGTTTACAACAGGAAAACTTAAATATCCGCCTAAATCATACCAGCTTGTTTCAGTGAAATTATCTCTTCCGCCGCGTGAAATATTCCCTTGAAATTCTAATGTTGGAAAATATGACTTTTTAGCCAATTTAACGTATTGATTAGCCTGTTCAATATTTAACATATTAATTTTCAAATCAGGCCTGTTTGAGTTTGCAATCTCAACCGCTTCTTTCATTGAAAGGTTAACATTTTGGTAGGGAATAGATGTATCTATAACATAAGCAGGAACAAAAGGAAGCCCCATTGCATTATTCAGCCTTGAAACTGCAATATCAACATTATTTGTAGCTTCAATTAATTTAGATTGTGCATCTGCAAGGTTTGCAGATGCAATAGTAACATCTACTTTTGGTTTTGTTCCTACCTCATAGAAAGCATGGGCCTGATTATACATTTGCTGATACTGCTCAACAGTTTCCATTGCAACTTGTTTTTTTGCAATTGCGAACAAAAGATTGTAGTAGCTGTCTTTTACAGAACAAATGATATCATTCACTGTAGCTTCGATATTTGTTTTAGAGCTTTCCCAAGCCAATTTATCAATAGTATACTGATTTTGCGTAACCCCAAAGTCGTATACTAATTGTGAAACACCGATTGTTCCAAGCAAATATTTTGTATAAGCATCAATCTTCATACCGCCAAAACCTGATGTATCTGGTTTTGCTCTTGAAATTCCAGCATTAATATTTACTCTTGGGCTATAATTTGAAAGAGTGACATTTTTGGCAGCTTTTTGCGCTGAAGCACTTGCATAAGCAGCTTTAATTTTTGGGTGGTTAATTAAAGCAAGCTCAAGACAATCTGCAAGATTAAATTCAAGCGTTTTTTGAACAGAGCCTGTTATTACAGTACTTCTATCTTCAACATTACCAACAGGCATATACCCGTCTGTTGGAATAAAATATTCTTTGTATTCTTCTTTTTTCTTTTCTATTCTCTTTAATTCTCTTGCGCTGATTTCATCTTTTTTGGTTTCTTTATTAACACCTTGCTTTGCCTTGGTTTTATCCACCGCAGCCTTTGTATCAGCATCTTTTTTATTGTTTTTTGCCGCAGTTTTGGAATTATTTTCAAGTTTTTTTGCTTGCTTTACAGCCTTACCAGCTTCTTTATCAGCCTTATTTACCTGTTTTTTTTGCTTTTTAAGCTTTTGTTTTAGGCTTTTTTCATCAAGGTTTTTGTTTGTAACCTCGACAATATCCGTTTCCTGTGCCTTTTTAGCATCGGTATCACGTGTAATATTCATCATTCTGCGGACATTAACTTCAGAAGAAGGTAAAAGTTCCGGAAAATCTTCAGCTCCAAATACAGGAACACTAACCGCACCAATAAAAAGAGCAGATATCAAAATTGTTGAATATAATTTATTGTTCATTTTCTCTTATATCCTTAATGTGTCTTTGTCTTCTAAGTTCGCTTTCTTCTTTTGCTTTTTCTCTTCTGTTTTGAATGTGCGCATAGAATGCAGGAACTAAAATTGCACCGATTGTAACAGCGATAATCATACCGCCAAATACAGCCGTTCCAAGTGCTTTTCTGGATTCAGCACCTGAACCTACTGCGCATACCAGAGGAACCATACCCAAAATAAACGCAATACCTGTCATCATAACGGCTCTAAACCTGAGGTCCGCTGCTTCCATTGCTGCCTCATAGACAGTTTTATTTTCATTTTCTCTTGCAGCTTTAGCAAATTCTACAATCAAAATGGCCTGTTTTGCAGCAAGCCCGATTAACATAATAAGCCCGATTTGAGCATAAATATCAAGCTGGTTCCCTGTTACATACTGCAAGAATAATGCCCCAAGCATTGCAATAGGTGTAATCAACATAACACCAATAGGAAGCATCCAGCTTTCATACAATGCAACAAGGAACAAGTAAACAAACACAAGTGACATAATAAGAACGCTTGTGGTTTGCCCGGTTGATTCAATCTCCTGCAGGGTAGTTCCTGACCATGCATACCCTAAATCATCTCCAAGGTTTTCGCTTGAAATTTTTCCCATTTCATTAATTGCATCCCCTGAAGATTGGCCTGCAGCAGGGCTTCCCTGAATTTGGATTGAATTATACATATTAAATCTTGTAACACTATAAGGGCCCGTCACAGGAGTTACCGTTACAACTGAACTCAGCGGAGCAGACGTTCCGTTATTTGTTTTAATATAAACCTTGTTCATATCTTCAGGCACACCTCTGAATGGTTCATCTGCCTGCATCATAACCCTAAATACTCTGCCTTTCAGGTTAAAGTCATTTATATAATAACTACCAAATTGTGAAGATAGAGCCGCTGCAACTTCGCTTTCAGAAATATTTTGCGCCTTTAATTTAGGATAATCAATATCAATCAAAAACTGTGGAATATTCGCATTAAATTGCGTATAAACACTCGTTAACTTAGGGCTTTGATTAGCCTTCATAATCATTCTTTGTGCTTCAGCATATAATTCCTGAGCTGTTCTGTTTCCTTTATCCAAAAGCTGATATTCAAAGCCGCCGAACATACTCATACCTGAAATTGCAGGCGGTACAAACGTTACAATTCTTGCATTATTATATTGTGATGTTATAGCGTTCATATTTCTCTTATAATCAGCAAGTTTTGTACCGTGAAGTGCTTTTTCTTCTTTGCTCATAAAGAGCTTATCAAAGAATGACGGCCCATCCACATCTCTTTCTTTGTGTGATTTAAGAACAACAAAAATGAGTGCAGTATTGTCGCCATTCATACCGACAATTCCACCAATTTGTTTGATTCCGGGCAGTTTCATAAATTTTCTTTCAATTTCACCTGAAAGTTTTGAGGTTTCCGCAAGCGAAGTACCGTCTTTCATAATGATATTTGTTAAAAGAAAACTCATATCAGATTCAGGCAAAAAGCCTGTAGGGATTAATTTAAATAATCCAAGCAAAGATGCAATTATAAGAAGATAAGTAACAAGTGTAGCCTTGCCTCTTCTTATATAATAATCAGACCCTTTAAGGTAGAATGTTTTAACTCTGTCAAAAAATCTATTATATTTTTTAATGCAAATCTCCCATGCTGTAGCTAAAAATTCACCCCACGCACGAATTTTACCCTTCAGTGTTACTGGATGCACTTTAGCCCAATAATCATGGTGCAATTCCCTGAATTTTTCATAAAATGTTCTATGCGGCATTTCTTCTTTGCTTCTTAAAATTGTAGCACATAGCGCAGGTGCTAAAGTAAGCGCTACAACAACAGAAAAACCTATTGATGCAGCTATAGTTACAGCAAACTGCTGATACATCTTTCCTGAAATACCGGATATAAAGCAGCAGGGAACGAATACAGCCATCAAAACAAGTGATGTTGCAACAACCGCCCCTGTAATTTCTTCCATTGAAATAAGAGTTGCTTCTTTTGGGTTAACCCCATTTTCAATGTGCCTTTGAACGTTTTCAACAACAACAATACTATCATCTACTACCGTTCCGACCGCAAGCACAAAGCCAAACAAGGTTAGCGTATTTATTGAAAATCCGCAAATTGCAAATATGGCAAGCGTTCCAAGCAAGGATACAGGAATGGAAACAAACGGCACGATTGATGCCCTCCAGTCTCCCAAAAATAAATACACAACAAGTGTTACAAGGATAACCGCTAATATAATTGCTTTTACAACTTCCTCCAGTGATTCTTTAATGGTTTCTGTTGTATCATGTAAAACCCTGTATGCTATGCCATCAGGAAAATCCTTTGACATCTCTTCCATCTTTTTATTGCAATCATTTGCAACCTGAATAGCATTTGCATCAGATAGCTGCATAACAGATAGCACAGCAATTTCCTGACCATCCAAACGCCCCAAGCTTGAATATCTTTCCCCTGCAAGTTCAACCCGTGCAATGTCTTTTACCCTTATAGTAGACCCATCAAGGTTAGACCTTACGATAATATTTGCAAATTCTTCAGGGTCGGTTAATCTTCCTTTGGTTTTAAGTGTTATTTTCATGGGGTGTTTCTTTATCAAAGGCTCCGCCCCGATATCACCTGCAGGAATTTGAGTATTTTGCCCCTGAACGGCATTTTGAATTTCTAAAGGAGAAACATTTAAAGCAGCCATTTTGGAAGCATCAAGCCAAATTCTTATAGAATAATCTCTGGCACCATGTACGCCAACCTCACCAACGCCATCTACACGGGCAAGCTCATCCTTTAAATAAATTGAAGCGTAGTTACTTACCTCAACCTGATTTTTAGAACCATTTGGCGAATAAATCGCATACATTACAAGACCAGCGCCCTGCGTTGACCTTTTTGTAGTAAGTCCGTATCTTTGAACGTCAGATGGAAGTCTTGGAGTTGCAAGAGAAACCCTGTTCTGCACATTTACAAGCGCCATATCAGGGTCTGTTCCTGTTTTAAAGAATACATTTAATTGATATGTGCCATTGCTTGATGTTGATGTCATATAAAGCATATCTTCAACACCATTTACCTGCGCTTCAACAGGCTGTGCAATGGTAGATTCAACAACTTCAGAACTTGCACCTGAATATGTTGCCTGAACTACAACCTGAGGGGGTGTGATATCAGGGTATTCTTCCAAAGGCAAAACCTTTAGACAAATAAGCCCCACAAGCACTATCACAAGCGACAGAACTATTGCAAACCTTGGTCTTTCTATAAAAAACTTTGAAAACATTGATTATTCTTCCTCTTGTTCTTCAGACGGGGTAGTTTCTTTTGTTTCCTGAGGCTCTTGTGCCTTTTCAATAATTTTTACCCCCATGCCGTTCATAACTCCGACAACACCGTCAGAAATAAACGTATCGCCTTCATTAAGGCCTTCTTTTATTGTGAAATATTTATCATATTCGCCATCTGTTACAATATATGTTTGAACAGCCTTATTGTCTTTATCAAGCGTATACACATATCTTCCGGTAGAATCTTGAAGAACTGCAGCCTGTGGCACAATTAGCTTCTTATGTTTTGTGTTTGAAAATATTTTAACCTTTACAAAATCTCCAGGAACAAGTATATGCTCAGGATTTTTAAACGTTGCTCTTAAAGGAATAGACCCTGTGGTTTGCGAAATTTCATTACCAAAGAAATCTTCATCTCCATAATACTTATAAATACTGCCATCCGGCAAAGTTATTTGCACCCTGATGGGTTCATCCTGTTTTACTGTAGGAAGAATTGTATCATCTTTCAACTGGTTAAATTGTTTAGAATCTAATGAATAGGTAACATATATCGGGTCTAAGCTCACAAGCCTTGCAAGAGAGCCTGTCTGCGGAGTGATATAGTTTCCCTCAGTCACGTTTACCATACCAATTCTGCCTGAAACAGGTGCTGTGATTTTTGTATATGATAAAAGCCTTTTAGCATCTGATAATTGAGCGCTTGCAGACCTTATATTCGCCTGTGCAACATTTTTTTCAGCTAAATTTTGGTCATAAGTAGATTTTGCTATAAAATCTTTTGCAACAAGCTCTTTTGCACGTTCAAAATCTTTTTGCGCTCTATACGCAAGTGCTTGGGCGTTTTGAAGACTTGCAGCCGCCTTATTAACATTTATCGCATATTCAGCAGGGTCAATCGTAAATAATAACTGCCCTTTTTGAACATAATCACCTTCCATAAAGTGTTTATTCAAAAGCGAACCAGATACTTTTGCAACAATATCAACATTGTATTTGGCAACTACCCTTCCCGGTGCCTCTATTGAATTTGCAACTTCTTCACTTTTAACTGTATCCACTGAAACTTTTGGTATCATAGATGCCGCCCTGCCTTTAGCTGTTTGGGTTTCCATAAATTTTACAAAGGCAAACCGGCTAAACACCATAAATAATACAATAGATATTGCTAAAACTATTTTTTTCCTCATATAGTCCTCTAAAAATTGCTAAAATGCTTCTACAATAAATAGTGTAACATCAACAAAAGCGAAATCAATAATGTATATCAGACATTTACGTAGCCCTAAAGGGTTAGTTTTTCTTAAACATACAGGCGATTATATTTGAAAAAATATGTCTATAATGTAAATATACCGGTATATATAGCCTATATATCATACGAGTGGAATAGAAAAATGAATATCAAGGAATTTTTAAAAGAATTAAATAAAAAGATAAATCATTACGACAAAACTGCCAAAAATCCGTTTTTAGAGTATAACTATGCGCATAACCCCTTTAAAAGCGCAATAAGAGAAACCCGTGTGTGGGTAGAAAAACCGGATTCAGATTGCAAATAAACTAAACTATCCTCTGTTTTGTTTCAATGTCAAAAAAGTGCAAATCACTAATATCAATCGTAAAATCAGCAGCGGCGCCAATATTTATTTTTGAACTCACCTTTGCAACAACAGGGGTTTCATCCAATTTAAAATGAATATGGCGTTCTCCGCCAATGGTTTCAATCTCATCTATATTCACATGCATTCTAATACCTGTAGGGATAATGCTTTCAACAAAGTGCGGTTCAAAGCTTTCAGGGCGGATACCGACTAAGATTTTTTTCCTGTCTCCCAAGAGGTTTTTATTAAACTCATTAAGAGTTATCATTACTCTGTCAAAGCACAAAACATTATCATTCAAAACAGCAGGGATAATATTCATTGGCATATTACCCATAAACGTTGCAACAAAGGTATTGGCAGGATAATTAAAAATATCTTCTGCAGAACCTGCCTGCTGAATTTTTCCTTCATTTAAAATAACAATTTTATCACCCATAGTGAGTGCTTCTGTCTGGTCATGGGTAACATAAATAAACGTAGTGTCTAATTTTTCATGAAGTTTTTTAATTTCATAACGCATCTGAACACGAAGTTTGGCATCTAAATTAGATAACGGCTCGTCCATCAAAAACACTTCAGGTTCACGAACAATTGCCCTGCCTAAAGCAACCCTTTGTCTTTGCCCGCCGGATAACTCTTTTGGTTTTCTTTTTAAATATTCACCTAAACCAAGTATTTCAGAGGCCTCTTCTACCTTTTTTTTAATATCATTTTTCTTCATTTTCCTTAATTTTAAAGGAAAAGCAATGTTGTCATAAACAGAAAGGTGCGGATAAAGCGCATAGCTTTGAAAAACAAAGGCTATGTTCCTATCTTTAGGGTGAATATTATTTGATAGCTTGCCATCAATATAAAGGTTTCCTGAGTCAGGTGTTTCTAATCCCGCAATCATTCTGAGCAATGTTGATTTTCCACATCCCGAAGCACCAACAAGCACACAAAACTCTTTATCCTCAATGGATAAATTTATATCAGAAAGAATTGTTTTCTTGCCAAAAGTTTTTGAAATGCCTTCTAAATCTACCTTAGACACCAAAATCCCCCTAAGAATTTAATTTTTCAATAGGAACAAGAATAGCCACCATTGTGCCTGCCCCTGCCTTAGAATACACCCAAACATCACCTTTAAAATATTTAATGTGTTTTTTAACCAGAGGATAGGTCATTTTAATTCCTATCGGGTGCTTATTTGGCGAATTATCTATAAAGTAAGGATTAAAGACATTTTCTAATTGCTCGGGCGTCAAAGAAAAGCTTGTATCTTTGATTTCAAACATTGCAAACTGCTTTTTAATGTTTTCATCAGTAACATCATAGCCATTTGCCTGCAAAAATTCTAACGGAGGGTTTCCGGCATTAAAGGTTACCGTTCCTAAATTTGAACACTTATAGGAAATATTCAGTATATTTTTCACTACTTCTTCAATAACAACGGGGTCTAAATACGCACCACGTGTGGTTAAAGCAGAAAAATCATATTTAAAAACAATCTTTTTAGATTCTAAAAGAGGTTCGTATGTTTTTGCAACGCTCGTTAATAAATCAACAATATCAAAGGTTTTATATTCATATTTATAAAGCCCTGATTCTAATTTAAAGAAATCAAACATTTTTTCTAAATCAAAAGATAAATCCTTTGAATTTTTATTAATAATACTTACATATTTTTCCTGTTTTTCAATTAAATGTCCGCCAATTCCCTCCAGAAGTGCTTTTGAAAAACCTACAACAGAATCAAGCGAAGAAATTATTTCTGGAGAAATCTCGCAAAGGAAAGAATTTTTTTCATCAATGATTTTCTTTGCAATCTCAAATTCGCCATTTACAACATTTTGCATCTTGTAATTTTGCGTAACGTTTCTTATGGTAACAAACACCCTGTCGTTTTCAAGGTCTTTAGCCGCAGCCACTTCAACAAACACATCTTCTTCTCTTGCTGTTTGGGCTTTTGTAATAGAAGGAGCCTTCTGGGCAACAATTTTATTCAATAAACCGCTTCCACCCTGAATATATTCTGAAAAATACTGCCCCACCATATCAAATCTTGAGTATCCAAACAATTCAACAATTTTTAAGTTTACATCCAAAATTCTGCCATCCATTGACACAATAAATATACCATCAGGGTAAATATTAAACATATCGTCTTTTTTTGGCCTTGCAAAATTTGAAAAAAGGGCAAACAAATTCATAATTTTATTTTCCGTCTATTCTTTTTTATTAACATTACTCAATAATCTTAACATAACTTGACAAAAATTGAAACAGGGTAAAATCATACTAAAGTTGGATATTAATTCAACTTTAGCTTAATTCTTTTTTGTCTTAAAAAACGTTATAATAGCAGCAAAGGATGGCGAAAGATGATTTTAACTAAAAAAAAGAAGGGATTTTATATCCTTAACATTTTTAACAACAATTCTGAAGTAAATTTGGATGATAACATCTTAGGTGAAATTCATTCAATAATTTCAAAAATTAAAAACGCAAAAGCTCGCATTGCACTTGACTTAAGCAATGTTTCCGCTATTACAAGCATTGATTTTTTGAGCTTCATTAATTCAAACAATTTAAACATTTTATCCCTTTCTCCGCACCTTTTAGCCTGGCTTTCTTTGGCATCAAAAGGCTTTTTACCGCCTGTTTTCTTAAGCGAGGCAGATTTTATTTCAAAAAAAAGACAGTTTGTAAAAAGAAATTTTTATATTGTTTAATTTTAAAGCTTTTTTGCTAAAATATTGCTTGGAATATGACATCATTAATGTTGACACCAAGCAATATTTTTATGATTTCAGGGTTTGTTTTATCCCTCTATACTTGTGTTTCAAATGATGTCATACAAACACTCGGCACCTTTTTATCTTCAACAAAAGACCGCCCCGTATGGCAGGTTTGGCTTTTTACAAGCACAGTTTTAGTTATAACCTTTGTGGTTGGTTGGCTTATAAATGACGGAGATATGGCATTTGGTTTGCTGGATAGAATTCCACATCCTGAAACCTTTTACTGGTGGCACATTTTACCCCCTTTGATACTCTTATATTTAACCAAAAAAGGCATCCCTGTTGCTACATCATTTTTAATTATAAGCATCTTTTCATCAAATACCATAATAGGGATGATGATTGCAAAATCTTTTATGGGATACGTTGCAGCCCTTGTTGTTTCGCTTATTTTATACTTTTTTATAGCACGAAGAGTTGAGAAAATCTTTCTTTATATGAAAAATAAACCAGTCTCAATCGGCTGGGTTATTACAAAATGGCTATCTACGGCAATTCTTTGGACAGCCTGGCTCCTGCAGGATGGTTCCAAAATTTTTGTATATCTTCCAAGAAAGCTTGATTTAGCACAAATGATAATCTGTCTTGTTATTTTTACAGGGCTTTTATTTATTATTTGTTATAGAAGAGGCGGCGAAATTCAAAATATAATTAAACTTAAGACAAATACTCAAGATATCCGCTCTGCTACCATTATAGATATAGTTTATGCAGGCATTTTGATTTATTTTTTAAATATGAATAATATTCCCATGTCTACAACCTGGGTGTTCTTAGGGGTTTTAGCAGGGCGTGAAATTGCTCTTTACAACAGGCTGCGTTTTATAACAGAAAAGAAGGTATATAAATACATTTTAAAAGATTTTACAAAGGCTATAATCGGGCTTATAGTCTCAATTTTGGTTGTTCTTGTAATAAATTATTTTGACAAAATCTGCGCACTTGTTCAAAATTATCTCAATTTGTAAAATTTTCTTTGACTTTTTAATTTTTCTGATAAAATGGGCTTGGAAGTATGACATTACTATCATTAACACCAAGCGATATTTTTATGATTTTGGGGTTTACTTTATCCCTCTACACTTGTGTTTCAAATGATGTTATACAAACGCTTGGCACATTTTTATCCAGCAACCAAAACAGACCATTTTGGGTTTTATGGATTTTTTCAGGCACAGTACTGGTTTTAACCTTTGTATTAGGATGGTACTTTAACGATGGCGATATGTCCTTTGGAAGGCTTGCCAAAATCCCTTTTGCAGGCGAATTCTACTGGTATCATATTCTTCCGCCTGTTGTAATTATTCTTTTAACAAGAAAAGGTGTCCCTGTATCAACCACATTTCTCATTTTAAGCGTATTTTCATCTAATACCGTAATCGGTTTAATGCTTGCAAAATCTTTCTTTGGTTATGTTCTAGCCTTTATTTGCGCCTTTGTGCTTTATTTTATTATTGCAAGACCTGTTGAAAAAATATTTTTATATACAAAAGACAGAACCCCCTCAAAACGCTGGATTTTAGCCAAATGGGGTGCAACGGCGTTTTTATGGTCTCAATGGCTCATGCAGGATGCGGCAAATTTATTTGTATACCTTCCAAGAAAACTCGATTTAGGGCAGATGCTGCTTTCCATGGGTGCTTTTGTACTGCTTTTAGGAATTGTTTGCTACAAAAGAGGCGGAGAAATTCAAAATATTTTGAAACTCAAAACAAACACTCAAGATATTCGCTCTGCAACTATTATAGACTGCGTTTACGCCTGTATTTTAATGTATTTTCAACATGTAAATAATGTTCCAATGTCTACAACATGGGTATTTATCGGGCTTTTAGCAGGTCGCGAAGTTGCAATGTATAATAGAATCCGTTTTGAAACCCAAAAAAAGGTGTACAAGCACGTTGCAAAAGACCTTTTAAAAACCATAATAGGGCTTATTGTTTCAATTGCAGTCGTTGCATTGATTAATCATTTTGATAAAATCTATAATCTTTTAGATTACTATTTTAACCTATAAAATAATGTAACCTTGTAAGGAGTTAACGTGAAAAAAATTTATCTGTTGCTTGTTCTATGTTCCATTTTGGGCTGTACCGGTTGTGCCATAAGTGCAAAACCAGACTTGTCTTATAATGTCCAAAAGTTTGTAAACCTTGAAACAAAAGGGGAAAGAGATAAAGCACTTGATATATATAAAAACTTCACCGATGCTGAAAAAACAGAATTTGCACAATATTTAGAGGAAAATCAGGAAAAATTTCCGCCATTTTATTTTGTTGCAATGGCCGATTTTGTCTTTAAAACCGACAAAAATAAGGCGGTATTGTGGTATAACGTTGGTAAAATGCGCTCAATGCAGGATGTTCGTATGTGCGAAGATAAAACAGCACGCGGTCAAACCGCTATGTACTCACTCATTGCACCCAATACTACAGGATATATGCAGCAAACCCAAAAAAACGGGGATAAGAATTATATGATTTCAACCCTAAAAGAAGTGCTGGCCTGGGATAAGGCGCATCCAAAACGTGTAAGCCCGATTTGGTCTTGTTATCATGGCGCACAAGTTTTCTATAAACCTGGTCCTCCGGCTCTGCTTCCAAAAAGTGAATTTCCAAAAATTCAAAAAGAAGTACGCAAAAATTTTGAAGAATTGATTAAATTATTGGAAGAAGGAAAAATTTAATCATTCTTTCTTGTTAAAATCCAGGCTGTATAAGAATTCTGCAAGATCATAGGCTTTTATTTTCCTGTTTTTTCGCTTATTTAAGCCGTATTTTAAACTCCAAAGACAGGTGGGGCAAGCAGTTAAGATAATATCAACATTCGTCTTTATAACATCATCAATTTTTTTTGAAGATAAAATATCTGCTGTGCGGGGGTGCCTTGTAAAAAAATCTCCTCCAAAACCACAGCACTCATCGGGATTTTCAAGGCTCTTATAAGTAACGTTTTCAATATTTTTTAATATATTTTCAATGTCAGATAGCTGAATACCGGCACTTTTGAGGTGACAGGGATTATGAAATGCAACCTTAACGGGCCTTTTGGATGTTATTTTGTGGGTTTGCATAAAATTTTTATAAAGCTCAGTGTAAAATACCAGCCTATCCTTGGTTTTAGGGTTATTAAACTTGTAAGATTTCACGCTGGATAAGCAAGTAGCACAGTTAAACACCACTAAACCATCGGTATTTTCTATCATTTCAGCGTTTCTAGCCTCTACAGCCCTGTATACATCTAAGTTTCCCTTGCTTTTGAATGGTATACCACAACACTCAAAATCTCCACGTATAAACTCAAAAGGCAGCCGAAAATCAGGATTGATACACTTTGAGAGGCATCCGTTAAAATGAATAAGGTTTTTATTAAATTTTTCAACATAGTGTTTTTTGCCCAAAACTATTGATTTTACAGGATGTTTCGCCCTATAAAAACATTTAAGTGCAAAAATTTTCATTTTTAAAAAAAATTCACCGTAAAAAATTTTTTCAAAAAAAGTCAAATTCTCATACCTTATTTTTTCAAAAACTCCAATAGCCTCAATCCCTGATGGACATTGGGTTTTACATTTTTCACACCCTAAACAGTAGTCTACACTTGATTTTAAACGCTTTGTCCATTTTAATTCACCTCTAATTAACCCCAAAAGCTGCAAGAATTTTCCCCGAATAAGCGTGTTTTCAGTGCATTTTGCCTTATATACAGGGCAAATTTCCGCACATAGCCCGCATCTTGAACATTTTATAACATCATTTTCTGTTTTTTTATCTATATTCATAATTTACGTAGTATAATTTTATCATGAAAAAAGCTCAATCAATTGTAGAATATGTAATATTATCTGTGGTGACGCTTTTTATTGCAATAGTGGTACTTTGGAGCTTTAATGTATCGGATTTTGCCTCTATATCTGTATTTGGGGTAAAAACAAACTCTAATACCATTGCAGTACCGCCAATGACACCTTAATTCATTTGTGTAGAAAATTATGAAAAGTGCAATTTTAGAAAACGGAAAAGTTTCAATAATTAATATAGAAAAACCGGCTTTAACCAACCCTGGAGCGATTATCAAGGTTTTAGCCTGCGGCCTTTGCGGCTCGGATATTGTAAAAATACGTCACAATACCAAAAACCCTGATAAAAAGGTGATTTTGGGTCACGAAGTCGTTGGTGAAATTGTTGAAATAAACACAAATGCCGTTGGAAATTCATATTACAAAGACAATAAAGAACCCTTTAAAGCCGGAGATATCGTAACTTTAGGGCATCATTACCCTTGTATGGAGTGCGATTTTTGTAAATCAGGCCATCATTCAATGTGCGAAACTTTTAAATCTGTAAATATAAGCCCTGCGGGCTTTAGCGAATATATATACGTTGCAAAAGGGCATCTTGAAAACACTGTATTTAAGCTTAAAAATAGCTTAAATATTGAAAATGCAACGTTTATGGAACCTCTATCCTGCTGTATCAGGGCAATTCGGCAGGCAGGGTATAATTATAAAGACGATAATCCGCCCCATAATTGTCTTACAATAGGTTTAGGCTCTATCGGGCTTTTAATGTCATTAGGGTTAAAAGCCTATAATATCAATACATTTGGGCTTGATATTAACCCCGAGAGGCAGACATTTGCAGAAAAATATGGTATAAAATTTGACCAAAATCTGCGCTATGACACAATTTTTATGACCTCAGGCTCATATAAAGCAATAGATACTGCATTAAAATACATTAAAGACGGGGGTAAAATCGTTGTATTTTCTTCTGTTGGGGGAGATTTTGGATATAAAAATAATGAGATTTATTACAGAGAATTAACTGTTCTTGGCAGCTATTCGCCTGCACCTGTTGATTTAGCGTTATCTTTTGAGCTGCTATCACAGGGCATTATTGACCTAAGCGGCATTTCAACATTTTACACACTTGACAATTTGCCTCAAGCGGTTAATGATACTATGTTGAACAGAGTTTTTAAGGCTTGTGTAAAACTATGAAAATGAAAGCTGTAAGGTATTATGCGCCTCTTGATATTAGATATGAAGAGGTAAACGTCAAAGAACCGGCAGAGGGTGAGGTTTTAGTTAAAGTTGAAGCAGCACTCACCTGCGGAACAGATGTAAAAACCTTTAGACGCGGCCATCCGCTGCTTATAAAAGAAACTCCCTCAGGTTTTGGGCATGAATTTTCAGGCACAATCTGTAAACTCGGAGAAGGAGTTAAAAATTTTGAAGTCGGAGATAGGGTAGTAGCAGCTAATTCTGCCCCATGTGGCGAGTGCTTTTTTTGCGAACGCGGGGAAGAAAATTTATGCGAAAATCTTTATCTCCTAAACGGTGCATACGCACAGTACATCACTATTCCACGGCTTATCGTTGAAAAAAATCTTCTAAAAATCCCTGATGATATGCCATTTGCACATGCGGCGTTTTCTGAACCTCTGGCAAATGTGGTTCATGGCATTGAAAGAACCCCTATAAAACCAGGTGATACGGTAGGAATAATAGGCATTGGTCCCATCGGGCTTATGTTTGCGCGTCTTGCAAAGCTAAAGGGAGCGCGCGTTATAGCCATGGGTCGGAATCCTTTGAAATTAAAGGCTGCCAGAGATTTTGCGCACGCAGATGAAATAATAGACTTAAAAAAATACCCTGACCCCAAAGATTTTGTTTTAAGCTTAACAGAGGGTGGGAGAGGCTTAGATGTTGCCGTAGAGTGCGTTGGACTGCCTGAAATTTGGGAACAAATGTTTAATCTTGTTCGAAGAGGCGGTACAGTACACCTTTTTGGAGGGTGTTCTTCCGGAACAAGCGTAAATATTGACACACGGCGAATTCACTACGATGAAGTAAATGTGGTAAGTGTTTTCCATCACACTCCAAAATATTTTAGAGAGGCGCTGCGCTTGATTTCAACAGGAGAAGTTGAGGTTGAAAAATTAATTACAAAAACAATGCAGATGAAATATGCCAAAAAAGCTCTTGAATTGCACAAAAACGGTGAAGTTATAAAGGTTCTATTGGAAAATTAGTTAATTTTTGTAACACTTTTTGGTTTTTAAACAAGAAATTCCTATTACGGTTTTTATATTGCTACACACACATTAGAAGGACATTAACAATGAGAATAGCAGCCGTAAACACTTTTTTGGCACCAAATTTTTCAGCATTAAAAAACAACAAATCTTCAAATAATACGCAAAATACTAATAATGACTATCAACTTCCTAATTATAAACTTTCTTTTGGCATGTCAAAAGCTGCGATAAACCGTCGCCGCAGCGGCCTGAACTATGAAACAAAAGAAGAAATACAAAACGCCGCAAAAGAAATGACATCCCCAAGATATAGTACTGAAGATGTTTACAATTGTATGGATATGCTGGTAAAAAAATTCAATGATGATAAAGATGCGCTTAAATATATTTTTGAATGCAGTGATATCAAAGATACACCGGTGGGGGCTAATTTAGCTGTAGCTTATCTTTGGGCGCTTAGAGATAACAGAGATGAACAAGAATGGGCAAACGGGGAATGGAAAAGATTTTTCACAAGCGTTCTTTGTGACACTAAAAACCAAACAGGACAAACTATTCCACAAATTTTTGCCAATAATGCGCTTGTTTTAAATGAAGTATTTGATGCTGCTGACAACCACCCCGATATTTTATATGCAATCCTTACAAACACGGATGATGACGGCATCTCATTAGGTGGACATGTAGCTTACAACATGAATAACAGTGCTTATAATCTTTTAAATGAAAAGATTTACAACCTGGCCTGGCACGACCAGAGCCTGTCTTTGAGCGATGCAATACATCTATTAGATATAAATAGGCACGTTTTAGACAAAGGCAATGCTAAGCTTTTAAAATCCTTGTTAAATGAAGATTTTAATAGATTTTAAGACTTTTAATACTGATTTAAAATTACTATTGACTTAAAATTTTTAATTGGTATTATAAAAGAAGCCCAAGCAGAGTTTGATTTTCAGGCTTTGCAAGGAATTTGTTTAATAAATTTGGCGCGTTAGCTCAGTTGGTAGAGCAGGGGACTGAAAATCCCCGTGTCCTTGGTTCGATTCCGAGACGCGCCAAATTTTTTGTTAAAAATATTTTCAGAGCTAAAATTGAATTCAATTTTACAATATCGCCGGTTTTCAAAGCTTTTGTTTGTTATTCTAAAATTCGTCTTACAATTTTTATGCAATGCATTTCTATAGTATTAATTATTTTTTTGTTTATGGTACCCTTATTTACAGCAAAGAAAGAATGGCAGATATGGATAAAGATAGCTTTTTTTCTAAAACTTTAAAAAAATATAACAGCACAAACCTTGTTATAAGAATTATTATCGGTATAATTTTGGGTTTTATACTTGCTCTTGTTGTACCAGATTTCAAATTTATAAAAATGGTTGGCGAGCTTTTTATTGGCGCCCTTAAAGGCATTGCACCGGTTCTTGTATTTATTCTTGTTTTAAGCTCTTTAGCACAGGGGCAAATTAAACATGACGGACGTTTTAAGGTTGTAATTATGCTCTATATCATCTCAACATTCTTTGCTTCCACTGTTGCAGTCATTGCAAGCTTTTTATTTCCACTAAAACTTACTTTATCTGATATTAACACAGAGTTTACAGCCGCTCCTGCTAATTTAAGTGAAATTCTGCACAATCTTTTGGTTAATATAGTTTCAAACCCTATCACATCTATTGCTTCTGGAAATTATTTAGGAATACTCTTCTGGGCGATTATTTTTGGTTTTGCAATAAAAACAATAGCAACTCCTGATACCAAAAACTTGCTTTCAGACATTGCAAAATGCACATCAAATGTGGTTTGCAAAATTATAAATTTCGCCCCGTTTGGTATTATGGGGCTTGTATTTGGAACAGTTTCTTCAAACGGTACGGAAATTTTTGGCGAATATGGCAAATTAATCCTCCTGCTTGCTTTTTGTATGCTTTTTGTATACTTTATTTCAAATCCGCTTATTGTTTTTATAACAACAAGAAAAAATCCTTTTCCACTTATACTTCAATGCTTAAAGGAAAGTGGAATTACAGCATTTTTTACAAGAAGTTCTGCAGCAAACATCCCTGTTAATATGGCACTATGTGAAAAATTAGGACTTGACAGGGATATGTATTCTATTTCAATCCCGCTTGGAGCAACAATAAATATGAGTGGAGCAGCTGTTACAATTACAATTATGTCGCTTGCTGCAGTGCATACCCTCGGAATAGATGTAAGCTTTATGGCGGCAATCACACTTGGGGTTTTAGCATCGTTTGCAGCTTGCGGCGCATCAGGCGTTGCGGGTGGCTCTTTGCTTTTAATTCCGCTTGCTTGTTCTCTTTTTGGAATTTCAAATGATATAGCCATTCAGGTTGTAGGCGTAGGTTTTATAATCGGCGTTATTCAAGATAGCCTTGAAACAGCGTTAAATTCTTCATCCGATGTTATTTTTACGGCGGCTGCAGAATATAGAAAAATCAGAAAAACTTTATAAGTTTTTTAACTCTCTTTTTAATTTTAATTTTGATTTTTTGCAGCTTGACCTTAAAGTCTTCATCTCGCTCGCCTTCCTGAATATGGTAGCAAAGTGAATCAAAAACTGTTATATGTTTCATATTAAACTTCTTTTCTAAAATATCGTGAAAGAAGTAATCATCCCCGCTTTTTATAAATTCACCCCTAAGGCTGCCTATACCGCCACTATATACATTTCCTTCGGGATATCCGCCAGCTTCAATAAACCTTTTTGTTTCAAATATGCAAGGCATATAAAGTCCGCCTTCTTTAACAACATCTTTATCGTTAAAAGCCATCTCCTCGGATACTTTTTGCCATTTTTCAAAATCCATACAAGTTGGGTGCGTGCCGCAATTCAAGCTCACTCCGTATTTACCCGAAGGCATCTTTCCGCTTTCAACAAGACGTGAAGATGGAATATTCACCCCGTTGTGATATTTTAAAAGGTTTTTTAGCCAGTTTTTTGAAAAACACATATCTGAATTTACAAGGCAGACATTATCATATTTGCTTGTTTTAACAGCATAATTATAACAGCGGTAAACCCTGTTTATATAATATTCATCAGGGTTTTTATCATTGTAAATTGCATAAGGTACATCAAGTTTTCTTAATTTTCTAATCACCTTTTTATTAGCATCATTCGCTACAACCCTTATACCAACATTGATTTGCGAATTTTCCCTCTGCACCTTTTTTAATTCTTCAACAATCATTTCAAGATAATCAGTATTGCAGTATATCAGGCTAATAATTTCAATATTATAAGCTGTTGCCGGATTTTTCATTATATAATCTTCTCCTCTAACAGGGTTTTAAAATATTTTCTCGGATATTTTATTAATTTTTTAAAATCACAATAACGTTTTAAGCCTCTAAAATGGCTTTTAAACATTATTATTTTGTTTTTAAAGAAAAATTCCGGATATTTCTTTTTAAATTCCTTTATTCTTTTAGGGCCTCTAAGCCTGAATCTGCCCACCAGATATTCAATATTCCACTCAAGATTTTCAAGATGATTAATTTTATAGTTAACTTCATCAAAATCAAGCTTCCCGTAAGGGTCACCTTCACAAAGGCAATTATATTTTATTAAAGTTGCTTCCGCACCGCCGATTGAAGAATAATGCCACCCTGCATCTTTTTTAATTAAATGTTTAATATTTTTCACCCCGGATAATCTTGAATAATTTCTCATTTCCTGCGGAGACATTGAGCCGTAAGGAGCATAACAGGTACCTGTAATTTTATAAGGCCTTTGGGCATTCATCCAAAAATGGCAAAGATTGTGGGCAAATACCACAGGTTCGTTTAGCTTTACGCATTCATGCAGTTTATCCACATTCCAAAATTCATCTAAATCAGAAACAAAAATTGCATCACCTTTCTTTGCAACTCCTTCAAGCCCTCTTTTAATGCATTCTCTTTGATGTCTTTCGGCAGGCCAGATATCGTCTTTCTTCCAATTTGGCATATCATCTACAACAATATGAATCGCTTTATCTAAATATTTTTCAAACTGCGGCTTTAAACTTTCAAAAATGGGCTTATGAGGAAGTCCTGATTGTGTTTTTGTAGCTTCAACAATTACAAAATAATCAACAGTATCGTAATATTCCATAAAACGAAGTTCTAAAAGCTCTTTTTCGTTAAAAAACGTAAAACAATCAAAAACCTGCTTGCCATCTATCATATTAATTCCTCAATCATTTCTTCTATGGCGGGAATTTTTTCATACCCACCAATGTGCCATAAATATGCATTTTGTAGTTTATTATTTGTTGAAAGTATTCTATTAATACTAATTTGCGTATCAATATCCTCTATTTGTATATCTTCCCTTTTGAAAATTTTGGCAAAAATATGCAGCATTTCAGCCTTTGAAACCACATCCGAAGGAACAATATGCTGCAGACCCGGCATAAAAGCATTATTTAAAACTATACCTCTGCAGATTTTAGCGAAAATATTTGTCGTAATCCCATTCCATAAATAGTTTTTAAAACCTTTTACCTTCGCCCCCTTAGGCTGGTTTAAAAACCACTCCAGTAAAGAAAGATAAGATTTTTGCTCCCGTCCTATCACAGAACATCTTAAATTTAAAAAATTATCCGCTTTTATTTCCCCAAGGCTCTTAGTTTTGCCGTAAACATCGGATGCGTTATGTTTGTCATCTTCCTTATAACCACCCTTAATACCATCAAACACACAATCTGTAGCTATTTGAATAACCCTCATTTCCGCTTTTTGAGCCGCCAAAGCCAATTTATAAGGAAAAAGTCCGTTTACTTCAATTGCTCTTTGGATTTCATTTAAATTGTCCTTATGAATATAGGGCTTTATAATACCAATACAATTAATAATATAATCAGCCCCGTTAATCACATCTAAAATATTTTCTATCGTACAATTTTGAGCATCTAATATATTTCTTTCAGGTGTGATAATTTTTAAACCACTTTCTCTAAAAACTTTTTCAACTTCAGACCCCAACATGCCGGTTTTTCCAAGGATTACAGTTTTTGCCATCTATTTTGCAACCCCTACAAATTCTCGTGCATTAAGTTCTTTTTTAATATAATCAAGGCTGAGCAAAAGTTCTATAACTTCATCTTTATCGAGCCTTTTTGTATTAAACGATGTATATTCTGCACATCTTTCAATTTGCGAAGTACCCACTGTAAAATATTTATCATAGTTTAAATCTCTGCCATCAGCAGGTATTCTGTAAAAATTACCCATATCAACCGCTTTAATAATTTCCTCATGGCCCACAAGCACTTCATGGGATTTTTCACCATGTCTTGTTCCTATAATTTTAATCTCGGCTTTTGGATTAAAAAGTTCTTTAATTGCGGCAGCAAGGTCGTAAATAGTTGAAGCAGGTGCCTTTTGAACAAAAATATCTCCCGTATTTGCATTTTTAAAAGCAAATAAAACTAGACGCACAGATTCTTCCAACGACATTAAAAACCTTGTCATGCAAGGGTTTGTCACGGTTATTGGCTTATTTTCCTTGCATTGTTTAATGAATAAAGGAATTACAGACCCCCTGCTCGCCATAACATTTCCATATCTTGTAGCGCAAAGCACGGTTTTATCAGGGTTTACATTTCTAGACTTTGCAATCATTAATTTTTCCATTAATGCTTTTGTCATTCCCATTGCATTAATAGGATTTACAGCCTTATCTGTTGATAAAACTACAATATTTTTAACATCATTATTTACAGCTGCATCAATAACATTATTTGCGCCTATCACATTTGTTGCAACTGCTTCCATAGGATAAAATTCACAAGATGGCACTTGTTTCAATGCTGCAGCGTGAAAAACGTAATCAACTCCGGCCATCGCTTCATTTATACTTTTATAATTTCTAATATCCCCAATATAATACCTTATTCGTTCATCCCTAAAGGTATTACGCATTCTATCCTGCTTTTCTTCATCGCGGGAAAAAACCCTTATCTCTGCAATATCTGTATTATGAATAAAATATTTTAGCATTTCTTGCCCGAAAGAACCCGTACCTCCGGTAACAAGCAAAGTTCTATCCTTGAACACTTAATTCTTCTCCAAACACTAAATATAATTCAAAGGGCAAAATACCCTTATTTTTTAAAAGTTTAAAATTGCCATCTCTTAATAAACTACCTTATTAATATAATCAGTATACCCCAAAATAATTCTTACAACCTTACTTGAAACATTATCTGCTTCATAATCTTTAATAGTTTTAATATTGGCATTTTGCCTTACAACCATATCCACTGCAGATAAAACCCTGTCTTTTGTATATCCGCACATAATAAGTACTCCCTCATCATTCCCTTCGGGACGTTCATGGATATTTCTTATAGTAACTGCAGGAAACCCCAATATTGAACTTTCTTCCGTTATAGTTCCGGAATCAGAAAGTGTACAAAAGGCATTCTTTTGAAGATTAACATAATCAAAAAAGCCAAGAGGCTTTATAAAAATTATAAGAGGATTTATATCTAAATTTTCAATATCATTCAGTTTTTTGCGCGTCCTTGGATGAAGAGAAAAAATAACAGGATAATTATATTTTTCAACAAGCGCATTTAAGCTATTTATAAGACTTTTAAGATTTTCTTTGCTATCCACAACCTCTTGCCTGTGGGAACTTGCCACAAAATATTCTTTTTCCTTGAGTTTTAGTCTTTCTAAAATATCCGAATTTTCAATTTTATCTGCATAGGTGTTAAATAATTCTTTCATCGATGAACCGGTTTTTATAATGGTTTCAGGGCGTATACCCTCAGCTTCAAGATATTTTCTCGATTGTTCACATAAAACCATATTAATATCAGCAAGATGGTCAACTATTTTTCTGTTAATTTCTTCAGGCACATTAAGGTCAAAACACCTGTTCCCTGCTTCCATGTGAAAAATAGGAATTTTTCGCTTTTTAGCCGCAATCACCCCAAGGCTTGAATTAGTATCTCCATATATCAAAATTGCATTTGGTTTTTCTTTTTCTAAGACATCATCAAATTTTGAAATTACATTAGCAATAGTTTTTGCAGGCGTATCTTCTGCTGCATCCAGAAAATAATCAGGCTTCCTTAATTCTAAATCTTTAAAAAAGATTTCATTCAATTCATAATCAAAATTTTGCCCTGTATGCACAAGAATATGCTCAAAAAATTTATCCAATTCCTTAATTGTTTGCGCAAGTTTTATAATTTCAGGCCTGGTGCCAACTAGTGTTACAACCTTCATTATATCTTTCCATTTTCTTTTAAAATTTTAACGTAATCTTCATAATTTCTTATGTAATCATCTTCATCATAAACAGTATCAGCAAGCACCAGAACAATTGTGTTATTTTCAAATTCCGATAACTCACACCAGACATATTTATCATAAAATAAAGCTTTTGTTTTTGAATTTAATATAAATTCCCTTTTTGCTTTGCCATCAAATAAAACTGCCTTGCAGCTTCCATTTATTGCAGATAAAACTCTCTTTGAAAATTTATGCGCATGATGCGCCCTATCTTTACCTTCTACAACATCTGAGATATAATACACCCTTTTTATTTCAAAAGGAATGTCATTCAGGCCTTCAACAGTAGTTAGTTTGCCCCTTTCATCCCCATATTGCCTTATATTTATTTCATAAAAATTTTCCATCTAAATATTCCTTCTTGTTTTCAGCTTTATTCCAAAAAGACAGATCAAAGAATGCCTTCCATCAACCTTGTATTGCACAAGAAATCTTACAATTCTCATTAAAAAGCAAAGAACTGGTGAAATTTTCTTTGCACAATCAAGATAGATTTTATAGCCTGTTTTTTCATATAAATCTAACAACAGATTTATCTTAAGCCATAAATTCATATCAAGCTTTGCCGCAAGCGCTTCGGCATTTTTTTCAATTACTTTTCTTGTTTCTTCCCAAAGCTCATCATTTCTTGTGGAGGTTAAATTGCCACTATGGCTCCTGTATTCATATAAATTAGTTTCATCGTATTGTATATTACCTGCAATTGCAGCTCTCATCCAATAATCATAATCATTTGCAAGCTCAAATTCTTTATCATAAAGCCCGGTTTTTTCAGCTAATTCCTTTCTGTACATAAAACACGCACCAATGTTGCAATGTTTTAAAAGCTTGTACACACTTCTTTCTTTACCTATATGATAATCCGAACCGCCTTTAAAATTCCCGTTTTCATCTATAACATCAAAAGTGCAGGAAAGAAAATCAACAGCAGGATTATTTTCTAAAAAAGTTACCATATATTCTAAAGCATTCGGTTTAAAACGGTTATCATCAGATATCCAGGTAAAATATTCACCTTTGGCAAGATTAAACCCGTTGTTCAAAGATTGGGCCGTTTTTTGATTGACTTCATTTGATAGAACCTTAACTCTTTTATCTTTTGCAGCATATTCATTTGCAATTTCAAGCGTGTTATCAAAAGAGCAATCATTCACAATGATTAACTCCCAATTTTGATATGTTTGACTAAATATACTTTCCAGCACTTCTTTTAAATACTTTGCTCCGTTATATGTCGGCAGGACAATCGAAACAAGTTTATTCTTCATTTTTTACTATTGTTTCCCTTTAATAACTTCCTTACTAAATTCCAATATTTCATTAATGCCTTCCATAAAGGCCTCTTTTTCTTCCAGATTTTTATAATAACTAGTTGCTAAATCAACATATTTTATAATATATTTAACCTTAATCCTGCTTTCAATGTCAAGTTCGTCCATAAGCTCTTTCATTTTTTTAACCATTAAAATATAGTCGCCAAAATGTTTTGTTTTGTTTGATGTTACCTGACTTTGATGTATAAGCCTATAATACAATGTTTCTTTCAAAATGCCACATCTTTTTGCAAGAAAAAGCGCCTTCGTAAAGAAGATATTATCTTCAAAATAGATACCTTCAGGGAATTTTATACTATTCTCCTCAAGAAAGCTTCTTTTATACACTGTAAGGCAGGTAGAAACCGCCATTTTAAGTAAAAATTTTCTGGCTTTTTTATAATCAAAGCAATCAGTTTTAAAATTTTTAGGCAAATATTCAAAAGCATAATATGGATTATACTCTTCTTCCATTGTTTCTTTTAAAACATTGACTCCGCCAAATGAAAGCATATCAAGCTTATTTGCTTTTGCTTTGTAATAAAGTTTAGAAAGTGCATCAAGCCTTAACCAATCATCAGAATCAACGAAAGCTATGTAGTTTCCCTTTGCAATTTTTAGAGCATTATTTCTTGCAGCGCCCTGCCCCTGGTTTTTCTGGCTTATAACCTTTATCCTATCATCAATTGCTGCATATTTTTCTAAAATATGAAGAGAATTATCAGTAGAGCCATCATCTACACAAATTATTTCAATATTTTGAAGGCTTTGCCCTATGACACTTTTTAAGCATTTTTCAAGATACTCTTCTCCATTATAATTGCAAATGATAACCGAAAATGTTTCTTTTTGTGTTATTAATGCTTCAATATTTTTCTTCTTTTTTCTTATTTTAAAACCAAAAATACAAATCTGTTTGCAAGACGGCGATTTTCGTACAGAAGCAATTTTATCCCAAAAATCATAATATTTGTCTTCAAATACCACATCGTAAAATTTCAATATATCAAGCATTCCGTCTTTAAATGGTTGTTTTTCTTTATTATTTAAATTCATATAATAAGAACGCGCATTATTTACATAGTTTATAATATATTTAACTTTAATCTCTTTTGGAATATTGAGTTCATCCATCAGGTTTTTCATTTTTTTAACCATTAAAATTTGGTCGCCAAAATGTATTTTTTTGTTTGCTGTAATTTGCCCGGCGTGCAAAAGCCTGTAATATAGCACCTCTCTTAAAATGCCGCACTTCTTTGCAAGAAATAATGCATTTGTAAAAAAGATATTATCTTCAAAGCAAATGCCGTCAGGAAATCTTATATTATTTTCTTCAAGAAATTTTCTCCGATACGCTGTAAGGCAGCTTGAAACCGCCATTCTGTGTATATATTTCCCAAATGTCTTGTAATTAAAGCAGCACGTTTTAATATTTTCAGGCAAATAAACAAAATTGTGATAGGGGTTATAAACTTCTTCCATCGTTTCTTTTTTGATATCAACCCCGCCAAATGAAAGCATATCAAGCTTATTTGCTTTTGCTTTGTAATAAAGTTTAGAAAGTGCATCAAGTCTTAACCAATCATCAGAATCAACGAAAGCTATGTAGTTTCCCTTTGCTATTTTTAGAGCATTATTTCTTGAGGTTGCTAAACCTTGGTTTTTCTGGCTTATAATTTTTATCCTATCATCAATTGCAGCATATTTTTCTAAAATATGAAGAGAATTATCAGTAGAGCCGTCATCTACACAAATTATTTCAATATTTTGAAGGCTTTGCCCTATAACACTTTTTAAGCATTTTTCAAGATACTCTTCTCCATTATAATTGCAAATGATAACCGAAACAAATGGGGTAAAAGCTTTTTTTAAAGACAAGTTTTTATCTTTTTTCTTTCTTTTTAGTTTAAAATCAAATCCAAAAAGCGTTAAGGTTTTATGCAAACCATCTCTGCCATTTTTAAGATTGAAAATTCTTGAAATCATAACTTTAATTGGAGGATAAATTTTTATTTCATCCTTATTTAAATCTAGCTTTTTTAATACATTTTTTTTAATGTAATTTACAAACTTTATATATGCAAAAAATCGGCCTTTAATAGAACGTATAGTATAATCAATATCACCTATTATAAGATACTTAAATTCACTCAATAATTTTTGATAAAGCCCTTTTTGCACCATAAACTCTTTTAAAGCACACAAGGTTTCTATAATGCAGTATGGATTATTGTAGTTTGTGCCTTGTAAGCTTGTATCAGAAAGTCTGTAAAAAATAAGTTTGTCATTTGTGCAGCAGATTCTCCTTGCTGTTACCATTGCACATCTTACAAAAAACAAATCATTTGCACGCTTTAATTCATGAAATTTTATTTTGTTCTCTTTTATAAAATCTGCCCTAAAAAGCTTATTCCACGGCGCATGCTGAAACCTGTTCAAAACTTCAAACGGATGAGTTTCATAACTGAATTCACCACATTTTTCAAACCTTTGATATTCAAGCCTTAAATTTTCATTTTCAAAATTACAACCATTTTTATCCGTATATTGGAAATTACAAATCGCAATATCGCAAGAATTCTCTTCAATTTTTTCATACAGAATTTCATACATTTTAGGGTCAATAAAATCATCAGCATCTATAAATGAGAGATACACACCTTTTGCAATACCCATCCCCAAATTTCTTGCAGCACCAGCACCTGAGTTTTTTTGGTTTAGAACTTTTACCCTGCCATCTTTCGAAGCGTATTCTTCTAAAATTTTCAGGGAATTATCCGTTGAGCTATCATCAACACAGATTATTTCAATATCTTTTAATGTTTGGTTTATAACGCTATCAAGACATTGTCTTAAATATTTTTCAACATTATAAACGGGTATTATTACTGAAACTTTAGGCATCTACTTCTGCTTTCTTCTTATCTTCAATTTTAATCCAAAAATTGTAATAACTTTATGTATATTATTATGATGGTTTTTTATTGAAAAAATGCCGAGCAAAAACCTTCTAAAGCACAAATGAACAAAACCGGGGCAAAATTTATATAATCTTCCGTATTTTTTTACAATATTTTTAACATCAAACTTTTTAAAATATTCTTTTGCTCTTCTTTTGAATTCTTTCTTAATTTCTTTATCTTTTATCTTTTCGTAATAAAAAATAGAAACCCGGTTAAACGCAGTTGCAAAAAACCAATCTTCAAATTCACTAAACAAGTTTGCCTCATTGAGTATGTTTTCCGTATCTTTAATCGCTTCAAGAATATCAAGACATTTTTTGTCTGAAGAAGTTTTCTTCATAATAGAATTTGGCGTACTTCTATAAAAATAAAGATGTTCTTCAAGGCAAACTATCTTTTTTGCCAAGATGGCGCCTTTTATTCCGGTTGATAAATCTTCATACCACTTGCCAACAGGAAACTCTCTAACATTGTCAATAAAAAACTGTTTATTATAGAGTCTTAAAGGCGCACCCCAAGTCTTACGAAACGGAAACTGGCGCTCATCAAAACAATTGAAAACAACCCTGCTTTTATTTTTATAAAATTCATCAAAATCTGTTTTATTTAATATTTTTCCGTCATTATTTACATAATTAAAACCAAACTGGCAAAAATCCGCATCAAATTTTACTATTTTATTATATAATTTCTCATAACATTTTGAATCAATATAATCATCAGAATCAAGAAAATGAATGTATTTTCCCTCTGAAGCCGCAAGGCCTGCGTTTCTTGCAGATGACAATCCGCCGTTTTCTTTATTGATAATCTTTATCCTGTTATCTTTTGAAGCGTATTCTTCTAAAATTTTCAGGGAATTATCTGTAGAACCATCGTTTACACAGATTATTTCAATATCTTTTAATGTTTGGTTTATAACGCTATCAAGACATTGTCTTAAATATTTTTCAACATTATAAACGGGTATTATTACTGAAACTTTTATATTATCCATTTTTATCCTCATCTAAAACCCTGCAAGCGCTCTTAAGCCCGTATGATGGTCACAATACTCACTAATACTGAAAAGTTTTCTAAGCTTTTCATTATTCAATATAGAATGTTTAATATCCCCAATACGTGCTTCATTATGAATAGGAGGAAGATTATAGCAGTAAACCGAAGCCATAACCCTAAACAGTTCATTTATTGAAACCGCCTTATTTGTTGAAACATTTACGGTTTCATTTTTTATATCGCTTTTTACACCGCAAAGTACGGCACTTGCTACATCTTTAACATATACAAAATCTCTTGTCTGTTCCCCGTCCCCGTTTATAAAAATTTGCTCATTATTTTTCATTTTGCTGTTAAATATCGCAACAACACCGGCTTCACCTTCTGCAGTTTGCCTTTCACCATATACATTTGCAAAACGGAAAATTATATAATCAACCCCTGATAATTTTATATATTTTTCCATTGTAAGTTTTGAAAGCCCGTATTGCGAAAGTACCTCTGTTGAATGGTTTTCATCCACAGGTAGATATTTGGGGTTGCCGTATACTGCAGCAGACGACGCTGCTATAACTTTTTTAACCCCGTATTTTTTGCATAATTCCAGAACCTTGATAGAACCTATTATATTTTGCATAGCATCATATTCTGGGTCTTTTGTAGCCAAAGCCACACTCGCCTGTGCTGCAAGATGAATGCAAAAATCCGGTGCAAATTCTCTAAAAACATCCTCAAAATGAGGAGATAGTATATCTGTTTCAATATATTCAGCACTTTCATTTCTGTATCCTGAATTTTTATTTGAATAATTATCTGCAACAAGCACACTGTAGCCGTTTTCAATTAAAATATCCGTTATATGAGAGCCTATAAAGCCCGCCCCGCCTGTTATTAAAATTTTCTCCATATTTTTCCTTATTTTTCAAATTGAGATTTATTTGGAAACATTTTGTCTAAAAATTCTCTTGTTTGTCGCCTGTTTTCAGCTGTCGTTTTCTCTGTATCATTGATACAGAATAGTTTCGGTCTGAATTTTTTAAGCTTTTGTTCTTTTTTTCTGCTGTTTGAAAAAAGTTCAATAGAATCTTTTTTCTTGCTTAAAAAAGCAGTTTTATCAGTTCTTTTTAATATTCCCGCCCCTGTAAGACATGCATATTTTTGATAAATTGCCCGTTCAATATCGCTTGATTTTCTAAAATGCTCAATCGAAGATTTTTCTATCTCTTCCTTAAATTCTTCTTTGCATTTTAAAATAAGGCTTTTTCTGTAAGCATCAATATTATGATGCGGCTTTAGCCCCATCGGAAGTTTATTCCCGAATTTATCTTTTAAAAGCTTGTCCCCGTTTCTTAAAATATTTGTATAACCGCTGTTATCATCATCCTTGTATGGCTTTATAAACCTGCAAACAGGGTTACCTTCTTTAAAGAAAAATTCAGGCGAGACATAATCACAGCAAAATGTATCGTCATCAGAATATAGAAAATATTCGGATAATCCTTCAATATTTACAATATTATGCAGGATTGCGGTTGAATTAAAGCTTGGCAACGCACTTTCAGGCATAATATCCTTATGGTCGACAATTTTTATTTTAGGATGCTCCGTATTTAACCATTTTGGCACCTGTTCATCCGTTACGATAAAAATATTGTTTATCCAGGGCGCAAATTTTTCTAAAGACCTCAAAGAATACTTCAGTTCATCATTGTCTATATACCTGCAATCATTATCGGCATTAAATTCTACGCCGCATTTTTTGGCACACTCTTCCTTTTTCTTTTTAAACTTTTCATCCGCTAAATCACACCAAAGATAAACCATATCTATCTTCTGTTCTTCTTTGGAAGCTTGTGCAGCTTCTCTATCCGGCTCTTCTCTTCTCCAGCTTACATTTGTTTTAATTTGTTTTGCAGGAATACCAGCATAAAGAGAATTTGGCACATCAAATGCTTTTGTTACAATACTTCCTCTTGCAACAATACAATTATCCGGAATATTTACACCCTTTAATATAAAATTATTCCCTACAGAAATTTTTGATTTTGAAAACCTTGCCAAAGGAAGCCCTAGAGTAATGGTAGAATTTTTTCCTTTAAATTTAACTGAAAGCCCAAATGCCGGTATAAAAAACCAAAATCCAAAAAAACCGGCAAAAGGCACAAACCATGCCTGTTTCTTTCTACCGTTTCTATCCTCTAAAAAAACCTTATTCCCCTTAAACATTCCCTTCTTCTTTCTGCATATCGGGTTCATTTATCACTTCAACTTTTGGAGGGTTGTTTTTCTTAAATTTCGGGGTGAAATTTATCAGTTTTTTGTGAGTCAATTTTTGGAAGCATTCCATCAAATCTTCCTCTTTTGACACCTTAGAATTATTTTTCAACCTGAATACATATTTTGAATTTAACATTTTTGCAATAACAAAACTTCTAAAATTGTCATCAATGATAAATGTAGTATGTATGGTTTTATAAATAAACTCTTTTACAAAATCTAAAAATCCGAAACGTCCAGGATATTCTTCTTCATTATAAATAATTACATCGTCAATACAATCAAGTTTTATCGCTTCATCAAAATTATTATCATGGATTAAAACTACTACCTTTGAATCAGGATAAATCATTTTGATATTTTGGCACAGAGGACTTATTGAAATAATGCTTTCATTTGGATCATCAATTTTAGGTGTGTTAATTATTAAAAAAGTTTTTTGAAAAGGATATTTGGCTTCCACTGTTGCAAGCTTAAACCCAAAAAGATAGTATTCTTTCTTATTTTGATAATGTTTAATTGTATAAACAGGTGTCCTTTCTTTTTCAATAAGAAAATCCTGAAATTTAATGTTGTTTTCTTTCATAAATTTTACAACATTAATTTTTGCATTAATTTTATCTTCAAGCTTTGCAATGGTCTGTTTCAGACGCATTGTTGAAAAATGATTTACAAAATAATAATATTTTACCCCAGGGACTGTTATTAAAGATTTAGTCTTATGAAGCGCCTTTGTTAAAAATTCAGGGTCTTCATAATATACATTTTCTTCAAAACGCAGCCCTTCAAGTACCTCTTTTTTATATAAAATTCCCCAAACCTGCCAGTGTGAAGGCATTTTTAAGGTTTTAGCAAGATTGTTAAATCCTGTATAGAAAATTTCTTCTTTAAAATTGGAATATCGCCTAAACTTACCTGATGATTTTATCCTGACAGAAGATGCTGCAGCAATATCAGTATTATGTCTTTTAATGCAGTTGAGCATTTTTTCAATATAATCAATATCCACCCAATCATCCGCATCTACAAACGTTATAAAATCACCCTTTGCGACATCCAAACCTTTGTTTCTTGCCGCCCCCTGCTTTTGATTAGGTTGGTCAATGATTTTTATCCTGTCATCTTCTTCTTTAAGTTTGTTGATAACACTGAGTGATTTATCCGTAGAACCGTCATTTATGGCAATTATTTCAATATCACCAAATGTTTGGGTTAAAAGGCTGTTTAAACACCGCGCAATATATTTTTCTGCATTGTATACAGGCACAATCACAGATACTACAGGCTCTTTATTCTCTTGTATTTTTTCTTCCGGTGTTTCCAAGATTAATCTTTCCTATTTTAATGCGGGTTTTTGCCTCAATAGTAATAAAATACCCAAGCTATAATACCATAGAAAAAAGTAACAATTAATCTTTTATTAAATAATATGAAGCTACAGGAAGAGAAAACACTGCAGTAAAATCCGAGTTAAAAAAGCAAAGCCAAAACAAAAGGCTTTGCTTTAATTCATCATGCAAGATTTTTATAATATATATTATATCACTATTTTTAAGTATTTGTTCAAATCTATATTATTTTTTTAAATAATATTATAAAAACATGGTTTTTTTCTTATGGTAAAATATTCTAATGATTGAAGAAAACAAAAATTTTATTCAACATATAGAAACCTTAAAGCATTGTGGTGCAAAATCAATAAAATTAGAACTTGAAAGCGAATATCTGCCTGAAAGTTTATGCAAAGAAATTGTAAACACGCTTAAGCAAAACTCTATCCCGCTTACATTAAAACTTGGCGGCTTTTCTTCATATAATGATATTTTGGTTTCAAAAAATATAGATGCAGCAAACATCATTGCACCCATGGTTGAAACCCCTTATGCGCTTCAAAAATACATAGAAACCATATTTTGCATATATTCTAAAGAAGAGCTGCAAACTAAAAAAATCTTTATAAACATTGAAACAGATTTTGGAATTAAAAATTTTAATGAAATCATAAAATCAAAATATGCAAACCTTTTGGATGGAATAATTATAGGAAGAGGAGATTTAATTTCATCTTTAAATATAGAGCCTTCTCTTGTTAATTCATCTTTCTTAAAAGATATAATAACTCCTGTTATTAAAACCTGTAAAAAAGAAAAGAAAAAAGTCATCCTTGGAGGAAATATTACCCCTGATACAATTGATTTTATAAACCTTTTTGAAAAAGATGCGTTCTTTGGCTTTGAAACAAGAATGGTATTCTTTAAACTGGAAAATTTTAAACAGGATACTTCAATAAAAGAGGCAATTAAAAAAGCTATAGAGTTTGAGATTTTTTATCTTCAGATGACGCTACAAACCTGCTGCTGCAGCAACATTGAACAAAGAATTTCTGCACTTCAAAAAAGACTTATTAATTAACACATTTTGTGCATTCTTTACCTATTGTTCTTCCAAAAAGAAGTCTTAGGCCTCCAAAGCGCTTTTTAAGTGTGTTTTTAATACCACAGGTAATTTCGTTCAGGTTTTTAATAATATACCCCGTATCGTTTACTCCTGTTTCAATATTTGGCATATTAGTGCCTGCAAATTCATTTACCTTTCTTATAGTTTCCTGAAGCTCCATTGTAGATTCTCTAACAGTTTGCGTGGTTTCTTCAAGGTTTGTCATAGATTTATTCAAATTTTCTTGCTTAATCGAGCGGTTTAATTTTTTAGTCAAATCTTCAATATTTCTTGTTGTAATTTCAAGGTTATCGGTCGTTTCTTTAAGGCTTTTTCTGTTTTCATTTGCCATTTCATTCAACGTTGTAAATAAATCTTTCAAGGCGCCTATTGTATCCTGAAGTTCAACAACGGTATTTTCAAGATTTTGCTTCATATTATCAAGAGAATCTGCTTCCTGGCTTGATAAAAACGTTTCAATATCAACCGTAGATTTACCAAAAACAACATCCCCGTTATTCAAATAAGCAACAGTGGGTTCATCGGGGTAAATTATATCAATATAATCAATCTTTCTCCATCTGTCTTTTTCGCGCTGAAGCTTTACTGTAATATTTTTTGGCAGCTTCAGATTTTTATTATGAAAAAGTGCGATTCTCATATAAGTTGTCGTATAATCCACACCCGGTTTTATATATAAAACCTTTCCTATCTTATATCCTTTATAAAAAACATTTATTCTGCCTTTTATTGGGCGAAGGTCATTAAATTCAGCCGTAATAAAAGTATATGTCAGCCTCTGGTATAAAAGAACAGCCATCATTAAGAAAAAAGCGGCAATTAAAATTTGCCATAAAAATTTCTTAATAAAGTTAATTGTAATTTCAAACATTTTCATAATAAAAAAATATACAGCCCTGTTTGAAATTATAAAATTCCCCCTCAGGGCTAGCCTTCATAGGGGGAAAACAAAATTAATTTTATTTTAAATATTTTTTAAAGAAAGCATCTATTTTATCAAAAGGTATTTTATCTAAATTATCATACAAATCTGTATGATTGGCTCCTTTAATTATTAAAAGCTTTTTATTGTCTCCTTTTAATTTTTTAAACGCATCCTCTGAAAAATATTTACTGTGCGCATTTTCGCCATGAATCATCAAAACCGCATTTTGAATTTCATTGCTATAAGCCAAAATCGGCATTGTCATAAAAGATAAAGACGAAGTTAAATTCCAATTGCCATTTGAATTTATGGCTCTTTTGTGAAACCCTCTTTTTGTTTTATAGTAATCAAAGTAATCTTTTATAAATTGCGGTTCTTCCCCTGTTAGTTTCTCAGGAAGTCCTCCCTGGGGCGCAAAAGTCCCATCTTTAAAATCTTTCGTTCTTTGTTTATTTAGGGTTTCTTTTAATTCATAACGAGCCTTAACGTCCATTGAATCAAAATAACCGTTAGCATTTACCCTGCTCATATCATACATTGTAGATGTCACGGTAGCTTTAATCCTTGTATCCATACTTGCAGCATTTAAACCCATTCCACCAAAACCGCAAATGCCTATGATTCCTATTTTTTCAGACTCAACATTATCTAAATTACTTAAAAAATCAACAGCAGCACTGAAATCTTCTGTATTTATATCAGGAGATGCTACATTTCTTGGCTCCCCGCCGGATTCACCGGTATAAGAAGGGTCAAAAGCAAGAGCAATGTAACCCTTTTCAGCCATCGTCTGTGCATAAAACCCTGAAGCTTGTTCCTTTACAGCACCAAAAGGCCCGCTTACAGCAATTGCAGCCGCCTTGCCCTTAATATTTTTTGGAATATATAAATCTCCTACAAGTGTTATGCCATAACGGTTTTTAAAATTTACCTTTTTAATATCAACCGCATCGCTTTTTTTAAACACCTTATCCCATTCCTGATTATTTTTAGCATCGCTCATAAGATTGCCTCCTGTAATTATCAAAAATAAAACCAATAATATTTTTTTAAACATACAAAAATCCTTTCTTTTTTAATTATAAACAACCCCAAAACCCTTATCAAATACCTATTCTAAATACACAACTATAACTTTTAGCTATGATAGAAATATAAATAAAACAAAAAGTGGATTTTCAAACAAAGTTTTATGTTACAATAAAATTTAATTTAAAAATTGTATTATAATTTAAACTAAAATAATAATTATATGGATTTTATTAGAAAAATTATATATACAACAATTAGAGATGTTATTTTCTGTCTGTGTTTATTGTTCTTGTGTTTTAACCCTTATGCGGATCTTAAAGACAGTTCACGGATATATACAATATTCGTTTCTTTTATCTTGTATCTTTTGATTCCAAGAATTGTAAATTATGCAAATTCCAAAGACGATTTAGACCTTGGAAGTTTTGATAAACTAGCCGAACAAAAAGAAAACTTTATTGCAACTTTAAGCCACGATTTAAAAACTCCAGCACTTTCACAAATTAAAAGCATTCAATTATTATTAGAAGAACACCTTGGCGCACTTAATACAGAACAAAAGAACTTGCTTAATGCAACATTGAATTCTTGCAAATATATGAAAGAAATGATTTTAACCATTCTTGCAACTTATAAATTTAAAAGCGGGACGGTAATTTTAAATCATCAAGATTTTAATGTGCTTAACCTGGTAAAAGAATGCAAAGATGAAATTATAAGCCTTGCAAAGGAAAAAGGACTTACAATCAAAATAACATCAGAATCAGACAATAATAATATCTGCGCAGATAGAATTCAAATCAAGAGAGTTATTTTAAACCTTCTTTCAAATGCCATAAGTTATGCTTATAAAAATAGTGAAATTAAAATAAACATAATAAACGATAGAGGCTATTTCAGATTTTATATAGAAAATGCAGGAAGCTACATTGAAGATGAAATATTAAAACAATTATTTAAAAGATATTCAAGCTTTGCTTTAAAATATAAAAAGGCAAGTGTAGGCCTGGGGCTTTATTTATCAAGAAAAATTATTGAAGCACATCTTGGAGCAATAAAAGCAGAAAGTTTTATAGAAAATAAAAATGTTTTCAGCTTCTACATACCATCCAATGTGAAAGAAGAAATGATGGAAAAGAAAAAACACCCTTGGCTTAGGTTTTAAAATTAATTATCCAATTGCCCTATTGACTTAGAGTGTACTCTAAATTGTAAAATATAAGCTATCATCAAAAAGGAAAATTTGAAATGGAAAAAATTAAAAGTACTTTATATGCAACATTTTTAATTATGACAATACTTATAGGATTTGCTTTTGCTCTTGCAGTAAATGCTAAAACTATATCTGCATCAAAAGCAGAAAACATAAAACCTTTAGAAAAAGGGGAAGCTATAGATGCAAGCAAAAAAACAGAAGCAAAAACCCTGATTGTATATTTTTCTTTGAGTGGAAATACAAGATATATTGCACAAAAAATTCAAAATAAACTTGATTGCGATATCTTTGAACTTGAAACCCTCACTCCATACCCATCAGACAGGGATGAAATTACTACTGTTGCCAAAAAGGAAATCGAAAACAACATTCTGCCAGAATTAAAACAGAATATTGATATAAAAGATTACAATAAAATATTTGTCGGCACGCCGGTATGGTGGTATTCTATGTCCCCTGCCATCCGCACATTTCTTTCAAATAATGATTTTGCAGGCAAAGCAATCGTTCCCTTTATCACCCACGGAGGAGGCGGAGAATATAATATAGCAAAAGAAATGGGTAACCTCGCAAAAGGAAGCACGGTTTTAAAATCAATTTCATTCTACGGTAAAGGAAATTCAAACATAGATGCCGAAATTAATGCTTGGCTAAAAGAAGTGAAATAATGAATAAGTGGTAATATGAAATTTTTGTTTTCACATAGAAACTTCCCGGCGCAATTTAAACACATTTTAAACGAGCTTGGCAAAGACTCTTCAAATAAAATTGTATTCTTAACAGGAACAGAAAATCCTGTTGAAATTAAGGGTGTTAAAAAAGTTTTATACAAATTAAAAAGAAAAGTGCCGCAAAATGCTCACAGATATTTAAAACAATATGAAGAAGCAATAATCCACGGGCAAGGAGCAGCAGAAGCTGCTATTGCACTTAAAAATTCAGGATTCGCCCCGGATGTAATTTATGCACACGGATGGGGAAATTCAATGTTTTTTAAAGATATTTTCCCAGATGTTCCTTTGATAAATTATTGTGAATGGTATTACAACTCATCTGGTGCTGATATCGGTTTTGATAGAATAATGCCTGATTATGACAGAAAGGCCTTAACAAGGTGTAATAATTCACAATTTTTACAGGATTTAATTTCTTGTAATTTAGGAATATGCCCGACTAAATGGCAAAAAAGTCAGTTTCCAAAGGAATTGCAAAGTAAAATAAATGTAATCCACGATGGTATTGATACAGATTATTTTATTCCAAACCCTGATGCTGAATTTAGAATCCCTGACAGCGACATTATTCTTTCTTGCAAGGATGAAGTTTTAACCTATGCAACACGTGGAATGGAACCATACAGAGGATTTCCACAGTTTATGGAAATAGCTGAAAAACTTTTACAAAAAAGAAAAAATCTTCACGTTGTAATAGCAGGAGAAGACAGGGTTTGTTATGGCCCAAAATTAAGAAACACAACATTTAAAGAATTAATGCTGAAAAATTTAAATCTTGATTTATCAAAATTACACTTTACAGGCGGGCTTCCGTATAAAGAATACAGAAAACTACTTCAAATTTCATCTGTTCACTGTTATTTAACTTATCCCTTTGTTTTATCGTGGTCAATGCTTGAAGCTATGGCCACAGGGTGTTTAATTGTAGGGTCTAAAACACAGCCTGTTGAAGAAGTAATTAAAAATGAAGAAAACGGATATCTTGTTGATTTTTATGATGTTAATCTTTTCGCAAAAACAATTGATGAAATATTAGAAAGCAGACTTCAGAATAACGGGGTTCACAGTGATAAAAACCTTAAATTAAAAACTAACGCAAGAAAAACTATTATTGAAAATTATGACCTTAAAAAGCTTCTTCCAAAGCACATTGAATTAATCAAAAATGCAGGGCTTAAAAAATAATGCAAAAATCATCCAAAATTTTATTAATAATCGCATTATGCTGGGCAGGCACCCTTTCAACCTCTGCTGAAACTTTAACTTTTAACTCCTTTCTAGAAACTGCCCTTCAAAATTCATATAAATTGAAAGCTTCTAAAATTGACACAGGAATTGCAAAAGCAAGCGTAAAGGAGGCAAGAGCAGGATATTTCCCGACACTATCAGGATATGCAACAACTGAAAGGTATAACGATTTATCGGATGGAACAAGGCAGATAACAGCTGTCGGGAATGAAATATTATTAAACAGAGATTATTACCAGGATGTTGCAGCGGTAGGATTAAATTACAATCTTTTTGATTTTGGTATAAGAAAAAGAACCCTTCAGATTGCAAAAGCTGATGATAAACAAAAAGAAACGCTTCTTTTAAAAGATACAAGGGATTTAAAGCTTGATGTTGTCGATTTATACGGTGAAACTCTAGCGTTATACAAAGCTTTGGGAATAAAAAGAGAGATTTTAAGTTTACAAAATGAGCTTTTTACAATAAATTCAAGGCTAAGAGGTGCAGGGGAATTATCTGAAATTGAAGTCACAAATTCTGAAATTGATATATCAGAAACAAAATCTGACATTGCAGAGCTTGAAAATAATTTATCAAAAAGATTGACAGAATTTTCATATTATACGAATAGAAGTTATTCGCTTAATGACACAGAACTGACAGATTTCCCCGAAACGACCAATAATGGCAACATTATCCCAATAAATGTCATTGCGAGCGACCAACAGGAGCGCAGCAATCCAGAAAATCAAAAGATAACTCTTTGGTTTAATAATCCAGGACAAAGCAAAGCTAGTCCCGTCATTGCGAGCGAAGCGCGGCAATCCAGTAAGCCTACAAAGCTATCCATTGAAAAAACGGATGAAAAAACGGCCGCAAGTAGTAGTACAGGTTTTGACATTCAAAACTCACTTGAAGCAAAAACCTATGACCTTGAAATTTTAAAGAAGCAAAAGGAATATGAAATTCAAAAAAGGGCGAATTTTCCTAAAATATCCTTCGATGCAAGATATAATTTGTATGGTTCAGATGATAACAATTTTGCACACAGTTTTTCTGATTTTGAACAAAGAAGTTTATCTTTTAGAATTTCAACCTCATTTACTATGTTTGACGGGATGAAAAATATTAACACTGTTCAAAAAAGGAAGATGGAAGTTGAAAAATTAAAGGTTCAAAAAGAACAGGAACTCGCTGAATTAAAGAAAAAATATGAGCAGATAAGGCTTGACGCGGAAAATTCAATATTGCAAGGGGAAAATAATAAAAGGACGTTGAGTTTGGTAAATAAAAACCTTGAAAACCTTGAAAGATTAAACACAAACGGTATAATAGCAAAGGCTGAGTGTGTTAAAAAGAAATTAGAATTACTTGATAAAAAGCAAAAGCTTGAAGAAACAAGAATTAGAAATTATGTAGCAGGGTATAAGTTAGGGGTATTGAATGAAAATATGGAATTGTAAATTTATGAATATGAAAAAGATTTTATCTATAATCTTTATGTTGTTGATATTTTGTTATTTCTTTTTAAATCAGGAAAGCTATGCAAAGGAAAGATTTGTTGAGCTGAATCTAAAACAAAATGATAGAATTGATATACCTATACCATTAAACGAAAATGAAATATTTTTTGCAGGTGGGTGGGATCAACACGAAGCAACCGATCCTAAAACAGGAAAATGGCATTATGAAGCCGATACATTCCCTGCAAGAGTATATGACCTTAAAACAAGAAAATTTAAACAATTAGATTCATATTTAAAAACAACAAGAAGTTATCAAGGTGCAATAAAATATGATAACAATAATATATTGATTTTAGGGGGATATTGTACGAAAGACTGTCGTTTTGCAGCTGATAACTATAATATTGCAGAAAATAGTTTTGAAAAACTTGATAAAACGCCATTAAGGTATGACCGAGGAACTCAAGACGGTTTAATTAAAACAAATAAACAAGTTTTTATTGTTACTGAGCTGGGTATTATGGAGTTTGATATCAAGACTAAAAAATTCAAAAAGCTTTTAACATTTGACAACAATTCTCAAATGTCATCATATAATGCAAAATTAGTCGATGGAGACAATATATTAATTTGGGGTGGAGACTACTATGCGATCAATGGCAAACTTTTTGAAGGTTACAAAGGTCGTATATTAAAATACAATATTCCAACAAATAAAATAGTTGAACTTTTGACGGTAGATAAACCATTTTATAAAAACCCTATTGCCCATGGAATTCCACTTGATAACAACAGAATACTATTATCTGTTAAGGGTGATGAGGAAGGTGGTACTATATACGTTTACAACTATGCAAAAAATGAGATAGAGGATTGGGGTAAAACAATCTTTGGAGTGAGTGTTACATCTGGTTTTTATTTAGGAAACAATAAGGTTCTTTTACTTGGTGGCATAATAGACAACGGTTATGAGCCATTTATAAAACCTACATATCTTGATTACGGAATTTTGGATCTTAATACAAAAAAATTTTCAAAAGTAAAAAAGTTTAAAGGTTATATGTTTGCACGTTATTCTGCAAAAGTTGGTAAAAATAAAATTTTTCTTGGCCCCGAAAAAAATACTAAGGCAATTATAGTTGAATACTAAAAAATAAAAAGAGGAGAATAAAAATGACAGTTGCATTGACTGAAAAAAATACTTATACTACAAGTTTAAATTTATCCGACCCAAGAATTCTTGCATTATTTGCAAAGGCTTCGTACAGAAAACTAGACAACAATGATACGGTAACTGGTAATAATGCGATAAGTAAAATGCAAAGTTCTCTTGACAGTTGGCTTCCCGGAAACAAAAATGCTTCAAATGCTTGGAAAGTATTTAAAGTAGACGGCGGCGTAGACGGCTTTCAAGGTTTTGCTGCTGGTAGAAATCTTGATAATGATGGCAAATACAAAGAAGTTATTTTTGCATTTAGTCCGTAGGTCAGGCATTGCCTGACAATTGATGATATTAAATATTATCATTCTGTTTTGGTTTTTAATATAATAAAATTTATGAATTATAAAAGAACATTTATTCAAAACAGCGCCGTATTTATAACAATTGTTACTTATAAAAGAAGAAATATCCTAATAGACAATATATCAACCTTAAGACAATCTTTTCAATATGCAAAAACAAAATATAAATTTGATATTGTGGCAATTGTTGTTCTGCCAAATCACATTCATTTGATAATAAAACCTGAAACAATAACGGATTATCCAAAAATAATAGGACAAATAAAAAAATATTTTACAAAAACATCAAAATTAACTTACACAAGCAATAAGAAACGTGAATCAAATATTTGGCAGAGGAGATATTGGGAGCATTCAATCATAGATGAAAAAGATTTAAACAGACATATTGATTATATTCATTATAATCCCGTTAAACACAAATTAGTTATGGCTCCCAAAGATTGGAGATTTTCCAGTTTTAGGAAATTTGTTAAAGAAGGGTATTACGGTGCAAATTGGTATAATACAGGAGATAAAAACAATATTATGAATATGGAGTTAGAATGAAATTATGATTATATAATTGTCAGGCATTGCCTGACCTACGAACTGAATTAAAGAATGTGTTTGATTTATTAGAAATTGTTTATGATAAAGATACAGAAACAGTTTCTTATGATTTATGTAAGGTTAGAGAATATATTGATAATTTAATAGCTGAGGATGAGATTAGGGGGAAACAATTATTTAGTGATTTTACACATAGTTTTGTTCATTTAGGATTAAGAGATAATAGTAATTATACAGAATATTATAATTATTTTGTTTCAAAGGGAGCAGATTATAAATATTTACTTCAGGCGGTAGATAAGAATATTATTCAAGGTACAGAAGAAGCTGATATAATTGAAGGAACAACCGGTGCAGATGCTGTTTTAGATTTTGATTATTATTTGAATAGAAATAATAATCAAAAGATTGCATAGAGGGTAATTTTAATTTAATTTAATTTAATTTAATTTAATTTAATTTAATTTGATTTAATTTAATTTAATTTGATTTGATTTAAGTTAAGTTAAGTTAAGTTTGGTTTGGTTGTTGAATTTTAATTATTATTTGTATTTGGATTGGAAATGGGGTAGGATAGAGGAAATGGAAATATTTTAATAAAAAGGATGAAAATGAAAAAAATTATTATAGGAGTGATAGGTTTAATAGCAGTTGTTTGGTTAATATTTTTTATTAAAGATATTCCAAAATATAGGTTTGGGTGTTTTGTTGAAGGGCCTGAGTTGAAATATGAGCATAGAGATGCAGATATTTTAAAATTAGAAAACGGAAATGTTTTAATTTTAGGACAGAATGCGCATTCTTGTCCAACACAAGAAGCCTGCAAAGATAACATTATGCCGGTTGTTGAAGTTCCATCTGAAATATACAATGCCAAAACAAATAAAATTGAAGAATTAAGGCTCCCGAATAATATTAGATATCAAGCAAAAGGAATTTTATTAAAAAACAACCGGTTACTCTTAACATATGCTTATGACCCGAACAATAACAGTTATCCAAAAGTAAAGAAACTTGTTGAGACTACAAAGGATATAAAACCGCCATATTTGTATGATTCAATGGCAGTGGTTAATCTTGATACTTTGAAGGTTGAAAAAGTATTAAAAAGAAAACTTGACAATAACATTCTCTTAAATTCTATAATTAATGAAATATATATCAATAATCAGGATATAGCTGATTTGTTGTTTGCAAATGCACCATCTAAAATATTTTGGTACGAAAGAACTACCCTAAATAATAATGAAGTTATATTTATAAGCGATTCCAATAAAAACGACAACAGTGGTGACAAATACACTATTTATAAATATGACAATTTAATAAAAAAGATAACATCAAGCAAGTTAGAAACAAACTTAGAAGCCTCTATAGTGCAAAAATTAAACACACAAGAAGTATTGATTATATACTCAAATAACTCTTTTTCCAGGGAACATCCGATTAAAATTTATAACGCAAAAACAAACAAAATTAAAACAATAGCTTATATGCCAAAATCCAGATGTGATTTAAATGGTGCATCGTTAAACAACAGATACTTTTTAATTATAGGCGGGCATAATTGCAGTTATCCGTTTACAAGATATTACAAAAATTCTCTAATTTTGGATTTGAATAAAAATAAATTATATAATTCAGCAAAATTACCATACGATGTTGATAAACCAAGTATGGTATCACTAAATAATAACAATGTATTGATTTTAGATAATAAACTGAATGCTTATGCAAAGAAAACATTAATTTTCAAAAATAGAAAATAGAAATATATTAACAAGTATTAAACAATATCTGCAACTTAAATAATGGAGGGGAAATACATGTCTACAAATTCAGTAATAACAAACAAAGTAGCAACAGTGCAAGAATTAGCACAACTAGCAATAAAAAATACCTATAATAATTCTGATGCTGAAGGCAAGATATACAATCGAGATGATAAAAAGGAAATAAAAATTGGTGGACATTATCCTGAACTTAAGCTTGTTAGAAAAGTTTCAGCTGATAGCGGTTATCAGGGATACATATATCAGAATCTAGAAACAAATAAATATTATCTTGTACATGAGGGCTCTGCTGTACCTGGCCTCAATAGCGAGACAGCAAAAGATTATCTGTGCAATGTAGCTGCAAGTCTTGCGAGTGGAAAACCTCAATCTCAATTTAATGATGCATATAATTTTTTAAATGACGCAGTAAGGGATTTTGGTGCAAAGAATATAACCCAGATTGGTCAATCCTTAGGGGGGTATCACTCTGAGGTATTTGGTGCCATGGATAAATTTAAGGATGTTCAGACAATAACTTTTAATGCAGTGGGACCAGGAACTTCATTAGATGCAATGACAAAATTTATGAACGATCACTCCTTAAGTTTATCTAATGATTTTTCAAATATTAGAAATTACAGATATAATACAGAACTTGTTAGTTTGATAGCACCACATTTTGGAGAAATGTATACTACTTTTGATTACAAAAATCCAATTAACAATCATGAAAAGTTTCATAATATGCAAGTATATACAGAAAATGAAAATCTAACTTTTACATATGATGAAAACTTTAATACAATATTTGGATACGTTGGTGATGCCTTTGCATTAACAATATTACCGACAGATTTAGGGTTAAAATTAATTCTTACACCAAATGGTCCTCTAAATATTTCCGATGCCAACGAGATTTTAAAAGCAATTAGTGCATTATTGCAAGGCATATTAAATGGTGAATATGAAGATACACCAGTGCTTAAAGGCTATGTTTCAATGGATGAAATACTTTATGAAATTAAGCCCGGAGATACCATTTATGGCATTTGTGATAAATATGATATTGATATGGAAGAACTATTAAAGTTAAATCCTTGGCTTAGAGACAGAATGTCAGAAGATGGAAAACACATCCTAATAAAACCGGATGAGAAGTTAAGATTACCTATTAACCATACGGTAGTTGGAGAAAATAGACCTACATTTGATGTTCCTTTTGATGAAGCAGCAGGAGCAGGTACACCCGGGGCTGACCCTATTTTAGTTGATTTAAATGGAGATGGAAAGATAGAAACAACAACTGTTGAAGATGGAATAAATTTTGACCATCAAAAAGATGGCTTTGCAGAGAAAACCTCTTGGGTAAGCAAAGAAGACGGAATTCTTGCAATAGATAAAAATAATAACGGAATAATTGACGATGGTTCTGAAATATTTGGGGATAATTATTTAAAAAACGATGGTAAAAAAGCAACATCAGGGTTTGATGCATTGAAAGACCTTGATTCAAACAATGATGGGATTATTAGTGCGGAAGATAGTGAATTTAATAATATTAAAATATTAAAAGGGGATGGAAGTTTAATTAGCTTAGAAGAAGCAGGGATTGTTTCAATTAATTTAAATTCTAATAGTGTGAATACAATTGATGAGAATGGGAATATACTTGTATCACAGGGTAGTTTTGTAAAAAATGATGGAAGTGTTGGAAATTTAGGTGATTTTAATTTAATTGTTGATAAAATGATGTCGGATGAAGTGAATAAGGTTGAAGTATCAGAAGATGTTGCGCTATTGCCTGATATAAGAAGCCTTGGATATGTTCATAGTCTTCATCAAGCTATTATGAGGGATGAAAGCGGGGAATTAAAACAACTGGTTGAGAATTTTATAGCTGCTAATGATGAAACAAATAGAAAAGAATTATTGAGGCAAATACTGTATAAATGGACAGGGGCTAATAAAGTAACGGTTGCAAGCGGCGGAAATCATTATGACGGACAAAAACTTCATGTTATAGAACAATTTGTTGGGAAGGAATTTAAGGGAGTAAATAATGATGGGCATCCTAATATTTGGGCAGCAGCATTCTTAAATGATTGTTATACAAGAATAGCAGATTATGTATATTATAACTTAATGGTGCAATCTTATGATAATTTTAAGAAATTGTATAATTTGCTTGAATTAGAATATGATTTTGAAAGCAATAAGGTTGTATGCAATTTTGACAAGGTTATAGAATACATTGATAACGAATTAGCCAAAGATGAAACGATGGGCATTGGTAAACTTTTAGAAACAACTCAAATTATTAAGGCTCTTGGGGTAGATAAAAAAGAAGGATACGAAAAATATTTTGAACATTTTAATTCTTTAAAAAAAGAATATGGCGAAATACTTAAAGCTATTGACAAGCTTACAATAAATGGTACAGATGAAGCAGATGTTATTGAAGGAACAACGGGGGCTGATGCCGTGTTTGCAGGGGGCGGGGATGATAACATTAAAACAAGGCAAGGGGATGACCTTGTATATGGCGGAGATGGGAATGATACTATAGATACTTGCGAAGGGGATGATGTTATCTATGCAGGCGCAGGAGACGACAGCATTTTAGGCGGTAAAGGCAATAATATTATTTATGGGGAAGATGGGAATGATACAATCGTTGGGGGAAATGGCAACGATACAATCTATGGCGGAGATGGAGATGACTCAATAAAATCAGGCAGAGGGTATGATATTATCTATGGTGGTTTAGGAAATGATACAATAAAACTGGATCAAGGCAATGCTACGGTTTATGGTGGAGAAGGGAATGACGATATTGTTGTTGCAAACGGTATAAATCTTATTGATGGTGGAGATGGGAATGATACTATTACAGTGAATGCGCATAATACCAACACAACCATAATTGGGGGATTGGGAGATGATTATATTAATATGAATGTCCAGCCATATTCACAGGCAAGTAATATAGTAGAAACGCTTTGCAAGTATAATTTAGGGGATGGGAATGATACGATATATGTGAATGGTTTTTCAAAAAGACAGGTGGTTGAGTTTGGGGAAGGAATTACAAAAGAAAACATCATTTTTAGCGGAAAAGACAACGATATAATTATAAGCTTCAGGGGACATGAAGGTTCGATAACGCTTAAGAATAGCATTGGGGGTACAGGAATAGAAAAATTCATACTTTCTAATGGGGAAGAAATTAGCTATGAATATATAATATCTCATTTAGCCCCAATGGAAGGTACCGAAGGAAATGATTCCATCAAAGGTTCTCATGCAGGTGAAACAATATATGGTCTTGGTGGCAACGATACAATTGATGGCAGTTACGGCAACGATACAATCTATGGCGGAGATGGAGATGACTCAATAAAATCAGGCAGGGGTAATGATATTATACATGGTGGTTTAGGAAATGATACAATAAAACTGGATCAAGGCAATGCTACGGTTTATGGCGGAGATGGAAACGATGATATTATTGTAGTAAATGGTATAAACCTTATTGAAGCCGGGGATGGGAATGATACCATTACAGTTAATGCATATAATACCAATACAACCATAATTGGGGGATTGGGAGATGATTATATTAATATGAATGTCCAGCCATATTCACAGGCAGGAAATGTGGTGGAAACAATTTGTAAATATAATTTAGGGGATGGAAACGATACAATTGATATAAATTTTACAAAAAGACAAATACTTGAATTTGGAGAAGGAATTACAAGAGATGATTTAATTTTAAGCGGCTTGAATAATGATTTAATCATAACCTTTAAAGACCATGAGGGTTCAATAACGCTTAAGAGATTTCTTTATGATATGGGGATAGAAAAATTTGTATTTTCCAACGGCGATGAAATACTTCGCAAAAACGCAATGTACGGACTAAAAACCTATGGCGATGATAATGATAATTATTTGATAGGTTCAACAAGCAATGAGGCGATTTATGGCTATGGCGGCAATGATACCATCTATGCCAAAGATAGCAATGATACGATATATGGTGGCGATGGAGATGACTATATAGACCCCGGAAACGGGAGCGACATTGTATATGCAGGAAGTGGAAATGATACAATTAGATTTGAAAAATCTGATGGCCACAATCCTTCTAATTACATTGACGGCGGAGATGGAGACGATTATATTGAAACAAGAAATGGCAATAATACTGTAATTGGCGGCAAAGGAAATGACAATATAAAAGGTTCTTCAGCTAAGGATACATACATATACAATCTTGGAGATGGGAACGACACCATTGTAACCTATGGAGAAAATGATATTCTTGAATTTGGAGAAGGAATAACAAGAGAAAACACTATTTTTAGAGGAGTAGGGCATGATTTATTGATTACCTTTAAAGATAGTGAAGGAAGTATAATAATTAAAAATCCTCTTTATAACAACAGTTTTAAAATTGAAAAATTCAAATTTGCTAATGGGGAGGAATTTAGCTATGAATATATAGTATCGCATTTAACCCCAACAGAAGGTACCGAAGGAAATGATTCCATTAATGGTTCTTATGCAAGTGAAATAATATATGGCTATGGTGGAAATGATACAATTTCGGCAGGGAATGGGAATGATATCGTATATGGCGGGGATGGAGATGATTCAATTCTTGGAAGTGAAGGTAACGACGTTATTTATGGAGAAGACGGTAATGACTTCATTAACCCCGGAAAAAGAAATGATCATGTGTATGGAGGCCTAGGGAACGATACAATTAGGGTTACCGAAATAGATTATCAAGCCTCTAAATATATAGATGGAGGAGAAGGCGATGATGAAATCGAAGTTAGAGAGGGTAGCAATACAATTATAGGCGGGAAAGGCGATGATTATCTGTCTTCAGCCTATGGAGGAAATGATACTTATATATACAATTTTGGAGATGGAAATGACACCATTGAAAATTGGAACGGGGATGATGTCCTCCAATTTGGAGAAGGAATAACAAGAGAAAATACAATCTTTAGAGGCTCAGGACGAGATTTATTGATTACCTTTAAAGATAGTGAAGGAAGTATAAGGATTAAAAACCCTCTTTATAACCCAGCCTATGCAATTGATAAATTTAAATTTGCAGATGGGGAGGAATTAGACTATAAAGAAATATCAACTTCCGACATCAACAAAATAATTCAGGATATGACAGCGTATAATACAGCAGAAGATGCTATGATAAGCTATAGCAATGATATTAACCAAGAAAAAGAGCTTATGACTCTTGTAAATTCATCAATATAATAAAGTTCGATTTGGAGAAATTTTAATTATGCAAACCGGATTAGTTGCATTTGATGTCATAGCCAAAATTAACGGAATAAATATTGATTTAAGGTCTGTGGTCAGGGAATATTCTTTAACCACAGATGAAATCAAACTTGAAGAATTGCTCCGCATAATAAAGCAATTTGATTTTAAGGCAAGGGTTAAAAATCTTCTTCCCGATGAAATATTAAAAGCCGAATACCCGCTTCCTGCTATTATTCTTAAAAAAGATGGTTCATATTCTGTTTTATTAAAGATAAATAAAGACAAAAAAAGATGTCTTATTTATTCGGTAGAAGAAAATCAAACAAAAGATATCGACTTTACTACCCTGGAGGATATTTCAGGAAATAATTTAATAATACTCTCTCATAAATTAATAAATCAAAAAATAAAATTCGGGTTTAAATGGTTTTTTAATGAAATTTTAACCTATAAACAGGTTATGACAGAAGTAATGATAGGCTCTTTTATTGTGCAATTATTTGGGCTTGTAACTCCTCTTTTTACACAGGTAATTTTAGATAAAGTTATTGTCCACAGAAGCCTTATCACCTTAAATGTCTTAGCTTTTGCTTTTGTTGTTGTGATGGTTTTTGAACTTTTACTCAATTTTTCAAGAAAATACATATTTTTGCACACAGCAAGTAAAATTGATGCCAAATTAGGTGCAAAGCTTTTTAAACACCTCTTCAGTCTTCCTTTTACATATTTTGAAAATAGAAAAGTAGGAAATATTATAACAAGAGTGCGGGAGCTTGACCAAATTAGAGAATTTATTACAAATAAGTCTGTTTCTGTTATTTTAGATGTTTTCTTTTCTTTTGTATTTATCATTATGATGTTCATCTACAGTAGAGTTTTAACTTTTGTCGTGCTTGGTTTTGTATCTTTAATTGCAATTCTTTATTTGATAATAACACCTGAACTTCGCGACCGCCTTGAAAAAAAGTTTCAAATGGGCGCACAATCAAATTCTTATCTTGTAGAGGCAACTACAGGCATTCAAACAGTGAAATCTTTAGCGGTTGAAGGAAGTATGCAAAAACGATGGGAAGATTATCTTGGCCAATATATAAATTCATCTTTCAAGCTTTCAAATATGGGAAATATAGCAAGTGCTTTATCCAATATGCTTCAAAAGGGTATGACAATTTGTATTTTGCATTTAGGAGTAAAGCTTGTTATTAAAAATGAACTTACAATAGGGCAGCTAATAGCATTTCAGATGTTTTCAAACCAATTTAGCGCACCCATCCTAAGACTCGTTAATCTTTGGAATGAATTTCAGCAATGTTTACTTGGAATAGACAGGCTTGGCGATATTTTAAATAGCCCTGTTGAGGTGCAATCAAGCAACAGTATTACTCTTCCAAAAGTTGAAGGATTGGTTAAATTTGATAAAATCTGCTTTAAATATTCTCCAAACTCTCCTTATGCTGTAAATAATTTTAATTTTACGGTAAAACCTGGGATGAATATTGGCGTTGTAGGGCGAAGCGGGAGCGGCAAAAGCACGATTACAAAGCTTATTCAAAGGCTTTACCTTCCAAATGAAGGAACAATTTATATTGATGGGATTGATATTCGACAAATGAACCCAATCTGGCTTAGGTATAATATAGGAATAGTTTTGCAAGAAAATTATTTATTCGCTGGCTCCATCAGGGAAAATATAGCTTTAGCGAAACCAGATGCTTCAATTGAAATGATAATTCAGGCTGCAAAAATTGCAGGTGCGCACGAATTTATATCAGAATTTCCTGAAGGTTATGAAACAATCGTGGGTGAAAGAGGTTCAAGTTTATCTGGTGGTCAAAAACAAAGAATAGCAATAGCAAGGGCTTTAATTACAGACCCGAAAATTTTTATTATGGATGAAGCAACATCGGCACTTGACCTTGAATCAGAAAAAATAATTTTAAACAATATGACACAAATTACCAAAAACAGAACAACATTTATTATAGCTCACAGGCTCACTGCTGTTAGAAACTGTGACATTATCCTTGTTATGGATAAGGGACATATCATTGAAGCAGGCAGCCATAGTGAATTAATTAAAAATAAAAGAGGGTATTATAATTTTCTGTACAATCAGCAAGCTTTTAATAATGATAATGCAGGGTTAAAAATTGCAGCCGGGGACGGTGCCAATGCTTAATAAAATAAGACAGCATTTAAGAAAAATAAATGATTCTTACGAATTTAAACCACTACTCAGCGAAATTGAAGAATCTCCCGTAAGCCCATTAGGGCGTTTTACCTTTTGGACAGTCGTTTCTTTAATTATAATTACTATCCTCTGGCTTATTATTGGAAAAATTGATATCGTTATAACTGCACGCGGTATAGCTATCCCGGATGGTGAAGCAAAAATTATCCAGCCACTTGAAACAGGTGTTATAAAAGAAATATTGGTTAAAGAAGGGGATTTTGTTAGAAAAGGCCAGCTTCTTGTTTTAATTGACACAATGACAACCGATGCACAATTAAAAACATTAAAAGAAAATCTTGAAACTGGCAAACAGGAAGCAAAGAGACTTGAAGCGCAAGGAACAGGACAAAGCTTTAGGACAGAAGATGAAATACAAAAGAAACTGTATAATGAAAGCTTAAAAGCTTTAAATAGCCTTATTGGGGCAAAGAATCAAGAAATCAAGCAAATCGAAAGACAAATTGATTCCAATATTGCACAGAAAAGAGACTATGAAAACCAGCTTCAAAGCTCTGTTGATAGAGAGAAAAGACTTGAAGGCGTCAAAGATATAGTTGCATATAATGATATAAAAGAAGCACAGGATAGAACAATCGCCTTAAGGGAATCTGTTAATAGGGCAGAAGCTGAAATTAAAAGACTTCAGGCACAGAAAAGGCAAATCCAAAACGAAATAGCACAGCTAAAAGCGGATTTTAAGGCTCAAAAACTTGAAAACTTAACCGAAACAAATAAAAGAATAAAAGAACTTGAAGCAAGCAAAGAGCAGATTGAATTTAGCAATATTAATCAAAAAATTACAGCACCCGTGGATGGTTTTATTGACAAATTAATGATACATACAATCGGCGGTGTTGTAACACCAGCACAGGAGCTTATAGCTTTAACCCCGATTGATGCGCCCGTTTTAATTAAAGCTACGGTTTTAAATAAGGATATAGGGTTCATAAGGCCTGATATGCCGGTTTCAATCAAAATTGATACTTATGATTTTCAAAAATACGGGCTTTTGCACGGTAAAGTTAAATCAATTTCTAAAAATAGTATAGAAAATGAAGAACTAGGTCCTGTTTATGAAATATACATTACGCTTGATAAAAATACACTGATTATTAATGGCAAAGAACAAAAAATTTCAACAGGGATGACCCTGAATGCTGAAATTGAAATTGGCAAACGCCGTATCATAGAATTCTTTATCTATCCTTTGATTAAATATATGGATGAAGGAGTGAGTGTAAGGTAAAAGCTTAAATAAAAATTTTATACAAGCAAGTTTATAGAAAAAAAATCAAACTATCCGTAAAAATCAAAATGGTCGTTAAAATACACAAAAAAATCCACAAAATACAAAAATAATCCCATTCCCTCAAAAGCAATCGGGAAAAGGATATTAAAAAATACCCTGGATGCGATTCGAACGCATGACCTACTGCTTAGAAGGCAGTTGCTCTATCCAGCTGAGCTACCAGGGCAAGTTATATTTTGAACTTTGTTTTCAAAATCCAAGCCACAGGTATTAATTTACCAAAAAAACATTTAATATGCAAGCAAAAATAACAGGATAAGTACCCTCATTTTAAAAAGCATTTTACAATAAATATCAGAACAAAAAGACAAGCTAAAAATTTCTAAAGCCCGAAACTTGCCAAAGCTCTGCAAATTACATTTTGCAAAATACTTAAAACCAAAAATGCTGCAATAGGTGAGAAATCAATCATCCCAACAGGAGGAATAATTTTTCTGAAAGGGAAAAAGAAAATATCTGTAAATTTTTTCAAAGAATTAAAAGGCTCTTTATACCAGTCAATATTTGGAAACCAGCTTAATAAAACCTTAATAAGCATAAAAAACATTATTAAATTAAAAAGCTGATAAACTCCGTAAGATATCATTATTTAGCTCCAAAACATCTGCAGCCCATCTAAAGGTTATACTCTTGAATTTTCTAAAACACTGTGGCAGGCACATTCTTCTTCTTTTACATTTACAATTATTTCATAAAGAAGTTCTTTTAAATGTTCAATATTATTTTTAAATACCTCCATAACGGCTGCATGGGATACAGGTTCAGAATCTGAAACCAATCCTGCATCATAGTCTGTTATTAAAGAAATATTTAATGGACACATATCCATCTCTTTTACAAGATAGCTTTCAGGATACTGTGTCATATTTATTACTTCAAAGCCTTGAGATGTAAAAAATTTGCTCTCAGCTTTTGTTGCAAACCTAGGCCCGTTTATTACAACAACTGTGCCTGTTTTATGAAAATTAAACCCTAATTTTTCACAAGATTCAATCGCCACTTGTCTAAGCTTAGGGCAATAAGGATCTGCAGCGCTAATATGTGTTACCAAAGGTCCTTCTAAAAAAGTATCTTTCCTTTTACCAAAAGTCCAGTCTACAAATTGGTCACAAAAAACAATATCGCCTGGTTTTATATGCTTTTGCAAAGAGCCTGCTGCACAAGGGCTTATCACTCTTTTACAGCCGATTTGCTTCATAGTCCAAACATTAGCTCTATAATTAACGTTTTCAGGTGTAATGGAATGATTTCTGCCATGCCTTGGCATAAAAGCAACTTTTTTGCCGCCAACATCACCAATTGTAATCTTATCGCTAGTATGTCCGTATGGTGTCTCGATAGTGATTTCTTTTGCATTTTCAAGAAACGAATAAAATCCTGAACCGCCAAAAACACCTATTGTTGCTAAATTTTCCATTTTTATCATTCTCTTTTTAAAACTATTTACTATTCGACATCCGGAAGAGTGTTTGTAGTGCCTTCTTTAAGCCATTCTTTAGCACGTTGACCCGCAATCACTTTGCCATCTCGTCTGATACCGAAACCAAAAGCCTTTTCTCCGCCTTGGCCATCTACATCCATACACATAACCGCATAATAAGCAGGAATTGTATTATAGTTTGTTACGTTTTTACGCTGTGGGTCGGTGCTTTTACCCGAAAAAGTATCCTTTGGCAGCGCCCAATAAATACCATCTTGAGTTTTGATATTTACGGTTTCATCCCCGTTCCACAAAAACACTTCTGCGCATTTGGTATCTATATCACCATTTTCAAAAGTTGTAGCTTCAAAGTTCGTTGCAACAACTCCTGAAGTTAACGTACTCAGGAAGTTTTCACATTGCGCCTCTGTGCTGTTTAACATCTCTGAAAACTGAACACAAAAATATTTATCACCATCAGGATCAGAACCGCCAAGACCTGCATCACCGGCGTAAGGTGCTTTTTCATCATTCTCAAGTGCTTCTTTTTTACCGAATGAGCCTGCTGTATCCATATAAGCTTCAGAGTTTACCAGCGCATCAATTGTTCTTTTTAAAGTATAGTAGCCTTTTTTAAATTTCAATCTGTTTTCATCAGGCATTGAATTAAACACTGTAGGCATCAAAACTGCAGCAATGACAGCCAAAACTGCAAGTACAATCATTAATTCAGCAAGTGTAAAACCTTTTTTGCCCATAATATTTTTATTTAAAAAATCTAATCTCATTGAATTTCTCCGTTTATAAAATCCAAGTAGATTATATTATATTTTTAAAATGTTTGCAATTTAATTAACAAAATAAAAAAATGCTCCAAAATATTTTGGAGCATTTAGGTCAAAAACGTTTATTTTATGATTTTTTAGGTGTCGGTTTAAATCTATGGTCATTTACAGGTGGTCTGTGTCTGAAATTTTCAGGGCCTTGCGGCATTCTGTGTTTTCTAAAATGCTTTTTACCCTCTTCTTTAATTTGAGCATATTTCACTTTTTGCTCTGGTGTTAAAATTGAAACAAATTCTTTCTCATTATCTCTTCTTAATTGGCGAATATCTTGATCAATAGGCTTAAGTTCGCTTCTTAATTTTTCAATTTTAGCATCCTGAGCTTTCACTGTCATATTGTCATCATCCATCACAGCACGAATTTCAGCAATTTTAGCCTTCTTCTTTTCAATCAAAGGTTTCATCTTCTCATGCCCTTTTGTCCTGATTTCTTTAGCTTTTACAATTTGTTCATCAGATAAACCAAGCGCTTTGTTGAATTCTTCCACTCTTTTTTCCATCATAGCCTTCATTTGCTCCGGCGTAGGCTTTTGCCTTACTTCATTTTTTGGCAAATTGCAGGTTTCAGACCTTTTTTGTTCATAAGCGGGCATTTTTTGTTGTTCGCCTACCTTACATGGAACAGCCTCAGCCATTGAAAAACCGCCAAATATAACCGTTGCAGCAAGCGTTATTGTTAAAATTTGTTTTTTCATAAAATTTATCCTTTCATTTAATTTTCAATCAAATCTTTCAATATATTGTAAAGTTCTTTTTTTGCATTATAAATTCTTGATTTCACAGTCCCAACAGGACATTTCAACCTTCGGGCAATTTCTTCATAAGATACATTTTCAATTTCAGATAAAATAATTACCTCCCTGTGTTTTTTGTTTAATGAATTTATTGCCCCTGTTATTCTTATTTGGCGCTCTTTTTGAAGAAATCTCTCTTCGGGATTCATTTTCTTGTCTTTAATATTTATAACCTTGGTTTCATCTTCAAAACACTCTACATTCCTGTTATAAGCGCTTTTTAGATAATCTCTTGAAACATTATAAGCAATTGTTCCTATCCAATTTGAAAATTTGCCTTTTTCGTTATATTTATCTTTATTTTTAAAGGCCTTTATATATACTTCCTGTTCCAAATCCTCGCAAATCTCTGTGTTCTCTTTGGTTACAAGACGTATAATATTTTTAACCTTCTGCTTATTTTGAAATATATCCCTAAAATTCATTATTTTATCCTAAAAAATCTTGTGCGCAAAGGGGTTTTACCCTGTGTTAATCACTATAATCAACCATAATAAGTCCGTATTCATCCACAGGAAGCCCCATTTGTTCATAAGTATAATCAGACCCCGAAATACTTGCTATAGTTTCATTTACAATAGAATTTGGTGTATAAATCTGAATTGCAAAAAATGCCAAAAAAATCATCAAAAATGAAGCTACCATTGCAAAAACATTTTTCTGCACCCGTCTTTTCCTTCTATACAGAGGCTTTACCTCACTTATAAGATTTGACACTTTCTGCATTTTTTCATATTCACTTCTACATTCGCTACAATCCTCAATATGAGCCAAAAGCACACTCTTATCTGCTTTTATAAACAATTCTTCAAATTTATTGCATTTATTTTCCATCTGTTTTTCCTGTTTTCGCCTTTACAACTATTATAGGCTTTGCCAATTCATTTCGCTCAAAAATATTTAAGCAAGCTTAATATTTTCTCACTTACATTCATTATAACGATTTAAAAATTAAATTGTTCATTTTCTTTATGGTATACTTATCTTGAAATCACTCAAACCCAATAACTGTAAGGATTTTAAATACAAAGTCTTGTATATGTTTCTTATACTTTGTCATTGCGAGCGACCAACGGGAGCGCGGCAATCCAAAACCCAATAACCGTAAGGATTTTAAACAATGATTGATATCACAAAATATATAAAACAAGAAATTTCAGGTCAGGAATTTTGCGGGGCAAATTTTCACCAAAATCCTGATGCAGAAGAGCTTTCAGCTGAAGAAAAAAAAGAAATAATATCAAAATTAAAACCAAAATTAACTCCCGAAACCATTGTCCTTGCACAGGTTGACCCGATTGTCGGCGATATAGAATATAATTTTAATAAAGCAAAAAAATATATTGAATGGGCAAATGAGCTAAAAGTAGGCGCCATTGCCTTTCCTGAGCTTTTTTTATTCGGATATCCCGTTTTTGACATAATCGACCGCTACCCGAAATTAGTTGAAAAAAACATTGAATACCTTGAAAAATTAGCAAAATGCACAGGTAAAACCAAGGTACTGATTGGCTTTTGCGAATTTAACCGTTTTTATATGGGAAAAAGATATTTTAATTCAGTTGCGGTTTTATCAAATAAAAAAATCGAAACCATAATCAGAAAGACGCTTTTGCCTGTCTATAGCGAATTTACCGATGCCAGATATTTTCAATCAGCCGAATTTGATTCAAAAGAAAGAATTATAGAAATCGGCAAAAACCGCGTAGGCGTTATCATTTGCGAAGAAAATTGGGCTGATAAAGACTTCTTTGACCATCCTGTCTATAGTTTTGACCCTGTCGATAAAATTATAGAAGAGCAAAAGCCTGATATAATCATCAATTGCAGCTCTTCGCCAACCCGTGCAAAAAAAGAGCAGCTTCTTCATAACATGCTCTCTTTTGTAAGCAAAAAACATCAAACCCCGATTTGCTATGTAAATCAGGTAGGTGCAGTGGATAACATAACCTTCCAAGGCGCAAGCAGGCTCTATGGTGCTGATGGGGAGATTTTAGCACGTGCAAAATCTTTCACAGAGCAGTTTTTCATAATACAACCTCCCTCAAAAACCGCTAAACAAGAGGATATTAATCAAATTTACCCCCTTCCTTGCGGTTTAGAACAGACATTAAACTCTCAAAAGGCCTTCAGCCTTGATTATGAGCCTGATTTAGAACGTACATACCTCACTGTCACAAGCTCTATCAGAGATTACTTTCATAAAAACGGCTTTAAAAGAGCGGTTTTAGGCGTTTCAGGAGGCTTAGATTCTTCTGTAAGTTGCGTTCTGCTTTCCGATGCTCTTGGATGTGAGAACGTTTTTGCAGTTTCCATGCCATCTAAAATCACAAGCGAGCAGAGCAAATCTGACGCAAAAGAATTATGTGACAATTTAGGCGTCAACTACACGGAAATCCCGATTTCTAATATGTTTAAAGCCGCATCTGATACGTTTAATCAGGTATTTGATGTAGTTCAAACCAAATGGCAGGATAGGTTTAAAGCCCCTTTAACCAATGACAATATTCAGGCAAGAAGCCGTGCTATGATACTTTGGGGCATATCAAATGAATTTCCAAACACAATGCCCGTTGCAACATCAGATAAATCAGAGCTTTATATGGGTTATGCCACAATAAACGGCGATATGTCTGGCGGTTTTGCCCCAATTGCAGATATCACAAAAACTAAGCTTTTTGCGCTTGCCCGTTGGTTAAACAAAAACAGACTTAAGCGAAATGCAATCCCTACAGCAGTTTTAACCAAACCACCCGGTGCAGAGCTTGCTATAGACCCAAAAACAGGTAAGCCCTTGCTTGCAGAAGATGCCCTTATGCCTTATGAATTTTTGGATGAAGTTATCTGGCGCCTTGAAAACCTGCACCAGAGTAAGGATGATATGCTTTGTGAAACCTTCCTTTACGAGCAGAAACACAAAATTGATAAAACTACCAAAGAAGCCTGGCTTGACAAATTCTTCCGCCGTATGCAGACAGCACTTTTCAAATGGTCTATAATGCCGCCTGCGCCTATTATTGACGCCCGTTCAATCAATAAAACTGAATATAATCAGCCAATAACCTCAAAATTAAAATTATACTAAAATCCCTTCTAAGATTGGCTTATAGCTTTGCAAAAATTAAAAACAAGCTTAACTGTTTTATTGCTGCGGTTTAATTCTGAAATCACAAATTTTTTCATAGCAGGCACCGATTTTTCTTCGCCAAATACAAAAAGTTCATACACCTCAACCCCGAGAGCAGCAGCAATTTTAGTCAAATTATCAGGCGCAGGGTAGTTTTTACCTATTTCAATTCGCGAAACATTTTGCGGCTCAATCCCAATCCGCTCTGCAAGCTGCTCCTGAGTCATTTTTAAAGATTTTCTTATATACTGTATTCTTGCACCCAATATTTTTTTAATGTCAACAGTGTCTGCCATGCAAATTATCCATTTTTTATTGATATACTTGTATTTTAGCCTGAAGATATATTTTGCATATAACCTAATACGACAATTTTTATTGACAATTATACTCAATGAATATAAAATATAATCCATTGAATATATTTTAAAAGAAAAGTTGTTGTATTAAATAGAAATTTAGGGAAATTGTTTATTATGAAGAAAAGTTGTTCAGGGCAAATTTTGCCCAGAAATCTTGCTATGCAAGGTTTTTCACTAGTAGAAATGCTTATGGCATTATTAGTCGCCTCATTGCTTCTTGCAGCCCTCGCCCCTGTCATGACAAGGAGATTTGGTGAAGAAAAACTGTCAATTAGCGGTTCTGGATATCAAAGAGCAGATTACGGCAGATCATTTTTTAAAGATGAAGAATGGGCAGTACCTACAGGGGTTAATATATTAAAGATTACTGCAGTAGGCGGAGGTGGTGCAGGAGGAAGTGCAACTTACGGATATAAAAGGTTTACTTATTCAAGCACTGCACAAAAATTTGTAGTACCTGAAGGTGTTACAAAAATAAGGGTATATGGTATAGCAGGAGGTGGCGGCGGTGCTTCAGGAGGAGATGGTGCAGGAATTGCTTATGGAACATTGCCTGCAAGCGGTAATTCAACATTTACAACAACAGGTGCTAATCAGGAATGGGCTGTCCCTGCAAATGCTAAAATTCCTGCAATAAACACCGATTGTAAAAACTCAGGTGTTACAAACTGGACTTTAACTTCAGATAATAAAACAGAAATGATACCCGGTAATGCATATATCAATGTCCTTGCCTGCGGTGGAGGTGGCGGTGCGGCAAGACAGTGGGATACAGTTGCTTGTGATAATATTGTGGCTGGTGCCGGCGGCTCCGGCGGCAAAGTAGATAAAACCTTCCAACTTGATAAAAGTGTTACACAGGTTTACGTAACTATTGGAGGCGGGGGTGGTTACGGCTCCACAATTAACGGAAATTTAGCCAGTGCCGGTATAGGCTATGGTGGCGGCGGAGGCGGTTGCGAAAGCGGTGATGCTGATGGTTCCGTGTCTTCCAGTCAACTTTATAGAGTATGTAATGGTGCGGGAAATGGAACCGGCGGAGCAGGCGGCTCTATTCCATGGAATTGCAATCCAAGTTATATATCATCATTACTTAATGCACAAAATGGTAAAACCTCTTCAGGAAACATTGGAACATCAGGAGGAGGGGCGGCCGGTATTGGTGTTGCAAATAAAGCTTCAGACACAACCTCATCCCATTCAACCTGCTATGCAGCAGCAGGTTGGGGGTCTCTGGAAGGTGGCGGAGGCGGCGGCGGAGCATCAACTGTTGGCGGTGCAGGCGGTGGTGGCGGAGCAACCTTCTTTGGAAGATATGGTAATTCTGCAGATAGTAAATTTTTCCTAGTAGCACCGGGGGGAGGCGGTGGAGGTAAGGCTTTTGGTGTATGCACCACATATGCGGGAACTGCTACATCAGGTGGCGGTGGCGGCGGTGGTAAAGGCGGCGGTGCAGGCGGCGGCGGATTGTACGTAGCAAACAGTCTTGCTAATATAGCAGGGAAAGGAGGTACTGGCGGGAATAACGGCAGTTACTCGGCTAGCAGAAATACAGGTGCTGCAGGCGGAGCCTCCCCGATAGGAAATTCGAGTTATTGTGCTGGTGGTAATGTTGGGGCTAATGGTGGTAAAAACGGCTACCTAAAAATCACCTGGACCAACACCAAAAACCTTCTTAAATGTAATTACATAAAGAAAACCAATGCAGGAGGAGGCGGCGGTGCAGGTCAATTCTGGGTGGGTGAAATAGATGTAACACCCGGTGAAACTC
>CAJTLW010000010.1 GCA_910577515.1 uncultured Vampirovibrio sp.
TGTATGTACGTATAATACAACAATTACGCCAAATCAAAATGAGCTTATAGGGGCAAGTGTTCCTGCTGATGACTTGAAATTCCCTGATTTGACAAAGGCTGAGGATTTTGGTAACTATGGCAGAGGCGGCGGTGGCGGTGCTTGGCATATTGATAAGGGTTCCGGTAAAGGCGGTGACGGGCTCGGCGGATATGCATGTATTTGGTGGGATAAAGTAGAGTAAAAATTTACGATAAACAACTTTTCAATGAGGCGCGTTTTGTAACCTTTGCGCCTCTTTTTTTATATAAAAAGAAAGCCGGTAATAAGCCGGATTCTGTTTCAAGATAATTATCTGTCTAATGCGTTTCCTTATGCAGTTTCCAAGAAGGAAGGAAAAAGGCATCACTACTGCAAATTCAAACTTGCATCCTGTTGGGGTTTACCTTGCCCTCATCCCTTACGGAATAAGGCGGTGGTCTCTTACACACGCCGTTGCACAATCACTTAGCTTTCTTAGCTTCGCCAAGCATTCTTCTTTTCTGTGGCACTGTCCTCACGCTCACACGCACCAAGCTTTCCTTGGCAACACGCCTTTTTGGATGTCCGGACTTTCCTCACGAAAGAAAAACCTTTCGCGCAATTATCCTCCGACTTTCTTTCTTAATAATTATACAAAAAAATCAAAATTTGTTAAAATATTTAATTATGATAGATACACATACACACATTGACATGCTTCAAAACCCTGAATTGGAAATTGAAGAAGCACTTAAGGGCGGGGTTAAAAAAATGATAATCCCGGGAGTTAAGCCTGAAACTTTTGATAAAATTACGGAATTTATTGATAAATATGATTGTGTTTATGGCACAATAGGTGTTCACCCTTCTGAAGCAGAAAAATTTAATGATGAAGCCGCAAAAAAGATGACTCTTCTTGCCCATCATCCCAAAATGGTTGGTATTGGTGAAATAGGGCTTGATTATTACTGGGATAAAACATTTGTTGATGTTCAAAAACGCGTATTTAAAACCCAGCTTGAAATTGCAAAATCGCTAAATTTGCCTGTGGTTATCCATGATAGAGAAGCACATCTTGATACGTTTGAAATTTTAAAAGAATATGATATGAAAAACGTTATTCTACATTGCTTTTCAGGAAGTGTTGAATTTGCAAAACAATGCACAGAACTTGGCTGGCTGCTTGGAATAGGCGGGGTTGTCACATTTAAAAATGCAAGGAAAATGAAGGATGTTGTAAAAGAAATCCCGATTGAATATCTTGTTCTTGAAACTGATGCGCCTTATTTAACGCCGCATCCTTTCCGCGGAGAAGAAAATGCGCCTAAATATTTAAATCTGATTGCAAAAGAAATTGCAAATATTAAAGATTTAACCCCTGATTTTGTAATAAAAGAAACAAGTAAAAACGTTAAACAAATTTTTGATTTTAATAAAGGAGAATAAGATGTCAACACAATATAACGGACAAAATATACAAACCAAAACTTCATTTTTGATATTTTTAAAAGGCTCTGTAGCGCCAATTGTTTTATATTTTGAAAACCCGCAAAATATTTATGATAACCTGCAAAAAGTTTTAACAGCACAGGAAGCGCCGAAATTGATTGAGCTTGATGCGCTTGGCCCAATTAAGAAAGTTTGCCTTGTATCATCTGAAATTTCAGGCATCTCTCTTCAAGAAGAACAATATGTTGTAAAGCAATAAGGCGCTTTTGAGTATATTTTATGAAAAAACGGTTGGATTTAATTCTTTTTGAGCATGGTTTTTTTGATTCAAAAAATTCTGCACAGGTAAATATTCTGGCGGGAAATGTGAAAATCAACGACACTGTGGTGACAAAAGCGGGAGAATTGTTTGATGAAAATAAACTTTTTGACCCTGCATATAATATGAAGCTTGAAATTAAGACTATTCCTTATGTTTCACGTGGCGGCCTAAAACTAAAGGGTGCAATTGATGAATTTAAAATAGATTTAAAAGATAAAATCTGCATTGATATAGGAGCTTCCACCGGAGGTTTTACGGATTGCATGCTGCAAGAAGGTGCAAAATATGTTTATGCGGTGGATGTTGGATACGGGCAGATAGCCTGGAAATTGCGCTCGGATATCAGAGTGAAAACAGTTGAAAAGATAAATGTTAAAAACTGCACATTTAGCGATATTTTTGACACAGAATATCTTGAAGAAGATGAAATGCCTGAATTTTTATCTATGGATTTATCTTTTATTTCAATTAAAAAAGTCCTTCAAAACGTTTTGAATTTCGTAAATAAAAAGGCTGAGATGGTGCTTTTAATAAAACCGCAGTTTGAGGCTGAAAAAAATGAAATTCAAAAAGGCGGGGTTGTAAAGGATATAAATATACATAAAAAAATAATAGAAGATATAAAAGAATTCGCTGCATCCCTTTCCCTTGAAACACTCGGGGTTACAACTTCTCCTATACAAGGGGCAAAGCAGGGGAATACTGAATATCTTATATATTTAAGGAGAATTTAATGGCTTTACCTGAAACCCTTGGTTTAATAAGCAAAACAATGGATACACTGATTGATTTTGTGGTTAATGACGAAAAACTATCCAAAGATTTTGAAAAATATCTTGAAGTGAATAATTTCAATATCGAAAGGCAAAATGATTTAAACGATTGTCTTATAGGGTATATTTTGGATGAAAAAACACAAGGAAATATAAGGGTTTTAGATTATTTCAGCCAGAATAACCCCGATTATGATAAAAAAATAATTAATTCTTTTAAAAACAGTTTTAAATCAGTATTCAGGGTAAATAAAATATTAAAAAATGCCTACAATTGCACATGCCTTGCAAATGAAAAAGATTTTGAACTTATTCCGCTTGTTAAAATGACAAACTTAAGAAGCATAGGGCTTTATGATTTTATTAAAGCAAGAATGATAGAGCTTGATAATGTTTTTTATTTACTTGAAATTTTTGATTGCTACGGACAGTTCAGAGAATATATTGCAAACGTTGAAACGGTGAAATGTCTTATAAAATATCCTGAATCACAGACTATGTATAATGATAAAAAACTAAAAGAATTGCAAAAATCAACGGCGATTTTTAATGAAAAATTTGCCGGTGTTTTTGGCTCAGATGAAATTATAACTTCAAATACGCTTGCCGACAGGTTTTTAGAGGATTTTAACAACTTAATTGAAAACGGCTCTTATGACGGGATTTCAAAGGATAAATATAAGGCTGATATCGAATATAAATATTTCAAACTTAACGAAGACGAGCAGGAAGATTTTATTAAAAATGCTACAGGAGGTTTTAGCGCTTCAGACACACCTTATGATATAGGATTTTTTATTGATAAAGTTTCAGGACTTTATATAATTCCTTTTCTTGGAACATTTAATGAAATAATGCAGCAAAATTCGTTAGAAAATATTGAAAATGCCAAAGAATGTGTGGAATATTTTATTACATCTGATAAGGTTTCACCAAATTTAATTATCAAAAAAGCGGAGGAATTCAAAACTTTTATACCTTTAATAAACAAGGTTTTTAGCCAAAATTTTAATAATGCAAGAGAGATTATAAGCTTTTTTAAAGCAGATTGGACAATTCAAAATAAATTTTCGCCTACAATTGTATTATACAATTCAAAAACTTTTGAAAAATTAATCGGTATAAAAGAAGATAAGAGGAAAGAAAAATTTGAAAACACGGGAAGGAATGAGCTTTGCCCGTGTGGAAGCGGTAAAAAATATAAACACTGCTGTTTGAAAGATTAGAAATTTTACACATTGCAGAAAATAATATAAAATAAAATAATCGTTTATAGAGGAGAAAATAAAAAATGTCAGATGAAAACAAAGAAAAATGTATGAAGAAAAAAGTGTTAACAGTACTTGCTGTTGTTGCAATTGCACTGTCAAGCATTGCTTTAGTACTGGATGGAATTATAATTAATAAACTGGTTGCAAAAGATTTATGGAAGGCTCCTGTTGTGATTTCAAAACAATACGACAAGGGTCAGTCTATGGAAAAGGCACTAAAAACAAATAAGCCTGTTATCGTATGGTTTTACACAGATTGGTGCGGTTTTTGCCAAAGATTTGCACCGACATTCGGCAAAATCACAAAAAACAAAGGTATCAAGAAAAACATTGCTGTTGCTTACGTTAATGCAGAGTTGCCTGAAAACCAGGGTTTAATGCAGGAATATAATGTTCAAGGATTTCCTACAATTTACCTTTTAAACCCAAAAACAGGTAACAAAGTTCAGGTAGCTAATGAAAAATTATTTGCTCCGGATGCTGTAGAAAGCCTTACAAAAGAATTTTTAGGATTTGCAAGAGAAAATGTGCAGATTGAAAAAGAAGATAAGTAAGACTTTAAGATAATAATTTGACCCTCTTTTAAATAAAAGAGGGTTTTTTATTGCCTGTTTTTTAAAATAAAAAAAAGGACTCTTAGTAAAAAGAGTCCAAACTGTCTGGAATTAAGAATAGCTGGAAGTATGAAAAAGATTTAATTATATATAACAACACATACAATGTGTTCACAATTAGCCATTTGGGTATAATAAAAAATTGGAGATTTTTACTGTAAAAAATAAAGTGTATATTTGACAATTTTATATAAATCAATGATGGAAATGTTTCAAATTTATGCCTAAAACCCTGTCATATCAAGACTTAAAATTTTTTAACAATAGGGGTTGACAAATAATTTTTTTAGGTACATAATACAAGTATAGAAAATAAAGTGTTAGACAAACACTAAAAAGAAAACAAAAACCAAAGGATAGAAAAGAAAATGTTGAGAGTAAATTCTATATCAAATGTAAATAATACACTAAAAAATATAAGTTTCAAAGCCGGCGTTCAAACAAACTACGGCGTTCAAGAAAAGACAAGCAATCTTGTAGACCAAGGGATTTTAACAGGATTTGTAGGAGTTCTTAAAGATTCACCTCTTTTCAACTTTAACGAAGTAAATTCAAGAGCTGAAAGTATTAGAAACGGCGTTAACGAAACTAAAAAATTAGATATGATTGCTTAATCAATTTAAGCAATGAGCATTATCAACACCTAACAACACAATCCCGAAGCATAACACAACACAAAAAACCGGTCCCATGATTTAGTGGGACCTTTTAATTTTTAAAAACAAGAAAAACCAATTAGAAGCGAATTAAAAATATCCTCTAAAAAGTTTACTAAATTTTATAATATTAATAGTTGAAATAATTTATTTTTTATTTATAATAAACTTATCAACTTAAAAAAGGAGAGGGTTGCAAAATGCCTGAGAATGAATTACCAAAAAATATGGGAAAAAAAATAGCAGATGCACTCAAAAAACAAAATGAAGGTTTAGAAAATGAAACTGTTGCAGAAACTGTAACAGAAGAATATAACACTGTTGATAATAATGATTTTAACACAGTAGAAAATAATGATTTTGAAAGCTCAATGGCTTTTGAATCAGATTTCAATAATGCTCCTGTATTTAATGTAGATGCAGAAGATGTTGATGAAAACCCTGAATTAAAACTTACAATTGATTCAGAAGACGACTCTGAAGAGTTTGAAATGCCAAACAACATAAACGTTTTAAAACGTTTAATTTCACAACTTCCTTCAGGTGTACCCAGACAAACAGGTGCGCAAATTATTCGTCAAACAATTGAAGCGTTAGGCATCCCTATGAAAAGCGTTCTTCAAGATGCTCAAAGAGTTAGAGATTGCTTAAACAGCTCAATTAAAGATTGCAACTATACAATTCAAGAATATAAAAGCAACATTAAAAATCTTGAAAAACAAAGTGCAAGCTACCAAAGACAGCTTTCAAAATTAAATGATATTATCGGATTGTTCGTTTACAACGAAAAAAAATAATTAAATAATACTATGCCCCCATCGTCTAGAGGCCTAGGACAACACCCTTTCACGGTGTAGACAGGGATTCGAATTCCCTTGGGGGTATATTATTATCTTTAAATTTAGATGGATACACTTGGTTATTTGAAGTAATCGGTGAATTTTTTGCCTTTTAATTTATAAAAAGAGGAGATTTAATTTATGAAAAATTTATTAGCTATGCTTTTAGCTTTAGTCTTGACAACTTCAGTTTGTTCTGCTGCAACTGTTAAAACAAATACAGGTGCAAATTTAAAAAATGCAATTAAAAAAGATGTTGAAGCAACTAAAAAAGCCATTAAAGCTGACGTAGAAAAAGCAAACAAAGACAAAAAAGCTCAAAATAAGTCAGCAAATAAAGAAACAAAAGCAAAATTAAAAGCTCAAAGAGATTCTCAGGTTTCAACTATTGATAATCAAATTAACCAAAAGAAACAACAGCTAAACACCGTTAAAAAGTCAACAACAATGACAGAAACCGAAAAAACAATTAAAACAAGAGCTTATGAAAGACAAATTGAAGCACTTGAAGCTAGAAAAGCAAGAATTGACGAAGCATACAAAAAAAGCATTAAAGCTTTAGATTAGTTTTTTATCAAACCTAAGCATACACACTTTTAAATACACGTTTAAAAGTGTGTACTTTTCTTATTTTTTGATATAATTTAGTTTATGGATAATATGGAAATAACTGAGCTTCTGGATAAATCTTTGGAGTTAATCAATAAAGAACAATTTGAAGAAGCAAATGAGCTTTTGCAAAAAGCATCAAAACTTGAGCCTGATAATATTGAAATATTAAAAAATTTGGGCCTCACTTTAATAAACCTTCAGGATTTTACCCATGCAAGAGAAATATTTTCAAAAGTAGTAAAAATTGATCCTGATAATGCAAATGCTTGGTATTATCTTGGAAGTATTCAAGAGAAGCTTGATGAATTCAATGAAGCACTGGTTTCTCATAAAAAAGTAATAGAATTAAGACCCCAATATATTGATGCTTATAAAGCGCTTGGTGTTTTATATCTTAAAACCGGCAGATTTGACGAATTAATCAACACTATCGAAAAGGCGCTTGAAATTGAAAAAGAAGACTATCAGCTTTTTTATATAATATCTTCTGCTTATATGGCAAAAAAGGAGGATAACCTTGCCCTTAAATATTTAGAAGAGGCTCACAGGCTGAATCCTTCTCATATACAGATTTTAAACAATATCAGCACATGCTACATTGCAAAAGGCGAGTACGATTTGGCTGAAAAATATTTAAGGGCGGCTTTAGAGCTAGATAATAAAAACTCTTCAACCAATTATAATCTTGGCTCTTTGTATCAATTGAAAGGAAAATTTGAAGAAGCTTTTATATGTTTCAATACAGCATATATTAAAGAACCATCTACAACCTTTTTATCATCTCTTGCATATTGCGCTATTCAAGCTGGCAGATGGGAAACTGCATGCAATTTGTATAAAAGCCTTGTAGCAATTCATCCTGAGAAATTTAATTTCAAAATGAATTATCTTAATTGCTGCATTCAAACTGGAAAATATAAAGAGGGGCTTGATATAGCAGAAAAACTTGTAAAATTAAATTCAAAATCTATTGATATACAAAAAAAACTTGCCTACTTATACAGGTTAAATAAAAAACCTCAAAACGCAATTGAAATTTTAGAAAAGCTTTTAAAAAGAGGAAAGATAGATTTTGAAATATGCTATAACTTAGGCATAGCCTATGTAAACATTAATGAATTTGAGCAGGGAAAAGAAAACCTTAAAAAATGCGTTTCTTTAGAGCCTGATAATCCTATTGCAAGAAAGGATTTGGGTATATTATATTTAAAAATGAATTATGTTGACTGGGCCTTGGATGAATTTCAAAACGCAATTAATTTGGAGCCTTCTAACCCTGAACATTATTTTAATATCGCCGTAGCTTATCATAAAACACAAGAATATGATAAAGCTGATAAATACTTTAAAAAGATGCTTGAATTAGATGAGGATAACCCTTCATATCTAACATGCTATGGCGAAAACCTTCTTGCACTTGGCAAAAATGACAAAGCTAAAGAAATATTGTTAAAGGCAATTAAAACACAAAATGTAAATTATAAAGCAAAGTTTGCCCTTGCAAAAATTTATTTTGAAGAAAAAAATTATAAAACATCAAATGACCTTCTTTTAGATATTAAAGATACTGTAAATAATCCTGAAATTTTAAACCTTATGGCGCAAAATTTTATGAAATTGAAAGATTATAAAACAGCTGCAGGCATTTTAAGCAAATTAAAAGAAGCATATCCTGATAATCACATCCTTCTTTGTGATTTAGCAAAATGTGAAATAAAAATCGGCGAATTTAACAATGCAAAAGAAAATATAAAACAGGCTTTAATGCGGTTTCCCGGTTTTGATTACGGATTAAAACTATTAAAAGAGGTGGAAAAGCAATGAATTTAACCAAAAAAAGAATTGTGTCAGGAATGCGTTCAACAGGAAAACTCCATTTGGGGCATTATTTTGGCGTTCTTACAAATTGGGTAAAATTACAAAAAGAATATGAATCATTCTTTTTCATTGCAGATTGGCATGCCTTAACTACCAAATATAATGATACGGCAGGTTTAAAAGAAAGCGTAAGAGATGTTGCACTTGATTGGCTTGCATGCGGCATTGACCCTAATAAATCAACAATTTATCTTCAATCTTTAGTGCCTGAAACTGCAGAATTGCATATATATTTAAGCATGTTAACCCCGCAAAATTGGGTAGAACGCGACCCTACGCTTAAAGATATGACAAAAATTCTACGGACACAGGGAGATAGCGACGGCTCCATTACATACGGGCTTTTAGGGTACCCTGTTTTGATGACAGCTGATATAATCACATTTAATGTAGATTATGTTCCCGTAGGTATCGACCAGGTTGCACACATTGAAATTTCAAGAGATATTATAAGACGTTTTAACAACATTTATAAAACTGAATATTTTAAAGAACCAAAGCCGTTATTAACTGAAATTCCACTATTAAAAGGAATAGACGGCAACAAGATGGGTAAATCATTCAATAATGATATAAAAATATCAGATGATGAAGAAACTACACAAAAGAAAATTATGAGATGCATCACAGATAGGAACAGAATGAGAAGGGATGATAAAGGAAACCCTGAAAACTGTGAAGTAGCTTATACTTATTGGAAAATATTCGGCACAGAAGATGAGCTTAAAGAAATTGAGGAGGGCTGCAAAGCTGCAACTTTAGGCTGTGCAGATTGCAAAAGATGCCTTGCAAAGAAAATAAATGAACATTTTGCGCCCATCAGAGAAAAAAGAATTGAACTTGCTAAAAACCCTGAAACAGTGAGGGATATTTTAATTGAAGGCTCTAAAAAAGCAAGAGCAGAAGCAAGAAAAATTCTTGATGGCGCCAAAGAAGCAATAGGGATGTATTTTTAACCGTTAAAGAAGCGGACAAGATTTTTATAAAAAAACGGGTATTGAAAGGTTACAAAATCAATACCCTTAGAAAAGTTGTTCATCTAAAATTTAATTACTCCATTCGATTACTACCATACCATTTCCCCCTCTTCCGCCTTTATATGCAGCATTTTCTTTCACAGCACCGCCACCTCCGCCGCCGCCAACTTTAGCTGCATTTTTGCCAATAGCCGTAGATGAAGAATTGGCACAATTTCCGTTTGGCATATTTCCGCCGCAGCCACCAAGACCCATAAGGGTATCAAATAAAGGAGAAATTTCAGGAGTGATTGTTCCTCCGATGCCGCCATAGTCATCGTTTCCAGGTTCGCCTTTCACGGAATTTTTCATACTTCCATCACTATTTCCACCAAGCCCGTGGTTTGCACCTGCAGCTCCGCCTCCGATGCCGCCTTTTGCCCTTATTGCTTCTCCTTCAGTTGTAGTAACATAAGTATCACCACCATCGTTGCCTTTTTGGCCAAAATATCCGCTTGCGCCGTTTAATGTATTTAAAATCGGTTTTCCTTCTCCACCTTTACCGATATTGATTTTTACCTTTGTACCAGCTGAAACCCAAATATCTTTTTTATTTACTATCTGCCCTGCAGCGCCTCCGCCGCCATTTGCGCTGCCCCATTCAAAGTAAATATAACCATTTGCACCTTTACCACCGAAACCGGGGTTAGAACCATAAGTTACAACTCCGCCACCGCCTCCGCCGCCTGCACCGTAATTGGATGATGAGGCATCTGAGCCATTAGAGCTTGCGCCACCGGGGTTTCCTCCACTTAACAGTGTGCCATCCTGTTTTTTGCTATCCCCGCCTTTGCCTCCGCCTGAACCGTTTGATACAACATTGCCTGAAAAACCATCTGTACCGCCTGTTTCCAAATTCAGCCCTGCCCAATCATTATACACGGCTATACTTGAAAAGCTTGTTTTGTTTATTCCGCCGCCTTTGCCGCCTGAATTTGATATATTGCTATCGTTTGATTCATATTTTCCGCCTTTGCCGCCTGAAACACTTGCTACAGTACTGCCATTTATTGTGATAGATGTTGTTCCGCCATCATTACCGTCTTTACTGTAGGCTGTTGTTCTTGCGCCACCAAGGCCTATATTAAAATTAATTTTTTGACCCGGTGTAACCGTGATTTCTCCAATCCAAATTTGCCCTGCTCCACCTCCGCCGCCTGAATTTGATACATCTTTATATTGGCATCTTAAAGCATTCGCGGTTTTCGGCCATTGAATCCGCATAGCCCCCTGTTTGCCGTTATCTCCATTACTATAATCGCCCGCTCCATTTCCACCGTTACAATAGTTTGAAGAAAAGATACCATTAGATACAGCACCCCCCGCACCTACAACGGAACCTGAAGCCCTCTTGCCGCTGTTTCCACCTGCACCACCGCCTCCCGGTGTTCCTAATGAATTAATGATGTTGCTGCTAGCATTTAATCCACCAGAATTTCCAAGCCCGCCTTTACCCAAAATATCGTAGCCACCTCCACCTCCTCCACCTCCGCCGCCAATTCCACCGCCGCCTCCGCCTCCACCTCCGCCAGTTCTTTCACCGGAACCACCGCCTCCGCCTCCACCTGCAGCAGTAAATAGTATAGAAGAAGGACTGTTTACATTGCTGGATAGTATTAAAGCAGGCCCTCCGCCTCCGCCTCCTGCATCACAAGCACCATACCCGGTGCCTCCGCCACCGCCGCCTCCGCCAAAATATGTACCAGACCCGCCTGAGCCGGATGTTCCCATATAACGGTTAGGATTATCAGTAGGCACTTTTACTCCTCCTCCAATCCCGCCTTGCGCTAAAATATCACCTGCTCCATTGGCTCCTGAAAAACCTGGTGTATTTATGGCTTTATCACTGGAAGTTGCTTGCCCCCTGCCGCCTGCACCGCCATACATCCCGCCCGCACCGCCTGCAGTAGAAGAATGGCAGCCTCCACCTCCGCCTCCTGCTGAATAACCACCTGAATTTCCACTATTTCCAGGCACTGCATCCATTCCGCCTGCACCGCCGCCTCCGCCGCCACCGCCGGGAACTCTAATATAGACAGCATCTTGCAAAACAATAACCTGTTCATTCTTTTTATACCCGCCTGAACCTCCACCATTAGAAAAAAATCCATACCAAGACCTTCCGGAGCCTCCGCCGCCTCCGCCGCAAGCAGTTACGCTCAATATAGCATTAACATTCGGGGTGATCTTTGTTGCAGTGTTTGAAACAAGCTCCCATTGCGTTGTGCCGGATAATGTACATTTATTATCGAGTTCGGGTGCTTTTGCACCATCAGGGATAATCCATGTGCTTTGCCCTGTTGTTAAAAAATCTTTTGTACCACTTTCTTTATTTGAATTTCCAAATGCATACTGTCTTTTATCGCCGCCTGAAGCACCTCCGCCGCCGGCACCAGTCATAAATACTCTGATTTTGGTAACACCGTCGGGTACTACCCAATTTGTTTCAGATGCGGTTATTTCTTTATAGCCATAAGTGGCACCACCTCCGCCGCCACCTGCGCCGACTGCCGTGATATCAATGGTGTTAACTCCGCCCGGGACTGTCCATTCAAAATCTTCATAAAAAGTTCTTGAATAATCTCCTCTGACACCATTGCCAGTTACGTTTGCAGTGATAGTTTCTCCGCTCAATCTTTTTGTCATAACAGGAGCAAGCGCTGCAAGCAGCAAAGATGCCACCAACAATGCCATAAGCATTTCAACAAGAGAGAAAGCTGCATATTTTTTTATCATTTAATATTCTCCTTAACAAATGTCTAAGTTGTATTTAAATTGGCTTTAAATATATACGTTTATTGAATATTAGCCACATGGTGTTACATGTGTGTAATGGAATAATATTATGATAGCACTAGAATTACATGTATGCAACAGCAGGATAAAAAACTACTGAAAATGATAGGCAAAAGGATTAAAAAGCTTAGGCTTGAAAAGGATAAATCCCTTAATAATTTTGCCTTTAACGATTGCCTTATAACATCAGCAACCTTAAGCCGTGTTGAAAATGGCCTTGTTGATTTAAAATTTACAACGCTTATTAAAATTGCAAATGCACTTGAAGTTACCCCTGCTGAGCTTTTAGAAAATTTTGAGTTTAAATATACAGACCTTTACTGAAAGGCTATCCAAAAAAAATTTATAAATAAAAGCTGCCTTTAAAAAATAAAAGCAGCTTTTTTAAAAATAGTTTAGTTGATATTACTTTATAACAAACCTGTATACCTTGAATTCTGCAGGTTTTAGGATGTGGAAAGTTATCATATTTTCAATATTATTTAAAAGTTTCTTTTCAACAAACTGACATTTTTTCATCTCATCATAATCAAATTCAAAGAACGAAACTAAAACCCTGTTACCAAGCTCAATTTCGTTTCCTTCAATGGTTTTACCGCGCACAATCTGCATTGTGGATGTGCCATCCGGGTTTTGAACACATATTTTTTCTGTTGGGTTTTGATAATTTGCAACAATAAGGAAATTTCCCTCATTTGATATAATTTCCCAAACCGCAAGCCCCTCCTTGGTCTGCTTTACAAGCTGTGCTTTGCCGTTTAAAATCACAGAGGAATTTTGGGCAAAGTAATTAATTGCATTGAATTTTTCATAAAAAGCCCAGTCTTTGTTTCTTTTCATAGAAACTTCGTTGCCTATTATGTATTCTATGCCTGTTTTTGTAAAGCTTTCATCACCGTCAATATATAAAGAAGGCCTGTTTGCATTTTTACCGCCGGGTAAGAATTTATATTTAAACCATTTAAATAAAGCACCTTCTGCCCCGAGTTGCCCCGGGTATTGGTCAATTGCCTCAAATTCGCCATCCTGATTATTATAAGTTTTCAATATTGAAAGAGGGTTTATAATACTGTTTTTAGTGTTATATTTTTCAAGAAAAGCATTATCTTCAATGATTTGAGCGGGAGTTTTTGTGTTTTGGGATACAATATCATTCCCCCATAATAAATCAAACCCCATGCCTGCATGGTATTCTTTATAAAAATCATCCCATAGCATATATTCAGCAAGTGAAGCAAAATACGGGCTGCGTCTTTTTAAAACAGCATTCATTTTGTTTAAAACTTCTCTTGGCGCCCTGTAGCTTATGGGTACTTTTCCTTTTTCAGAAAAATCATCCACAATGTGGTCAATATGGTCTACCCTGAAGCCGTCAAAATTGTATTCATCCGCTATTGCTCTTGTATATTCAAAGAAAAATTCGCAAACTTTTTTATTATATTTGCCATTTTCAAAATAAACAAAATAATATGGAGTTTGGCAATCTAAATTTGCAAAGTGTGTTACATCTTCATCTTTATAGTTAAAGTGTCTGAACATAGGATATTCTTTGCTTGAGTGCATTTTATCAAAAACAGGAATACCTGAAGAACACCATGCACCGCCCGGAGCAGGCCATAGGCCTTCTTTTATAAGGGCTTTTACAATTTCAGACTGGTCAACAATATCTTCTTCTTTTGAAGGCTTCTTGCCATTGACTTTTTCTATGACATCATATACTTTCTTTAGAATATCATCCTGTCTAAACCTGTTCGACATTTGATTGGAAAGATTTTTCTTTGATTCTTCCATTAATTTATCAAATGCTTTTAAAATTTCTTCGTTTCCATTTTTAAAAGTTTTTCTTGAACCTGATGATATTTCAAGATAAAGAGCTTTCGCACCATCTACCTCATCTGCGTTATATTTATCTTTAAGCATAACAGCAGCTTTTTCGATTTCTCTTTTATAATCTTCAATTAATTCTTTTATATCAAACCATCTTGCAACGTATGGTTTTGATAGCACCACTTTTGAAAATCTTCCCGTTTGGGGCAGAATATCATAAATTACAGGATGCCCTGCAAGCTGTGCCATTGTAATAAATAATTTAACCTGTTCCTTAGCATCAAACCCTAAAAATTTGCTTAATTTCACATCTTCAAGCTTGGAACTTACATCTGATGACATTGGAAGATAAGCACAGCCAAATTCTCTAGGGTGGAAAGGAAGTAGATATATAGTATCCCCCAGTACCCCATGGCTTACATTTCCTCTTGGGAGGGTTAAAATTTGGGCTATCCACTCAATAAAAAGCCCTGTGTTTGATGATTTTGTACCGTCGCCAAGCGCAGATAAAGAAATAAGCTTAATATTATGACCTTCTCTTTTAAACCAGTTTGAATTTTTAACTTTTCTCCTCGCAAGAGGTGAAGGATTTTGAATATCCTTTAATTTAAAGTTTTCATAAGTGCCTTCCAGTTTTAGAATTTCAACATAAGCAAAAATAATTTCTGATGGTGTAAGTTCATCCAAAACTTTATAATGAGGGTAAGGCAAATAACCGTATTTTTTAATAGTATCCGTTAAATATTGTTTTCTTTCTTCAGATACATCATTAATACAATAAATATCTTTAACTTTAGCAAAAACTTCCTGAAGTTTTGAGCCAGCAAATACGCTTTTTGATAATAAATTTAACATAAGGTTCACCTGCTTTTTCTATTCCAAAAGGGGAAAAATTACTATCCATAAAAAGATATTACCATGGAAGATTTTTAAATTAAATTATTGTGTTTAGAAATGTTAAAACATGCTGAAATATAGAATATATACTGCTTTTGAATTATTGATTTTAAAAAATTGTTGGTGTAGAATTTTTTTTATAATAAATTATTATAGACTGTTGCCATTACTTCCACAAGAAAAAGCGAGGAAATATATGAATTTTTTAAAGAAAACATACAAACTTTTTTTAGTTTTATGTCTTATTATTTTAGGTTTGAACACAAGTATCGCATCAACCATTGAAGATGTACCTGATGGTTTCTGGGCGCAAAAGGCTATCGCCGATTGTATAAACAGAGGATATTTCAGCCTAGATAAATCAAACAAATTTTACCCTAACGGCTCAATTCAAAGAGGAGCATTTTTGAACGCTCTTCTTAAAGTTTTGGAAAGCGAAGATGTTGTAACGGGTGCAAAAGCTTATTTTAAAGATATGGATGATAATTCTCCTTATAGAAAAGATATAGCGATAGCTCAAAATATGGGCTTTGTATTTGGATATCCTGATAAAACATTTAAACCAACAGAAGCTATAACACACTCTGAAGCAATCAGCGTTATTGCCAACATTTCAAAAACTTCAATGCGTGATAAATCAATCCTTGAACAGTTCTCAGATTCAGGTGAAATCCCTGTTTGGGCGTTAGATTCTTATGCAAAAGCAGTTGCGGATAATCTTTATATTAACCATCCGGATCCATCCAGATTTAACCCAACATCAAAAATGACAAAAGCTGAAGCTGCCGTGTTGTTTGCAAAAATGGCCGGTGATTTTGATATATTAAAATTAAAATATTCAAAAGCAGAAGAAGATATTTTGCTTAGCGAAGAAACTTTAAATATTTACAATAAAGCACCCAGAAACAACGTTAAAATTTATAATACAAAAAAAATTATTGAAGCCGGAAACGTTATTATAGCGCACCCTGTAAACAACATTAATACAAAAACCCTAAAAAGAGGTGAAATCGTTGTTTTTGAAGCACCTACCGATTTATATACAGAAGAAGGAACTCTTCTTTATAAAGCAGGAGCAAAATTCAGAGCAAAAGTTCACCGCACCAAAAACAGACTTTGGGTAAACAAACAAAATAAAGCTTTATTTATCTTTGATTACGCAAAATATCCAAATAATACAGAGAAAGAAATGGCTGCTGTTTCTTATACAACAAACAAAGGTCATGTGATTTTTGTAACAGATGCTAATTCAAAGAAAAAATATAAAGAAAGTTCTAAAAAATTATCAAAAGGTGATTTTCTTTTGAAATATGTTGATAAATTAATCCCAATCGTTCAAACAAAGATTAATTCAGATGAAAATATCTACCTTCTTTTAACAGGCGATTTAATTATTCCAAACAATCAAGACCTGTAAGAACATCATCAACATCAATATTTAAACAATAAGATTGATTGCAGTTAACCATTCTTTTATGCCAAAGACAGGGTCTGCAATCAATTTTTTTATTAACGATTACTTCAATATTATCTCTTTTTGGAACAAGCTTTGTTTCATTTGTAGGACCAAATATTGCAACTGTTTTAATATTAAGCCCTATTGCAATATGCAAAGGCGCACTATCAGCACAGATAAGAGCATCTGAGGCAGATAAAATATTTTTAAGGTCTGATAAATTTTTTGTTTTACCATAAAAATTGATAAAATTTGGATTATTTTTAATTTCATCACAAGATAAAATATTTTCTACTATATTTTTATCATCAGGCCCGCCTAATAAGACAAGTTTTTTGCCTTTATTTAAAACACCTTTAATAACATCGAGCCAAAAAGCAGTATCGGGGCATTTAAAGATATTTTTTTCTATACTCATCTTCGAAACACCCGGATGAAGTGCGATAAAATCATTTCCCTGAAGGCTTTTAGGTAGCGTAAAATCTAAATCAGGAACAATATGCGGTATGCAAATGTTATCTTCATTTAAATCTTCTTCATCAAGGAAAGGAAGGATTAAATCATGGTACATAGCCCCTGCATATTGGTTTTCATCCAACTCAACCCCGTCAGTCAAAAGAAATGAAGTTTTTGTAAAATATCCGCTTCTTCTTTTAATGCCCGTTAAATAAAGAATAATTGCAACAAGAGGAGATTTGCCCGAGGATATTACAACATCAAATTTGCCTTTTTGTGCCTTATTTATAAGCCCTAAAACATTTAAATATTTTTTAATACCCTTTGCTTTGATATCAACTTCAATTGTTTCATCTATAAGGTTTGTCAGCTGCTTTATACCTTTAGCACGCCCTTCAAGACAAAGGGTTATTTTACAATCAGGATATTTTTTCTTAAAGCTTTCTATGCAAGGAAGAAATAGGATTTCATCCCCTAAGCCACCATAGTTTATAAAAAGTGCATTTTTAAAATTATTATCTTCCATCGTTCTTTTTCTCTTAAATTGTTACGCACGGTACTTTTTTATCATTTTATAATAAAATATTGATATGGAGAAATTGACAAGCAAACTTTACATGGAGAAATTAAGTTTAGCATACACAGGAATCGGCTCTCTTCCTTTTAGCGGCAACAGCGCGCCAAATGACGCCAATGATTTTGTTTTTAAAACTTGTAAAGATTTTCCATACTGGCCGCAATTACCCCATTATAAAATGGAAGAACACATGACCCTCCAATTTACAGAGAAGTTTGCCGGGCTTAGTTTTGATAAAAGACTGCACAGGTTTTATTTGGATGATAAAAAGGATGATTTTTTAAAAAATTTAAGTGTACTTTCGGATGATTTCAATAAGGTTATTTCATCAAATTCTATCTTTGAATGCGAAGAAATTTTAAATAAATATAATCTAATACCACCATATTCAAACACATTCAGCCTGTTTTTAAATACAATTCAAAACTTAAATGATAAGCCAAACTTCATAAAGGGTACAATCACAGGCCCTTTTACGTTTTTGGGCAATTTTTGCGATGCTAAAGGCAAGCCTGCTCTTTTTAACAAAACATTTATTGAAATAATTTCAAAATTTCTTACACTAAAAGCACTTTTTCAAATTAAGGAGTTTAAAAAGGCAGCAAAAGACTGTGTTCCGGTTATTTTTATAGATGAACCCGGCTTATCACAGATTCATTCTTATCCTTACAGTGAAATAGCAAAAGACAAAATAACTGAAATGCTAAAAATAATTTCAGACAATATCAAAAAATTTGACGCGATAACAGGCATCCACTGCTGCGGTTGTACTGATTGGGATATTGTATTTGAAAGCGGTACAGATATAATAAATTTTGATGCTTATTTTTATACGGAAAATCTTGCACAGTATACGGAAAAGATTGAAAAATTCCTTCAAAACGGGGGATATCTGGCGTTTGGAATTATTCCTACCCTTGATAAAGAAGCTCTTTTAGGTTTAGATAAAGATAAATTATATGAAAAATTTCAAAATTCTGTTGAAATTTTATCAGATAAAATTGATAAAAATCTTATATTAAAACAGTGTTTTATCACTCCAAGCTGCGGTTTAGGGTCTTTAGATATTAATTTAGCAAACCACGTACTAAACCTTACAAAGGAGCTATCACAAACCTTGAGAAACCAAACCTTTAAAAAAGAAAATGAGGTAACACTATGACATCCACAATAGCTGTAATAGGAAAATCTGGAAGCGGCAAAACTACAGTTGTCAGAGCTTTATATAAAGTAATAAGAGAACAATTTAAGGATAGTTCAATTCTTCTTATTGATAATGATTTAACACAGGAATTAACCTCAAGATTCGGCCTTAGAATAAGCAACACGATTTACGGCATAAGGTCAGGAAAACATGAATATAATACAGGTATTCCAAAAAAGATGACAAAACAGGAATACATTGAATGGGCGCTTGAAGATATTTTAACGGAAATTGATGAAAATACAGAAATCATAGTTTCCCACCTTGTTGCATCAAAAGACTGCATTTGCCCTATTACGCACCAGATGATGGAAGCAGTTTCAAAATTAATAGACAGATATGATTTTGTAATTTTTGATTGCGAATATGACCTTAAATACCTTGTGCAGCTTGTAGATTACCCTATTGATACAACCCTTCTTGTTTCAAAAGGTGATATGGCTTCTCTTCATTTAGCATCAATCATTTATGAAAGCAATAAAAAGTACGCTTCAGAAGGGCAATTCGGGGTAATTTTAAACCAGCTTAAAAAAGGTTTTGAAACCAAAGCAATTGAAAATGCCAATGAATACTCTTTGAATACTTTAGGCGTAATCAAAGAGTATGATGAAATAGATGAAGATAATATAAAAGAAATTATTAAAAATCTGTATTCAAGGCTGAATTTGCCCCAGAATACAGCCATTTAAAACAAAAAAGGAAAAAACATGGCACAAATACTGGATGGCAAAGCACTTTCAAATAAAATAATTGAAAACATCAGGGAAAAAACCTTGCTTTTGGATAAAAAACCGGGGTTAGGTGTAATTTTAGTTGGGGAAAACCCTGCAAGCAAAGTTTATGTTAAAAATAAAGAAAAGCAGGCGCTAAATGCAGGTTTCAATTCGGCTGTATATAAATTGCCCGAAAATACATCTAAGGATGATTTATTAAAACTTATAGATGAATTAAATAATGACGAAGGCACTAACGGAATTTTGCTTCAATTACCCCTTCCAAAACATTTAAACCCGTATGATTTTTTAGATAAAATTAACCCGAAAAAAGACGTTGACGGGTTTCACCCTGTTAATGCAGGAAAATTAATGTTAAATGAAAAGCCTTATGCCGTTCCCTGCACCCCGAAAGGTATTATCACGCTTTTAGATGAATATAATATAAAGCTTGAAGGCGCAAATGCCGTTATCATAGGGCGGTCAAATATAGTGGGAAAGCCACTTTCTATGCTTTTATTAAACAGAAACGCGACGGTTACGGTTGTTCATTCTAAAACAAAAAATTTATCCGAAATAACAAAAAATGCCGATATTTTAATTTCGGCTACAGGACGCGCTGATATGGTTACGGGCAATATGGTAAAAAAAGGCGCTGTGGTGATTGATGTCGGTATAATTCGGGATGAAAACGGAAAATTAAGAGGGGATGTGGATTTTGACAGCGTTAAAGAAATTGCAGGGTTTATAACGCCTGTGCCGGGCGGTGTCGGGCCTATGACCATTGCAGCTTTAATTCAAAATACTTATGAACTTTCATTAAAGGAATAAATTATGATAAACAGAAGCCTTCCTGTTAATAAATTGAGGGATGCATGGGTTGAAATTAACCTTGGAAACCTTGAATATAATATAAATACAATAAAAGAAAAAATAAAAGCGAGCTTACCAAAAAATTCTGAAATGCCAAAATTAATGGCCGTAATAAAGGCAGATGGTTACGGACATGGAAGCCTTATGTGTGCGCCAATTTTAACTGCATGCGGGTGCAGTGCTTTCGGGGTTGCATCGGTGGATGAAGGGCTGGAGCTTCGGCAAAATAAGGTAAAAGAAGAAATTTTGGTGCTTGGATGTGTTCCTATTTGGGCTTTTGAAACTGCAGCAAAAAATGATATAACGGTTTCAATATTTAATGAAGAACATCTTGAGGCTGCAAGAATTTTATATGACAGAACAAAGATGAAATTAAAAGTTCATATTAAAATTGATACAGGGATGAACAGAATAGGCATTTCCCACAGATGTGCAATTGATTTTATAAAAAAAGTGCAGGAAGCTGATTATATTGATTTACAAGGAATTTTCACCCACTTTGCAGATGTTGAAGACCCTAAAATTTTAAACCTTCAAAAAGAAAACTTTAAAAAGGTGGTAAATTCTGTAGATACAGAAAATCTTACAATTCATTGCCAAAACAGTCTTGGCGCATTTATTGACCCTGAAATTAACTGCAATATGATAAGACTCGGGATTATTTTATACGGGCTTTCGCCATTAACCGAAGGAAAAAATTGTGGCATCTGTCTTCCAACATTAAAACCTGTAATGGGTTTAAAAGGAAGGATTACAAATATCCATACCATCCAAAAAGGCGAAGGCGTAAGCTACGGATACGCCTATATTGCAGATAAAACAACGCGTGTTGCAACAATTCCTATAGGATACGCTGACGGTGTTTCAAGAAACCTTTCAAATAAGCTTGAAGCAAGCCTTAACGGTAAAAAAATCAAACAAATAGGGCGGGTTACGATGGACCAGATGATGTTTGATATAACAGAGGTTGATGAGGCTAAAGTTGGCGATATTATTACGCTTCTTGGGGATGATGAAGGCAGCTATTATTCAATTAATACCTGGGCAAAAATTTTAAACACTATTAATTATGAACTGACCTGCCGTCTGAAAGTAAGACTGCCAAGAATCTATGTAAGATAGCCTTCATGCGCAGGTTTTATGAAGCAAGTTTATCAATCATTTTGTAATACCAGCTCATAACGCCTTCTTTGTGGTCTTTTTGGTATTGTTCAAGTTCTTCTTTGGTCATTTTCTTAGATGGCATACCGCTTAAGACACGTGATGCCATATCTGTTAGAACTGTGCTTGCAGCAACAACAGCGGCAGAACTTGCAATTGAATTATTATACTGTTTTGAGAAGATATCATTCAGCGAGCCTGAAATAATGATTTGTACTGTCATTCTAAAGAATTTATTTATGCCCCTTAATCTTGCATCTTTTTCGGCTTCTTCTTTTGTAGAGCCGTTTCGAACGGAAGAGTTAAATTCATCGTTCATATTAAACCACATGCCGGTCAGCGTTCCTAAAGTTTGAGCAATTACTGCAATTTTAGAGTTATTTCCTTTGGATGATGTTACGCTATTATTTGAAGCTAATTGCATTTTTCTTACATATTTACCAAATTCTTCGCTTAATTTTGCTTCATCATCGCCATATTTTGCCTCAAATTCAAGGAAACGTTTGTATAGGTTTTTAATACCGTGGATATCTTTTGTTAATTCGGGTTTTTTAGGAATTTCCTTGCCTTGGGCTTTTAGATGTGAATTTCTAATCGCATCTTCAAGTTTTGAAGCTATTTTATAGGGGTAAGATACAAGTTCTTTTATAAATCTGAAAGGTGCTGTTTTTAGAGCTTTTAAGTCTTTTGTTTTAACTTCAATTTTGCCGAATAACTTTTTAGTCTTAAAATCTGTACCAAGGAGAACTTTACCTTGGGCATTGGAATTTTTTATTATCTTTTCAACATCTTGACTTAACTTGTAATTCTTGCTTTGTGACAGAATATCTATTAATTTTGTCAACTCATCAGGGCTTGCATATTTTTTCTCAACAATTCCTTCATTAAATTTATCAGTATGCTTCTTCATCATATCTGCAATGCTTTGACCGATTTTAGTATGGTTTTTGCCAAACCTTAAAGCGTATCCGCCAGCTATACTTAAAGCACAGAATGCAAGAATATTTTTAAAGCTCAAAGTGGGTTTTTTCTTTGCATTATTGTCGTTATTGGTTTGAATATTATGTTTTTGGGTTAATAATTCTTCAGTATTCCCTTCTTTTGCAGATTTTACAAATTCATTAATCGAAAGCGATTGTTTTTTGGAATTATTATTTTCAGGAACTTCCATTCTTGTAATTCTCATTCCCGATGTTAATCTTGAAACTACACGTGAAACAAGCCCGATGCAAGCCCCTATGATTGCAGGCGCCCATACACTCTTATTTACGGCTTTAGAAAAACAGGCAAATACTGCAAATTGGGTTATTGCTTCACAGATATTTTCTTTTATCTCTTGACCTTGTTTTTTATGTTGTTCTTTTTTAGCTTCTTCAACAGTTTTTCCTTTTTGGATTGATTTATTATAAAAATCGCTGCCAAGGAATAATGCTGCAGTAAAGCCTGAAATAAGTCTTGTTGCAAACCTTTCTTTTTTAGTGTCATAGTTTGCAACATCGTCTGCCATTGCTTTATTTAAATTTTCATTAAATTTATCTGTAACAACATCACAGATGAATTCACAATATTCACCATGATTTTTTGTCGGATACATTCTGCTTTTTATCATGGCTTCTGTTGCATATTTTGAAGTATTCCTGTGAATACCTTGCAATGCCCTTATTTCATCTTCTAATTGAACAGATTCCCTATATTTTTGTAAAAATTCCGCATTATTTAATTTTGATTTCGGGAATTTTCTTACAATAAAATCGATAACGTCTAATGGCATTCCAAAGAAGATTTTAAGACTTGATGTTAATTTCTTTTTAAGGGTGTCATCCGGGATATATTTTTGTCCATTAAGTTCTTGGATAAGTCCGGAGGACTTTTTTTCAATTGAATCAATTAAACTTTCTTCTAAGCCATCAAGGCTATAATTTGCTGCCTTTTTAATAGCAATAAGGTTGTCAATATTGGGTGTCTTACCTTTAAAATTTCCACCCTGCCTTGCGTTATTCAAATTTAACGGGGCAATTTTCATTTAACCTAATACATACATTCCTGACCTATAAAATATAAACAATGGAACAATGAAAATTGCCAGAAACGGCATTTTCTTTATGAAAATGTTACAAAATGCATTTTAATATTAAGTAAAATTTGAATTATCTGTAAGATTCTTCTTCTGCGCGCATATGCGCATAGTCTGAAGAGCCACCATCATTATTTGAATAAAAATTGTGTCTGCTTCTTTTATATGCTTCCTCATAATCCACACCATCTGCTTCAATTATATTAATTGTCCCTATTTTTATTGCAAGCTCATGCAAATCTTCAACAGCCTCAATTGTTGTATCTTCTTTTTTAGCTTCTGCTATTATAGCTTCAGATTTAGCGCTTTTTGTAAAACCACTTAAAAATTGTCTTTTTATCTCACCAGTGTTTTTGTCTGTATATACTGAAACAAATTTGCAAAAATTAACCATATCAAAAGCATGTCTATCCCAAGCTTGTTGGAAATCATAATACCCGCCATCTTCTTTAATCTTTTTCTTAATTGCACGCTTTGTACTATTATCTGCAAATCTGCCAAAATTAACATTCTTTGGACTAAAATTAGGGGAAATACTTAATATTCTCATTTTTCTAACAACCTCTCCAATTATTTATGCGGGGCAATCATTATAAATTAAAAGCATTTCTTTTTCAAGTAGTCTGAAAAATATAAATATATTTGGTTTACATCCCTTAACACTTTATATAAAACTACTGGCACAATGGCATAAATTATGATAATAAATTAATTGTGCAATACTGCCAATGTAGAAACGTTTATTAAAAGACAGATAAAGGAAACAATAAAATGAGCGCATCTCAATCTAATGCACCTGAAGGAATATTATGCTCAAAAACCCACGAATGGGCGCTTGAAGAAGATAATGTTATAACCATAGGTTTAACAGATTTAATAATAGAACACCTAGGCGACATTGTGTTTGTAGAATTGCCTGAAGTTGGTTCAGAATTTGCAAAAAATGAAGTATTTGCCACAATTGAATCTGTTAAAGCAGCATCAGAAATTTATATGCCTATCGGCGGAAAAGTTGTTGAAGTGAATGAGGAGCTTATAAACTCTCCGGAACTGATGAATGAAGATGTTTGGGAAAAAGGTTGGCTTATAAAAATTGAAAGCAATACTTTTCAGGAAGATTCTCTAGGGCTTCTTGAATATGAAGATTACAAAGAAGAAGCTGTTTTATAAAGGCCTTTGGTTGCGGGGAATTCCTTGTAAATATTAAGAAATATTACAGGAATATAAAAAATATATACAAAATAGTCAATTTTTTAATACAAAAAAACTTTATATAAGTACGAAGAGCTTAAAAATAATTAAATTAGAGAAATATAACGGAGGAATTAACCAATGGCAAGAGTACTTATTTCAATGCCCGAAAAGTTTTTAGATGAAATTGATCAAGTTGCAGATACAGAAAATCGTTCACGTTCCGAATTAATTCGTGAGGCACTCCGCACTTACATTCACAGAACAAAAATTCGTGAAAATACATTTGCACAAAAGAATGCAAATATTTTAGAAGCGCTGCTTGATTAAAATATCAAAGAGTTTGAAAGAGGAGAAAAGTTTTGATTTTAAAGCACCCTGATTTAAAGGGTGCTTTTTTTATTATAATCAATACTAGCAAAAATTTTTTTTCAGAGGTTTTATAAATAGTGTGTGTTGTGTATTAGAGTAGGTAAAAATGAGAATTAGTAGTATTTCACAAAATATGAACAAAGGGGTTCAATTCGGAGATGCCCTGTCTTCAAAGCAGGAGAGAGCTTTTAAAGAATTTCAGGAAGAAGACAAAAGAACGCAAGGTTATCACAACGGCATAACTATGGCAAAGTTTTATATACCGTCTCTTCCTTCAAATAGCACCGAAGATACCGGTATTGGTAAAATAAATTCTAAAGAAGCAGAACGTGCTTATGAAATAGCAAATATTTACTACAATGCCAATGCGGCAAAAATTATGCCAATAGGGCAACTAACAGATAAAACAGAGCTTGCAGAAAACAACTATCCAGGTGCATATAACAGATCGGCTTTATCTATAGGCGAGGATGTAATAAATCTTTTTGATTTAGCATCAGATAAATGGGGCAATATTTTGCCGGAAGATGAAGTGCAAAAATTTGTTCAACAACATCAAGCTTTTGAAAAAGAGGCAATGATGTACACATCCAATGTTGTTGGCGATTTGATTGATTTTGAAACTACACTTGGGTGGAAAAGTCAGGAAGATTACCCTATAAATGATGCTCTTCAAATTGCTTTTGAAAACTTTAAAACAAAAGCAAACCCGAATGATAACTTACAAACTTTAAGAAAAGAGTTTGAAGAATTTAAACATCAAAAACACCCTGTAGATTATGACGATATTTATACAAGACTTGCACTTTTTCCTTATCTTAAGGATTGGCCTGACTCTAAGGTAGATTTCTTTAAAGGTTTTGATGCAATTCCTCATATAAGGGCGCAAAAAATGCCTCAATATGAAGCATATAAAGAACAGTATAAAGATGAAATTGAATTTTATAAATTTAAACAATTTATTGCGCATAAAACCTTGCAAGAAGGTAAACAGATTATAAATTCAAAAGGTATGGATGCAATCGGCGACTGCATTATAGGTTTTTCATGGCCGGAGCGGCAGATGTTCCCGGATGCTTTCTTAGAAGATGCCGAAGTAGGTTGGGGGCTTCCTGCAATTAATTTCCACGATTTAATAGACAAAAACGACAGTGCTGCCCATCGGCTTTTAAGAGCAAAGGTTTCACACTATCTTTCAAATTATGATGGCATAAGATTTGATGTGGGCTGGCAATATATGAACCCTTGCCTTATATACGACGGAGGACACAGATACAAGCATCTTGATGCAGGCAATAAAATAACAGATTTTATTGAACAAATTGCAAGGGATGTTAAAGGCAATGATTTTGACCAAAGAAAATTGATGTATGAATGTGATGCAGGATATCACGATTTCCCTATACAAGATGAACATACAAAAAATAAATTAAGACACATGCAGGGTATGGCAATTTTATCTACTGTTGAAGAAGAAAACGACAACAGAAATGTTGGTTGGGGAAATGCTTCATACATCAGACAAAACTTAGGACTGCATGATGATAAGTTTATTTTAGGTACAAACAACCATGATAGAGATGGCGTATTGAGCTGTGCTAAAGATAAATTTGTTTCAAATAAACATGTAGGCGCCTTAATGCGTGTATTTAATGTAAGGCCGCAGGATGGTGTTACAGACGGATGGAAACTCTTTAAAGATGATAACAACTTTACAGAACATATTAGAAAATATATCAGAGCAAGATTTGCTGAAATTTCTACCGTTAAACATAAATTTGCCCAATTCTATGATATTCTAGGCAGAGAAGAAAAAACCGATTACCATACAGGCGGAAATAAAAATCTTGAAAATCATCAATTGGATTATAAAAACAGACTTGAAGGGAATTATGAAGAAAATTTCCACAGAGCCTTGCAGGATGGTGTCGGATATAATGCTGCAGATGTTATTAAATTTAGAATGGAACATGACGGAAGCAGAGAACGGCACCCTGAGTTATATGAAAAAGCTTGCAAATATGCAGCTTATTTAAGCCATAAGGGCGGAATTTACACAAGAGAACAGGCTAATAATTCCAATAGAGCAGATTTAGATATTGAATCTATGTCGCTTGATGAAATTCAAAATATGTAAAATATACGTTTAAAAGCTTTTTTTACTTTCCATGCTTTCCATGCCTTTAAAGGCATGGAAATTTAGTAATCGTTACATTTCTTAACTAAAAATTCAAAAAATCAAAACCATGAAAACATGTACTGCACATGGGTTTTGCATGTATCAAATCATGGAAAGCCATGTGCAAAGATTATCTTGGGGTACTCAATTCCTTAATATACAAGCCATGCAAGCCATATAGGGTTTGTTACATGATGTTAATAATTGGCCAAAATACACTTGTATCCTAGCTCTTAAGGGTTATAATAGTATTAAATTCAGTTAGGGCAAGCCTTTTCAATAGTTGAAGGGCTTTGTGTTTGAAGTAGTGCTTTTAAAAATGGAGAAAAACAAGTGCTAAAAAGTAGGGATATGGGTCGTGCAGTTGCAGTAAGAAGATGGACAACTACAGCAATGGAATGCTACAAAAGAGGGTGCAATTGCGAAGGATGTTTTTATACAGATTTCTTTGGCAAATCATCTCAAAAATGTCAAATGAAAGCCTCTGTTTTAGAATTAGTAAGGGTATTAGGCAAGCCTGACATTGAAATGCAACAAATTCTTAATGATTAGGCATAAAACGGGTGAATTGAAATTTACGGGTGAAATTATTGGAACTTAAAACCGTAAGGTAAAAGCTCGCTTAGTTTATAAACGACAAATTCTGTATTATCATCTTCCAAAATAACATTAATGTCATAGTTATTGCCATGCATTATACTAAATTCATTCAGCCATTGCAGGCAGGCTCCACAAGGAAGACAGTGCTTTTGATTAGGGCTGAATACTGCAATTGCAGTTAACTGGCTTTTTTCGCCTGCTGCAAGTGCAGAAGAAAGCGTATTTCTTTCAGCACATAAACCTAAACCGTAGCTAACATTTTCAATATTTGAACCTAAATAAATATTTCCGCTTTCAAAAAGTGCTGCTGCGCCTACCGCAAAATTAGAATAAGGAGAATAGCTTGTTTTGCTTGCAGCTTTTGCTTTTTCCAAAAGTTCTAAAAATTCTGTTTTCAATTCTTCCATAAAAACATTTCCATTCTGTTTTACTGATAACCAGGCCTTAAACTAGAAGTAGCGGGCATTTTGTCCAAAATATGCATTATTTATTTTTTCATGCCCTATACTTGTATTATCGCCATGACCTGTAAAAACTTTAATTTTATCATCTAATTTAAATAATTTATTTTTTATACTGTTTTCTATTTCTTTAAATGAGCCGCCCGGAAGGTCGCATCTGCCGATTTCTTCAAAAAACAAGGTATCGCCTACAAATAAATTATCATCAATTAAATAGCAAAGAGAGCCTTTTGAATGCCCCGGCGTTGATATAACATCAACAGTTTTGCCGCAAAATTCAATTTTTCTTGTATCATCGATAAATTCATCAATTTTTATCGCTTCTACTCTTCTATGGTTAAATAAATCGCATTGCAGAGTTAAATTTTTGTATAAATCTTCATCAGCTCTTGCCATCAAAACTTTTACATCAGGAAATTTTTCCTTAAATTCTTTTAGACCCATACAATGGTCGAAATGAGCGTGTGTAATTAAAATATATTCAAGGTTTAAACCTTTTTTTTCAATAAAATCAAAAATAGCATCATTTGAACCGGCGCAATCAACAAGTAAAGCGCATTTTAAATTTTCATCATATAAAAGGTAATTATTTGCTGCAAATTCAAGCGGAACAAATTTTTCTATCAACATCTATAAATCCTTAACTTTTTTAGATTTTTCAGTTCCAATATTTTAACATACTTAAACATTGAATAAAAGGGTTTTGGGGTTTATTTGTACGATATGCTGTAAGTAAAATTTCCCCGATTTCTGTTTCATTAAGGTCAAAGTGCAGTTTCAGGTCATTTAAATATTTGTTTAAATGACCTTTTGCAGATAACATATTTTCGCTGAACTCCTTTTTAAAAGGAGAAGTAAATTTTTCTTTAAAACGCCTTAGGGAAGACCCCTGTAAGCAATTTTTTAAACAATTTTGAAAATTTTCGCTTGATAAAAAACCATCATAGAAACGTCTTTTCATAAAACATACACCCAAAATAAGCGCTTAAAGGCAGACTTTACACGCTTTTTACACTTTCTCACTTTCGCAAAATAAAACCTCTTTTAAAGGTTTCAAAAATATAATAAAAAATTTTAAAGCGGAAAACATTGCCTTTTAGTTTAATTGCTTATCCCATAAAAGACCAATTTCTCAAGGGTTTTATTCTTTAAAGGATTTATTTTTTGAGGGCAAAATGTTTTCAAATTTAAACATGTAAGGTTTTTGAGCTTCTTCTTCATCTTTTAAGCCCAAAATTCGCTCTAAATCAAGCTTTAAATTTCCAAGATCATCATATTTTTTCAAATTACCATCAATTGCAATTGATATATCCCCAGTTTCTTCTGATATTACAATGCAAGCACAATCAGACATTTCTGTTACACCTATTGCTGCTCTGTGGCGCGTTCCATATCTCCAGCTTAATTTAGGGTCTTCTGTTAAAGGCAAAAGCACCCCTGCAGATTGGATTATATCGTTATTTATTACAACAGCGCCATCATGCAGCGGGGTTTTTGGGTGAAATATGGTTAAAAGAAGCTCTTGTGAAAGGTTTCCGTTAATTTCGACCCCGACATCTGAATGGCACAGGCTTTTATCATCTTTTTGCAAAACAATAAGCCCGCCAATTTTGAGCCTTGACATATATTTTATGGTTTCAATTAATTCTTTAACAACATCAATGCTATCATCTCTTCTAACATAGGCTTTTTTTCCAGATAAAATTCTGCTTAAAATATCGTTTTGCCCGATGTAGCCTAAAAATCTTCTTAATTCCGGCTGAAAAATAACGATTAAACCAACCGTTACAACGGATACCAGAGTCTTTAGAAACATTCCGAAAATTTGAAGATTGATTTTTATCAAAAATTCAGAAAACAACCACATTACAAGAAGCCCGAAAATCCCTCTTACAAGGGTTTCAGAGTGCGTTCCTTTAATATATTTTTTATAAACAAAAATTAAAATCAAAGCAAGGATTACAACTTCTGTTATATTTACACCTAATTGCCCCCCGCCAAATGTGCGGGAAAATTCATAGAATTGCCTGAACATGTTTTGGTATAAATCAGTGAAATCCAAGTTTTATGCCTTTTTTGCTTAAAGTAAACTAAAGGATAACATCATTTTGAACTAATTGTTCGTAAGTTTCCCTCTTAACTATAATATCAGATTGGGAATTATTTACAAGTATCATTTTCGGTTTCAAAACCCTGTTATAATTGCTTGACATAGAATACCCGTAAGCGCCTGTATTAAAGACACAAAGCACATCTCCGGGCTCAGGCGAATTTAATTCTATATCTTTAATTAAAATATCCCCTGATTCGCAAAATCTTCCTGCCACAGTCACCTTTTGCGGCTTATTTTCAGGTTTTCCGTTTGCAATCACAGCTTCATATTTTGCCCCATACATTGAAGGGCGCGGATTATCTGCCATACCACCATCCACTGCAACATATTTTCTGCCGTTTGGCACCTGTTTAGAAGAACCTACGGTATAAAGTGTAACCCCTGCCGTACCTACAATAGAGCGTCCCGGCTCAATAAATAAAACCGGCTCTTCCATATCATACATTTCTGAATGGTCTTTAACAGACTTTTTAATAACATCTGCTATTTCAAACACAGATGGCGGGCAATCAGCTTCTGTATAAGTAATTCCAAGCCCTCCGCCAATATTCATTTCGTTTAATTTGAGGTTAAATTTATCATTAATTCGTTTTAATTCGCGCATTAAAACACCGATTTCATCATAATATACTTTTGTTTCAAAAATTTGTGAACCAATATGCGCATGAAGCCCTGTTATTTCAAGGTTTGTAAACTCTTTTAAAATTAATTCAACCGCTTCATCAACCTGCACCAAATCAAACCCGAATTTTGAATCAAGATGCCCTGTTTGTATGTATTCATGCGTATGACACTCAATCCCTGGTGTGATGCGCAATAGCACCTTTTGCACCTTATCAAAAGATTTTGCAACCTCATTTAGCAAAGATAATTCCAAAAAATTATCAACGCTTACCCTGCCTACACCCAATTCCAGTGCAAGAAGCAGTTCATCCGTTGTTTTATTATTACCGTTAAACGTTGTCATTTCCATATTTACACCCGCTTTATGCACGGTATAAATTTCACCGCCTGAAACAACATCAAAACCAAAACCTTCAGAATGCAGAATTTTAGCTATTTGTGCGGTCATCAGGGCTTTTGAAGCATACATCATATTGATGTTTTTATAATCCTTAAAAGCTTCCTTGTATTCCCTTGCAATGGTACGGAGGGTAACTTCATCCATTACATATAAAGGCGTACCGTACTTTTCAACCAAATCAACCGTATCACACCCTGATATTTCAAGGTTTCCCTTTTCATTAATTCTTGTATTTAAAGGTCTTATATTTTGATTAACCGTAACAGGCTCAGTAGACATTATCTTTTTAACTCCTTGCTAAATCTTTGTGATAATTGTAACATAAAGATATTCAAGTTTAAAAAAGGAAAAAATTTTGGCAAATATTAATACAGGCGAAAACGCTGAAAAAACAAGTATTTTAACTTATAAAAACATTATTTTTGCAATAATGCTTATTTTGGTTTTAATTTTTATATCAAATATTGCAGAAATAGCCATAATGCTGTTTGTAGCCTTTATTATCACCTGCGCTATCGACCCTGTTGTTAATTTTTTACAAAAATATATGCCGCGTGTATTGGCTGTATCCCTTGTGCTGCTTGCAATTATAGGATGTATGCTGCTCATTTTTATTCCGCTTTTATCTATTACAATTGAACAGACAACAATTTTTATAAAGAGCCTTCCAGCCTATATTCAAGGTTTTCAGGAATTTTTACACACAAACCATTTTGGAATTTTAATTTCAAAATATATAAACCCCGATGCAATAAACACTGCAAATGCCGATATAACAAACATTACAGGGGAGATTTTATCAAGAGGCGCAGATATTTCAAAACTCATTATAAATTCCATAACAAGCTCTATTGCAGTAACCATAATGGTTTTCTATTTTTCTTATGACGAAGCACACATGAAAAAAAGATTTTTAGAATTTTTCCCGCCGAAATTTAAGGAAAAGGCCGAAAGCATTATGGATTCTATCAAAACAAAAGTCGGAGGATATGTATTCGCTCAGGCTTTGTCTATGATTATCGTAGGGCTGCTTTCATTTATCGGATTATTGATTATAGGCAACCAGCACGCTCTTTTAATCGGCTTTTTAGCGTGTATACTTGATATTATCCCCGTTATTGGCGCTACAGTTGCTGTGGGCGTTGCATTTTACACTGCTTTAAGCGGCGGGTTATTCTATGTAATTTTAACATTGGTTATAATGCTTGTTGCTCAATGGCTGCAAAATCAGATATTCAGGCCGATTTTGTTTGGTAAGTTTATGGATACCCACCCGCTTTTAATCATTGTTTCCCTTCTTATAGGGGCTAAATTTATGGGTTTCTGGGGAGTTGTTCTTGCACCCGCCATGGTAAGTATAGTGTGTGTTTTAGTAGACGAACTCTATATTAAGCCTATAAATGTTAAGGAAAAATTATAAGAATAATGGAAAAATTTCTATACGAAAGATTAAAAAATAAAAATCCAAAAATTAATGTCTGGTTCGCTTTTCCGGCTCCTGAAAGTCTTGGAATGTCGTCTTTAGGGTATTTATCTATATTTAAGCAAATTGATTTAATGGAAGATGTTTTTGTAGAAAGAATTTTTTCCGATACAAAAATTACTGCGGCAAATCCTGAAAACCTTTCTGTGATAGGGTTTTCAAACTCTTTTGAAATTGATATTTTAACAATTTTAAAAATGCTTTCAAAATATAATATTCCGCCTCTTTCTAAAGACAGAAGCGAAGATTGCCCGCTTATATTCGCCGGAGGCCCAGTCCTCACTGCAAATCCCATTCCTTTTGAAGAATTTTATGATTTTATAAGCATAGGCGATGCCAAAACCACATTTGACAATATCTTTAAGGTTCTTGTCGAAAAAAAAGATGAATCAAGGGAGGCAAAACTTCAGGCACTGTCTGAAATTGAGGGTGTTTGGGTTCCAAAATACGGAAAAGAAAAACCTGTTAAAAAAATAACAGATACTCTTGAAGAACCGCTTTATACCCCAATTTTAAGTGATAAAAGCTATTTTAAGGATACTTTTATAATTGAAATTGAGCGCGGATGCCCGAAAACCTGCAATTTCTGCATTGCAAGCTGGCTAAACCTGCCTGTAAGGTATACTCCGCTTGAAAAAATTATTGGAGCTATTGATTTTGGGCTGCAACATACAAGAAAAATTGCTCTCTTGGGTGCTTATGTCGCAGGTCATCCGGATTTTGACAAAATTTTAGAATACATAAGAGAAAAAAATAAAACAGCTCCTGTTGAACTCACGTTATCCTCGCTTCGGGCGGACCTTACAAGCGAAAATGTGATAAAAACGCTGGTTGAATGCGGGCAAAAAACCGCGACAATAGCGGTTGAGGCAGGAAGTGAGCGGCTTAGAAGGGTTATAAATAAAGACTTAACAGATGAACAGATTTTAAAAACCGTTGAAACTGCGCGGCTTTACGGGTTAAAAGGGCTTAAAATCTATGCTATGGTAGGACTTCCGACAGAAACAAATGAAGATATTGATGCACTTATAAATTTAATGAAGCGTATAAAGGCTACAAATAAAGGTTTTGAGCTGACATTAAGCGTAAGTTCCTTTATACCAAAGGCGCATACTCCTTTTCAGTGGTCAAAAAAGGCTGATAGCAAGGAATTAGACGTTAAATTGGCACATTTAAAAAATCAAATTTCAAAGATTGGCATAAATGTACGCCCTACAAGCATTGAATGGGATTTAATACAATCAATCCTTTCCCGCGCAAGCTTTTCCCTTGCTTCATATATCCTAAAAGTCATTGAGAACGGGGGTAATTTGGGTGCATTTAAGCAAACATGGCGTAAAATGGCAAAAAGCGGTATTTTGCCGGAGCTAAATTCATACGCCGCGCAACCAATCAGTGAAAACCCTGATAGCAAGCTGCCTTGGGAATTTATTTGCGTTACAGATAAGGAAATACTGAAAAAGCGCCTTAACGACGCTTTAAAATCTAGCTAAATCAAGGATTTATGATGTTTATGCTTATTTTATGACAGACCTGCTGATGCCTTGTTATAGCTTGCAAGGAGCTGCATTGAGCTAAATGTAGATACAGAATCTGCATTGGTACCGCTGATTTTCACTCCTGATGCAATGAAAAGCGTTTCAACAAGGTCGATTAGGCTCATATATTTAGCGTATTCACTCTCACTGCCTGCCTTTTCAACCTTAGCAACAAGATGTTCCATTATTTCAACAAAATCTTCTTCAGCGTTCCCCGAAGGGCTAAGCCCCAACTGGTACATGATACTATACCAGGCGTGAGAAACCTGTGCTGCTTGGGTTTCAGTTGTTTCTTTATCCTCAGACAGACTTTTTAAGCCATTTATCGCCGTTTCGGTCTGAATTTTCCTTAATTTAGCAAGATCTTTTTGCGCGTCCCCTGTAGATTTCACGCCAAATTTGGCAAGTAAATTACTCACAGAATTATATTCTGAAACGGTTGCGTTCAAAAAGTAATTTATTTGCTCCTGATACAGACTGGAAGCTGTTATCGGGGAAATTGACATAGGGAAAAATTACCTTTAATTAATTTGCCTAATATAGAATATTCCACACTTTTTATGTTTTTAAACATAATCTAAAACACACATTCCACAAGGGTATTAGCCATTTAACAATATTCAGAAAAAATTTTTGTGATAAAATTTTTATATGGATACTGAAAATTTACACAATCCCTGTTTCAATAAAATCGGCTATATACAGGTTTATACAGGAGATGGCAAGGGGAAAACCACCGCCAGCCTGGGTTTAGCGCTTCGCGCTTTAGGACGGGGATGGAAAGTTTTAATTGTGATGTTTACAAAAGGCGGCTCCAATTATGGTGAAATCCATTCATTTGCAAGCCTTTCAGACGATATTAAAAACCGTTTTAAGGTGGTAAATGCAGGTCTTACCAGAATTGTTTATAAAGATAACGTTAATGAAGATGATAAGGCTGAAATTCAGACAGGGTGGGAGCTTGCTAAGAATGCAATAAAAAATTGTGAATATGAACTTGTAATTCTTGATGAAGCCAATATAGCTCTGGATTTAGGGCTTATAGACCTTGAAGATATGCTTAAAACCTTGAAAAATAAGCCCAAAGGGGTTGAAATTGTGCTTACCGGGCGCAACGCACCTCAAGAAATTATAGAAACAGCACACCTTGTTTCTGAGATAAAACCCGTAAAACATTACTGGGACATAGGTGTTGAAGCAAGAGAAGGGGTGGAATATTGAAAAAAAACCGCATAATTGAGATATTAATCCTTCTAACATTACTATTTATCGGAATTTTTGGCGCTCTTCAAATTTATTATCATACAGTTGTAAAGCCAAACCTTTACACTATAAGGTTTCATGACATTGATAGTATCATAAAAGGCTCTCCTGTACGGTTTATGGGCATTATAGTAGGGCATGTGCGCAACCTACAAAGGAAAGACGACGTTATTTTGTGCGAAATTTTTGTTACAAAACCCAACACAAGAATTCCTGATGGAGCAGTTGCAAAAGTAGAGTATAATGGGCTTGGCGGGTCAAAGTCGATTGAAATTATGCCGCCAAAAACCGAAAACTCTGACGTACAGGGAATTATAGCAACAGAGGCACTTAGAATCACTGATATGGTCGAGGCTTTCAAAGATTTAAGAGAGGTTTTGGTTTGCATTAAGCAATTTGTGGAAGGAATGACCCCTGAAAGCACAATGGGCGCGGTTAATTCCATTTCACAAATGCCGGATTTTACGATAGAAGCAAACAAAACTCTTGATAAAATGCAAAAAGAGCAAATTGAAACCAACAAAAAACTGCATAAATTCGGCATTTTTCAGAAAGATATTGAAAATTCTGTGGATAAAATTTTGAAGTATAAAAATTAATCTTTGGCGTATACCTTGTCGCAATCTGCGAAAACACCTTTTTCAAAGCTTTTTTTATATTTATTTTTATACTCATTTTCTAAAATTTCAGACATATCAGTGAGCTTTCTTTTCAAGCCGCAGAGCTTAGTAGTAGCAGCATCAACTTCTTTATAAAGCTTATCCAATTCTGAATATAAACATTCGTAGAAAATTTTTTTCATAATAAATTCCTTTTTATATTAATACTGCTCTATTATTATTATCTATATTGATACTAGAGTACTCACGGTCAATTATACACTATAATCAAAAAATGGACAAGGATTTTGTTTTAAAAGTAGGTAAAAACATTCGTAAATACAGGGAAAACAAGGGTTTTTCCCAATTTAAGCTTGCAATTGAATCAGATGTCACCCCAGGTGCTATCGCAAATATTGAACATGCAAGAAGCGATACAACTTTAACAAGAATTAATGCCATAGCCAAAGCCCTTGATATAGAGCCTTATAAGCTTTTACAGTTTGATGAATAACTGTTCCTGCTCCGCAAATAGGATTGAAATTTGGGGCAAATGTTGTATAATGAAAATATAGGGGGAAACCCCAACCAAGTGCTAGTTGATTGAGGCTTCACTTCGTACCCTATAGCCAAATTAATAATAATTTAATGACCGCTATAATGACCGTTATGGCGGTCTTTATTATTCTTATAGCCATTTTATCCCTCCTTTCTGTCTATTTCTTCGTAAAATACGTGTGCAGAGGAGGGTTTTGGGTACTTACCCTTAGATATTTATATTAGTATATTTTTCAATATGTGTCCAACAACATAAAAAAACGGGCGCAAAGGTTACTAATGCGCCCTTTCAGAAAAGTTGTTCATCGTAAATTTATTTTTTTATCCATTCAAGAATAATTTTGCCATCAGAGCCTGCACCGCCTGATATTGGGTTGCTTGTTTCGCTGCTGTTTAGGGTTGCAGTTGTGCTGTATCTTATTGCAGCTCCTCCGCCGCCTGAAGCTATCCCGCTTGCCGGCTTGCCATTTGCGTTTTCTCCTGTGTCCTGTATACCGCCTTTTCCGCCTGTTCCTTTCAGCGCTTCCGCCCCTAATTTTTTGGAGTATTGCGACAATGAAGCAGGTATAATATAGGCAGCGCCTTCCCCGCCGGTGATTTTATCGGCGGAAACCTTGCCCGCAATGCCTTTTGAGCATACACTTGTATTATTAATATAATTTCTTCCGCCTACTTTGCATTCGCTTGAAATGGAGCCTGCTATGCCGTTTATGAGTTCATTTGCGCCATTTATAGTCGTGCTTCCGCCGCCTCCGCCTCCGCCCGCTCTTATACCACCTGTACATGCATTATTATTGCCGGAGCAGCCAAACACTGTTATGCCGCCGCTTTTAGCCCCTGTTACCGTGTTATTTGATACGAAAGCTCCTGCTCCGCCTTTCCCTATTCGAAATCTAATAACATCCCCGGGAATTACATCTAAACCTGAAATTATTGTATTACCTGATGCTCCGCCGCCGCCTGTGCCATTTTCAGCGCGTTTATAGGCTTCTGTTGCCGTATCCCAAAACATATTCCAGCTCAACCTTGCATATCCACCAGAGCCTTTACCGCCATTTGAAAGTCCATATCCGCCTCCGCCTCCGCAACCATAGCCTGAGGCATCACCCCCTGCGGGGCTATCCTTCGTTCCTCCTTTACCAGGGGTACATTTAAACCATGGAGTTGTTATAGTACCTCCGGCACCACCTGTTGTGCCATTTGCAAATGTGTGTTTTTGTAAAATAATTGTTTGTGTTCCTTCTGCATCACCTGCATTATGCCCGTGAGTGTTTGAAAAACCTATGCTGCTATAGTTAATATATCTATAATTGACACCATCGGTTGACCACCCTTGACATCCATAATACGGGTTGTGCTCCTTATCAAAAATTTCTCCTGTATATGAACCACCATATAATCCATAACCATATCTGTCGTTATTGTGTATTCTTGCTGTACTTAACAAAGTTTCCCCGTTACCATATATTTCAGTCACATAATCATCATATAGGCTCCGTGCAGGATCTTCACCTTTCCCAAGTGTAGGCAATACAATTTCTCCAAATCCGTCGGATTTTTTATCTATTCTGCCTTTTATTCCGCCTGTCTGTCCAGAGCCTATTTTTATGGTTAATATCTGATTTTCCGTAATTTTTGTTATAGGCTGAATAGGTACAAACTGTCCTCCGCCTCCCCCTGAACCCCCGGGGCCATAATCAAGATACTTAACTGTGATGGCTCCGTCATATCCGCTTGTTCCATTTCCCCTATTTGCACTTGAAGCTGTTCCGCCTCCACAATAGTTTCCTCCCCATATAGTTGAAACTTTACCACCATTAAAAATCGTCCCGCTCACCCCGCCTTTTCCACCATAGCCTCCCGTGTATGGCGAATGACTATATCCACCACCTGTCCCGCCCCCATTGCCGCCGCCACCGCCACCGCCTGAAAATAGTATTCCAGCATCAGGTGTATCAATGTGTACAGTTCCTGCGCCTCCGCCTCCACCGCCACCAATATTAAATAATTCACTTGCTCCTTGTTTTATTAAAGTTGCACCGCCACCACCGCCGCCTGCCCCTGTAGATGCTGATGACCCGCCTCCACCTCCTTCGGAACCGCCGCCTGCTCCGCTTCCTCCACCAAGCGTTGTGACGTACGTTAATCCGTTTGCGAAAGTACCCCACAAACCTGAATTGCCACCGTTTCCACCAATTGTACCTTTGCCTCCAGTAATGCTTTCTGTATATGCATTAGACCCGTTTCCACCGACACCTCTATCCCCGCTTCCGCCGGTAGAAAATAAAGCTCCGGTAACAGTATTAACTGCTGTATAACCACCATCGCCCCCGGGATAAGAACCAGCAACCCGAGCCGCACTACCGCCTTCTTTTCCCCCTGCGCCCCCGCCATAAGGTCTTGCACCACCACCTGTTACGTAGGAGTCATTTCCCCCGCCGCCGCCTCCGCCGCCGCCAATAAAAATATTTGCAGCAGAAGAATTATTTAATGTTGCAACTTGGTTTTGTACATAACCTCCAGAACCCCCGCCCCCACTTTTTGATGCATCGATAATATATCCAGATGTACCGCTTCCTGCTCCACCCCCACCACCTCCACAGGCTGTAACAAGAATATTCTTGCCTCTTGCAGTTTCAGGAACAGTCCACGTGCCTGTAGCATTAGATAATACAGTTAATTTTTTTGTATCAGTTTGATTTGTTACGCCGCCATTACCTGATGTTACAAATGTATGTTCTGCCAATGTCTGCCCGCCTGCACCTCCACCTGCACCGCCTGAAATCAGGGTAGCTTCAAGCTTGTTTACCATAGCAGGAACTGTAAAACTATTTGTGCTTCCTGTAGTTGTGTATTCCGTGAAACCTGCTGTCGGGGCTGTTCCGCCTCCTCCGCCTGCACCGATTGCAATAACTTTTAATTGGTAAACGTCATTTGGCACAACAAAAGTGCCTTCACAATATTCACCTGTTATATTGCCTTTTGAATCATATTCATATCCTGTTTCCGTACATACGGCAGTTTGTTCGTTCATACCAAAGGTAAGCTCTTTTACAATCGTCTCACCATCGCTAAAATTAACGTTACTGTTTACAGTAAGGGATTCATTCATGCGGCGGGTTACAACAGGAGCAAGGGCCGCAAGCAATAATGATGCAACAAGTAAAGCCATAAGCATTTCAATAAGGGAGAAAGCAGGTTTTCTGGATTGCTTCGGTCGTACCTCCCTCGCAATAACAGAGGGAATATTCACAATACCAGAAAATATGGGCGGGCTTAAAATATTACCTTTTCGGGCAATTGAAAAAACACTTTGTGTTATGTTGAATTTCTTTAAAACCATAAGTTTTAACTCCTTTTAGATAAACAATTTAGATAAACAATGATTTTTGTTAAAATCTGTGATTTCGGAAAAATAGGTCACAGACATTTTAGAATTATACGGCAAAATAGTTCACATGACAAGACTGCAATTTTTAGGAAAAAATATCAAAAAATACCGGCTCAAAAACAACTTCAGTCAAGAGTTTTTGGCCGAGCAGTGTGATTTAAGCCGTGAATATATTTCAAGAATTGAGTCGGGTCAAAAATATGTAAGTCTTAAAAAAATTTTTTTAATTGCAGATACTTTAAAAGTGACAGTAAATACGCTTTTTGATTTTAAATGATTTTCTGGATTGCCGCGGTCGTTTCACTCCCTCGCAATGACAAGGGTGGGTGTGCAATGACAAGAGCGGGGCATTTTATTAGGATTACCCTACAACACCGAGGTCGAGAACTTTTTTTACTTCATCTTTAATTTTTTGATGAATTGTATCAACCGATAATTCGCCATCTATGGTTATAAAATTGTATTCATTCTGCAATCGGTCGTATTCTTCAAGACACTTATTCTGATAAATTTCAAAACTTTTATAGATATCTGTTGAAAGACCGATATCGCGCCCTGATTCAAAATAATCAAGTCCTTTTGTACCTATCATACGTTTTAAAAGCTTATCTACGGGCATTTTAAGATAAAAAACTAAATCCGGCACAGGCGCAAAATCGTATAATTTTTTTACCCATTTAATATCATGACCTCTTACAGAATCACGAACAAAAGCGGTGTAAATGTATCTATCTAAAAGCACGACAAAACCTGCTTTTAAGGCAGGGATAATCACATTTTCAAGGCGGTCGGCATAATCTGCCGCATAAAGAAGGCTGAAAGTTGTTGTATTCAAGAGATTGCGTTCTTTTGCTTCATTAATTACATCTGATATCAGACGGGAGGTTTTCCATTCTGATAACATGCAGCCGTAGCATTCGTTTTCAATATATTTTTTAAGAAGATTTACTTGCGTGGATTTTCCTGCGCCGTCTGTTCCTTCTATTACAATTAAAAGCCCGTCATAGCCGTGTTTTTGATACATTTATATATTTATACCTTTCGAATTTAAAAGTTCTGTGACAAGTTTTCTAAAATACATTTGTTTTTTATGGATTGTTTCGTTGGCATCAACCGGAACAAGCCCGTATTCATCAATCATATCTTTATACTGCTCTATTACTCTGTTTTGAAACAATACATAGCTTTTATAGGGATTGTTTGATAATTTTAAATCCATACCGGCTTCATAATATTTCGGCTGACGGTTCATGCATATTCTATCCAATGAAACCTTTGCACTTACATCAAAATAAAGGGTTAAATCCGGCTTGATTGCAAAACCGTACATATTTCGAACCCATTTTTTATCAACATCGCGGGCAACATCACGGGCAAAAGCCGTATAAACGTATCTGTCGGCCAAAACTATAAAGCCTGCCTTCATTGCGGGGATAATAACTTTTTCAAGACGGTCTGCAAAATCTACCGCATGGAGGAGAGAAAACGTACGTCCTGAAAGAAGATTTTTCTTTTTAGCTTTTTTTGTGGTTTCAGAGATGAGGTCGGATGAGTTCCAACAGGTTAAGATGACATCTAAATTTTTGGATTTCAGCCAGCTGTATAATAAATCAAGCTGGGTTGATTTGCCGCTTCCGTCAATTCCCTCAACACAAATAAGTACGCCTTTCAGGTCATGGTTTTTACTAAATCTTAACATTTTGTACCCTTGTTTTTTGGTATTGCTTTTTTAATAATTATATAGTAATAATTCATATTTTAAAAATGACGGAGAGAATAATGTTAAATTCACTTAAGAAATCTTTTAATATAGTAAAAGAGAATCCTTTTATAACACTTTATTTTGTATTGTATTTAATTATTTTATTTTTAATAATCCCCATTTTAATTGCTGGAAGAAACATTTTTATATCAATGATTTTAGGGGTTTTAATCCTTCTTTTAACCTGTGCTTTTATTTCAGGCTGGTTTAACATGATAAAAACTTCTGTTGTTTCATTTAAAGAAAATAAAACTCCTGAAGAAAAATTTGAAGAAGCCGTAAAGCTTAAGAATGATTTCTTTTGCGGGGTATCAGAATATATTTTACCAGTAATTACAGGGGCAGTAGCAATTACAGCATTATTCTATTTTCATTCTTATCTTTCAGATTTAATATTTGGCAAGATTGATGCCGTTATTTACGAACTTGGAAAATATGCAAATGATACAGAAGCTTTAAAGAATTATTTTGTATCATTGCCAAATTCCACATGGGAATTGATATTTAAAAAGAGTATATTTTCTTATGCGGTTTGCAGCCTTATAAGCTTATTTTTCCTATATTGGGGTGCAAGCTTATATTTAAACAAGAACTGTTCGAAAAATCCATTTTTAGCGATGGGCGATGCAATTAAGTTTATGTTTAAAAATTTCTTTCAAACCGTTGCTGCATTTATATTGTTGGTTATTATAAACTTTGCTTTAATGACCTTTCAGGCATTATTTGTTCAAAACGTTATAATTTCTTTTATTACAATGATTTTAAGGATTTATTTTGCAGCGTATATGATTGTGTTAATATTTGATTTATATGAAGCAAACGAACCAACCTGCGCACAAATTGCCGATAATAGTGATAACGGGACCGACAGCATCGGGGAAAACTGCCCTCTCAATTAAGCTTGCAAAAAAGCTTGGTGCCGAAATTATTTGCGCCGATTCAAGAATTGTATACAAAGGGCTTGATATAGTTAGCGCTAAGCCTGATGAAGATGAACGCGAAGGTATCCCCCATCACTTAATTGATATTAAAGAGCCTGTGGGGGAAGCCTATAGCGCCGGAGATTTTGCCATTGATGCCAGAATTGCAATTGAAAAAATTGAGGCAAAAGGTAAGCCTGTAATAGTTTCAGGGGGAACATGGTTTTATATAAAATGCCTTCTGGATGAACAACAATTGCCGGAAATAAGCGCCAATAAAGAGCTTCGTGATAAGTTTGAAAAATATGATAACGACACACTCTGGAAAATATTGAATGAAGTTGACCCTAAGAGAGCATCTGAAATTCATAAAAATAATAAAGAAAGGGTAATAAGGGCGCTTGAGATGGTGCAGGCAGCAGGGGGCAAGGTTTCAAGCATGAAACGTGCTAAAAATCACTTTGATGCTATCTGGTTTTCAAATGATTTTATAGAAGAAAAAAACCGCGAAACCCTTTATAAAAGAATAGATTTAAGGGTGGATATGATGGTAAAAAGCGGGCTTTATTATGAATGGGAACGATTAAAGGCAAAATATTCAAAAAATGAAATTTTAGAAAATACCATTGGATTAAAAGAATTTTTTGAACTTGAGGACGGGATTTACAAAAACATCGACGAAGCTGTTAATAAAATTAAACAGAGAACAAGAAATTTTGCCAAAAGACAATTAACATTTTTTAAAGCTGAAAATAAAATAAATATTGTGAAAAATGAGGATGAAATTTTAAAATTTCTGTAATTTACAAGGTCTTAAGGGCAATTTTTGATAAAATCTTGTTTTATATAAATTATAGGAATTTTAAAAAGGAAGGTTTAATTTCAAGCTGATGCAAAATTATCCCCAAATGCAAGCGCCAACACAGATATATACAGTTCCGCCAAAGATTGTTTATAATAATCAGGGAAACATTCCTGCTGCAAATCAAACAGCTCAAAACACATCTCAAGCAGCACCTTCCGTTCCTATGGCACATATCCCTTTGGAACAGGATGTTTTATCTTTAAGCACAAAACCTGATTTTAATATTTCTTTAAATGAAACCCAAAATAAGGCTATAAGCCCTGTTAATGCTGAACTTAACGCACAAATGCCTGCACCCGATATTAAAAATGACATTCAAAATACACCACAGGAAGCAGACAATGGTGCAAAAGAAACTCCGCTGCCTTCATTAAATATTGGTGTAGTAGATGCGCCAAATAACGGCTCTAGAACACCTGTGATTGATGATATTAATGCAAGGGCGCAAGAATTGGAAGCAATGGATAATATAAACCCTTCCAATCCGGAATTAAATAATCAAAATAATTCTCCGGTACCTCAGGCACTTGGTAAAAAACCTTTAAGCGCCGGAAAATTGAGTGCATATTTGTCTTTAGGGTCATTGGGGCTGATTTTAGCTATGATTATTCCCAAAGGCATTTCAAAAATTGCAAAATTAATCAAACATAAGTAGTACTTCTTTTAAGTTTTGCTTGCTTAAAACATATATCATGACCTATAATGGTTTTATCTGGTTAATAATGTTTTAAGAAAGATTTAGTATACTTATGAAAAAATATGGTTTTACTTTAGCAGAAACTCTTATAACACTTGCTATTATAGGTATTTGCGCAGCAATGCTCATTACCACAATAAAAAATATAAATCCTAATGAAAAATCAAATATAGTGATGGCAAGAAAGATTGTAGGCAATTTTACGGAAGCTACAAAACAGGTATTGTTATTTAATTCAAAAACAAAAAAAATGGATGATATAGGCTGCAATGATACAGCATGTGTTACTGATTTATATGCAAAATATTTACAGGTTACAAGAAAATTGTCAACAAACACTATAGGCCTTGGCGGCAGCTGTTCTCCTGTCGGCGAACTAATTGACGGGTCAATGTTTTGTATAGAATACGATAAAGACTGCGGTATCAGCGAAACAAATCCTGTACAAATTTTGCCTCCAGATGAAGGGGTTACAACTGATGTTATTGTTTCAGACGGCACCTGCGCTATGATATATTATGATGTAAATGGTTCAGAAAAACCAAACCTTGCAGGAAAAGACCAATTTGTGATTCCTGTTAGGAAAACAGGCGTAAGAGTTCAGGCAACAAATAATTAAATTACCCTAAAATTTTCATGGCTTCCATTTCAGCTTTGTCTGCTTTGGATAGCATGGTTTGAACATTTTGGTTGGTTATTTCTTCAGCTTTAATTGTATTTGTATCTCCTTCAACATAATTAAATGGTTTTGATGAAGGAATATAAGTCCTTACAGGTTCGTTGCTTTCAGGAGCTTTTTCCTGCTGCGCCTGCATATTATTTTGAACAGGCTGTGCAGCTTGTGTTTGCTGTATTTGCTGAACGGGCTGTGCGGCACCATTATTTACATGGTTTTGTAAAAGAGAACTCGGCGCTATGGGAGAATTTGAAAATTTATTTGCCTGTGTTGTATTTTGTGTTGCATTCGGAGTATCAGGTAAAGCTGCAATCATCTGCAATAAAACTACAGGGTTTTGCTCAATAGCAGCAAGTGCTTGAGGGTCATTTTGAAGAGCTGCTACAAATTCAGGATGCGCTTGAAGCTTTGCTATCATTTGTTCTTCTGTCATGTTTAAATTTTTCATAACTTCAGCCTGTGCAGCAGCTTGCGCCTGTTGAGCCTTCAGTGCAGCTTCTTCATCGGGGTCATAGGGCTTGCCGAATACTTTATTAATAGCAGCTCTAAATGGTTTACCAAATATACCCTGGAATACAAACATGATGAGGGCAAGTCTCATAAAACCGCCTACAAAACCAACCGTTTTACCCGGAAGCCGTTTAAAGAAACCTTTAATCGTCTTATCATTCGCATATTTCTGCCATTTTTGGCCTAAGCCCATTCCGAAGAATTTACCAACCCCTCTCAACATTCTGGAGAAGATTCCTTTTCCTTGAGTGTTACCGAGTGTTGCAAGACTGTACATTGTAGCACATGCCAAAGGCGTTGTAATGGCTAGAGAACCAATTGTTCCCATAAAATCATCCGCCATTGTAGCTGCCTTTTTCTCTTTAGGGGCATCTTGAACGTTATTATAAAGGTTCATAATCATACCGCATAAGAAGAAACCTAGGCCTGATTTATCGTTTACGAAGTTTGAAATAGCTTCTGTCGGAAACAGAACTGATTGTTGAACCAAAGAACCGATTTTTGTACTTGTAGCCTGGCCTGATATAATGCTGTGTTTTATTAAGGCATCACCAAGATTACCTCTGCCAAATTCTTTCCACTTATCGCCTCTTATTTTCTTTCCAATATTGTTTGCAAGGTTTACAGGCCACCAGTCGCCCGGAATTTTCATTATGCCTTTACCGTTATTCATGGTAAGGTTTGTAAATTCAGAAACATCAATGTTTAGTTTACCATCTAAACCTGTAATTTTGCCTGCTTTTAATTGTCTTAATATTGTTTGTAAGCCTTTTTCATCGGTAACAACACCGTTTTTTATAACACCAAAATTTTCACCGATTGAATGAAGAAGCTTGTTGCTTACATCCATTGTATCGCCGCCAAGCATATCAAAAACTTCTTTTGCTTTTGATTCGCCGACAAGCTTTTTCAATGATTCAATTTTCTTAGCATCATCGCCACCCATTTTTGCAAAAGCAGTTTCTAAGGTATCAGGAGCTGTCAGGGAGAAAATTCTTTTTAAACCTGAACCCGTACCTTTTGCAAAAGAATTTACGGCTTTTGCTCTTCTGTTTGCAAAGGTTTCAAATATATCATCTATTGTTTTGCTTTTTCTTAAAAACTTAACGACGCTGTCTTTTGCGCCTTTTAATTTGCCTGTAATATTCGTATATATGTTATTTTTTTTCAGTGCATTACTTATATCTATACCTATATCAGCAAGTTTTTCGGTTGAAAACTTACTGTTTCCGGCTTTTGCAAGACCTATAACAGTTGCAAGGGTTAAACCAAGTGAAATCAAAGTTTTTTTAGGGTTATTGAAGTCGATCCCAAACATGTTTTTAAACATCATGGTAAACGGGTTATCGTCAACCTGTTTTTGAACTTCCTGGGCGCCTTTTTCGAGGGTTTCTCTGTCTATTGCACCAAAGTTTGGGTCATTAGCGTTGCTTTCAAAGGTATCCGGCTTTATTGTAAGGGTGCCAAAGTTTTGGCTTTGCGGTTGATTATTATTTTGAATATTTTGCACATGTTGAGGTTGAACGGCATTTTGTCCGTTAAATTGTAAATTTCTATTCTGTTGATTTAAGCCTGAAACCATGGAATATCCTTAAAATTTTGCTTTAATATATAATAATAAACACATGAATATAAAATTTATTTACCAATGGTAACATTTCTTAACAATAAAAATTAATATGCTATAATTAAACAATAAAGAAATTTTTAGGGTAGAAAAATTGAAAATCATAGTATGTGTAAAACAGGTTCCAGATACAAATGATGTTAAATGGAGCAGCGAAAATACAATAATAAGAGAAGGGCTTATAAATATAATAAACCCTTATGATGAATATGCAATTCAAAAGGCACTTGAAATAAAGAGGATAAACCCTGATTCTACAATAACACTTTTATCAATGGGACCTGTTTGCGCTAAAGAAGTGCTTGAATATGGGCTTTCCCTTGGGGCGGATGATGCTATTCATCTTTGTGATAAAAGATTTTCAGGCGCAGACACTGCTGCTACAAGCAAAACTTTGGCTTATGCCATAAAAAATATTATAAAAGATTTTGATATTATAATTACGGGGCAATTTGCAATAGACGGCGATACAGCTCAAACAGGGCCTTCGCTTGCATGCAGGCTTAATTTGCCTGTTTTAACTTATGTAAAAAGTATTTTGGATACTGACAGCGGAAAAATTGTTGCAAAGCTTGATGCAGAAGATGAAATAACGACGGTTGAAGCTCCTTTGCCCTGCGTTTTATGTGTTTTAAAAAGCAAACAGGAGGTAAAAAATCCGAGTATTGAAGATTATATAAAAGCACAGGGCAAACAAATAAAGGTTGTAAATCTTGAGGATACCGGGCTTTGCGCTGAAGAAGCCGGCTTAAAAGGCTCACCCACTTTTGTTCAACGAGCTTTCCGCCCCGAAATTAAAAGATGGTGCAAAAAAGTTAAATACGATTATGCAAAAGAAATTTTATCTTACGTAAGGGAAGAAAATGGCAAAGAAATCTGATAAAAATAAAGATAAAGACATAAAAGAAATTTTTGTTTTCGCTGAAACTTTGAAAAATGGGGAAGGCGCCTTGAAATTTCACCAGGTTGTATTTGAGCTTTTAGCAAAAGCACAAGATTTGGCGGAAAAATATGAAGGCAAATTAAAGGTCGCAGCTATTGTTTGCTTGAATGAAGATTTTAATGATATTAAAAATTCTCTTTATGAAAACGGGGCAGATAAAATTTATAATGTTAAAAATGAAAAAATAACGGATTATATTGGTGTTTCAAAGGGAATAACCGAACTTTGCAAAGATAAAAAGCCTGAAATTTTCCTTATAGGTGCAACAAACCTTGGAAGAAGCATTGCCCCTTTGATTGCAACATCTCTTGAAACAGGTCTTACGGCTGATTGCACAAAGCTTGAAATTACAAACTATAAAGATGGAAAAAAACTTGCCTCAACAAGACCAACATTTGGCGGGCAATTGATGGCTACAATTTTGTGCAAAAACCTGCCGCAGATGGCAACTGTGCGCCCCTCTGTTTTACCAAAAAGAGATGATATTTATAAAAAAGATGGTAAATTTGAAGAATTTATCCCAAAACTGGAAGATTATAATGAGTGCATAACAACAATTTCAAAAGAAATAAATAAAAATAAATTAAATTCTGAGCTTGAAAATGCACAAATAATCGTAGCAGGCGGCAAGGGTTTAAAAACCGAAGAAAATTTTAACAAATTGAGAAAATTTGCAAATAAAATCGGTGCTACGCTTGCAGGCTCCAGGGGGGCTGTTGATATGGGGCTTATAGGCAAAGAATGCCAAATAGGACAAACTGGAAAAACCGTTGCACCAAAGATTTATATAGCATTTGGAATTTCAGGCGCTATTCATCATTTAACGGGCATCAACAATGCAGAAAAAATTATTGCCGTAAATACAGATGAAAACGCTCCTATAATTGAAAACTCAGATGTTGCAATAATTGATGATGCAGCAAAAGTTTTGGATGAATTGCTTGAAGAACTGGAAAAGGAATAATCCTCAATTAATGTGCTGAAGAGCTGCATGCTGGCAATGGCAGATTATATTATTTCCAGAGCAGCAAGTTTTTTATAAAGCTCTATTTCGTTACTTGAAATTGTTTTTGGAAGCACAATTAAAATTTTTACATTGAAATTGCCCTTTGTTCCATCTTTTTTGGGTAGTCCTAAGCCTTTTAATCTTAAAAGTTTTCCGCTGCTTGTTTTTTCAGGAATTGTTATTGTAACTTTGCCATCAGGAGTTTCTATCTCTTTTTTACCGCCTAAAACCGCCAAGGAAGGAGTTATTTCAACAGTTTTTATTAAATCGTCTCCGTCAATTGTAAAATTAGGGTCTTTGATTTTTACGGTTAAATAAAGGTCGCCTTTATTTCCTAAATCATCGCTTCTGCCTTCGCCTTTAAGACGGATTTTTTGGCCTTCTTTAACATTTTTTGGAACTTTAACAGATAAATTTTTTAAATTTCTTTCGATGCCGCTTCCTGAACAATGTGAACAGAAGCTGCCGCCTGTATTACCATGGCAATATCTGCATTTTTGATAGTCGGTTATTGTAATATTTTTTGTACCGCCTGTCATCACATCTTTTATATTTAAAATGAGATTTTGATTTATATCAAGATTTTCTCTTTGCGCATTGTTTGGGTTATCACGCCTTTTTGATGTGCTTCTTGGGTCAGCTCCTCCCATATTGGAATAAAAGTTTCCACCGCCAAACATATCATTATTAAAACCTCTGCCGTATGAAGTTTTAGCACCACCGCCCATTAAATCACCGAATATTGCGCTGAAAAAGTCTGAAAAGCCACCTGCATTACCGCCTCTTGCACCTGCATTCTGTGTAAATTGTGAAAAATCAAACCCGGCAAATCCACCCATTGACGGGTCAAAATCAGCACCGTTTTGAAACCCAGAACCAAGCATATCATATCTTTGGCGCTTTTCTTTATCCCCTAAAACTTCATAGGCTTCGTTTATATCCTTAAATTTTTCTTCCGCCCCTTTTTCTTTGTTTACATCAGGGTGATATTTTCTTGCAAGCTTTCTGTAGGCAGATTTAATCTGCGCCTCGGTTGCATCTTTTTTTACGCCTAAAATTTCATAATAATCTTTATATTTCATATTTTTATATTAAATTAAAATTTTAATAACTTTGATATTTTTAATAATTTATTAATAATTGTCACAAATTTTATCCGCCGAATAGATAACTTAAAATATTAATGGCTTTTTTTGTATCTTTTCCCGTCTACTTCATGTACATTTTCTATAGCGATAAATGCGGTAGGATCAATAGCACTAACTGTTTCTTTAATTTTTGGGATTTCAATTTTTGTAATAACGCAATATACCATTTTTTGTTTTGCGCCTGAATATCCGCCTTCTGCACTTAAATATGTAACGCTTTTATCCAGATTTTTCATAATTTCTTTACCAATTTCATCATATTTTGGACTCATGATAAAAACGGACTTAGCTTCATTTAAACCTTGAATAACCAAATCTATTGCCCTATAAGCTATAAAATATGTTATAGCTGAATACATAGCTTTATCCGCGCCGTATACAAAACCTGCAACAATGAATATAAATATGTTAAAGAACATAACAATTTCACCAACAGAGAACGGGTATTTTTTTGCAAGTTTAATTGCCATAATTTCAGTACCATCTAAAGATGCGTTGCTTTTTAAAACAAAACCTACTCCAGTACCTAAAATTACCCCGCCAAAAATTGCCGCAATAAGTGTATCTTGCGTAAAGACCCAACCGGTTTCTAAAAATAATTCAGAGAAAACAGCAAGCAAAATTACCCCATAAAACATTAGGAATACAAACATTTTACCAAATTTTTGAAGCGCCATAACAATAAACGGCAGATTTAAAACAATCAAAAACAACCCTAGAGGCAATTTGGTTAAATAGCTTGCCATAATTGAAATACCAACTATTCCGCCATCAATTACATCTCTCGGAATTAAAACACATTCAAGTGCAAATGCTGCAATTAAACACCCGAATGCTATGAAAAACATTCTCAAAAACAAAGTTTTAAAAAATTTTTTATCCATGGTTTTATGATAAAATAAAAAAATGAAAAAAGTAATCTTTTTATTATTAATAACTTTCTTTACTTTAAGCCTAACAGGCTGCAGCGGCTCCAAGGAGCCAAAAGATTTGCTTTCAAAGATAAAATTTAAAAATAAAATTGTAATCGGTATAAAAAATGATTCAAAACCTTTTGGCTATATTGAAAACGGTGAATTAAAGGGGTTTGATGTTGATATCGCAAAAAGTGTTTCCAAGATGCTTTTAGGAGATAAAACCGGAGAACTTATAGAATTTGTTTATGTGACACCAGAATCACGCATAATAGACCTGAATTCAGGCAAAGTGGATATTATTATTGCTACAATGAGCATTAATACTACGCGCGCTCATATTGTTGATTTCACAAGCCCGTATTTTGTAGCAGGTCAGGCTCTTATGGTGCCGGATGGTTCAAGGGTAAATTCTATTGAAAGCCTGAATACAAGAAAAGCCGGGGTAATTTTAGGTACAACAGGAGAAAAAACTATAAGACAATTAGCCCCAAATGCTACAATAATTGGTAAAAAAAGCTACAATGAGGCTTTTGAATTTTTAGCCCAAGGCAAAATAGATGCAATTTTAGCAGACGACAGCATTTTATATGGCTATATCATAGATAATAAAGGTTATAAAATCCTCCCTGCAAGATACACAAAGGAATATTATTCAATTGCACTTCGAAAAGGGAAAGAAAACGAAGCTTTAAAAGAAGAATTAAATAAAATGATTGATTTTATGCAGCAATCAGGACGACTCAACAGAATAAAGGAAAAATGGATTCCAAATTTACATAAAGGTGCTTAATATGCTATAATTCCCTTAAAAATGATGGATATTATTTTAAGATAGGGAAGATAAATGAATACAAAAACCAGAAATACCTTTTGGGAAATTTTATTTTGGATAGTGCTTATTGCCGGTCTTTTTATGTCATTCGGGATATATGCAAAAGGCTCAAAAGCCGTATATGTAGGGCTTATTGCAGGGATTATGGCACTTTTATTCGCGGCGATTAAAACTGCGAAAATTATGTCTAAAAACAAAGGAAATGAAACCATGGCAGCCCTTTCCAACCATATTTATACGGGCGCTATGGCGTTTTTAAAAAGAGAGTATAAGATTTTATCCTTTTTTGTTATTATAGTTGCTATTTTAATTGCGGTATTTTTAAACTATAAAACATCAATTTGTTTCCTTTGCGGGGCTTTCTGTTCTGCTCTTGCAGGATATATTGGCATGAGTGTTTCTACAAAATCAAATTCAAGAACAGCACATGCAGCAGGAAAATCTTTAAACAAAGCTTTTAGAATAGCCTTCAATGGCGGCGTTGTAATGGGGATGACTGTTGTAGGCCTTGGTTTATTCGGTTTAACACTGCTTTATATAATTTTTAAAGATTATGATATTGTGAATGGTTTTGCACTCGGTGCAAGCTCAATTGCCCTTTTTGCAAGGGTTGGCGGCGGAATATTTACAAAAGCTGCTGATGTCGGAGCAGATTTAGTCGGCAAAGTAGAAGCAGGAATCCCTGAAGATGATTACAGAAACCCTGCAGTTATTGCTGATAATGTTGGAGATAACGTTGGGGATGTTGCAGGAATGGGTGCTGATTTATTTGAATCTTATGTTGGTTCAATAATAGCATCAATTACACTTGGTGCCTTATGTTTAAACCTTATGGGTGCATTTTTACCTATAATTATAGCATCAATCGGCATTTTCTCTTCAATTATTGCGGTTTATTTTGTGAGAACAAAAGAAAACGGCAACCCTATGCATTCTCTTCAAATAGGGACAACGGGCGCTATGCTTCTTGTTCTTGTAGCATCATATTTCTTTATAAAAAGCTGGTTTCCGGCTGATATGGGCGGAAACGGCATTTTCTTTGCGCTTCTAATCGGTATTATCGCAGGAACATTAATAGGATATTTAACAGAATATTTTACATCATATAATTTCAACCCTGTTAAAAACATTGCAAAATCAACCGAAACAGGTACTGCAACAACAGTTATTTCGGGGCTTGACGTTGGAATGTTATCAACATTTTTCCCAATGGTAATTATAAGTTTAGCTACAATCGGCGCATTTCTTGTAATAGGCGGTATGGGGAATTATATTTTAGGAGTATATGGTATCAGCATTGCTGCAATCGGTATGCTCTCAACTGTCGGAATGGTTGTTGCAGTTGATGCTTACGGCCCTATTTCAGATAATGCCGGCGGTATTGCACAAATGGCAAACCTTGATAAAGAGATTAGAGAAAGAACGGATAAACTTGATTCTGTTGGAAATACAACCGCAGCAATAGGAAAAGGGTTTGCAATAGGCTCTGCAGCCTTAACATCTCTTGCTCTTTTATGTGCTTATGCAACAGTTGTCGACCTTTCAGACATCGATATCTTGAATCCGTTTGTGACATCAGGAGTATTGTTCGGTGCATCACTTCCTTTCTTGTTTTGCTCTCTCACAATGGGTGCTGTAGGACGTGCTGCAAGCAAAATGGTGAGCGAGGTAAGACGCCAGTTTAAAGAAAACCCGGGCATTATGAGCGGGGAATGTCAGCCAAATTATAAAAAATGTGTGGATATTTCAACAAAAGCTGCCATCTTAGAGATGCTTTTACCGGGCGTTTTAGCTGTCAGCGCTCCTCTTATTGTAGGGCTTGGTGTTGGCGCACTTTCAGGAAGCAAGATTATCGGCGCACAGGCACTTGGCGGTATGCTTATGGGAGCTATCGCAACAGGAGTTTGCCTTGCAATTATGATGGCAAACACAGGCGGCGCTTGGGATAACGCTAAAAAATACATTGAAGAAGGCCACTTTGGAGGAAAAGGTTCGGCTCAACATGCTGCAAGCGTTGTAGGCGATACGATAGGCGACCCTTTCAAAGATACATCCGGCCCTTCTTTGAACATTTTAATAAAACTTATGACCATTGTATCATTAGTCTGTGCGGCATTGTTTGTTGCTTAAAAACAGATTAAAAAATAAAAATGAGCGTTAAAAACGAAAAATTTTTAATACAAACAAAAGGATTTAATGACATCATCGACATCACAATGAGGGTAGATGATGTCATTAAAAAATCTAACCAAAACGGGGAACCTATTAAAAACGGGGTAATCCATATATTTTCACCTGGTTCTACTGTATCTGTTACCACAATAGAATATGAACCCGGGCTTATAAAAGATATTCCTGAAATTTTAGATAAATTAATTCCTCAAAATGCTATTTATCACCATGATACAACCTGGCATGACGGAAACGGATATGCACACATTAGAGCCTCAATTATAGGAAATGGAATAACTGTGCCTTATGTAAACGGAGAGATGGAACTTGGCAGATGGCAGCAGATTGTTTTAATTGATTTTGATAATAAACCCCGAACAAGAAGTGTGATTGTACAGATAATTCACTAATAAAAATAAAGCCGCTAGACTTAGCGGCTACTAGACTTGGGGAGGAGGTTTTGAGTGAGGACTCAATTGCCCTCATATTATAGTTTTCGGCTTATTAATTTTTTTCTTTAGTAAAAGGGGTAAAATATACACTAAATGGTTGAGATTGGGTAAGAAATTAATTTTTATACATTATTAGGTTGATTTAAAATACTAAACAATTATATATACTACTCCAATGTAGGGGGAAATGTACCTTAAAATTTGCCCCTTAAAAATCGGGAGGAAGTAAAAAATGGCAAAGAATGTTTCCAAAAAAAGTATAAAAACGGTTGAAAATCAGGGTTTAAGAGTTGTTTCTACCCCAAAGACAAAACCATATAATGATATTGATTTAAATAATTGGAAACTTTATTCACACATTAAAACTGGGTCGTTATGGGAGTTTCAGTCCCGTGATAAATCAAACGGGCATTCTTATGATTACCATGGAAACTATATTCCTCAAATTGCAACACAATTATTTGAAAGATTTACCAAAAAAAATGATATTATTCTGGATTTATTTTTTGGCTCAGGCACAAGCGCTATTGAAGCTTTAAATATGGAAAGAAGGTGCATCGGGGTTGAACTGAAACAGGAGATGGTGGATTATGTTTCAGAGAAATTTTCCAAAAAAGAACTGGTAACTGATGTAAATATCATCTGCGGAGATTCAACATCTGATGAAACTAAAGCGAAAGTTCAAGCAAGACTTGATATCATGGGCAAAGAACAAGGCAAAGACAAGGCACAATTTGTTGTTTTACACCCGCCTTATGATGATATTATTAAGTTTTCAGACAAAAAAGAGGATTTATCAAATTGCTCTTCAACTGAAGAATTTTATTACTTATTTGAAAAAGTTGCAAAAAATGCTTATGATTTACTTGAAAAAGGCAGATTTGCAGCACTTATCATAGGAGATGAATATAAAAATTCAAGAGTTATACCCTTAGGGTTTGAATGTATGAAACGCATGGAAAACGTTGGCTTTGTAACAAAGGCTATAGTTGTAAAAAATATAACAGGAAACGAAAAGGCAAAAGGTAAAACTGCCAATTTATGGCGCTACAGGGCGCTTGCAGGCGGCTTTAACATCTTTGAGCATGAATATATCATGACATTCCAAAAGGTGTAGATATAATTTAAATATTTTGAGCGTTTCGACCCGTGGCTAAAGGTAGTGTTAGTTCTTCCTTTTTGTAAGGGTGAGGTCGTAGCCTAAGGCATCAGCTAAAATAAAGGCTTCAGAGAAGCGGAGGGTGTCTTTAGCAAGTTTGCTGCTAACAGAGGTTTTAGTATAGTGATTTCTTGTTTTTTCCACCAAAATTTCAGCAACTTTTTTATAAGTTAATGCTTCTTTGGCACATAAAATTTTTACAAATGTTCTTGAATTCATTTTCAAATAATATATTTATTTGACAAAAATTCCTATATTCGCTATTATAATAGCTAATAAGACAACAAGAAGCTTTATAAAGCTTCATTTATTAAAAATATGAATTATATTGAGTTTGGAAATCTTAGATGAATAAAGAAAATATTGATAAAATTATTCAAGGAAGACTTGATGCTATTGAGGATAGTTTAAAAACCATATCTGAAATTGTTGCAGATGTTCATGCACAAAAAAATCTCATTTCTTATCTTATGCTGTTAAAAAATGATATAAAAATAACTTCTACTGCACCAAAAATTTCGGATTAAGCGCAAGCCATTGATAAGCATCTTCTTTAGCAGGCATTTCAACTATATAAATCCCGCCGTGCTTGCCTCTTTGACAAAACAAAATTCCTTGTTTGACCATTTCATTTACAGCCCGCCTTATCGTATTTGTAGAAACATTCAGCGTATTTGACAGGTTTTTCATCGATGGAAGCTTATCGCCTGCTTCATGATGGGTTATCATATATTTTTTAATCTGGTCTAAAACCCGCTGCCAATCATAAGAATAAGATATTTTTATATTTGATGTTCCGCTTTTTGGGTTTGACATAAATTTTGATTTTTCGCCTGCCATTTTTTTTGTTTTATCAGGCTCATTGATATATCTTGTGCCATATCTTCCTCTTAAAGAAAATATGATTTTTTCTTTGTTCAGGCGCTTCATTGCATCATTTATCGTGCGCACAGATACATTGAACATTTTTGCAAAATCGGCATTCGGCATTATTTTATCGTTTAATTTATAATTTTTTGAAATATATTGTTTAATTTTTGTATAAAGTTGTTTTGAAAGGGTATCTTTTTCTTTTTTTGATTCGTTTTTCGTGTCATCTTCGTTCTTTTTAATTTGGATATCTGTATAATCACAATTTAAAACTTTTGTGGATTTATTCATCGTTGAAACACTCTGAATAAGCACTCCTTCTCTAACCAGAACATCCAAAGCAAGCCTTGATGTGTTTTGGGATGTATCAATTTCATTTGCAATAACTCTTGCAGCAGGAAGAATATCTCCTTTTTTGAGTTTTTGTTCAATGATATATTTTTTAATTTTAAATACTGCAACATCTTTTTTAGAGGTCACTTTTCCAGTCATAGTAAGATTTTGCGGGTTATTTTTATCAACAATAATCGTTCCAATGCACTGTCTTGATTTAAAATAACCTAAATCTTCAGCATATTTAACTGCATTTTGAAGAGTGCCTGTACTTACATTTAAATATTTTGCAAGTTCTTTTTTTGAAGGAATTAAATCTCCAAAATGTAAAATATCTTTATTCAAGCCATCTTCAACCCACTGAATAAGCCAGTTCAAAATGGTACGGTCTTTTGGCTGATTGTTTAAAATACCGCTTTTAAAATCAGGAGATTGAATATGAATTTCTGTAATTTCAATTTTTCTCATAATTGTTTTTTTAATTATACAATACTTAAAACCTGAAAAGAATAAAATTTTCTAACAAAAAATTTCCTTTTTAAGTGTTATATTGGTAAAATAGGTACAAGTAATTTTATTTGTGTAAGGTTTTTAAATGAGAATAAGCGGGAATATTTACAGCCTCGCCTCTGTTTATAATAATTTCGGGTTTTTCAACAAACCTAAAAATAATGATGCTAAAAAACCACAGGCAACTTCTCAAGAAAAGGGGGGCATATACGTAACACCGCTTGTAAACACAAAAAAACAGGAAGATACTATTTCCCGTGCGCTAAACGAGCTTAAAAAAGTTGAATTTTCAACAAATGATATTATTTATATGCAAAATTTAGGGGTGAATATGCCCTTTAAAAACGGGCTTGAAGCTGTGGATTATTTAAATAACAAACATATTGATATAGCTTATGCCAATTTTTCAAACGATAGCGTCCATGCCTGCCTTGATACAACAAATGAGGTACCTGTTGTTTTGATAAATTCAAACTATAAAGATTTGGCTACTTTTTCAGATATCTTGGCCTTATCAGAAGCAATGTTCCATGAAACAGGACATGCAAAAGACAACGATTCCATTAATTCAATTCAGGAAGAAATTGACTGCCTTGCATTAAATGTTTTGGCACATCAGTTTTATAAAAAAACATACCCTGATGTTTTCAAAAACCAGACTTCTCCTTTATACAGTGAAGGGGTTAATCTTTATGATAAACTATTTTTTGATTTTGACCTGAATAAAGCTGCACTGAAGCAGAGAGTATCAGAAAAATACGGGTATTTAAACACGGCTTCTCCTTATCATCAAGCCTCTTTAATGGCAAGAGAAATAAAAGAAATATCTTAAATAATTTCAATATCAAAATTTATATTTAACACTATCCATGCCGAAATTGTTACAAAAATTTACAAAAAAACCTTATAAATTGCGGTTTTTTAGTCAAAAAATTAAATTTACAATGTTTATAAAAGTAAACAAATATGATATAATGAATTTATGTTGTTAGTAAAAGTGTGCATGTGTGTGTTCAAAATCGGGAGGTGTAAACATGACTACTCTGGTTGAAAAACTAAAAGTTAAATCACCCATCAAATCGAAATTCGAAGATGAATTTCAAAGTTATCTTAAAGCCCAATGCTTAAAAACTACATTTAACGGGATTGAGCTTGAAACATTTAGCTGGTACAAAAAAATGTTAGGTTTAATGTAGATACAAAAAGATTTAGTTTAATTCAGCAAAGGCAGGAAATTCCTGCCTCTTTTTGTATATTTTAAAATTTGTATATCTTAAATAATTTAAGAAATTCAATAAGATTTAATAGGTTTTTCCGTTAATTCGTATTTTAGCCGAAGAATTAAAAACCGTTGTGTTATATACACATTCAAGCTTTCCATCTTTATTTACGGTATATTTTGCACTGAAATTTTTTTCTCCGTCTTGTTCACTAAAATTTTCATATATATTTTTTACTTTGCCATTTTTAAATTCAAATGCAATTTTTGCAGGCTTTGAAATATCATTCCAATCAGCGGAAGATGCAGGAAGCCTTTTTAACATAACTAACTCACCATCTTTAAAAATATACTGGCTTGAATCATTATATCTGTTTCCCCTTTGCACATAAATTGCAGTATCTGCTTCTTCATCATAAGCATATTCCATAACAAACACGGGTTTACCTAGAAACATCTCACGAGCGTCTTTTCTTTTATAATGCAAAAGCCTGCCTTCAGGAGAATATTCAAGATTTTCTATATCGCCTGACAGAGATTTTTTTTCTATTGTAATACCGTCTTTTGCAAATGTTGCGGTCATAGTATGAGGGTTGTCACAATCTGAAAAAAGTCTATAGGTTTCAAAAGTTTCATTGTCTGATAGGTGTTCATATAAAAAATCTCTTCTCTCTTCTAGATTGCTCTTTCCGTCCTCTCCGCAGCAAACTTCATCCTCCAATATACGTTGAACTTTCCAAAGAGGGGTGCCTCTGTCTGTGATTTCATGCATTAAATCATTACTTAGTATGGCTATAGCTCTTCTGTATGTATTATCGGGATGACCTTCAAATTTCCCATCAATGGGGAAATTTAATCCTTTTATGCATTTTGTGGAATAATCAGCTTTTTTTTGAATAACAGGCAAGGCTAATTCAAGTTTTTTAGCCTTTCTTTGCCCCATCTGCATTAAAAAAGAAGGTTTGGAAGTTTCCGCATCAATTTTTTCAGATTTTTTATTTCCTTTGAAATTTATTGAATTTGAAAAATTTGAATAAATACTAGTTTTATTTGTTGAATTAATATTAATTGAAGTTATTTGCATAAAATTAGTGTTCTTTTTATCTTATTACAGCATTCTAAAACATGTAAAATTTTAATTTTGCCATAAAAAAATATCAAGGGTGTATAATTAAATTAATGAATTATTGCATAGAATGTGGAAATAAATTAATTTTAAAAGAATCTTTCAATTGCGGCATAAGCGATGGAATGGTGCCTTTTTGCACAAAATGTAATGAGTTCCGTTTTCCTATGTTTAATGGCGCTGTAAGCAGCGTTATTTATAATAAAGATTTTTCAAAAACCCTTCTTGTTCAACAATACGGACGGGGAGTAAATATCCTTGTTGCAGGATATGTAAACAAGGGCGAAACACTGGAAGAGGCCTTGGTGCGTGAAATTAAAGAAGAAACAGGGCTTATAGTATCTTCTTATAAATTTAATGCAAGCAAATATTTTGAAAAATCAAACAGTTTAATTTGTAATTTCATAGTAAATGTTGAAAATGAAAATCTGCACACTAATAGCGAAATAGACTTTGCAAAATGGTATACGGTTGAAGAAGCCCGAAGAGAAATTTATAAAGCAAGTCTTGCAGAAGAATTTTTCTTAAAATCATTAAATAAAATTGCCGGAGTTTATACCCCGGCAAAATAGCTTATTTTATAATTTCCATAACCTCTTCAAGCGGTTTTTTGGGCGCTCTGTTCGGGTTATCGGCGTATGGTTTTCCTATTGTTAAAATAGTTACAATTTTATCATCTTCTTTTAAATTCAAAATTTCTTTAAATGCTTTTTCAGCTAAAACGGGTGCTACCATCCAGCAGCTTGAAAGCCCAAGTGCATGGGCTGCTAATGACATATTTTCAACCGCACCGCCCATACTTAGAAGATAGGAATCAGGGCGCATTTTTGAAATTTCTTCTTTTGAATAATTGGCTTTTTCCAACACTCCGCCCATAAAAGACGGCGCATTTGTTTCAATACACACAATAATTGCAGGAGCAGTTTCAAAAAACGTTGAATGAGCCTTATAACTTGAAACTGCACGTGCTGTATCTTCATCGATACGTGATGTTATTTCATCATATTTATTTAAAACAGCATCTGCCATTTTGTGTTTAATATCTTTATTAAAAATGGCAAGAAATTTCCAGTTTTGTGTATTCATAGCAGCTGGAGCCAGACGAGCTGAATTTATTATCCTTTTAATCTCGTCATCTGTCGGTATATAATCAGAGTATTTTCTGATAGTTTTTCTTGTATCAAGACATTCAAATATTTCCATAAAAAGACTCCTTATAGTAGAATAAACGTATGATTAATTTTAGAATAATAATTCTGATTGTAGCTTTTTTTGTTTGCTTTGTAAATTATACCAATGTAAATGCTTTAGCAAATGAAAATTTTCAATATAATGTCTATACCCCTGAAAGCTTTAAAAGCCTTAAAGAATTAAACACGCCAAAGCAAAACCCCGCAGCAAAAGCTGCTCCAAATGCTTCAAACCCTGCACCAAAATTTGAAGAAGGTTCCCATATTCTTTTTATTGTAGATTTTTCAAATTCTATGAACGATAAAATAAGAATGGAACAAAGAAGTAAAATGCAAGCAGCACTTGATACTTTGGCTACAATTTTACCAAAAATTCCTGCTAATATTAAAACGGCACTAAGGGTATATGGCTATAAAGCAGGCTTTACACCTGTTCAAGGATGTATGGCTTCAAAAATGTCTGTTCCTTTTGCAACAAAAAACGCTGATAACATTCTAGGGGCTTTATTTGCAACAAAAGCTGTCGGGTGGACACCTATCACATATTCTCTAAAACAGGCCGTAAATGTTGATTTTGCAAACGTTAAAGGCAAAAAACATATTGTTTTATTAACAGACGGTGGGGAAAACTGTGATGAAAGCCCCTGCACTTATGCAATTGAACTTATGAAATTAAGAGATGATATTTCGATTGACGTTATAGCCTTTGATATAGATGATATGGAGGCAAACGACCAATTGAGATGTGCTGCTGTTGCGACCCGCGGTAAATTTTACAGCGCAAATACTACTCATCAGCTTTTAGACAGCTTATTTGAAAGCTTAAGTATTGATAAAAACGTAAAAGGTGTTATAAAAATTGATGAAAACTGAAGAAATTAAGGATTTGGAACTTATGAGATTATCGGAAAGCCTTGAAGATTACCTTGAAGCAATTTATAACGAGGTAAAAATAAAAGGAGAGGCAAAGGTAACAGATATTTCAAACATTTTAAACGTGAAAAAGGCTTCTGTCACAGGGGCTTTAATCAGTTTAAAAAACAAGAAACTCATTAATTATGAGCCTTATTCTTCAATTACACTTACAAAACTAGGTGAAAAGCTAGCAGCAGAAATCATTGAGCGGCATATTGTGATGTGCGAATTTTTAGAAAATATTTTAAACCTGTCTAAAGAAGAGGCGGTTGAAAATTCTTGCAAGATGGAACATATAATGAGCGAAAAAATGTTTGAGAGGATGACAAAATTTTCCGTTTTTATTCAGGATTTATGCGCAAAAGAACCAAAGATTAAAGAACAAATTCAAAATTTGTATAAATAAAAAGTTTTATAGTTTTCTGAGTATATTTTCGAGATTTTTATATTTTGTATCCAGAAGGTTTGTTGCTGCAAGGTAATAAGCAGGTATTGTATCATCATTTTCCAAAAGTTTTATTAACATATCTAAAATTGTTCTTGTTTCTATTGCATAATCCTGCATGGTGTTTGTTGTTTCTTTATCCGGCATAAAATTTCCCCTTCTATTACTTAGTATTTAACTTTGTTAATGTATAAGTATAAGAAATTATAGCAATTTACTATTATTTTGTCTAGTACATTGTAAGGGTAATTGTATGGAACGGAAATTAATGAGGTCGGGCAATGGTTGGGGTTTGTTCATCAATTCCACTATTTTAAAACTACTTAAAGTTAATCCCGTAACAGATAAGGTGGAACTTATTGTTGAAGGCGACACCCTAAAAATCAAAAAAGCAGCTCCAAAAACAGAGGGTTAAAATATTAATCTTATTGTTAGGGTTGACAAACTTTTTCTTTTAGGTTAAAAATATCTTATTGTTAGCCAAGGCTAACAAGGGCGCATTAGGCGTCAATATTGTCATACAGAAGATATTTAAAAGGAAAAACGTTGTGAATGTGTCTGCAGTAGGAAAATTTTTAGACCAGCCGATTTTAATAAGCAAGCTTAAAAATCAAACCCCAAAAATCCTTACAGGAGCAGCTTTAGCTTATGGGATATATGATACAATGAAGGCGCCTAAAGAAGAGAGGAAAAACAGGGGGATTAAAAACGCTGTTGTATTAAGTACAGTCGTTATAACTTCTCTTATAAGCGCTTTCGGTTTAAAAACTGGTAAAAAGCAAATATTAAAAGGTTTAGTGGATGTTAAGGAGCCTGAAAACATTATCAAAAGCAATATTAACGCTGTCGATAAATTTCTAAAATTTAACACTGTAGATAAAAAAGCTGAAAATACATTAAATAAAGCAAAAAACGGGCTTTTGAACCTGAATGATACAAAAGAAATTTTAAAATTGAAAAATAGCGATTATAAAGGAATTGATGAGCTTTTTGATACGCTTTTTTCAAAAAAAGAAGATTTAAGTGCAAAAGAAATATTCAAAGAAACGGGCAGACTTTCTATTTTGGGGCTGATACCTGTTGCAAGCGGGGTTTTAGGAGGAATTGCAGCGGAAAAAATTACGGGCGAAAATACTCCAAAATCCACATCAAATAAGATAAAAGAGGGCGCTTACCAGTTTTTAGCAAATATTTTTATGTGCAACGTTGGTGCTGCGGGGGCTTTGTTTGCGGCGGAAAGACTTCAAAAAGCAGGTAAAATAAAGGTCTTATCTCCCATGGGCAAGCTCGGCGTCATTATGGGCGGGATTTTTGTAACGGGGATTTTAGGAGGAAGCTATGTTGCAAACTGGATAGGAAAGCATATATTAGACCCCGTTTTTGAAGGAAAAAACCATAAAAATAAGGGGTTTAACAAAAATTTCGCAGGCAAAGAAGATTTATATACGGAAAGGAAGCCTGAACTTTTGGATATAGCACTGCACACGGATGATATTGCAACCGCAGGCGTACTTTCAGGGTTTAAGTGGATTGAACCTATGCTTCCTTTAATGTACACAATTTCAGGCTATAGAGCAGGAATAGGCTACAGAAACGGTAAAAATAACTAAAATTCAACTTTTGGCGTTTGTTTTTCGGTTTCTGTTATTTCAAAATAATCTCTCTGTTTAATCCCTGAAATTGAGGCTACAAGCGCTGTAGGGAAAGTTCTGATTAATGCATTTATTGATTTTACACTTTCATTATAATCCCTTCTTGCAATTGCAATACGGTTTTCAGTGCCTGCAAGTTCATCCTGAAGTGCAATAAAAGATTTATCTGCTTTTAATTGGGGATAATTTTCCACAACGGCTAAAAGTCTTGATAAAGCACTATTTAGTTCACTTGTGTTTCGCTGAACCGCTTTTATATCGTTTGAATTCATAGAACCTGAAAGCTTTGCTCTTGCATCTGCAATGTTTGTGAACACTTCTTTTTCATGTGTAGCATAGCCTTTAACCGTATTTACAAAATTCGGTATTAAATCATTTCTGCGCTTCAACTGGTTTTCAACTTGCGCCCAATTTGCGCTGACATTTTCATCCATCACCTGTAATTTATTAAATGTGCCGACAAAAAATGAGCCTATGGCAAATATTGCTGCTAAAACTATTAAAACTAAAGTACTTTTCATATTATTAATCTCCTATTTTACTAATAAATTTATTACCAACCCCTTGAAGCACCGCCTCCGCCAAAACCGCCTCCGCCGCCAAACCTTATACCAGAGCTTCCGCCGCCTCTAAAGCCACCGGGAAGGCCAAAAAATATAAAACCACCCGGGCCTCCCATAAATAAAAGAAGCAACAATATTATTATGAATAAAATATCGGAATTATCTTCTCTTTCAGGAGGGACAGGCTTATCAAAAGAAAGTTTTACACCATAGCTTTCTGCTATTTCAGATGCAAGCACAAGTGTTCCCTTAATAATCCCTTCTTCATAATTTTCTTCTTTGAAATAAGGAATCATATATTCATCTAAAATTCTGCCTGCTTTTGAATCATTGAGCGCTCCTTCAAGCCCGTAACCAATTTCAATTCTTGCTTTTCTATCGTTTGGAACAACAAGGATTAAAGCGCCGTTATTTAATTTTTTATCCCCCAATTTATTTTCTCTTGCTATTTTAAGCGATACATCTTCTATTACTTCCCCCTGCAAGGTTTTTAGAGTAACAACAGCAACATCGGCTTTTGTTTTGGTTTGCAATTCATACAATACTTGGTTTAGGGCAATTTCATTTTCAGGGCTTATAACGTTAGCTTCATCCAGAATAAAACCGTTAAAATTTAGTGCTTCAAAACAAAAAGCCTGAATTGAAGCAAGAAAAAGAAAAAAGAAAGTAAGCAAGCATTTTTTCATTATGAATTTAATAATTTAACAGTGGTTATAAAAATTCAATTGCTCGCTTGACTTTAGCTGTATAAATCTATACGATTATCTTATGAAAGAGATTTTTGTAGTTTCACCTATAAAGCATCCTGAGGATATTTTAAATTTTACAAAAAAGGTTAAATGCAGGCAGTTTTATGTTTATCATCATCGTTTTATGAAGCATATTACAGGCACCTTAAAAAGTACGCCCGGCTCTAAAGGAACTTTTGAATATATTAATGAATACATTAATGCTGCAAAAAAAACAGGCTCGAAGATTTATGTAAATTTTAAACATACAATCACAGAAGAAGATGTTAACGTTACAAAAAAATTCATAGAATTTTTAACCACAACAGAAATTGACGGAATTTTTGTAAATTCTTACGGAATTTTAGAAATTATAAAAACGATGGATTTACCTTTCAGGGTAATAATAGATTCTTATTTTGATATCCATAACCTTTCAGGCGTTGAATTTATGGAGATGTTTCATAAAATTGACGGGCTTATTATAACGGAAGAAGTTTATTTAAAAAACATTGAAAAAATAAGCAAATATGCAAAAATTCCTTTGTCTGTGGATTCGGATAATTTGCCTTATTTTGCAGAAGACCTTATAAAATCAAAGGCAATAAGCGCCGTTGTTATTAAAGGAAAGTTTAATTCAAGTGATGAAATTTTGGATGGAATTAAGCTTATAGAAAAGATTTTAGACAAACCAAAAATGTTTAAGGAACAAAAACTGCCTTTTAAACATGTAAGAAAAAGTTTTTACAAAACAAGCCATTTTTCGGGTGAAATCCTCTCTGCTACGGGAGAAGATTTTAAATTTGCAAACTATATTCAAAAATATGACTGGAAATTAAAAGGTAAAAGGCTTGATAAAGATTTTAACTATTCAAAACTTGAATTGCCAAAATTAAATTTAAGATTATCCAGTCTGGAACAATTCAGAGAACTTCGAAAATTCATAAAAACAACAGGTTTTAACCCAGTTTCATCAATTGAATATGGCGAAGTTGCTTGTACTGTAGATTTATCAAAATATCCTTTTGAAAAATTGATAAACAAAGCAAGAAAGTTTTGTGCTGAATTTGGTATGAATTTAAACATTTCAACACCAAGAATTCTTATCGAAAGAGATTTTGAGAGGGTTTATGAAACAGTTAAAATGCTTTGCTATAAAGACCCGAAACCAAAAACTGTTGTGATAAACAATATCGGCTTTTTCTGGACGAAAATGAATGACCCCGAATTTCAATCAACCCCTGTTGAAATAGGCAGCGGAATAAATCTTTTAAACAGTTATTCAATTAAATGTTTATCAAACCTGCATCCTATTGATGCACTTGATTTTTCAGCATTAGGAGATGAAGAAAATATCATAAAATGCATTAAAAAAAGCAAAAAAATTATCCGAAACAAAAAAATTCAGATAGCAGGCGGGAAAAGGGTGGAAAGCCTCGGTTTATGCCCTCTAAATTGCAACTCTGCAATAGTTTCAAGGCTTACATGTTCTGCTCCGTGTCATCGCGGGCATTGGTCAGTTAAAGACCCATCTTTAAACAAAATTTTACCCTTTGTTGTGGATGGTTTTTGCAAAATGCACATGTTTGAATCTGAAGTTGAACAAAATTTTGACAAAATTCCATACTATGAAGAAGTCGGAATTAACGAATTTGTGATTGATTTTCTTGCAATTCGCCCAACATTGCTTCCAAAACTTTTAAATAATTTCTTATATGCTGTTTCAAATTTCAAAGCTTAATTTACAACCTTAAAAATTTTATTTAAAAGTTCAAATAACTCATAAGCTTCGTTTAAAGGTATCATATTAGCGCCATCACAAAGTGCTTTATCAGGTTCCGGGTGAATTTCAAAGAATAAACATTTTGCCCCTGCTGCAATAGCTGATTTTGCAAGCAAAGGTGCAAATTGTCTTTCACCGCCCGATGAATCTCCTGCACCGCCTGGCAACTGCACAGAGTGCGTTGCATCAAATACAACCGGATACCCCATATCCTGAATGATTTTTATGCTTCTCATATCAGAAACAAGGTTATTATAGCCAAATGTTGTACCACGCTCTGTTATTAAGATTTTATCGTTGCCGGAATCTATCACTTTTTGCGCTATAGATTTCATTTGAGAAGGGGCTAAAAACTGCCCTTTTTTAATGTTAACAATTTTTCCTGTTTTTGCAGCCGCCACAAGCAAATCTGTCTGACGGCATAAAAACGCCGGAATTTGAAGCACATCCGCCACTTCTGCTGCGGGTTTTGCTTCTTCTTCTTTATGAATATCAGTTACAATTGGCAGGCCAAATTCCTTTTTTACTGCCTCTAAAATCTTAAGCCCCTCGTCTATCCCAGGGCCTCTAAATGATTTTATTGAAGAACGGTTTGCCTTGTCGTAAGAGGCTTTAAATACGTAATTTATGCCGAGTTTTTCGCAATCTTTTTTTAATTGTTCGGCTGTTTTAAGCACAATATCTTTTGATTCTATTGCGCAAGGCCCTGCAAAAATTGTTAGCCTGTCTTTTCCTATTTCAAAATTATTAAGTATTATGGTTTTCATAGAATTTATTATATAATGAATTACAATTAAAGTATAGCGAAATTGTTTACACCGGTTTATAAGAGGAGAGATTTATAAAATGGCAGCAGAAACCAAAACAAAGGCTGAAAAGGAAGTAAAAGAAACAAAAGAAGAAGCAGCTATAAGAGAAGGGAAAGATAAAGCCCTTAAGATGGCTCTTGATAAGATTGAGAAAGATTTTGGAAAAGGCTCCATTATGCGCCTTGGCGATAAATCATCAGTAAATGTGGACTGTATCCCGACAGGGGCTTTAGCATTAGACATAGCGCTCGGGGTTGGCGGAGTACCAAGAGGAAGAGTTATAGAAATTTACGGCCCTGAATCAAGCGGTAAAACAACACTTGCTCAGCATATTGTAGCAGAAGCACAAAAAAAAGGCGGTATTGCAGCATTTGTAGATGCTGAACATGCGCTTGATCCTGAATATGCAAAAAATTTAGGCGTGAATGTTGATGAACTTTTAATTTCCCAACCGGATACAGGCGAACAGGCGCTTGAAATTGCAGAAGAACTTGTGCGCTCTGGTGCAATTGACGTTATTGTTATAGACTCTGTTGCAGCCCTTGTACCGAAGGCTGAAATTGAAAAAGCTATGGATGAACAGCAAATGGGGCTTCAGGCAAGGCTTATGTCAAAAGCTTTAAGAAAATTAACCGGTATTGTGGGCAAAACTAATACTACAGTTATTTTTATTAACCAGTTAAGACAAAAAATCGGTGTAATGTACGGAAACCCTGAAACAACAACCGGTGGTAACGCGCTTAAATATTATGCATCCGTTCGTTTAGATATTCGTCGTTTTGATTCTGTTAAAAATAAAGAAGGTGAAGATATCGGAAACAGGGTACGCGTTAAAGTGGTTAAAAACAAAGTAGCACCTCCGTTTAGAACAGCAGAATTTGATATTGTTTATGGTAAAGGCATCTGCGCTTTAGGAAACGTTCTGGATGTTGCAGTTAATATGGAAATCGTTAAAAAAGCGGGTGCATGGTTTAGCTATAACGAAGAAAAACTCGGACAGGGACGCGATAAATCTAAAGAATTTTTGGATGAACACCCTGAAATTCTAAAAGAAATCGAACAAAAAGTAAGAGAAAAACTTGCAAGCAAAGAATAACAGGAATTATTTAATATGATACTTATTACAGGCGGGGCGGGGTATATAGGCTCACATTGTGCGATTGATTTTATAAAATCAGGTTATGATGTTGTGATTTTGGATAATCTTTCAGTCGGGCATATTGAAATCATAGAAAGATTAAAAGATTTTGCAAAAAATCATAATGAAGAACAAAAGGGAAGCCTTGTTGATTTTATAAATGCAGATATCAACGACACCTATGCCCTGAATGTGCTTTTTAATACATACAAAATAGATGCCGTTATTCATTTTGCAGCAGACGCGCTTGTGAATGAAAGTGTTATAAATCCGAGAAAATATTATGAAAATAACGTAATTGGTTCAATTAATCTTTTAAATTCGATGATTGATAATAACGTTAAAAAAATAGTATTTTCATCTACCTGTGCTACATACGGGGAGCCTGAATATGTTCCAATTGATGAAAAACATGTTCAAAAACCCGTAAACCCTTATGGAAACACAAAACTTGCAATGGAATTTGCAATAAAAGATTATGCTAAAGCTTACGGTTTAAAATATACGATTTTTAGATATTTTAACGTTATAGGAGCAGATAGCGAGGGTGTGACAGGCGAATGGCACAATATTGAAACACATCTTGTACCAAATATTTTAAAAGCTGATGAAAACAAAGTGTTTAAGCTTTTTGGAGATAATTATGAAACAAAAGACGGCACCTGCATCCGCGATTATATAGATGTTTGTGATTTAGCAAGGGCGCACACTCTGGCGTATGAATATTTAAAAGAGAACACAAGCACAATAATAAACCTTGGCACAGGAGAGGGCCAGAGCGTTAAAGAAATATTTTCTGCAGTTGAAAAGACTCTTGATACAAAAATTCCGCTTGAAGTTTGCGAAAGACGCGAAGGCGACCCTGCAAAATTAATAGCAAAACCTATGCTTGCAAAAGAGGTGCTTGGTTGGGAAGCAAATACTCCGCTTGAAAAATCCGTTAAAAACGCAAAAGAATGGGAAAAAACTTTAAAAACTTTGCAAAATAATAAAAAGCCTGTTCAAAATACTAAAAATTGGGGGGCGCTTATATGAAAGGAATAATTCTTGCCGGAGGTGCCGGAAGCAGGTTATACCCTGCAAGCCTTCCTATTTCAAAAATTTTACTTCCAGTATATGACAAACCTATGGTTTATTATCCTATTACAACCCTTATGCTTGCAGGGATTAAGGATATTTTAATAATTTCAAACCCAAACGATCTCGGGAACTTTCAAAAAGTTTTAGGGGACGGCTCAGAGCTTGGCATAAAGTTTTCTTACGCTGTTCAAACAGAAACAAGAGGTATAGCGGACAGCTTTTTAATTGCAGAAGATTTTATTCAAAATTCACCTGTGGCGCTAATTTTAGGGGATAATATTTTCCACGGGTTCGGATTTTCATCTATGTTGAAAGCAGTTGGTCAAAAAACCACAGGAGCCACTGTTTTCGGGTATCAGGTAAACGATCCGCAAAGGTTTGGTGTAGTTGAATTTGATAAAGACAATAAAGCCGTTTCTATTGAAGAAAAACCGGAGTATCCAAAGTCAAATTTTGCTGTAACCGGGTTATACTTCTATGATAAGCATGTTGTAGAATTTGCAAAAACTCTAAAGCCCTCTGCACGCGGTGAATTAGAGATTACAGATTTAAACAATATTTACCTTCAACATCAAGCACTTGATGTGGAAATTTTGGGCAGAGGCTTTGCATGGCTTGATACTGGAACATTTGAAAGTTTATTACAGGCAAGCAATTTTGTTCAATCAATGGAAATCAATACAGGGATGAAGATTGCCTGTATTGAAGAAGTAGCATACAGAATGGGCTATATTGACTCTTCACAGCTTTTAAAATTAAGTAAGAAATATAAAAATAATGGATATGGCGCTTATATAAGAAAAATAGTTGAACAAACAAGCCCTGTAAAAGTATAAGAAATTAAAAGTAAATACGGGAGAAAATGTGGATAAATTAAGATTAAACACTGATTTTATCGGTTTTGAAGGCATTATAGGCAGACGCGATTATTTTATAAATATTTTGTATACGGCTATGATAAGCACTCTTGCTACAATTCCTGTAACATGGTCTTTGTTGTCAAATATGGAAACGGCAAAAGATGCTTTTAATTTTGGCAAGCTTTTTTCAGGCATGCCTGTTTTATTGAAAATCTGGTATATTTTAATTTTAATTTTTTGTTTATTTGTTTTTATCTCAAATATTATAAGACGTTTAAATGATATAAACGGCAAAATAAATACAAGCGCAAATATAGCAGTTTCAGTTCTTTTTATTATAAATTCATTTGCAATGTTTCTTCCGCCTCCTTTTATGTATATATTTGCATTAATAAGCTTTGCTGCGGGGTTATTCCTGCTTTTTAAAAAAGGAGCAATAACCGGAAAATATCCTTATGATTTTACAAAGGTCTTTAACTGGGGCGCATTTTTTGGAACATGGATATGGGGGCTTTTTAATAAGTCTTATAAAACTCTCTGGATGCTTCTTTTGGGTCTAACCCCTGCTGCAGGGTTATATTTTGCAATTATTTGCGGGCTTAAAGGAAATGAATGGGCATATAAAAACAAAAAATGGGAAAGTGATGAAAAATTTAAGCATTCCCAAGATATACAAACTATTGTATTTGCTATACTAAAACTTATAATTTTACCCATCATATATTTATCAATCATTCTTACTCTTGTTTTCGCATTTATATTTGTTATTTCAAAAGAAACAAGTATTTCCCCTTCAAAAACCTCTCCTACGCTTGAAAAAATAGTAGATTTAGCTATAAAATACAATTCTTTATACTTTGAAACATATAAAATTGAAGAAAATGAAAACAAATTTTATATTCTTCCAAAAGATTGGGCAGGGTACTCTTTTAAAGAGAAAAAAGATATTTTTGATATGGCGGCAGGGGCTTCTGCTTTTGAAAGAAGGAAAAAGAATCCTAAAAAATCTTATTCTAAAAAAACAGAATTGCCAAGAACAAAAATATATAGTTCAAAAAATAATGAGCTTTTGGGCGAATTTTCTATTGATAATATTGAAAAATTACGTTCGAAAAATATAGATTTTAAAACTGTCTTGGATTCAATGCTAACAGCATACAAATTTTACAAACCAACAGTTAAATAATTTCTAAAAGAAAGAAGAGGAAAAAATTATGGCAGATGAAGTACAAAATTTTGTAAACAATTCAGGCAAAGGTGCTAATGCACAAGTACCGGAAGCTATAGCTAAACAATTCAACTGGGGTGTATTTCTATTAAACTGGATTTGGGGTCTTGGAAATAACACTTATATTACATTTGTTATTTTTGCAGTTTCTTTGCTTTCCTTTATTCCTCTAATCGGCTGGCTTGCACCTTTAGGATGCTCTATCTGGTTTGGGTTAAAAGGAAACGAATGGGCTTGGCAAAATAAAAAATGGGATAGCATTGAACATTTTGAAAATGTACAAAAAACATGGGCTAAAGCAGGAGTTGTTCTTTTAATTGTCGGCGCCGTTTTAGGTTTTATTCTCGGTATTTTTATTATTCTGGCAGCTGGAATTGCAGCAGGTATGGCAAAATAAAAAATTTTAAAAGTTTGTAGAATATTTGTATTTTTAATATAATATTTTCAAACGGACACTTTTAAAGGAGTATTTTCAATGAAAAAATCAATTAAAGATTTAGGAGACATCAAAGGCAAAAAGGCATTGGTGCGTGTTGATATCAACGTTCCTCTTGATGCTGATAAAAATGTTACCGATGATACCAGAATTCAGGCTATTATGCCTACTTTAAACTACCTTAAAGACAAAGGCGCCAAAATTATCCTTATGGCTCACTTAGGCAGACCAAAAGGAGAAAAAAATCCTGAATTTACACTTGCACCTGTTGCAAAATATTTATCAAAAATTTTAGGCGAAGATGTTATGTTTATACCTGATGTTGCGGATGCTCCTAAAATGGTTGAAAACTTAAAAGAAGGACAGGTAGCACTTCTTGAAAACATCAGATACTACAAGGCAGAAGAAGCAAAAGATGACGATATGACTTTCGCAAATGAACTTGCTAAACTTGGTGATTTTTATGTAAATGACGCATTTGGCGCAGCACATAGAAATCATACATCTACTGCTAAGCTTGCACGTGTTTTAAAGCCTGCTGTATCAGGTCTTTTGATGGAAAAAGAATTAAGATGCTTATCTGAAGCACTTGATAACCCGACAAGACCTTTCACAGCTGTTGTTGGCGGTGCTAAGGTTTCTTCTAAAATAGGTGTTTTAGAAAACTTAATTGATAAAGTAGATAACCTTATTATTGGCGGCGGTATGGCTTATACTTTTGTTAAAGCAAACGGCGGCAAAATCGGAAATTCAATTTGCGAAGACGACCAGCTTGAAGTTGCAAAAGCTATTGAGAAAAAAGCAGCTGAAAAAGGCGTAAAACTTGTTATGGCAACAGATGTTCTTGTAACAGATGATTTTTCAGGAAACGGCACAAATAAATTTGTTAAAATCAATGAAATTCCTGACGGTTTTGAAGGGGTTGACGCTGGCGTTGATTCAAGAAAAGCGTTTGCAGATGTTTTAAAATCATCAAAAACAATTCTTATGAACGGACCTGTTGGCGCATTTGAAAACCCGAAATTTGCAGAAGGCACAAAGGCAGTGCTTGCAGCTATAGTTGATGCTACTAAAAACGGTGCAACAAGTGTTATTGGCGGCGGTGATTCAGTTTCAGCAGCAAAGAAATTTGCAAAAGCTGAAGACTTCACACACGTTTCAACTGGCGGCGGCGCTTCTTTGGAATTCATCGAAGGCAAAGTTCTTCCGGGCGTTGCAGCGTTGGATGATAAGTAGAAAACACTAAATCCATCATTAACATTATTTAATAAACTCCCTAAAGTGTTATAATATCGCTTTAGGGAGTTTTTTATGGAAGAATTAATTAAAAAATTAACGGAATGGATTTTTATTTGTCAGGAAAAGTTTTATGAAAAAAAATATAAAAAACATCTTGCAAATATTAAATATTCTGTTACAAATTCCACCACAAAAACCCATACACAAGCAGGAATTAAGCTCACCTTAAATTCTAAAACCGAACAAAATAAGAAAAAAGTAAATGATGAAGTTAAAGAAATTGTTACAAAAAATTTAAAAACCCCAAATGCCTTGCTTGCCTATATTGAAGAAAACGGCACAAAGGTTTTCAGGGTGCCTTATGCAAAAAAACTTTTAATTTTGGTTGGTGAACAAGAAGGCTTCATTACACCAACAACAGGGATAAACGCCTTTGTTTTAAACCTTATTTTAAACCATAAGTTTGCCTTTAAAACAGAACCTGTGTTTGTTTTAGGCACAGGGCAAATTAATATTTATAATATGGCACACCAGTTTCATAAGTGGTATGGCTATAAAACGGGTTTGCCAGGGTTTGATGAAGCTGCACAGGAAAAATTTAAAAAAATATTTGATTATGAAATAGATGCAAACGTTGAATTATTGTCGTATGAAGAGATTTTATCCTTAAAAGAAGCAATTCACAGGGATATTGAGGCCATTGATTTTGTGATAAAGCTTGCAAAGGAAAATGATGGCGCAAAGAAGGTTTTCAACAATATTAAAGAAAAAAACAACGAAACAAATATTTAAGCTTAATGAGTTTATTTTGGGTTCGGGGTTTTTAATTCCTTGAAATAAAGTGTGTAATATGATAACATAATACCAGAGAAGTTGTTTATTAATTGTTTATCGTAAAGGTTAATTATGAAAGAAAATTTGTTATGCACACATGGTGCAAAGAGTTTTCAGCAAGCTAAGTGCTTTTTGGCTGAAATAATTATGCTAATGAAGGGGAATGTTAAAGCTTGGTTGTGTCATTGCGAGCAAAGCGAAGCAATCCAGAAAAGATGTGGGTTTTCACTCGTTGAAATGCTTATGGCTTTACTTGTTGCATCATTATTGCTTGCAGCGCTCGCCCCTGTTATGACAAGAAAAATGAATGAGAATATCCACGTAAGCGGGGAATTCAGTGTCGGGGATAAAAAGGTTAAAACTTATGAAATAAGCTATAATGATTGTTTGGCTTTGCCCGGTGCGGAAGAAAAAACTGCCTCTGACGGCAGCAAATATTGCGAAGGAGAATGGGTTGTTCCAAACAACTACAACGGCCCTATGACTGTTACTTTAATAAGTGCAGGAGGTGGGGGCGGAACTGCCCCAACTGCAGGCTACACAGAATATACAACTGCAGGAAGCACAAATACATTCACTGTTCCTGCTATGGTTAATCAAATAGAAGCCACTCTAATTTCAGGCGGAGCAGGTGGTGGCGCCGGCGGACAGGTGGAAAAAACCCAAACTTTCAGTACTGCAGGTGTTTCAAGCTGGAACAACATTCCCGATGCCATTAAAGATAAATATGTTAGCGTAATTGGCTGTGGCGGAGGTGGAGGTGGCGGGGGTTCTCATGTTATATCTTCAAATAAAACAGTTTATGGAGGTGGTGGAGGTTCTGGTGGCTACAGAACAACTCCTATGGGCATTAAGGTAGGTCAAAATACAGCCTCTATATCTTACCAAATAGGTGGTGGGGGTGGTGGGGGTGGTGACGGTTCAAGCGCATATCTTGGTAAAATGGGAGCTTGCGGAGGCGGTGGAGACGGAGGAAGCGATAGCCGAAATAGAACAAATAATACTTGCAATCCTAATTATGGAGGACTTGGCGGGGGTGCAAATGATAATGACACAAATATATTGCTTGCAACTGGAGGAAAACCTAACGGGGGCGGTGCCACCGGTATAAGTAGTAGCGGTCCTACTGAAGCTAAATCAGGAGGAGTTGGCGCAAATGGAGGCAATGGTGGAAAAAGCGGATATCAATACAAAGTTGATAATGGAAGCTTATTTTCAGTAATGAGCGGAGGTGGTGGAGGAGCTTATGGAGGTGGGGGTGGAGGTTCTGGTTGTGCAGGTGGAGGTGGTGGAGGGGGTGGTCCTACATATTTTAACGATATTCTAATAGCCTCAGGTGGTGGGGGTGGAGGTTCCGTGGGTGGAGCAAATGCAAGTTCAGGATCTCCATGGTCTTGTCCCGGCGGTGGGGGTGGCGGCGGTGGGGGTAATGGTGGCGGTGGGGGTGGTAATGGCGGTGACAATGCAACATATCGATCAGGTATATTTAATGCCGGCGGTGGTGGTAAAGGAGGATATCCAAATGGTAGCAATGGAGGAGCTAATACTTATGGATACAACGCAAATCTTGCAACTGCTACAAAATGGGGTACAGATTATTGCCGTGGCGGTATTGGTGGAGGTTTATCTGGTAATCAAACCGGTGAATCAGGCAAATCCGGCATTATTAAAGTCACTTATCTTGACTATGGCACAGGTGGCGGGGGAGGCGGAGGCGGTACGATTATAGGATTAAATCGTCAGAATGTGGCTGAAAAAGAAAATTTAACTATTATTGTGGGTTCCGGGGCAAATGGAGGAACTCTAGGTGAAATTGACCAAAATGGAAGTATAATTACTGCAACAAATGGTGTCAATAGCAGAATGTCATTTTTAAAAAGAAAAGATGATGTATTACAACAAACAGGTATGAACACTGATACAACTTGTAGCTGGTCAGGATGTGGGGGTGATGCCGGCGGAGAATGCAACGGAACCTGGTGTTCTCCCGGACATGTGGTAACATACTGGACATTAAGTCAAAGAGGCGATAATACGGAAAACTTTACCAAATCCATAGCCACAAATTCGAAACTGCCCGGTTTTAGTGTAACCGGCGATAATAAATCAACCGACGGTAAGGGTGCCGATGGTGGCGCTGTTACTACCCCCTGGTTTGAATGTACCCCCGGTAAAGGCGGAACGGCTTCAAGCCCTACAGGTGGTAATGCATCAGGCTACGGTTGCGGGGGCGGGGGTGGATATGGCCTTCATGACGGTGGTAAAGGCTCCGGTGGATATGCCCGCCTCTCTTGGAATTTATATTGGGATGCTACTTTAGACAGTGGTAAAGGAGCCTATAAACGCGCTGAAACCGGTTCAGGGGGCGGTGGGGCAAGTGGAAACATTATGAAATTTTCCGTAAACGCCATAAGCGGGCAACCTATAAGCATCAGGATAGGTAAGGGCGGTGCAGGCGCTTATGTTGCAAGCAACACTGTTGTTCCTGCAATAAAAGGCGGAGATACTGTCTTTGGAACAAACGCCACAGGAGAAATAAAAGTGGCAGGCGGAAACGGCGGAAACAGCCCGACTGTGAGCGGAAATACACCAAACACTGTTTTTGTAAACGGAACGGGTGGAACCGTGCCTGATAAAAACATTTGTAAATATTCCGGCAGCGACTACACTAAAAAAACCGCATACTGCACCAAAGGAGGAGAGGGTAAAAACCCTGCAGGCTCTAATGGCGGCAAAGGCGGTAACCTTGCAGGATATGGTGAAGGCGGTGCAGGAGGCGTTCAGGATACAGGAAATAACAGCCTGGGTGTTGCAGGAAACGGAATAGGCTCAGGGGGCGGAGGCGCTGCAATAAGAGAATTATCAGGAGCTATCAACACAGCCGATATATTAAACAATCCAAATAAAGGCGGAGATGGCGCAAGCGGAAAAATAATAATCCAGGTGCTTGAATAGCACCTCCCCTTTTAGGGGGTTTACCTGCTAATGTTCTCTTTTAAAATTTTTAGATAAAACAACAATTTTTGGGGCGTATTACAATTTGTAACCTAATGCGCCTCTTTTCTTATTCAGAATAACATTATAATCATATTTTGAAAAGACTGCCGGTTTTATGGATTATTCGCTACGCTCACAACAGCAGGCAGGGCAGGATTTTGTAACTGGAAATTAATCCTTTATTAAGTCTTTTACTTCATTTTGCAATTTTTTTAATTTCTTTTCAAGCTTATCAGCAGGAGTATTATTCAGTAAAATTTCTTCCAGCGTACGGTTTAGCGTATCATTTATTGCTTTTTTATTTTTATACCCGAAATCTTCCTTTACAAGGGAATTTAGCTGACTTGCACCGATACAGCGGGATTTTTCACATAAATCATCCGGGCAGTCTATAAAATAATCATCTAAAAGTACTTCTAAATTAGCAGGAAGAGTATTTGTAAGTTTTGCAAATTTCAACTGATTTTCTTTATTTGTTAAAAGAAAGGCAAATTCTTTTGCTAAAGCTTTATTTTTAGCGTTTTTCGGGATAACAAAATTCATCAAACCGACATCATATTTGCCATCAGGGGATGTCAACTGGTTTGTGATTTCAGATGCAGCATATACATCCGGTGCATTTTCTTTAATCATTTTAATAAAATTTGACCCTGCAACAACAAATATTGCATTTGATGCCATATACTGTTCAATCATTTCCCTGTGGTTGATTGTAAGTGTATCTTTTGGCAGATAACCTTTTTTATACATATCATCAAACATTGTAATTACATGATTTAGGGTTGAAAATTCGGTATCATCTTCAAAGTTTGAAATATAATATTTATTTAAAATCTTTGCAAAAGTATCATTTTCATTAAGGTTTAACACAATTGAAGGTTTATCTGTACAATTTTTAATATCGGATGCTAATTCATAAACATCTTCATAACTTGCAACAACAGGATAATTGCCTTCAAAACATTTATCTAAAATCTTTTGATTATAAACCGTAACAGGACTTGTAGCATAAAAAGGAATTGCAAAAATATTATTTTGATACCGTAATTTATCAATTAATTCCGGATGATAATCATTCATTTCGTCTTCTGAGAAATATTCCAAAATCCCCTTTTGTGCCAAAAGAGAAGAAAAATCAGGGTTTAAATTAATCAAATCCGGCGGATGACCAGATAAAACACTTGCAAGGGTGCGCTTTTGGGCTTCTGCTATAGGAATATCCACCCAAACAACTTCAACATCAGGATGATTTTTCTTAAATGTTTCAATATTATCTTCTATAAAACGTCCTGCCGGGGTTTTTAGCTGGATTGTCCAAAATGTAAATGTTGGTTTTTTTGGATTTTTATTTAAAATTTTATTTTTATAAATATAATATCCTGCCGCTGAAAGTGAGCCAATAAGGCTAATTAGAACTAACGTTATTAAAATCTTCTTCATCATGGTAAAATTATACAATGAATTTATTTGATGCACTAGAAGAAAATAATAAACAAACCCCGCTTGCAGCACTTTTGAGGCCTAAGAATCTGGATGAATTTTTGGGGCAGACAAACGTTATAAGCGAAAATTCACCCATAAATAAACTTCTAAAAGCAAACAGGCTTTTTTCTTTAATTTTATGGGGGCCGCCCGGGTGCGGAAAAACCACTCTTGCAAGGCTTATAGCCAATTATCATAAAGCAAATTTTTTAGAGCTTTCCGCTGTAACATCTGGCGTAAAAGATGTAAAAGATGCCGTTTTACAGGCTAAAGACAATTTAAGAAGCGGCATCCGCACTATTCTTTTTATAGATGAAATTCATAGATATTCTAAAACTCAACAGGATGCACTTTTGCCGCATATTGAAAACGGAACTTTTCATTTAATAGGTTCTACTACAGAAAACCCTTCTTTTCAGGTGGTGCCGGCGCTTTTATCTCGTGCGCAGGTTATTATGCTTAACCGCATTGATGAAAATAGCATGAAAAAAATTGTTGAAAAAGGGTTTAATTATCTGAAAGAACATTATTCAAATATACCTGTAACTATTGAAGATGAAGCGGTTGAAACAATTGTAAATTTATCATCAGGCGATGCAAGATATGCCTTAAATACGGTTGAAAATTCTTATTTTGCAGCGTACGGAGATGGAAAAAGTTCTGATAGCACCGTAAATAAGAAATTAATTGAAGATTTGCTTCAAAAAAGCACTGCAAGATATGACCGACAAGGCCATTATGATTGTCTTTCAGCGTTTCAAAAATCTTTAAGAGGCTCTGATCCTGATGCTGCAATATATTACCTTGCAAAAATGCTTGTTAACGGCGAAGACCCAAGAATTATTGCTAGAAGATTGATTGTTTGCGCAAGCGAAGATGTCGGAAATGCAGATTTCAGAGCATTTTTAATAGCAGAAGCAGCATTGAAAGCGGTTGAAACCCTTGGAATGCCTGAATGCAGAATTGCACTTGCACAGGCAACTGAATTTGTTGCGCGTGCAAAAAAATCAAACAGGGCAATTATGGCAATAGACGAAGCTATGGCCGATATTCAATCAGGACAAGATTTTCCACCGCCAATGCATTTAAGAGATGCTCATTATAAAGATGCTAAGAAATACGGCTTTGGCGAAGGATATGTTTATACACACAACAATCCTGAATATAAGCAACAATTTTTGCCTGATGAGATTAAAGATAAAAAATATTTCCATTAGTCATCATTTTGTTGTATAATTGATTGTAACAGTTTTGTAACAAAACTTCATGAAATTAGCAATATTTTATATTCATACGCTTTATTCTCAGTGTGTGAAAGGAATAAAAGGAAACCAAGATGCTTTCTGTTAATTCAATAAATTCACAAGTGAATTTTTCAGGTTCTAAAAAAGCGCCAAAAGAAGCTAAAAAAGATAAGCCGAAATTAAGCGAACTTGGCGGAAGAACTTTTGAAGAAAAATATGCAAGTACAAAAGACGGAAAACCTGTTAACGTTACAACAGCAAATGCAGGAATTCTTTTTGGTGATTATATTTTAGACCATTTAATAGAGTTTGCGGTTGCCGGTGTTGCATTTGTTGGCGTGGGGCTTAAAAGCAAGAAATTATTAAGCGGCGTTTCAAGCGGCTTTGTTGATGCAGCAAAACAAATGACCCAAAAAGACGGGGATAAAATCGGTGCAGCAAAGAAGTTTGTAAATTATATGGAATCAGCAAAGAAAAATATTGCAAAAGCTAAAAAAGCTAAAGCAACGAATATTGCGGATAATTTGCAGGAAGCAGCTAAAGAAAATGCCCGGAAAACAATCGTTGAAGGCTCTGTTATAGATAAAATTGTAAAAAAAGCTGATGACGATAAATCTGTAATTTCAAAAATAGTTAAAAAAGTTACAAAAAACCCGAATGCAGGCTCTAAAGAAGCAGCAGAATTCTTTGCAAAAGATTTAGGAATTACAAGAGGCGCAGATGTTATTGATAATGCCATGGCACTCGGAACTGCAGGCGCTGCAGCAAAAGTTGCTAAAGACGGTGCTGACATTGGAACAGATTTAAATGATGATGATGTTGCAGATAAAGCCGCGGCAGCAAACCGTCGTAGTATAGAAAAAGCACAAAAAGCTGCAAGCGTGGTACTTAATGCACTATAAAAAAATAAAGGAATAATATTATGATTACCCCAATCTCAAATAATTTAAACGCGACAAGCAATCTTTCAAGCATTGAAAGACCAAGAGTTCCCCGAAGAAATAATGCTGTTGACAGTGTCAGCTTCACAGGGAAGGGCAATTTTAGCGCCGGCAAAGTGGCTTCAAATATCAGAGGTTTCTTTGGTAAAGCTTTTACTTTCATAAAAGATAAATCAAACCAGCTAATTCATTCAAAAGTGGTACAAGGTGCTAAGAGCAATATCGTAAAAGGTTTCCATAAAACTGTTGATTTTGTAAGAGGTATTCCGAAAGCCATTAGCGGCTTCTTCAGTAAAATCGCAGATAAATTTTCAAAAAAAGCATAATTTTAAATTAAAAGAAATGCTATATATAGCAAAATGGTTATAAAAAGACCCTCGTTTTGAAGGGTCTTTTGATTTTATTAAATTCTAAAAATATGCTATAATGCATTTTGTTAGGAACTTTATGGTAAAAAAATTAAACATAGCATTCATTTGGCACTTTCACCAGCCCGTTTATCAGGAAAATTATAACGAAGATTTTCTTATGCCCTGGGTTCGGCTTCACGGCTCAAAAGATTATTATGATATGCTATGGCGCATTGAAAATTTTAAGAATATAAAGCTAAATTTTAATATATCCCCAATTTTGGTTGAATCGGTTGAAAGATACATTAATGGCGCACATGATGTTCATTCAAGGCTTCTTATTAGTGATGTTGATGCCTTGAATAATGAAGATAAAAACTTTATCTTACAGCATTTTTTTGATGCAAACTATGCCAATATGATTTTAAAAAGAAGCTATTATTCAAGCCTTTATAATAAAAGATATTCTAAAGATAATATCAGCACAGATGCTTTTTCAAATCAGGAATATGCTGATATTATGGCAAATTTTACACTTTGCTGGATAGACAAAAAATTTATTGAAATTTTCCCGAATTTAAAATATTTAATGGACAAAGAAGAAAATTATACTCTGGAAGACAGGCGTGAAATCTTTAATATTCAGATTGAAATATTTAAACGTCTTGCTGATTTATATAAAAAATATCAAAAACAAAATAAAATTGAAATTTCAACAAATCCCTTCTATCACCCGATTTTGCCATTGCTTTTAAACATCAAGGAAGATAAATATCAATATTGTGAAAATTTACCTGAAAAATCAAAATTGATGGAAGAAGATGCTTGTGAGCAGGTTTTAAAAAGTTTAGATGCTTTTGAAAAATTCTTTGGTAAAAGGCCAAAAGGTATTTGGCTTCCTGAACAATGCATAAGCAAATCTGCCGTTGAATTATTATCAAAGCTTGACATAAAATGGACAGTTGCAGATGAAGGCATCCTTGCCAATTCAATTCATAAAGAATTTACAAGGGATTTTGAAGGAAATCTTGAAGACCCTTATGATTTATGTGCAAATTATAAGCTTGAAGGAAAGGCGAAAACAAATATTATTTTTGCAGATTCATTCTTTGCAAACCTTGTAGGGTTTGGATACGGCAATTATGAAGGTGAAATTGCCGCTAATGATTTTTATGAAAAAATAAAAACAATTCAAAACAAGCTTGAAAATTCTCCAAGGGAAGAACACCTTTTAACAATTGCAATGGATGGGGAAAATTGCTGGGAAAGCTATGCAAATGACGGAGATGAATTTTTAAACACTTTATATTCTTTAATAGAAAACGACCCGAGTCTTGAAACTGTTCTGATTAGTGACTTTTTAGAAAAATCCGAACCTATAATTCTTGATGAACTATCATCAGGAAGCTGGATAAACAGAAATTTTGACCTCTGGATAGGTGAACCCACCAAAAACGTGGCATGGCTATACCTTGATAAAACGCGTACAGCGCTTGAAAATGCTAAAAATCAGCTTTTGGGAGAAGCACAAACTCCAAAAGATAAAAAACAGGTGATGGATTTAATTGAAAAAGCAAAACAGGAAATATTCATCGCACAAGGCTCAGATTGGTTCTGGTGGTATGGTGAGCCGAATGAATCAGGCAATGACCACATTTTTGATTACCTTTTCAGGGCGCATTTAAAAAATGTATATAAAATTTTAAATAGGCAGCACCCGGGGTATCTTGATGTACCTTTAATTTCAATTGTAGGAAAACCCGTAAGGGAGCCTAGGAAAATGATTTCACCCGTAATTGACGGCGTTTTGGATGAAAATGTCGACAATTGGGCAGATGCAGGATATATCTTTTTACCGGATAGCCCGACTTTTTCTGCCGGAAAAACCATAAAAGGCATATATTTTGGTAATGATGAAACAAATGTTTACTTTAAATTTGAATTAAATAAAAAAAATATTACAAATTCAAAATATTTTTTAAGAAACCAAATTTTCTTATACTTTAGAAATGAAACACAAAACATCTTAAGCCCCGCAAGGACTACAATCCGCACGGAAAACATTTACCCTATTATTGAAAACCAGTTTACACATGAAATTTCTTTTTCATTTAATGACACGGAAATGCTGCCTTTAAATATTGCAAAATCAACATTCGGCGGGCTTTGGGCTTCTGGATTATTAAAAAAAGCAAGCTATGCCTATCAAGATACTATTGAAATTGCGGTTTCTTTTGAGGATTTGGGCGTAAATATTGGCGAAAGCATAGAATTTTGCATTATTGCAGCTACAAACACAAACCTGAATGAAGTTTACCCGCAAGATGTACTTCTATCTTTAAGAAGATAGATTTTGTTGAAATCATAAGTAAGGTGTGGTATATTTAGTTTCAGGAAAATTGTTTTATCTAAATTTTGAAATTGTTTTATCGTAAAAAAGGTTACAGAAATGAAAAAAAATTGTTGCGCGTATTTAACGCAAAAGCTTGGTTTTTCGCTTGTTGAAATGCTTATGGCTTTACTTGTTGCATCATTATTGCTTGCAGCGCTTGCCCCTGTTATGACAAGGAGAATGAATGAAAATCTTCATATAACAGGAGAATTTTCACACAACGGCAAGAATGAAACGGTGGAAATATCTTACGGGCATTCTAAATATTGCCCCAACATTGTAAAAGATGAAAACGGAAACGAGCTATATTGCGAAGGTGAATATGTCGTACCCGAGGGTTATAACAACATAACCGTAACAGCAATAGGTGCAGGTGGAGGCGGGGGAACAGCACCTACAGCAGGGTATATGGAATTTACAAACTCTGGCAGTACAAATACATTTACAGTTCCTGCTATGGTAAACCAGCTTGAAGCTACCCTGATTTCAGGCGGTGCCGGAGGCGGTGCGGGCGGGCAGGCAGAAGTTAATTACGAAAAAAAAGAAGCCGGAGAATATACTTGGAATGTTCCTGAAATTGCAAGGGGTAAAAATGTTCTTATAACTGCTTGCGGTGCCGGGGGTGGTGCAGGTGGAAATACAGGAACAGGCCACAATTGTGAAACCACAAAATCTGAATATCTTAGTAACACTCATAGCGGGGCAGGTGGTGGCGGAGGATATATAACAAAAGCAATTACATTAGCTAACACTGATTCACAGCATGTAATAATTGGTGGAGGCGGCGGAGGCGGTGCAAGAGGCACGACTGTGGCTGCAGCCACAGGAAATTCGGGTTCTTATGGTGGAGGTGGAGGTGGGGGTGCAGACCCATGGGGTGGAGGCGGGGGCTATGGCGGAAGCGGAGGAGCAGCAGGCGGGGCAGGTGGAACTTCCAGAGGATCTGCTATTGGCAGCGGGCTTGGAGGAGGCAGGGGAGATACATCATCTTCTACGGATGGTGCAGACGGTATAAGAGGTTCAATTTCACAAGGTGGTACTGGCAGCTCAACCGGTGGTACTTCACCGGCATATACTGATACAAGACTTGAATATTATACTAAGAACAATGCACTGCTTGGCACCGGTGGCGGGGGTGGAGGCGGTAGCATCACAGGTCATGGCGGAGGCGGAGGCGGCGGGGGTGCAGGTTATGGTGGCGGGGGTGG
>CAJTLW010000011.1 GCA_910577515.1 uncultured Vampirovibrio sp.
AATTATGAAGTGGATGCCTATGTTGAGGCCGTGAGAAAATTGCCCGGTAAGGACATTCGGCTGGAGACTGCTGATGCCACATGGTATTTCTTTAAGGCGGATATATTCAAGGGCGACATAACGTATAGCAGCGACAAAAAGATCGCTGCCAATCTGACAACGATTGATGCTGCCCGTGCTTTTGAGATTGCCGCAATGAATAAGTCGGGAGAGAAACCGGCACAGCTTAAGCGTGACGAAGAAGCCGAAGCAAAGGAAAATCGTAAGGTGGATCTTCTGGATCAGGACAATATCAATCGGTTTGATAACAAGAAGAAGAAAAAGAAGAAGAAAAAGAAGCCTGCGGTTCAGAAAAAAGACGGACAGTCGTCCGGATCAGGAGGATCGTCATCGTCGTCTGATTCGGCGGAATGATCAGTATCTGCCAGGCAACAGAATCAATGTATAGATTGCGCAGTTTCATATTATCGCTGATATTGATGATGGCGTGGGCTTCCTGCTCACGCCATGCCAACGATTATAGCATGTTTGTGGACATTCCTTCCAAAGGATGGGAGTATGCCCGGACTTTAGTGTTCAGACCTGCAATAGAGGATTCTGTTGCAGAGGGGACATTGAGTCTTGCCGTGCGGCATACAAACGGATATCCATATCGGAATTTGTATCTGGAAGTGTCATATCCTGATCGCGACAGTAACAGCACATTAATGCGTGATTCTGTAAATGTTGAATTGGCCGATATATATGG
>CAJTLW010000012.1 GCA_910577515.1 uncultured Vampirovibrio sp.
AGGTAGCCGTAGGGGAACCTGCGGCTGGATCACCTCCTTTAAGAGCATTCCATTCGTTCTTCAATTACGATACGCAAGGGTATCTTTGCGGATTGTATGAAACCTTACAGAACAGACCACACGTGAAAGCTGTAGGGTGCTTTAGCAAGGGCAAGTTATTTTGTCATTCAAGATAATTTGTAGGTTAAGGCAAGCTTTTGCGAAGCTGTTTTTGTTTTAGACAAGGAAGTTGAGTTTATCTCGAGAGAAACGAGACTGACGCGGTATAAGACAAAAAAAGCGAGCAAAAAAGGGCCTGTAGCTCAGGTGGTTAGAGCGCACGCCTGATAAGCGTGAGGTCGAAAGTTCAAGTCTTTCCAGGCCCACCACAAATCGGGGGCGTAGCTCAGCTGGGAGAGCATCTGTTTTGCACGCAGAGGGTCGGGGGTTCGATTCCCTTCGCCTCCACCATTGAAACAAGTTTGGCAGAAGGAATAAGGAAACTTATTATTTTTATCCGAATTTGTTTCGGCAGTAACGTAAGTTACGGTTCTTTGACAATTGAACAGAAAAAGAAGAAGACAAGTTTTTTTGAGACAAGTTATTAAGAGCAACGGGCGGATGCCTTGGCGCTGGAAGGCGATGAAAGACGTGATAAGCTGCGATAAGCGTCGGTGAGGAGCTAAATATCCATTGACCCGGCGATTTCTGAATGGGGAAACCCAGCCGGAGTAAAGT
>CAJTLW010000013.1 GCA_910577515.1 uncultured Vampirovibrio sp.
CCATAGGCCCTTATCTTTATTTACCCCTCTGTCTGTCTTTTGAAGCTTATCAGGTTCTCTTACGGTAATTTTATCGTATTCGATATTGGTTGAATCGGTACCCAAAAGGAACATAAAATCAAAGTTTACACTGCTTCTGATTGTATCGTAAGAAAACGCAACCTTAATATCCTCGGGCCCTGCGATTGCATAAAACCTGTTTTCTGTCTTTCAAGGGACTTATAACGCCTCTGTAGCCTACGGATAAATATTTTCCGAGTTTTAAGCTTTCATCAATATCAATTGAAGATTTACCATAGGTGTATTCGTCAAATTCAAACGGACTTCTGCCGTTTGTACCGCCTATTGCATATCTTATTCTTGACTGCCAGTTTTTAATCCTTGAATCAATATAGGGTCCGCCTCTAACCAGAGCAAATGTTTCGCCCGTACCGTAAACGGTTGCCATAGTTTGCGTCAGAGCGCCAAAATTCAAATACATATCCTGTTCTTCGTTTGAAATTCCCATTATATGTTTTCTAAGCTCTGCCTGCCACCTCAAACGCATTGTACCGTAATTATCCCGCTCCTGATGTTCGGTTTGATAATCGGAAGCATAACCTGCAGTAAACCTTTGTTTAAAAACAGCGTCAATATCTCTTACGT
>CAJTLW010000014.1 GCA_910577515.1 uncultured Vampirovibrio sp.
GAAGCCCAAAAACCCTATATGTTTAAATTTGAGAATATTTTGCCCCCCAAAAAGAATAAATAAAATTAAACTAAAAGGCAATGATTTTAAATTGGGGATAATTTATCATATAATTGAAGACCTGTAAAGGCTTTCAAATTAAGTGTGTAGAGTGGTTAAATGGTGCAAAAAGTGCACTAATTTTGGATGCTAGTTTTATGAAAAGACGTTTTTATGAAAGTTTCTGATGAATCATTTAAGAAAGTAACAAATGAAAATATTGAATCAGCCAAAAATCATTTAAATAAATATCTAAATGACCTGAAACTTCACTTTGACCTTACAGAAGCTGATATCCAGCAAATTTTAATAAATACTTATCGCTCAAATAAACCTCAAAACCCTTTTATTCAATGCTTGAGTATGTTAAAATATTGGAGCTAAAAATTATAATGGAAGATTGATGGATGAAAATTGAAAAATTTATACCGCTTGAATTTGCAGCAAATAACTATCTTTTATATGATGAAAATATTAAAAGTGCAGTATTAATTGACTGTGCAGGCTCAAATGAAGAAATCTTTAAATTTATTGAAAAAAATAATCTTATCCTTGAATATATTTTGATTACCCATGCACATTTTGACCATTG
>CAJTLW010000015.1 GCA_910577515.1 uncultured Vampirovibrio sp.
TTCCATTAGGTACTTCCCATTCACCATTTCCCGGTTCTGTTAAATATACTATTTTGTGTCTAACAGGATTTTCTACTACTCCTTCAAAGTTTACTTTTTCGTTCATTCTTTTTGTCATTACAGGAGCTAATGCTGCAAGCAGCAATGAAGCTACTAATAATGCCATGAGCATTTCAACGAGGGAGAAGCCATGCCTTAAACCATGCTTATTATAAAATATTGAAAACTTACTAAAACTCTTCATTTATCAAGTCCTTTCATCATATTTTGCATTATATTTCTTTATGAAAAATATTGTCTAACAGTATATTATACTATCAGACAATATATTTCAAGTAGTATTTATACTATAAATAGTATTATTTTATTTGCGCTTCTAAGGCAAAATAGCAAATGGGGGGCAAGAAATGACTGAAAACATGAAAAAACTTCTTGGGAAAAGAATAAAAGAAATCAGAAATAAAAGAGGTTTAACTCAGGAAAAATTAGCAGAACTAGTTGAAATTAATACGCCAAACATAAGCTATATTGAAAACGGCA
>CAJTLW010000016.1 GCA_910577515.1 uncultured Vampirovibrio sp.
ACCATTTATACAAGCAACTGCTCTTCTTGAATAGTTAACAAGTTTTGCATCGTCATTAATTTCTAAAACTTTGTCGTATTCAGCTTTTGCTTTATCCTTCATACCAAGCTGTGTATAAGATAAACCAAGATAATAATGAGCAATTGAACTGTTTTTTATTGTGTTATTTTTATCATTATATTTATCGCCATCTTCTGCAAGATATGGTGTTAAATCTTGGATAACTCCCGTATAATTATGTTGTTTGTACTTTGAAATTGCTCCGTAAACAACAGGATTTACAGAAACTGAACGTTGTTTTGCTGCAGCTTTTGCAGGTGTTTTTGCAGGTGCTGCAATAGAAATATTTGTTGTGTAGGCTGTTACAATTGTTAAAGCTAACAGCAATGCAATTTTTTTAATCATCACTTAACTATCCTTAAATTATATTTGATACTAACTATTTTATAATTATTTTGCGCCTTATGGCAAGTGCATAATAATTTAATTATATATGTATATTATACT